>CBDUYN010000219.1:0-15193 GCA_965371445.1 uncultured bacterium | reverse complement strand
CGAGACCCGCGAAAAGCGTCATGAAGAGGGTGACCCCGTGCCGGCGGCTCAACTTCCTCAAGGCGCCGGTGAGCTCGCCGGAGAAGGAGAAAGGCAGCAACGCCCCCCGGTAGGACTGGGACGCTGGCCGTGGCCGGTCGGTCGGCAGGTCGAGGACCAGGGGAACGCCGGCCAGCTTCTCCGTCCAATGGGCGAGCTGGTCCGCGACGGCTTCCGCGAGCCAGCGGCGCTGCCAGACGGCGAAGTCAGCGTATTGGACGGCGAGGGCGGGAAGGCCGGGAACCGGGCCCGGGTCGGCGCCTCCGGCAACCGCGTTGTAGGCGAGCGTCAGCTCCCGTGCCAAGAGGCCGATCGACCAGCCGTCGGCGACGATGTGGTGCAGGGCGAGGATCAGCACGTGCTCGTCGTCGGCGAGGCGCACCAGGGTGGGGCGCAGGACCGGACCGGTCGCCAGGTCGAAGGGCCGCCGGATCTCCTCGGCGATCCGGGAATGAAGAGCCGCTCCACGGTGCACCGCGGCGACGTCGCTCAAGTCGAGGCGTGTCCAGGCCGGGGACGACGGCTCCTCGACCACCTGTCGTGCCTCGCCGCCGGTGGCCGGAAAGCGGGTGCGAAGCACCTCGTGGCGGCGGATCACCACCGCGAGGCTCTCCTCAAACGCCTCGACGTCCAGGTCGCCCGTCAGGCGCAGAGCCCCCGCCATCACGTAGGCCGGGCTGTCCGGCTCCAGCTGGTCGAGGATCCAAAGGCGCTGCTGGGCAGAGGAGAGCGGCACACCGTCCTCCGGGCGCGCCGTCCGTTCGAGCGGCGGGAGCGACGGCGACGTCGCGGCGCCACGCGCTTCCTGCACCGCCCGCGCCAGCCCCGCCACGGTCGGGGATTCGAAGATCCGCCGTACCGGCAGCGTCACCGCGAAGGCGTCGGCAAGGCGCGACAGCACCTGGGTGGCCAGCAGCGAGTGCCCGCCGAGCTCGAAGAAGTCGTCGTGGACGCCGATGCGTCGCGCCGCCGGCCCCGCCGTGCCCAGAAGCTCGCTCCAGATTCCGAGAAGCATCTCTTCTTCGGCGCTTCGCGGCGCGGCGAATCCATCTTCGATCTGCGCGGTCTCGCCCTCGGGGGCCGGCAACGCGGCCCGATCGAGCTTCCCGGTTCGGGTCAAGGGCAGCTCGCCGAGAAAGACGAAGGCCGCCGGCACCATGTAGTCCGGAAGCTCGGCGAGCAGGAAGGTGCGCAGCTCGCGCGGCGCCGGGGCGGGCTCGCCCGCCACCACCCAGGCGACGAGAAACGTCGCGCCCGCCTCGCCGTGCAACCCCGCGGCACACTCGCGTACCTCCGGGTGCCGGGCGAGCGCCGCCTCGACTTCCTGGAGCTCGATGCGGAAGCCACGGATCTTGACCTGCCGGTCGGCACGGCCGGCGAACTCGACGTTGCCGTCGCCCAGGTAGCGTCCGAGGTCGCCGGTGCGGTAGAGGCGGTCGCCGGCGTCGCCGGTGAACGGGTTGGTCAGGAAGCGCTCCCGGGTGAGCTCCTCGTCGCCGAGGTAACCGAGGGCCATGTGGTGGCTGCGGAAGTGGATCTCCCCCAGCTCACCCACCCCGGCGAGGTGACCGGCACGGTTCAGGACCAGGATCTGCACGTCGCGGATACCGCGGCCCAGCGGCAGCACCGCCTTCTCGCGCCGCGCTGCGGCCCGGGCGCGCGACACCGGGAAGTAGGAAAGCGAGCGCTGGGTCTCGGTCGAGCCGTAGAAGTTGACGGCCACGACCGTCGGCGACAGGGCGTAGAGGTCGGCCGCGTCGCGCCGGGTCAGGACGTCGCCGATCAGAAAGGCGTGGCGCAGCGAGTCGAGACGCGCTCCCTGCGGCGCGCCGGTGGCCAGGATGCGCAGCATCGCCGGCGTCAGGTTCAAGATCGTCACCCGCTCTTCGTCGACCCAGCGCGCCAGGTAGCCCGGCGTCCCGATCTCCTCCGGGTCGGGCACACAGAGGGTGGCGCCGTACCACAGGGGCATGAAGACGTCGCGGTGCAACGGATCGTGCGACAGCGCGGAGAGCAGGCTGTGGCGGTCCGACTCGTCGAAGCCGAAGGCCACGGCGAGCCACGGCAGGAAGTGGGTCAGCGAGCCGTGGCGTCCGAGGATGCCCTTGGGCCTGCCGGTGGAGCCGGAGGTGAAGGCGACGTAGACCGGATCGTCCGCTCCCAGCACGACGCCGGGGTCCACCGTCGGCTCCCCGGCGAGAAAGGCCCGCCGCCCGGCGTCGCGGCGCGACGGCAGGCAAAGACGGCAGCACAGCCGTTCCCCGAGAAGCTCCGGGAGGGCGGCCGGCGGCTCGCCGGCGCCGCCGATCTCCAGCAGGGCCCGTGGCCGCGACACCCGGACGTATTCCAGGAGCCGCGCCGTCGGGTAGGCCGGATCGAGGATCACGAAGACGCCGCCGGCCTTCAAGATCCCCAGCAGGGCCCAGACCAGGGAGGCGTTGCGGTGGGCGAAGACCGCCACCGCGTCGCCGCGTTCGAGACCGTGGGCCCGCAGGTAGTGGGCGAGCTGGTTGGCCCGCCGGTCGAGCTCGCCGTAGGTCCAGGTCTCGTGGGGATCGATCACCGCCGGCCGGCTCGGATGCTCGGCGGCGCGCTGTGCGAAGCCACCGTGGAGCGTCCCGAGCCACTCGGACGACAACGCCGCCGCCGGCACCGGCAGCCGCCCGGCGGCCCGCGTGGTGACGAGGGATGGAGCGCTCCAGTCGGCCTCCGGATCGGCCGCCACCGCTTCCAGGAGCAGCCGGTACTGCTCGGCCATCTCCGCCATCCGTGCCGCGTCGAAGAGATCGGCGTTGTAGACCAGGTCGGCGACGATCGAGCCGTCCGGGCTCTCCGCCACGTAGACCGTGAGGTCGAACTTGGAAGGCATCTCGACCTCGACCGCCGTCTCCAGGGTCAACCCGGGCAGCCGGATCTCCTCGTCGGGCAAGTTGACCATGTTGAAGAAGACCTGGAAGATCGGCGTGCGGGAGAGGTCGCGTTCGGGATAGAGCTCCTCCAGGAGCTTTTCGAACGGGATCTCCTGGTGGGCGAAAGCCCCCATGGCCTCCTCGCGCACCCGGGCCAGCAGGTCGCGGAAGGAGGGGCTTCGCGAGACGTCGGTGCGCAGCACCAGGGTGTTCAGGAAGAGGCCGATCAGGTCCTCGGTCTCGGCGCGGTTGCGCCCGGCGATGGGGAAGCCGACCAGGACCTCGTCCTGGCCGCTCAGGCGGTGGAGCAGCACCTTGAAGGCCGCGAGAAGCGTCATGAAAAGCGTCGCCCCCGAGCTCCGTGAAAGCGACCGAAGCTGCTCCGAGAGCTCCGGCGGCAGGTGCAGGGAGGAGCGCTCTCCGTGGTAGGTCTGGACGGCCGGCCGCGGCCGGTCGAGCGGCAGCTCGAGGACGGGCAGGGGGCCACCGAGCCGCTGCCGCCACCAGGCGAGCTGGCGTTCCAGCTCCTCTCCCGACAACCACTGCCGCTGCCAGCGGGCGAAGTCGGCGTACTGCACCGGGAGCCCGGGAAGCCCGCTCTCCCGGCCCTCCGACCCGGCCCGGTACCCGGCGGCGAGCTCGCGGACCAGGACCCCCAGGGACCAGCCGTCGCCGACGACGTGGTGGAGGGTGAGCAGGAAGACGTGCTCAAGCGGTTCCAGGCGCAGCAGCCGGGCGTCGAGAAGCGGGCCTTCGCTCAGCGAGAAGACGTGTCGCGCCGCAGCCGCCGACAGGCGCCCGGCCAGGGCCTCGCGCCCGGCCTCGCCGAGGGCGCTGAGGTCCACTGTCGGCAGGCGCAGCCGCAGAGCGTCGACCACCACCGGCAGCGGCCGTCCGCCGACCGTCTCGAAGCGGGTGCGGAGCACCTCGTGGCGGGCGATCACCTGGTTCAGGCTGCGCTCCAGGAGGGCCGGGTCGAGAGCGCCCCGGAGGCGGACGGCGGTGGGGATGTTGTAGGTGCTCGTCCCGGGATCGAGCTGGTCGAGGAACCACAGCCGCTCCTGCGCGAAGGAGGCGACCCGCGGCGCGCCGCGCCCCGCCGGCACGAGCGGCGGCGCCGCCGCGCGCCGCTCGTCCTCGCCCGGCGCGGCAAGGCAGGAGGCGAGCTGCTCCGGCGTCGGGTGCTCGAACAGACTCCGCAGGGGCAGGTCGACGCCGAAGAGCCGGCGCAGGCGGGAGACGATCTGGGTGGCCAGCAGCGAGTGCCCGCCCAGCTCGAAGAAGTCGTCGCGCATCCCGACCCGGGGAAGACGCAACACCTCCGAGAAGATCTCCGCCAGGAGCTCCTCGGTCGGATTGCGGGGAGCGACGTAGGACGACGGCCGCGACGAGGGCGTCCGCGGCGCCGGCAAGCGTCCCAGCGCCCGCCGATCGACCTTGCCGCTGCTCGTCGTCGGCAGAGCCGGCAGCTCGACCACGGCCCCGGGCACCATGTGCTCCGGCAGTTTTTGCCGCAGAAAATCGCGCAGCTCCTCGGACGTCGGGAACGGCTCACGGCTCGTCACCACGTAGGCGAGCAGGCTGGCAACGTCCTGGCGTGCCACCACGGCGGCCTCGCGCACCGCCGGGTGGGCCGTCAGGACGCTCTCGACCTCCCCCGGCTCGACGCGGAAACCGCGGACCTTGACCTGGGCGTCGATCCGGCCGAGGAACTCGACCTGGCCGTCCGGACGGTGGCGGGCCCGGTCCCCGCTCCTGTAGAGCCGTCCTCCGGGCTGCGGGGCGAAGGGGTCGGGGACGAACGTCGCCGCGCTCCGGCGCGGCCGGCGAAGGTAACCGCGCGCCAGGCCGGCGCCACCGATGGCGAGCTCCCCGGCAACCCCTGCCGGCACCGGCTGCAACGACGCGTCCAGCAGATGGACCCGGGCGCCGCGGATCGGCCGGCCGATCGGGATCTCGCTCCCCGGGCTGACGCCGGAGAGATCACAGCGGGTCGTGACGACGGTCGCTTCGGTCGGCCCGTAGGTGTTGACCAGCCGCACGGCGCGGCTGTCATGCGGCGCGTCTCCGGCGCGACCGACGTGCCGGCGCCAGGACGCCAGCCGTTCGGCGAGGGCCGCCTCACCGCCGAGGATCACCAGGCGTACCGGTTCCGGAAGCTCCAGGCCGCCGGCGTCGAGCTCGGCGCAGATCTCGTGCCAGTAGGCGGTGGGCAGGTTCACCACGGTGATCCTCTGCCGCCGGAGCGCCGTCATGAAACGACTCAGAGAAGCGACCGTCGCCGCGGTGCGCAGCACCAGAGTCGCGCCGGCGACGAGACAGGGATAGATCTCCTCGGCGCTGGCGTCAAAGCTGATCGAGGCGAACTGTAAAGCCCGGTCCGCGGTCCCGACGCCGTAGGCGTCGCGGGCGGTGAGCGTGTGGTTGACCAACGCACGGTGGGGGACCAGGACTCCCTTGGGCCGGCCCGTGGAGCCCGAGGTGTAGATCACGTAGGCCGGGTTCTCGGCACGGACACGGCGGCGCAGGTCGTCGCGGCGCAGGTCGTCGCGGCGGTGGCGTTCGACGGCCGGCCGGTCCGACTCCAGGTCGACGACGTCGAACGCCGCGTCGCCGGTTCCCAGGACGTCGCGCAGCGCCGGGTGCCGGTCGAACAGCGACTGCCGCGTCAGGACGACCCGCGTGCCGGAATCCTCCAGCATGAAGGACAGGCGGTGCGCCGGGTCGGCCGGGTCCATCGGCAGATAGGCGCCGCCGGCCTTCAAGACACCCAACATGGCGACGATCGTCTCCAGGCAGCGTTCGAGACACAGGGCGACCCGCACCTCCGGTCCGACGCCCAGCTCCAGCAGATGCCGGGCGAGCTGGTTGGCGCGTCGGCTCAGCTCGCCGTAGCTCAGGGCGCGGTCTTCGATCTCGACGGCGGTGCGGTGGGGCGTACGCTCCGCCTGGGCTTCGAAGAGCTCGTGAATCGTCGGCGCCGCAAGCTCGACGACGGCAGAGTCGCTCCACTCCGCCACCAGTTGCTGCCGCTCGGCGTCCGAGAGCAGCGGCAGCTGCGAGAGGCGCCGTCCGGGATCCGCCGTGGCGCCGGCGAGCAGGGTCTCGAAATGCCGCGTCCACCGCGCGACCGTGACGGTGTCCAGGAGCTCCCGCCGGTACTCCCAGCCACTGACGAGCTTCTCCCCGGCCTCGGTGACTGAAGCCGTGAGGTCGAACGACGCGATCTGTCGATCCACCGCGAGCGGCTCGAGCACCAGGTCCGGGAGGTCGACGCTCTCCTCGGCGACGTTGTGGAGGAACATCACCTGGAAGAGCGGCGTGTGGCTCAGGTCGCGGCGCGGCGCCAGCTCTTCCACCAGCTTCTCGAAGGGCAGGTCCTGGTGGAGGTAGGCCGCCAGGCACACCTCCCGCACCTGGTCCAGGATCTCCGCGAAGGAGGGGTCGCCGGCGAGCCGGACGCGCAGCACGAGGGTGTTGACGAAAAAGCCGATCAGCCCTTCCGTTTCCAGGTGGCTGCGGTTGGCGATCGGCGAGCCCACCGGGACGTCGCGGGCTCCGGTCAGGCGGCTGAGCAGCGCTTCGAAGGCCGCCAGCAGGGTCATGAAAAGCGTCGCCTTCCGCTGGCGGCCCAGGGCCTTCAAAGCCGCGGACAGCTCCTCGGGGAAAGCCCTCGTCACGACGCCTCCCGCGGAGCCCTGCACCGCCGGCCGGGGCCGGTCCGCCGGCAGCTCCAGGAGCGCCGGGAGGTCTGCCAGCTGCCGGCGCCAGTGCTCCGTCTGGCGCTCCAGCACCTCGCCCTCAAGCCACTGCCGCTGCCAGACGGCGAAGTCCGCGTACTGCACCGGAAGCTCCGGCAAGCCATGGGCCGCGTGCCCGCAAGCGAAGGCCCGGTAGAGCTCGCCGAGCTCGCGGACCAGGACGGCGGTCGACCAGCCGTCGGAGACGATGTGGTGTTGGTTGACGAGCAAGGCGTGCTCCTCGCGCTCCCGCGTCCCGGCGTCCAAGGCCACCAGGGTGGTCCGCAGGAGCGGTCCGCGGGTCAGGTCGAAGAGGCGGACGGCGTCCGCGGCGGCGAGCCGCCGGAGCTCGCGGCCGCGGCGCTCGGCCCGAAGGCCGACGAGGTCGACCACCGGCAGGGCCTGCTCCCGGGGCGCCTCGATCACCTGGACGCCGCCGTCGTCGGTGGCGAGGAAGCGGGTGCGCAGGCTCTCGTGGCGGCGCACGATCTCGGCCAGGCTCCGCCGCAGCGCCGTCACGTCCAGAGGACCCCGCAGAGCCAGAGCCGCCGGCATGTGGTACTCGGGATTCGACGGCTCCAGCTGATGGAGAAACCACAGTCGTTGCTGGGCGAAGGAGAGCGGCAGGGGCCGGTGGCGGGGAACCGGGAGAAGCGGTGGCAGATGCAACGCCGCGCCGACCTCGATTCGCTCAGCGAGCTCGGCGATCCGAGGGGCGTCGAAAAAGTCGGTCAGGGCCAGCTCGACGTTGAAGGCCCGGCGGACCTGCGACACCACACGGGTGGCGAGCAACGAATGGCCACCGAGGTCGAAGAAGTCGTCGAAGACTCCGATCCCCTCGACACCCAGCACCCCGGTCCAGAGCTTCGTGAGCTCCTCTTCGAGGGGATTGCGCGGCCCGACGTGCTCGCCGTCGCCACGCCGCGGCCGCGCCTCCGGCACGAGGCCGGCGAGGGCCTGGCGATTCACCTTGCCGTTGGGTAAAAGAGGCAGGCTGTCGCGCAGCACGAGCGCCGGCGGCACCATGTAGCCGGGGAGCTTCTCGCCAGCGGCTTTCCTGACCGCGTCGAGCAACCGGTGCGCCTCGAGCCACACCTCGCGCCGCGTCGCCGGGCGGCCCGGCCGCGCCTCCGGGCGTCGGGCGTAGAGGTTGTAAAGACCGGTCGCGAGCATCGTTGCGTTTTGCTCCAGGGCCACTTCGAAGCCACGACGCTCGAGCAGGCCCCGCGCTCGCGCGAGACGATCCTCGACGTCGTGTACCTCGAGGACGGCCTGGCGGATCTTCGGCCAATCCTCGTCGTCGACTCCTTCCAGGACGTTGAGCTCGCCTTTCTCCACGTCGACTTTGAGCAGGTCGATCCGGTCGACGCCCTCGGCGCTCATCACCTCGGAAACCGTCCGCAGACGGCAGCTCACCCGCTCGCCCCGGAGACGCTCGTCGAGGAGCTCTTCGAGCATCTCTTCAGAAAGCTCTTCTCCCTGCTCGTGGCGCAGAAACGAACGCACGGCTTCGCGCTCCTCGGCGGCGTCGGCGAACTGGCCCGAGAGGATCGAAACGTGCGGATAGTAGGTAAACTCCACCTCCCCCGGCGCGTTCGACAAACCGCACTCGAAAACCCGGGCGGGCACACCCCACAGCTCGGCGTTTTGCGCCAGGAGGCGATGGATCGCCGGAATCGGCTCGAACGAATAGATCCGCCCCGCCGCGCCCACCCGACGGCTCGCAAAAAGCGTGAAGAGACCGACGTTCGCCCCGACGTCGAAGACCACGTCACCTTCGCATAAGGTGACGCCGTGCCGCAGGTAGGAGCACAGGTCGAAGATCTCCTGGTAGAGGAAATCCGTTTCGTTCCGGTTCAGGTGAAAAAGCGGCCAGCCGTCGGGGAGACGGTACAGGCGGCTCTCGTCGAGCCTTCCGGCTTCCTCCAGCCGCAGGAAGCGCCGGACGACTGAGGCCTCGTCCTCGTCCGGCACCAGAAAGGCCACCAGACGCGGATCGCCCGAAGCGTCCGTCTGCGTCAGGACCACCGCCTCGTGGATCGCCGGATGCGACGCCAGGGTCGCTTCGATCTCCCCAAGCTCGATGCGCAGGCCGCGGATTTTCACCTGGTGGTCGAGCCGCCCCAGGTAAAGGACGTCACCGTCCGGAAGCGTCCGCGCCAGGTCGCCGGTCTTGTAGAGACGGCCGCCGGGCCGGCCCTCCGGCGGCGTCGCCCGGAACGGATCCGGGACGAGCATCTCCGCCGTCAGTCCCGGCCGCCGGTGGTAGCCGCGCATCAGCTGCACGCCACCGATCAGCAGCTCGCCGGGGACGCCGATCGGGACCGTGCGCAGGTGCCGGTCGAGAATGCGGATCTCCGTGTTGGTGACCGGACGTCCGATCGGCACCATGGAGCGCCCGGGCCGGCGCTCGCACGCCCAGTACGTCACGTCGACCGCAGCCTCCGTCGGACCGTAGAGATTGTGAAGCTCCGCGTCCAGGCGGGCGTGGAAGCGCCGCTGGAGGTCGAACGGCAGGGCCTCGCCCGAGCAGACGACACGCCGCAGGCTACCGTTGCAACGTCCGACGTCCTCCTCCTCCAGGAACGCCGCCAGCATGGACGGTACGAAGTGCAGCGTCGTGATCCCTTCGGCCTCGACCAGGTCGACGAGATAGGCGCTGTCCTTGTGACCCTCCGGTCTGGCGAAGACCTGCCGCGCGCCGTACATGAGCGGCCAGAACAGCTCCCAGACCGAGACGTCGAAGCTCATGGGCGTCTTCTGGAGCACCTGGTCCCGCGCCGTCGCGCCGTAGGTCTCCTGCATCCAGAGCAGGCGGTTGACGATCGCCCGATGGGTGTTCACCGCTCCTTTCGGACGGCCGGTCGAGCCCGAGGTGTAGATCATGTAGGCCGGTGAATCGGGAGTCACCGCCACGGCGGCAGGCGCGCTGCTCTGACGCGAGATCTTCGGCCAGTCGCCGTCGAGGCGGACGACCGTCATGCGGGAGCGCGCCTTCGGCGCGACCGCCGGGCTCTCAGGGAGGCTCGCCACCAGGTGGTCCTGGGTCAGGATCACGGACACCCCGGCGTCTTCGACCATGAAGGCCACACGGTCCGCCGGATAGCCCGGGTCGAGGGGCACGTAGGCACCGCCGGCCTTCAGGATCCCCAGCAGGCCGACGATCATCTCCAGCGAACGCTCGACGAAGACGCCCACCAGCTCCTCGGGCGCTCCGGCGTGCCGCGCTCCGGCGTGCCGGCCGACACCGAGGGAACGCAGGTGCCGCGCCAGCTGGTTGGACCGGGCGTCGAGCTCCCGGCAGGTCAGCTCCGCGCCCCCGGACACCGACGCCACGGCGTCGGGGGTCCGCGCCGCCTGCGCCGCGATCAGCTGGTGGAGACAGAGGCCGCCCTCGGGGTAGAGACGCCCGGTGACGTTCCACTCGGTCGTCACCTGGTGACGCTCCCCCGGTGACAGGAGGTCGAGCTCCGCAACGCCGCTCCCGGGACGTTCCACGATCGCTTCGAGCAACGTCTCGAGGTGTCGGGCCAGGCGGACGACGGTGGCGCGGTCGAAAAGGTCGGTGGAATACTCGAAGAGGCCCGCGAGGCCGCCGTCCGCCTCCGGGCTCAGCACCAGCGTCAGGTCGAACTTCGACGAGCGGGTGTCCATCGCGAGGGGCTGCAGGGCGAGCCCTTCGATCTCGACGGGCTCGACCGCGGCGTTCTGGAGAGCGAAGGCCGCCTGGAAAAGCGGCGTCCGGGAGCGGTCGCGCCGGGGCTCAAGGGCCTCCACCAACTGCTCGAACGGCACGTCCTGGTGCGCGTAGGCCGCCAGGGCGGTCTCCCGGACCTGGTCGAGGAGCCCGGTCCACGGCGCGCTTGCCTCGACCCTGGCGCGCAGTACCAGGGTGTTGACGAAGAAACCGATCAGTCCCTCGATCTCAGTCCACCGCCGGCCGGCGACCGGCGAGCCCACGCTCACGTCGTCCCGGCCGGAGATCCGGTGGAGAAGGGCCTGGAAGGCCGCCAGGAGAATCATGAAAAGCGTCGTGCTACGGCCGTGGCCGAGCGTTTCCAGGCGTTCGCGCAACGCCCCGGACAACGACACGGGAAGGATCGTGCCACGGCCCGAGCGCACGGCCGGCCGTGGCCGGTCCGCCGGCAGGTCCAGGGGCTCCGAACCGGCGAGCGCCGAGCGCCAGTATCCGAGCTGGCTCTCCAGGAGGTCGTCGCGCAGCCAGCTTCGCTGCCAGACCGCGAAGTCGGCGTATTGCACCGGCAGGGGCGGCAGCGGCGACGGCTCCCGGGCGCCGGCGGCCCGGTAGAGGGCGACGATCTCGCGCACCAGGACGCCGACCGACCAACCGTCGGAAACGACGTGGTGCTGGTTCAAGAGGAAGACGTGCTCGTCTTCGGCGCGGCGCAGGAGCGTGGTGCGCAGCAGCGGTCCCTGGGCGAGGTCGAAGGGGCGCACGGCCTCCTCGCCGACCAGCCGCCGTTCCTCGCCCGCGCGCCGCCCGGGCGCCAGCCCGGCCAGGTCGATCACCGGCAGCTCCTGCCGGCGCGGCGGCCCGACGAGTTGCACCGGCTCCTCGCCGGCCTCGACGAAGCGGGTGCGCAGCACCTCGTGGCGGCGGACGACCTCGCCGAGGGCGCCTTGCAGGACGGCGGCGTCGAGCCGGCCGCGGGCCAGGAGAGCCGCCGGCATGTGGTACTCGGGATTCCACGGCTCCAGCTGTTGCAGGAACCACAGCCGCTGCTGGGCGAAAGACAGCGGCAGGGGCGCCTCGCGTGGCACGGCGACGAGCGGTGGCAGCCGCGGCGACGGCGGCGTGGCTTCGACGCGCGCCGCGAGCTCGGCGACGCGCGGCGCGTCGAAGAAGTCGGCGAGCGCCAGCTCGACGCCCAGGTCGCGGCGCAGGCGCGACACGACCCGGGTGGCGAGGAGCGAATGACCGCCCAGCGCGAAGAAGTCGTCGAAGGCGCCGACTTTCGGCCGCCGCAGGAGCTCCGCGAAGACCGCCGCCAGGGCCTCCTCGGTCGCGGTACGCGGCGCCACGTAGCTCGCTTCGTCGAGACGCGCCTCCGGCGCCGGCAGGGCCTTGCGGTTCACCTTGCCGTTGGGCAGGAGCGGCATCTCCTCCAGCACGACGAAAGCGGCGGGCACCATGTAGCCGGGAAGCCTGGCGGCGAGATGGCCGCGCAGCTCACCGGGATCCGGCGACGCTGCGGCCGCGGCGACCACGTAGGCCACCAGACGTCGGTCTCCGGGGAGGTCCTCGCGCGCCAGGACGACCGCCTCCTCGACGCCCGGAGCCGCGGCGAGCGTCACCTCGACCTCGCCCAGCTCGATGCGGAAGCCGCGGATCTTCACCTGGTGGTCGAGGCGGCCCAGGAAGTCGAGGCGTCCGTCGCCCAGGTGGCGCACCAGGTCGCCGGTCCGATAGAGGCGTCCCGGCCCGCGGCTCCAGGGATCCGGCACGAAGCGCTCGGCGCTCAGCGCCGGCCGTCCCAGGTATCCCCGGGCCAGGCCGGGGCCGCCGAGGTAGAGCTCGCCCGGCACGCCCAGCGGCACCGGCCGCATGCCCCGGTCGACCACGTAGGCTCCCGTCCCCGGCAGCGGCCGGCCGATCGACGGTTTCCGCCGCGACCCCTTCTCCACGACGCACCAGGTCGAATAGGTCGTGTCCTCCGAGGGACCGTAGAGGTTGCGCACCGTCGAGACCGACGAGCGGGCGTAGACCTGCCGCGCCAGGCGGCCGGGCAGCGGCTCCCCCGCCAGGTTGACGACCTCGACCGAGCGCGGCAGCTCGTCCAGGCGCACCAGCTCCGCCATCGCCGACGGCACCGTGTTGACCAGCGTCACCTCGTCGCGGGCCGCGTGCCGCGGCAAGGCGAGGGCGTTTTCGACCAGCACCAGGCGTCCCCCCAGGCTCAGGGGGACGAAGATCTCGAAGATCGAGATGTCGAAGCAGATCGACGTCGAGGCCAGCACCGCCTCCAGGCTCGGGCGCGGGAAGGTCCGGCGCGCCCAGTCGACGAGCGCCAGGGCGCCGGCGTGAGGGATCGCCACGCCCTTCGCACGGCCCGTCGAGCCCGAGGTGTAGATGACGTAGGCGAGGTTTTGGGGCGAGGACGACGGCGGCGGCGGATCGTCGCGCTGGCCGTCCCCGTCCCAGAACGTGTCGAGGCAGACCACCGGCTGGCCGGAGCCGGAGAAGCGGTCGCGGAGAGACTCCTGGGTGAGCAGCACGGCCGCGCCGGCGTCTTCGAGCATGAAGGCGACGCGCTCCGCCGGATAGGCCGGGTCGAGCGGCACGTAGGCGCCGCCGGCCTTCAGCACCGCCAGGAGCCCCGCCACCATCTCCGGGGAGCGCTCGACGGCGACTCCGACGAGCACCTCCGCTCCGACCCCCAGCTCGCGCAGCCGGTGGGCCAGGGCGTTGGCGCGCCGGTCGAGCGTGCGGTAGCTCAGCCGCTCGACACCGTCCGCTCCCTCGGACACCAGGGCCACGGCGTCCGGCGTGCGGGCCGCCTGCGCCGCGAAGGGCTCGTGCAGGAGCGTCGCCGCGGGTTCCAGGGCAGTGCCCCATTCGTCCCCCTCCGGGGGAACCGCGGCCGGCGCGGCGTTCCACTCGTCCAGCAGCTGCCGGCGCTCGGCCGGCGCCAGGAGCTCCAGGGTGGCCAGGGGCCTGAGCGGCCGGCGCGCCAACGACTCGAGCAACGTCGTGAAGCTCCGGCCGAGGCGCCGGACGCTCGTCTCGTCGAAGAGCTCGGTCGCGTACTCGATCGAGCCCCAAAGCGACGCGTCGGGCGCCGGCGTCAGGCTCAGGGTCAGGTCGAGCTTCGACGTGGCGCTCTCGGCGACGAGCGGCGTGAGCTTCAGCCCCGGCAGCTCCAGGGTCTCGAGGCCGGCGGTCTGCAGCGCGAGCATCACCTGGAAGAGCGGTGTCCGGCTGCGGTCACGCCGCGGTTGCAGCTCCTCGACCAGTTGCTCGAAGGGGACGTCCTGGTGCTCGTAGGCGCCGAGCGCGGTCTCCCGCACCCGGCCCAGGAGCCGCGGGAACGGCTCGTGGCCCGCGAAGCGGGCGCGCAGCACGAGCGTGTTGACGAAAAAGCCGATCAACCCTTCGACTTCCGGCAACCGCCGGCCGGCGATCGGCGTGCCCACCGCCACGTCGTGCTGTCCCGTGTAGCGGGCGAGCAGCGCCTGAAAGGCCGCCAGGAGCGTCATGAAGAGCGTCGCGTCGCAGTCGCGGCCCAGCCCCTCGAGCGCCTGGCCCAGGGTCGCGGGGAGCGTCAGCTCGACGGACCGGCCGCGGCCCGACCGGACCGCCGGCCGCGGCCGGTCGGTGGGCAGCTCCAAGGGCGCGACGCCGCTCAGCTGGGCGCGCCACCAGGCAAGCTGGCGCTCCAGGGCCGCACCGCGCAACCAGCCGCGTTGCCAGACGGCGAAGTCGGCGTACTGCACCCGGAGCGGGGGCAGCGGCGACGGCTCCCCGGCGGCGAAGGCCGTGTAGAGCGCGTCGACTTCGCGGATCAGGACGCCGATCGACCAGCCGTCGGAGACGACGTGGTGCTGGTTGAGCAGAAAGACGTGCCTTTCGGGGGGGGAGCCGTCGAGCCGAAAGAGCGTGGCACGCAGCAGCGGCCCGCGGGTGAGGTCGAACGGACGGACCGCGTCGGCCGTGATCCGGCGCCCGATCTCCGTTGAACGGCGGTCCGGCGGCAGGCCGGCCAGGTCGACCCGGGGCAACGGCTGCCCGCGGGCCGGATCGACGATCTGGAACGAGCCGTCCGCGTCTTCGGCGAAACGGGTCCGCAGGGTCTCGTGACGGCGCACGATCTCGTCGAGGGCCCGGCCGAGGACGGCGGCGTCGAGCGGCCCGTCGACGGCGACCGCCGCCGGGATGTTGTACTCGGGGTTCTCCGGCTCCAGCTGGTGGAGGAACCACAGCCGCTGCTGGGCGAAGGAAAGCGGTAGGGGCCCTTCCCGCGGCTGCCGCCGGAGGGGCGGCAGCACGGCCGGCGAAGCCGTCCGCCGGGCCTCGACGGCCGCCGCCAGGTCGGCGAGCCGGGGCGCCGCAAAGAGCTCGCCCAGGGGCACTTCCACCGCGAAGACCTCGCGCACCCGGGAGACGACCCGGGTGGCCAGGAGCGAATGGCCGCCGAGGTCGAAGAAGCTGTCGTCCGGGCCGACCCGCTCCACCCGCAGCACCTCCTGCCAGATCCCGGCCAGGATCTCTTGCGTCGGGGTACGGGCCGGCGCGGCGTCGCCGGACGCCTCCGGAGCCGGCAGCGCCCGGCGAGCCAACGCGGCGCGGTCGGCCTTGCCGTTGGCCGTCAACGGGATCTGCCCGAGGACGACGCAGACCGACGGCACCATGTAGGCCGGCAGCTTGCGCTCCAGGTGCCGGACGACGTCGGCCCGGAGCTCCTCGTCGGCCGCGGCGCCGCTCGCCGCCGCGGCCGGCACCAGGTAGGCCACCAGGCGACGGTCGTCGCGGCTGTGCTCGTGCAC
>CBDUYN010000218.1:0-15305 GCA_965371445.1 uncultured bacterium | reverse complement strand
GTCGTCGGTCTCGGTGAGCACGAAGGGATCGCTGCGCCATTCCGGCTCCTCGGCCGGGACCACGTCCATGTGCCCCGAGAGGACGAGCCCGCGCCGCATCGTCGGATCGGCGTCGTCTCCCACGGTGACGACGAGGTTCGTCTTCTCGCCGTCCTCCGAGGGGTTACCCTCGACACGGATCCCGGGGCGGTCGAGGTAGTCGGCGAGAAAAGAGGCCATCGGCAGGTTGGAGTTGTGGCTGGTCGAATCGAAGCCGACCAGGCGTCGGAGGAGCTCGGCGTCGCTCAGCTCAATCTTACCGCTCATGGCCCTCGACTCTAGCAGAGGGCCGAGTAGCGGTGTGGGCGGCGGACCGGCGGCGAGGCGGCGAGGCCGCATTTCCTTCAGAGGGCCAGATAGGCTAGACTTCAGGGACCTGTCCCAGTGCCCTCACCGGGGCAGGCCCGATGGACGTTTTCGGAGGACCCGATGCCGGCATCGACGATGGAGGCGGCAGGCGCCGCGATGGAGGAGGCGACCGTGGAGCTCGATCGGCGGCGGCTCGTCGCCGTGCCGATCGCGGGCGGTGAGCTGTCGCTCTACGTGCCGGCCTCAATCTGCGACTCGACGCTCAACAAGGAGATCGCCGTCCAGGACATCGTCCGCAAGCGTCTCCTCGATCTGATCACGAAGCTCGAAAAAATCGTCGGCTCCAACATGGAGCTTTTCGTCTGTCCGAGGCAGAAGCTTCACCAAATCACCGGCGAGTTCCTCGCCGTGTGCGGCGAGCTGCGCAAGTTCATCGCGGACTTCTCCACCTTCCATTCGGCCATCCCCGAGCTCGAAGAGGCCCGCGAAGACGTACAGACGTTCCTTTTCCGTCACATCGACGGCCCCATCAAGGAGATCGACGATTTCCAGAAACAGCTCTTCTCAAAATCCGCGGGCGGCCGGGAGGTCGAGAAAACGCAGCTCAACGAATTCCGCAAACAGCTCGCCAAGGACGCCGGCGTCGTGCGCAACGAGCTGCAGAAGATCTTCGCCCATCTTTTTGTCCGCGATCCGCGCAACATGTACCGCGAAAGCGGCGTCAAGTCCCAACAGGGGATCCTCTTCGTCCAGTTCCGGCGCGACGTCGAGGTCACCGACCAGCTCTACAAGGCGGTACGCAGCCTGGACCGCTACATGCGCGGCGCCATCGTCCCCTCGGACCTCCTGCAGATGACGGCCGAGCGCATCGAGCGCGAGCGCGGCATCGCGTGCCTTTTCGACGCCGACTATTCACTTTTCCTAAACGCCCTGGTCGAGGAGATCCTGGAACGCCTCTTGCCCGAGCTCCAGGGCGTGCTCGACCTCGACGGCATCTGGTACGACGATTTCGAAAGCATTCAGAACAAGGCCAAGAAGCTCTACGAGACCTGTATCACGTTCAAGGTCTTCTACAACGAGCGTTGCGAGCTGCGCGAAAAGGTCCGGACGAGAAAGGCCGTCTACGACAAGATCGACCAGCGTGGCCGCGACATGGTCGGCGCCATGCTGGCGGTTTTCGAGACCCACCGCTACCGCGCCGTCGCCGAATCGATTCGTTCGATCGACCAGATCTTAATCGACCTCGAGGGGACGCTCCTCCAGTGGGAGAAAGGCATCACCCGGCGCGCTTTCGCCCAGGCCGAATGGGGCGACGCCGAGCCCTTCCGGCGCCGGGGTGAGAGGTCCGTCGTCTTGCCTTCGGAGCGCCGCTCGAAGAGGGCGTAGGGTGCCCTACGCCAGATCGATGCGCCTCGGGCCGGAGCCTGCCCTGCCTCAGACCGCCGGATCGGCTTCCGCCGCCGCCTCGACCGCCTTGCCGGGCATCGCCAGCGCCTCGCGCAGCACCCGCCGTCCAAACAACGCCACGTCGTCGACCGCCGAGTAGATCGTCGGGATGATCATCAGCGTCAGGAACGTCGACGTCGTCAGCCCACCCATGATGACGAGCCCCACCGGCGCCCAACTGGCGGCGCGTCCTTCGAGGGACCCGAAGTACTGGGGCAGGAAAAACGGCGCCACCATCGGCAAGAGACCGAGGATCGTCGTCACCGCGGTGATCAGGATCGGACGGAGCCGATGTTGGCCGCCCAGGATGATCGCCTCCTCGACTTTCATCCCCTCGCCGCGCAGACGGTTGACGTGGTCGATCAGGACGATCGCGTTGTTGACCACGACCCCCAGTAGGATCAGAAGCCCGATCTCCGTCATGTTGTCGCGCGGCTGGCCGGCGAGCTTCATCACCACGCCGACGCCGAGCAGAGCGAACGGCACCGAAAACATGATGGTAAACGGCTGCGTGAAGCTCTCGAAAAGCGCCGCCATCAGCATGTAGATGAGCGCCACGGCGAAGATCAGGGCGAACTTCGAGCCTTTCTCGTCCTGCTGCTGGTGACGGGTCCAGCGGCCGAAGCTCCAGCTGTAGCCGGGCGGCAAGGCGTAGCTCGACATCATGGCGCGCACCGCCCCCATGGCGGCAAAAGCCATCTTCGTGTCGGTGACGTTGGCGGTGATCGTGATCTTGGACAGTCGGTTCTCGCGATTGATCGAGCGCGGCCCCGAGACGTATTCGAAATCCGCCAGCGCCGAGAGCGGCAGCGCCGTGGGCCGTCCGCCGTCGCCGGAGCCAGGCAGGCCACCGCCGATAAAGACCGGGACTTTCTTCAGCTGGTCGAGCGTCTCGCGCTCCTCCTCGGCGTACTGCATCACGAGGTCCACCTCGCGCGCCTCGGTCTTGTAGTGGCTCACCGCGCGGCCCGAAAGGGAGTTGTTGACGGTAAACGCCACCGCCTGGGTCGAGAGCCCCACCTGCTGGGCGCGCTCGCGTCCCACCTGGACGTGGATCTCCTGGTCGCCGTCCTCGAGCGAGGTGTCGACGTCGCGGATCATCGGCAGGTCCTCGAGCTGGCCGACGAGGTTCGCCGCCATAAGCTCCAGGACCGAATTGTCGTCGCCCATGATCTCGACCGTCACCCCCGACATGCCGCCGTGACCGCGGCTCTGGGCGAGGCGGGTCTTGACGCCGGCTTTCGTGGGCAGAAGCTCCCGGATCCGGTTCTGGATCTCGCTCGTCGAAAGATCGCTTTCGTCCTCGTCGAGGAGGTAGATCTCCATGCGCCGCGAACGGCTCCAGCCGCTGCGCGAGCGTCCGGTGCCGCGGTTGTAGCTGTAGACGATGTCGGCGATTCCAAGCTCCTTGCGGCGGGTGTCGAGCGTCGAGTAGATCTCCTCGTAAAGCGCCGCCGTCTGTTCCAGAGAGTACTGGCGGGGCGTGTCGACGTTCAAGCGGACCTGACGTTCCAGCGAGCGCGACGAGAACGTCCGTTCGATCGAGTTGAAGAGGTTCCAGGAGCCCCAGAGCATGAAGCCCAGGAGCACCATGAAGACGAAGCGGTGGTGGAGCGTGAAGGCGAGCGCCCTCGCGTAGCCGCGGTTGACGGAGTCGAGCAAGCGCGACGGCCTGGAGGTCTGGTGGGCGAGCATCACGGCCGCCACCATGGGCACCACCGTCAAGGCCATGAGAAGCGCCGCCACCGAGACGATCGAGATCGTTACCCCGACGTCGCGCAGGTAGCGGGAGAAACCGCCGCCGCTGGCCAGGAAAAGAAGCGGCAGGAAGACGCAAAGCGTCGTCGCCGTCGAGGCGATGACCGGCATGGCGACCTCCGAGGTCCCGCGCAGCGTCGCCGTCTTGGCGTCCTCGCCGAGCTCGTTGCGGTGGCGAAAGATCGACTCGATCACTACGATCGAGTTGTCGACCAGCATCCCCAGGGCGAGCATCAAGCCGGAGAGGCTCACCACGTTCAACGTGATGTCGAGGAGCCCGGCCTGGCGCAGGAGGTACATGATGACGAAGGTGAAGACCACCGAGATCGGGATGGCGACCGCGACCAGCGCCGTCGTCCGGAAGCGCCGCAGGAAGAGGAAGACGGCACCGATGGCGAGCGCGCCGCCGATCAGGCCCGCGTTGCGCAGCTGGCCGATCCCCTTGCGGACGTCGGTCGAAGCGTCGTGGTAGATGCGGAAGTCGAGCCCTTCGGCCTCGGGCAAGGCGGCGATCGCGTCGATCTCGCTTTTCACGACTTCCACCACCTCCAGGAGGTTCGACGTCGAGGCCTTGTTGATCCGGACGGTGAGCGCGCTTCGGCCGTTCAGGAAGTTGAAGGTCTCCTGGCGCGGGAAGGTGTAGACCACCTCGGCGAGGTCGGCGAGGCGCAGACCCGTGCCGCCCACCGGCAGACGGCGAATTTCCCCGAGGTTGGTAAACTCGCCGACCACTCGGACCAGCAGCTTGCGGTTGCCCTCGCGCAGGTCGCCGGCGGAGAGGTTCAGGTTGTTCCTGCGCAGCACACCCAGGAGCTCGCGCACGTCGACGCCGTAGGCTTCCATCCGGTCGGGGTCGAGGCGGATCTGGACCTCCGGCGTCCGCAGCCCGCGGACCGAGACCTGGGCGACGCCGGGGAGCCGCTCGAGGCGGCGCTGCACCACGGTCTCGGTGAAGTCGTAGAGGCGCTCGTCTCCCCAGTCGGCGCTCAGGTGAAACGAGACCACCGGGATGTCGGTCGACTGGAACCGGCGGATGCGGATACGTTCGAGGTCCGAGGGCAGGAGGTGGCGCACCCGGTCGATCCGGTCGCGCACGTCGACGATGGCCATGTCCATGTCGGTGCCGTCGACGAAAGTGATGTCGAGCCGGCCGGAGTCGGCCGAGGCGCTCGCCGAGAGCGTGTCGATGCCGTTGATCGTCCCCAGGGAGTCTTCCAGGTGACGTACGACCAGCCGCTCGACCTCCTCGGGCGAGGACGAACGGTACTCGGCCGTCACCGAGATATTAGACGACGAGAACGTCGGCAAGAACTCCAGCGGCAGACGCTTCAGGGAAATCCAGCCGAGGACGAGGATGCCGAGGACGGCCATGCTCATCGTCACCCGCCGTTCGACGGCGAAACGGACGATGGGGTTCGTCTTCTCGGGGGTGCGGTGACCGGGTTGTGCGCTCATGCAGGAGATCATACGCGGAAACCCCAAGAAAAAATGCTCCGTCTGGATGCACCCAGACGTCAGGCACAGCCTGACCTACTTCCCGAGATAGGCCGCCGCATCGGCGCGGAGCTCCTCCGAGCGGCCCTTGGCGATCGAGAGCGTCTGCCAGTCCGCGCTGGCGAAGTGACGCGCCTGCCGCTACCGGGCGGAGGTCGCCGTGACTCGTCTGGGTGGGTGACCTTGCCTGGCACTGACGGAGCGAGCCTGCTAGACTACTGCATCCCGAAAGGAGGACCCGATGGCCATCTCCCCAAAACAATCCCTCCCCCGCCGCGGAAGGCTCCCGGCCTGGCTGGCCGGCTTCGCCGCCGCGGTTCTCTTGGGTCCACCCGCCTCAGGTCAGGACGGTGTCTTCGCTCCCGACGTCTTCGCCCCGGTGACGCCGGGCGCGACGGTCGTCGTGCCTATCTACGTCCGCGACGTGAGTGGGACGCCCCTGGGAGGCGACGCCGCCGCGGGTTTCAAGATCCAGGACCTCGCCATCACCGTCGAGTACACGCCGCAGGAGGCGGTCGCCGCGATCGACGTCGAGCGTGCCGGCGTTACCGCGTCGCTCGTGCCACTTTTCGAGACCGAGGGCTCGGTGGGGAATCGCCACAGCTGGATCGTCGCTTTCGATGAAGCCACGGCGCCGGTACCCCTTGTCCTCAACAACGCGGCACCTGGCGACCAGGTGGCGGAGCTTTTGATCACGTTCGCCTGGGGGGTGGTTCCGGGGACCCTCGTCGAGATCGACGTCGTCGCTCCGACGGCGCTCGGCAATCAGCCGGGGACGCTCGCCGAGTCGCTCAACAACGGCCTGCTGATCTCCGGGGGCGGCACGATCCAACCGGCGGGGATCTTCGCCGACGGTTTCGAGTCGGGATCGACGTCCGCCTGGTCGAGCGCTGTCGGCGGATCCTAGTAGAAGCCTGCCCCGACCAGCTCGGCCTAGCCTACGGAAGCACCGGCGATCTTGGCGACGGCGGGCAAGGCGTCGAAGTTGGGGAGGAGCCCTTGCGGGACCTCGTCGCGAACCTTCTTGAGGTCGGCGGTCGCGTCGCGCCGAGCGCGCCCGGCCGCGTCGGCGCGGCCCAGCCCTTCCAGGGCCACGGCGAGGAGCTGGCGAAGCCGGTAGGTACCGCCGTAGCCGTTGGCGTCGCGGCTTTCCGCGAGGCGCAGGGCTTGACGCAGCGTCTCCTCAGCGCCTTCAGCGTCGCCGCTCTCGAGCTGGGCCCGGGCCAAGGCCGCGGCCGAACGGAGCTTCAAGAGGGCGTGGCCGAGCCGCTCCGCGTCCTCGGCCGTGGCTCGGAGGTCACGCAACGCCTGTGCGGCGTCGCCCGTCGTGAGCTGATGGATTCCGGCGTCGATCCGCGCCGCGATGGCCATCGCGGCGTGGCGGCTCGCCTCGGCCTCGGCCACGGCTTCGGCGAAGAAACGGCCTGCCGCGTCGCTTTCGCCGCGCAGCGCCTTCGAGCGGCCGCGCAGGCGCAGCAGGGTCGCCCGATCTTCGCGGTTGGCGTCGTCCGCCTGGAGCTCGACGACGCGCGCGAGCCGGGCGTCCGCCTCCGCGGCCGAACCGAGCTCGAGGTAGGCCTCCGCCTCCCGCAGCAGGTACTCCACCTGGCCCTGGACGTCGCCGACCCCCTCCAGAATGGAAAGCGCCTCGCCGTAGGACTCGAAGGCCGCACGGTAGCGTCCTTCGTTCTGGGCCAGGAGACCCAGGTTGCCGTGCGACACGGCGGTCGGCGTCGGCAAGGAGCCCTCGCGCGCCAGGTTGAGCGCGTCGAGAAACGAAACCGACGCTTTCGTCCACTGGCCCTGGGCCGTCTGGCAGAAGCCGAGCGACTGGAGGATCAGGACCGTGCCGCGGGCCTCATCGAGCTGGCGGTAGAGGTCGAGGCCTTTTTCGAGGAAGAGGACGGCGTTGTCGTATTCGCCGAGCAGGTAGTAGCTGTAGCCGACGTTGGCGCGGCTTTCGGCGAGCGCCCAGTCGTCGCCCAGGTCCTTGCGGGTCTGAAGCGCCGCGCGATAGGCCTCGAGCGCCTCGCGGTAGCGGCCGCGTTCCTCCTCGAGGACGCCGAGGGCGTTTTGCAGCTCGGCGATCCCGGGCCGGTTGCCGAGCTCCTCGTGGATCCGGAGAGCGGTCGTGAAGTGGCCTTCGGCGGCCTCGTCGTCGCCCCGGATGAGCTCGACCATCGCCAGGTTCTTGAGGCTCGTGGCGAGCCCGCGCCGATCGCCGAGGCGCTCGCGGAGCTCCGCCGCCGTGCGGTAGCTCGTGGCCGCTTCGTCGAGCTGTCCGAGGTTCTGGTAGGCGACGCCGAAGGCGTTGTGGACCTCGGCCCGGCCTTGCTCGTTGCGCAGCGTCCGGTGCTGGATCAGGGCCTGCACCAGGTATTCGTCGACCGCGCGCCGGGCGTCGCCCGCCATGATCGAGAAACGTCCCAGAAGGTACCACGCCCGGGGCTGG
Source organism: uncultured bacterium (assembly GCA_965371445.1). Classification (GTDB taxonomy): domain Bacteria; phylum Acidobacteriota; class Thermoanaerobaculia; order Multivoradales; family J023; genus DASWIG01. The sequence goes on along the minus strand of CBDUYN010000218.1, from coordinate 7,807 downwards.
GAGCCGTCGATCTCGACGGCCCGTTTCAGGCGCTCGACGGCCTCGGTGAACCGGCCTTCCTGGCCGTAGGCCTCGGCGAGCGCGATGTGGGCTCCGGTGTCGTTGGGGTAACGCTCGACAAGCTCCGCGAGGAACCGCTGGGCGGTCTCGTTCTCGCCCCGCAGCAGGGCCTCCCGGGCCCGCGCTTCGTAGCCGAGCCGGCCGGAGCTCGTCCCCGCAGCGCGTACCGATTCGCGGGCCGCCTCCAGGGCTTCGTCGAACCGGCCCAGCTCCTCGTAGGTCTGGGCGAGGCGTACCCAGGCGGCGGCAAAATCGGGGTCTTCCGCGACCGAGCGCTCGAGCTCCGGGGCCGCCTTGAGGGTTTCGCTCCGCGACAGGAAGTCGAGGCCGCGGGTGTAGGCCTCCATGGCGGTGGGCGAGGCGGTGAGCGGGACCGCCGCCACGGCCTCGTCTTCCACCTCCAGGGCTTCACGCAGCGACGCGCCGAGCTCCGCGACCAGGTCGAAGAGGTCCGTGACCTGGCCCTGGAGCGGCTCGAGCTTCCGCGCCGGGGAGCCGGGGCGGTCGACCTCGACGAGGCGTGCCTCGACGAGGACCGTCTCGCCGGTCGCGCGAAGGCTCCCGGCGACCAGGCGGTTGGCCTCGAAGACCTCGGCCAGCTGGGCCATCTGGTCCTCTCGGATCTGGCCGGGAGCAAACCCGAGGTCCTGGAGCGTCTGGAAGACCCGCAGGCTCTCGACGACCCGGAGGTCTTCGCTCTCGGCGAGGGCCGCGGAAACCATCTCGGCAATGCCAGTCGAGGCCCAGGCCAGGTCGTCGCGGCCTTCGGCGCCACGAAACGGCAAGACGGCCACCGAGTAGCGTGCTTTGGCCGGGACCGCCTCGGCGGCCGGCGGCGGCGCCGGAGGCGCCGTCACTTCTTCGCGCGGCGCCGGCAGGAAGCGCACCACCGCCACGACGACGAGGACCAAGGCGGCAAGGGCGGCCGCGGCCCAGGAGGCACGGACGAGGAACCGCCGCCGCTTCTCCTGCCTCACCCGCTCGGCGGGCCGTTCGAGGTCCTCCAGGTCGTCGACGAGCTCGGTGGCCGAGGCGTAGCGGTCCTCGGGAGCGGTCGCCAGGCACCGGTCGATCACCGCCGCGAGCCCCGGATCGACCTCGACGCCGAGCTCGGCGAGACTCTTGCGGTGACCGGTGATGCGCTGCGCGAGGATCTCAAGCAACGTCCCGCCGGTGAACGGGAGCTTACCGGAGAGCATCTCGACGAAGATGATGCCCAGCGAGTAGATGTCGCTCGGTGCGCCGACTTTCTCGCCCCGCGCCTGCTCGGGCGAGAGGTAGTGGGGCGTGCCGACGACCACACCTGTCTGGGTCAGGCCCTGGACGGAGAGCGAGCGGGCGATCCCGAAGTCCGAGATGTAGGCCTCGCCGTTCTCGGTACCGAGGAGGATGTTGGCGGGCTTCAGGTCGCGGTGGACCACGCTCTGGCGATGCGCCTCAGCGAGCGCCCGGGCGATCTGGAGGAAGATGCGCATCGCCTCCGCCGGCTCCAGCTGGCGTTCCTCCTTGAGCATGTCCTGGAGAGAACGGCCGGTCACCAGGTCCATCGACATGTAGTAGAGGCCTTCGTGCTCGCCGATGTCGTGGAGACGCACGACGTTGCGGTGCGTGACCTGGCGAGCGATCAGCAGCTCGTTGCGGAAGCGTTCCAGGAACTCCTCGTCCTGCGCCACCTCGGGACGCAGGACCTTGAGCGCAATCTGGATCCCCAGGGCCTGGTCGAGGGCCTGGTAGACGACGCCCATGCCGCCGACGCCGAGGATTCGCTCGATCTTGTAGCGTCCCGCGACGACGGACCCTTCCTGGAGCATCCGGAGCTTGGCCTGCGGGCTCAGACGAAAAGTCACGTCCGGGTTGTCGGCCGGACCCAGAGATGCAGGGCCCGGAGAGGCCGGGGCCGCTCCCGGCGGAACCGACGTCTTGACGGTCTGCTCGGAGTCGGCAGCCGGACGGGCGGCCGGCGTCTTGAGGGTTACCGCCGTCTCGTCGGCCGGCGTCTTCCGGGGATCGTTCGCGTCGCTCAAGCTGGCTCCTTCATGCTGGGCGCTGAAAAGCCGATGGCTGTGCGCCCGATTGTAACGCAGCGCGACGCGGCGTCCAGGGGAGGAGCTTTAAAAGTCCTAGATCGGGTTCGCTCCTCCCGGGAACACCCGGCGCAGGACGTAGAAGACATCGAGCTCGTCGACGACACCGTCGCGGTTGGCGTCGGCCGGGTCCGCAACGGGGCTGCGCTCGATCACGAGGTTGAAGCGCACCGTCCGCGCCGCGGAGAGGAGCGCCGCCGCCACGTTGACCCGCAGGGTGCCGGCGGTGCTGACCCAGATGTCGGGCACTCCGTCGCCGCTTTCGGCTTCGGCCAGGTCGATGAAGGCGTCGATTCTGTCCTTGGCGGTGTCGAGATCGCTGCTCTGGTAGGCCGTTTTGGCTTGGTCGAGCAAGCTCGAAAGCCGTGCGTAGACGACAGCGTCGATGTCGTTCTCGTGAAGCTGCAGGCGCGTTTCAAGCGCCAGGAACTTGGCCGTCAGGACCGCGGCGTTGCTGCGCAGGTCGCGCACCAGCATGAGCTCCGAGAACGAGCCCGCCGAGCCGCGCGCCCGGAAGCTCCCGAGGCCATAGGTCTCGGTGATGTCCGTGAACGCACCGCCGTCAGGGGCCTTGAAGAGCCGCACGTTGGAGTCCGCGAAGAAGTCGATGTCGTCGGTCTCGACCTCGAAGCTCGCCCGGCCGCGAAAGGCCTGCTCGGCGTTCGAGCCGGGATCGACGTGGATCAGGACCGGGAACTCGCTGGGGATCACCACGCCGGCGGGCAGCCGCGCCAGCAAGGCCGCGTCCGTCGGGTCGACCTCCTCGGCCGAGACGTTGAAGTCGTCGAGATCGATCGCCTGACGGCCCTTGAACGTCACTCGCAGAACGAGGTTGCGGCCCCCGCCCGTCGACAGGTGGGTCGTGACGCTTTCCGTCTGGTCGGGGTCCCCCAGGTCCTCCAGCTCCAGGCTCGTCCGCAGCGATTCGACGGCCCCGAAGAGATTGCCTGCCAAGCTCTCGTCGGTTCCGCCGTCGTAGCTGGCCTCGATCGTCACGCCCGACCCGGCGTCGATCGTGTCGAGCATCGACTCGGTGTCGTCGATGGCCTGGGGAAGGTTGTCGACGAGATAGGCCGACCAGGCCGAGGCGCGCTGGCTGTCGAGGAGGTTGTACGTCGGTCCCGCGATCCCAGCACCGTTGTGATCGTCGAAAAGAGTCTGCACGTTCTGGAACTTCGTCTCGATGATCCTCGCCTGGGGCCGCAGGTCGGCGGCGATGACGAATTCGGAAAACGATCCCGCCGAGCCCCGCGCCCGGAAGCTGCCGAAACCGATCGAGTGCGTGATGTCTTCGAACGCCCCTCCGTCAGGTGCCTTGAAGAGCCGGAACGGAGAGAAGGAGCGTAGCTCCAGGTGGCGGGTGACGAGCTCGACGGTGAAGCCGTTCTGAAAAGTGACGGCGGTCCCGACGTCGACGCCCTGGTTGATCTGCACCACCACCGGAAACCTCGCCGGCAAGAACACGCCCGCGGGCAAGCGCGCCTGGAGCACCGCGGGATTGACCTCCGTCGCCGAGACGTCGAGGCTCGTCGCGTCGAGGGTCGCGTCGGGGCTCTCGAAGGTGAGGACCAAGAGCGCCTCGTAGCCGGTGACGTCGGTGACGATCTTGGCGACGTACTGGTTGCCGTGGATCTCGACGGAGCTGACGCCGGTCTTCACGGGGAGACCGACGAAGGCGAGGGTGAGAAGCAGGGGCGCGAGGTGGACCATGGCGGGTCTCCTGTCTGGTGTCCGGTAGATTGGCGTGTCAGCCATTGGCCTATCACGGGAAGGGGGCGAGGTCAACGCCGTGGGAGCGCTCTTCGCGGGGGCGGGCCGGGTGCCCGTCCGCCGTGGTATCCTGGGACCATAGAGCCGCGCACGACTTGCCGCCGCTCGACATCTGCGCCGTTACGAGGACGGGTGGCGACACCGTGGCGTCCTCGCCGAGCCGTCCGCCGGGGAGTGGCGTTTCATCCGGACCCTCGGGGAGCGCTTCGGGAGCTCACGCCTTGGGCCATCGCAGGTTGAACGACCGGGGATGAATGTCCGGTAGGACGCCCACGTCCGGCGCCTCCACTTGTCAAAAATATTTTTCTCGAGCGACCAGAGGGGGGCAACCCCCCTCTGGACTCCCCCATTCAGAGATCAGAGGGATCAGAGGTCAGAGATCCAGAGGCCGGAGATGGGGAAAGCACCACACGGAACCCGACGCGGCCGCCCCGGTACCACGGATCGAACCTGTTACGGTACGCGCAACGGACGAAGTCGACGCCGTAGACAAAAGAGCCGCCGCGCAAGACCCAGAGAGGGTTCTTGTCGTGGTTTTCCCGTCCGTCATGAGGATCATAAGGATAGTCGCGATGCTGACTTCGCGTCCATTCCCAAACGTTTCCGCTCATGTCAGCGCAGCCGAACGGAGAATCTCCGGTCGGCGAGAATTGATCTACAGCCGTCGTGGTCATTTGCCCACGACCTCTCATACTTGACAGCAGCGATCGACCTACGTTCCAGTATTCGATTGAATTCGCACAATTCGAGTGCCACTCGTTTCCCCATGGGTACTTTCGGCCGTCAGTTCCTCGCGCCGCCTTTTCCCACTCTGCTTCGCTCGGCAAGGTAGATCCGTAGTGCCGCGCGTAAGCGGTCGCCTCGTTCCAATCGACGAAGACGACGGGATGATTCGACTCGCCCTTCAGGCAACGAGGCTCTTGAACCCCAAAACCGCTCTCCTCGACGAAAGCCTGAAACTCCGCCACCGTCACCGGATATCGACCGATGTAAAAAGTCGGCAGGAAAAGGACGTGCTGTGGCTTTTCGTTATCGCGGATCTCCTCGCTACCCATCACGAATTCGCCCGCCGGCACCTTGACGAACCCGAACTCCTCGTAACGTCCCAGCTCACACAAGGCCCACCCCGCCGCCGCCTTGACGGCCGCCGACGCATCTTTCCGAGCGCCCAGGAGCGCTTCCCACGTCGCACCGTCCGGCTCTACGGCAAGCTCGGCAAGCGTTCGCGCCGCCGCCGCCCGGACGGCAGGCTCCTCGTCGTTCGCGGCGATCATTTTCACCAGCAGCGGCGCGATCCCGCCGGCCTGCTTCTCTCCCAGCGCCGGCAGAAGCTTGAGAAGCCGTGACCGTTGATCCGGATCTCGTCCTTCGAGCACGCCGCGCATCCAGTCGCGGGCAGCTTCCGGGTCCCCGGTGAGCAGCGCTCCGGCCAACCGCCCGAACGCGTCCGGCGACTCTTCGGCCTCCAGCCGCACCAACAACCGCCGCCGCACCTTCTCGCGGAGCTCCTCCCCGACCTGGACGTCCTCCGCCAGGCTGAGCCCGGCCATCTCGAGCGCCGAGTCGTCCTCCTGCTGAAGGAACGCCGCCACCAGCCGCCGGGCGCGTTCCTTGGGCGCCAGTCCGACGCCGATCAGGATGACCTCGCGCCACCGTTCCTCCGCCGCGTGCTCCAGCAGGACGTCGTCCGCCTCGTTCTCGACGACGTAGGCGGCGGCGAGGTAGTCCTGCAAGGCGCGGTGCGCGAAGCCGTAGCGATCCAGGGCCAGCTCGACGAGGATGCCCGAGCGCTGCCAGATCTGCTCGATGAGTGCCTTGGCCGTCGCCTCGGTGCCGAGCTCCGGGAGGAGCGGCGTCACCACGTCCTCCAGGACTTTGAGGTCGGCCTCGAGGAGATCGTCGCGCAGGTAGTGGAAGGCAAGCTCCTGCAAAACCAGGAGCTTCTCCTTGAGCGACGCCGTCTCCGCCGGCTTCAGGCGATGCTCGCTCAGGTCCCAGAGCTCGAGGAGGATCTCGAGGCATTTCTCGTAGAGCTGCGCGCGTCCCTGGGGCAGGTCGGCGACGCGATGGTAGTGGACGAGAGTGATGAGCGAGAGGATGAGCGGGGTACGCGCGATGCGTCGCAGGCCCTCGTTGCCGGCCAGAGATCCGCAAAGCGCCTCGGCGCGTTCGCGGGCGTCGACGAAGGCGTCGTCCTCGGCCTTGCGGAGGTCCTTGGGATCGGGGCTGGCGCCGAGGACGTTCACCTTCTGCGTCCGCAGCACCTCGCGGTACCAGGCGCCGACGAACTGGCGGACGTCGTCGTCCGAGAGCTCTCGGATCTCGTAGGTGCGGAAGTCCGGCAACTGGTTGCGCCAGCCCGCGACGCGGCAGGTGACGACGTACCAGTTCTCCGGATACTCCCGCACCAGCGAGCGGATTTCCTCGGCGGCCTGGCGGTGGAGGTCCTGGTCGAGCACCTCGTCGAGGCCGTCGAGCAGCACGACCGAGCCGCCGCGCCGTAGCCGTCCCTCGACGTAGCCCTCGGGCAGGCTCACCGGCGCCGAGGAGCGCAGCAGGTCGAGGACGGTCCCCGCGCCCTCTTCTCCGAGCCGGCGCAGCCGAGCGAAAAGCGGCAGCGGACGCCCCAGCCGCTTCCGCAGCACCGAGGGGACGTGTCCGGCGAAGACCAGCGTCAGGTAGTCGAGGAGCGTCGTCTTGCCGGAGCCCGGCGGGCCGAGGACGACGAGCCGCCGGTCCTTGCCGCCGAAGATCTCAGGGAGATGGAAGTCTCGGGCGTCGTCCTTGCCGGCGGCGAGGCGCAGCGAAACGTAGACCTCGCGCAGACGCGGCGGGTGGAGGTCCGCGCGGTTGTAGATGCCGATCAGACGCAGACGCCGGTGCTCGTCGACGAGGCCCGCGAGGTGACGCTTCGTCGCCCGGTAGCCGAAGCCCTGGAGAGTGCGTTCGATCCAGGCTCCGAGCTTCGTCTGGGCCGTGTCGATCCATTTGCCGAAGATCCGGATGAGGATCGCGACGAGCACCGCGACGACGATCGTGGTACGGTATTGAGCCCAGAAGCCGGCGGGGGCGTCGGCGTCCTGGGCGAGGACGCTCGTCGTCAGGACGGCGAGCCCCGCGGCGGCGTGCTTGAGGTTGGGCCTCGTCGGCCTGTTTCCGGAAATCACGGGGGCATTCTAGCAGGACGGGTCGCCGTGACCGGGGACAGTTGTACCGTCCAACTATGGCTGGTCACGGCGAACCCTGATCTCCGCCGCGCTTTTGATTTCACCCCCCACCTCTTGGTAGCCTGAAAGCATGAAGATGACACTTACACTCGACGATGACGTAGCGCTTTTGCTTGACCGGACTCGCGAGCTCCAAGATCGGCGTCTGAAGGAGGTCGTCAACGACGCGCTTCGGCGGGGTCTGCCTCAGCTCCTTTCCGCGGTGCGGCGACCGTCCCAACCCCCGGCCAAGCCCTACACGACGCCTTCCGTCTCCGTGGGGCGTTGCTTCATCGACAACGTCGATGACGTTGCCGCGGTCCTGGCGATGGGTGAGGGCGAAGGCTTCAAATGATCCTGGTCGACGCCAATCTGCTCATCTACGCCTTCATCGAAGAGTTCCCCCAACACAGAGCCGCCAAGAGCTGGCTGGACGGTCAGCTCAATGGCCCGGACAGGGTCGGAATGCCCTGGGCCGCTCTGCTCGCCTTCGTACGCATTGCCTCAAACCCTCGCTTCTTCGAGGAGCCCCAGACGATCCAAAGTGCTTGGCGGCAGGTCGAAAACTGGTTGGACGTCGAGACGCCGGACGCCCACCCGGGCCTACAAGGCCCGGGCTACGAGGACGAAGACGGCTGAAGACACCCTGTGTCAACCTCTAGGTCCAAATCGGCTTCCAGAGAAGAC
>CBDUYN010000217.1:0-15457 GCA_965371445.1 uncultured bacterium | reverse complement strand
CCCCTTTCGGGGCCATCCCCCCGGGGGGTTCCCCCCGGGGGAATTTTCCCGGGGGGGGGCCCCCGGGGGGGCCCCCCCACGACCTTTCCAGACCGAGCTCTTCCTTCTCGGTCGACGGCCCAAGAGGAAGCGCCTCGTCAGGGACGAGCTGCGACGCCGGGTCCGTCGAGTCGGGGCCAGACGGGACGACCGATGCGGTGGGTACAGAGCCGTCAGACGTCCACCGCGTCGCCCTACGTCTCGTCCTCGAGGTCCAGAGCGATCCGTAGCGCTTCACCCAGAGCGCGGACCTGCTCCGAGCCGAGCCTTCCCACGAAGTCGGTCAGTATCGACTTGGGGAGACTGACCAGCGCGTCGCAATGGACACTGGACTCGTGCTTGAGCCCTTCGTCGATGCCGACGTCCACTTCTGTGGCGAGGCCGTCTCGATGGGTATATACCGGCGCACAGATCACCGTCGAAAAGCGTGATTCGATCAGCGTCTGCCGGCTTACGACTACGACGACCCGGCTCTTTTTCGGGTCCCCGCTGCCGGGGCGACGTACGCGGTAGAGGTCTCCGCGCCTCACAGCTCGATCTGGTAGGCCAAAAGGTCCTCGACTTCGCGATTCAGGACGTCGGCGCGCTGGTTGAGGATCTCCAGGTCCCGAGCTTCGCGTTCTCGGCTCTGGCGTCGTTTCTCGTCTGCGGCGTCCGGCGGTTCTACCAGGAGGGCCTTCTCCAGGATCTCACGCGCCATTTCAGCCATCGTCTTACCCTGAGCCTCTGCTCGTCGGCGCAAGGCTCGTCGAACGGCCGCGTTCGGGGGCAAGGTCAGTGTCAGCGAAGAGCTCATGAGCCCATTATAGACCACGGAGCCGTCAGACGTCTACCGCGTCGCCCTCCGCGCAATTCCCGTCCGCGACCGCGATCGTGCCACGGTGTCTCCCCCCTGGAAGTACAGTCGGTGAAGCTGACCTTCTGATCGGCGAACTTCTCGAAGAAGCCCAACGCGACCAACTCGGTTGCGGCTGAAGCCTCCGGGAGCCGGGCCGAGAGGGTACACTCCGTCGCCATGAAACGACGCCACCGCGACCTCCTGCTCGAGCTCACCGTCGCCGTCCTCGGCGGGGCGGCCTGGGGCCTCTGCTTCGGACGCGAGCCCCGCCCCTGGCTCGGCTGGATCGCCCTCGTGTATACAATGCCCGCCATGTTCGAGTCCGTAATCCACACCACGGAATACGTCGTCCGATCCTTCGGGAGGAATAGCGAACCGACCCGCGCCCTCGCAGCCCTGACTCTCGCAGCCCTGGCCCTCGCCTGCGGCGGCCCGGCCGGCGAGCCCGAGCCCGCGAAGGACGAGCCCTCCGCCCCGGCCGCGGCGGTTTTTACCGGCTTCCCCTTCACCGACGTAACCGCGGATTCCGGGGTCGACTTCGTCCACGACAACGGCGCCACCGGCCGCCGCCACTTCCCCGAGACCATGGCCCCCGGCGTCGCCCTCTTCGACGCCGACGGCGACGGGGACCTCGACCTCTACGCCGTCCAGAGCGGCCCCCTGCCGGGCGGCGGCGGGGCGAACCGCCTCTTCACCAACCGCGGCGACGGAACCTTCGACGACGCGCCGGGCGCCGGCGCCAGCGACCCCGGTTACGGCATGGGCGTCGCCGTGGGCGACTACGACGGCGACGGTGACCTCGACCTCTACGTCGTCAACTTCGGTCCCAACGTCCTCCTGCGCAACGACGGCGCGGGACGTTTCGAGGGCGTCGCGGCCGGGGTCGAGGACCCCTCGTGGAGCGTCGCCGCGGCTTTTACCGACTACGACGGCGACGGTGACCTCGACCTCTACGTCGTCAACTACCTCGAGTACGACCTCGACACCGCTCCGCCCTGCCACGCCGGGACGCTCTCGATCTATTGCAGCCCCGAGCCCTTCGACCCCGCCGCCGACCGTCTGTACCGCAACGACGGCGGACGCTTTTCCGACGTCTCGCAGGAGGCCGGCCTCCTGCCCTCGGGCCGCGGCATGGGGCTCGCCGTGGCCGACTTCGACGGCGACGGGACGAGCGACGTCTACGTCACCAACGACCGCTCGGCGAACCACTTCTACCGCAACGAGGGCGGCCGCTTCGCGGAGGTGGCGGCGGTGGCGGGCGTCGGTTACAGCGCCGTCGGACACGTCGAGGGCGGCATGGGAGCCGTGGCCGGCGACTTCACCGGCAGCGACTTCACCGGCAGTGGCGGCCCGGGGATTTTCCACACCAACTTCCACCACGAGCCCAACCGCCTCTACGAGCCGGCGGAAGGAGGTTTTTTCGACGACCGCACCCTGTCGAGCGGACTCGGCTTCCCGTCGCAGGAGACGGTGAGCTGGGGCATCGGACTCCTCGACGTCGAGGGCGACGGCGACCTCGACCTCGTGGTGGCCAACGGTCACGTCTACGACAACGCGGCGCGGTTCATCGCCGGCAGCGCCTTTGGCATGCGCGACCAGCTCTTCGCCAACCGCGGCGACGGACGATTCACGGTGCGCGAGTTTCCCGGCCCGGCGCTCTCGTCGCGCGGCGTGGCGACGGGCGATCTCGACGGCGACGGCGACCGCGACCTCGTCGTCGCCAGCTGCGCGGGCGCGCTTCGCGTCTGGCGCAACGACCACGGCCGGCCGGAGCGTTTCGTGGTCCTCGAGCTGGTAGGGGCCGGCGCCAACACCCACGCCTACGGCGCGCGGCTCACCGCGGACGTCGGCGGCCGGCGCCTCGTCCGCGAGGTCCAGGGGGGCGGCAGCTACGCCTCGCACAGCGACACCCGGGTCCACCTCGGGCTGGGCGAGGCCAGGTTGGTTGACCGGCTGGAGGTACGCTGGGCCGACGGCACCGTCGAGGAGGCGGGGCCGCTTCAGGGCGCCGCGCGGGTGACCTGGCGTCAGGGAGAGGGGATCGTGAAAGAGGAGACACCGTGAGCAGGCACCTACTCATCCTCCTCACCGCCCTCCTCCTCGTCCCCCCCGTCCTCGCCCAGGACGTCGAGACGCGCTACCTGGCCGGCCGGCAGGCCTTCGCGGCGGGCCGTACCGCCGAGGCCCTCGAGCACCTCCGGGCCGTGGCCGCGGCCGATCCGGGCTACCGCGACGTCCAGGTGCTCCTGGGACAGGCCTGTCTCCTCAGCGGGCTCCTGAAGGACGCCAAGCGACATTTCGAGCACGCCCTGGAGGCGGATCCCGCGAACGGGCACGCCGCCCTGCTGCTCGGCCTGGCGCTACACCGAGCGGCACGCAACGTGGAGGCCGAGGCGGCGCTCCTGCGGGCCGCGGAGCTCGCCCCGCAGAACCCTCACCCGCACGTCTTGCGGGGCCTCGCGCTCTTCGAGCTCGGACGTCCCGGCGAGGCGCGCGGCGAGATCGAGGCGGCGCTCGCCCTCGCGCCGGGCGAGCCCGCGGCCCTCGTCGCCCTGGCCCGCCTCGAGCTCGCCGAGGGCCGGTCCGCCGCGGCCGAGGTCCTGGCCACGGACGCCCTGGCCCGCGCCCCTGGCGACCGCGACGCCCGCCTGGTCTACGGCCGTGCCCTCTTCGACAACGGACGGCCCGCCGCGGCGGTGCCGGTGTTCCAGGAGGTCCTGGCCACCTCCGGCGAGCAAAGCGACGTCCTCTACCTCCTGGCCCAGGCCCTCCTGCGCAGCGGACGCACCGCCGAGGGCCGCGGCGTCCTGGCTCGTTTTATCGAGCGCAAGCGGCGCGAGGAGGAGCTGCGCGTCCGGAAATCCGGGGAAGCCCTCCAAAATTAGCGATTCAAAAAATTGGAAAGACTCCAAAACCTTGGACGGCGGAGCCCTCCGGGAGGGCGAGAGGATGCCGTCATGGGCGGATTCCAGGCTACCTGGCATGGCGCGGATCTTGCAGCGACAAGGAGCTGTAGTAAGGAACCGCTTGACAGAGCAGCCCTGTTGAGTAAGCTGCAAGTCAAACCCCGCGAGACGTGTGTGGGCCTTCGCCCTGAGGCGGGTCGGCACGTACTTCAACCACCAAAGAGGAGTAAAGCATGAGGAGAATTACCTGTGCCCTCAGCATTCTGACGTTTCTGCTGGGCGCCGGTGCGGCGTTCGGCCAGGCGCAGAAGGGCACCATCACGGTCACCATCACCGACGATTCGGGAGCCCGTCTGCCGGGCGCCACGGTGGAGGCGGCCTCGGACCAAACCCTGACCCGCCGTACGGCGATCACCGACGAGACCGGCGTGGCCAGCCTCGTGGCGCTCGATCCGGCCGGCAACTACGTGGTCACCGTGACCCTCGACGGATTCAACGGTGCACGATTCGAGAGCGTCCAGGTCCGCGCCGGCCAGGGCACCGCACTCGAGGCCCAGTTGGGTCTCGCGACGGTGACGGAAGAGCTCGTGGTGACCGCCGAGGCACCGATCGTCGACGTGACGAGCTCGGTCACCGGCCAGGAAATCACTCTTCAGCTGACCGAGTCGCTGCCGACGGCGCGCAGCTACCAGGACTACCTGCAGCTGGTGCCGGGCGTCATGCCGGCGGTCGACCAGGGCCAGGGTGACAACCCGGCCTCGCGTTCGGGTCTCAACTACCGCGACCTCCTCGGTGAGGTCGGCCAGTCGCGCGACAACTACTACTACCTCGAGGGCATCAACGTCACCGATGGCGCCTCGGGCCTGTCGCGGACCAACCTCAACACCGAGATCATCCAGGAGCAGAGCGTCCTGACCGGCGGCCTGCCGGCCGAGTTCGTCGGCGCCTCGGGCCTGGTCTCGAACGTCATCACCAAGAGCGGTGGTAACGCCTTCACCGGATCGATCAACTACTACATCCAGAACGACAGCCTGGTCGAATCGAACGACCACTTCGAGGACGCGGCCTTCGACACCACCGACGCGGCGGTGACCTTCGGCGGGCCGATCGTGCGCGACAAGGCGTGGTTTTTCGCCAGCTTCCGCAACGTCAACCGCAAGGACGACGTGGTCGACTCGCAGGGGACCTTCCTGCGCAGCGTCGAGGACGACCAGGACCAGGGCTTCTTCAAGCTCTCCTGGGCGCCGACGTCCAGGGATCTGGTCACCGTCGTCGGTCTCTCCGACCCGCGCGACATCTCGGGCCAGCGGGATCCGAACCTGCAGCCGACCCGTGACTTCGCCCAGTCTCAGGGCGGCGAGCGGGTTATGGTCAACTACTCCCGGGTCTTCAAGTCGGCTTCCTTCGAGCTCGGCTTCGCCGACCACAGCGGCGACCTCGACGAGGTCTCCTTTATCGCGGCGCCCTGGAACGAGGTTACGTTCCGCGCCGGTGATCCTTTCACTCCCGACGTCGACCAGCAGCTCGGCGGCCAGGGCGACCTCGACACCGAGACCCGCGGTACCCAGAACCTGCGCTTCTCCCTCGAGTACTTCTTCCAGGCCGGCGGCGACCACTCGCTCAAGCTCGGCGCCGACCTCGCGGAATACAGCGACTTCCGCGACGCCAACTACATCTCGAGCGACGGCACGAGCCGCTACACCTCGCTCGACAGCCGCTACGTCGGCCAGAACGTCACCAACGAGGACGTCATCAACAACATCTGGACGGCTGTCGACTTCGACGCCTCGAACCCGAGCGACTGGGGCGGCTTCATGGACAGCTTCGCCCTCATGTCGGCGGGGGACCAGGCGGCGATCGTCGCGGCCTACGACGGCAACGGCGACGGCGTCTTGGAGCAGCAGGAGTTCTTTGAGAACCTGGTCTTCGGCTCCACCAGCGGCAACCCCAACGGCATGATCAACTACGGCCGCCGCGCCCAGATCGCCCCCGGAGCCGCGACGACTTTTTCCGAAGGCACGACCTTCTTCGTCCAGGACCTCTGGCAGAGCGGACGCTGGAGCGTCAACGCCGGCTTCCGGACTGAGGAGTGGGAGCACTTCGCCTCCACCGGCCAGAGCGTCTTCACCTTCGACACCGAGATTGCGCCGCGTTTCTCGATCGCCTACGACCTGAAGGGTGACGGCCGTTCGCGGTTGTCGCTCTACTACGGCCGCTACTACGACCCGATCCGCAACAATGCGACCAACTTCGTCGGGTCGCTCACGACGCGCATCCTCGAGGAGCAGGTCTACATCGGGGCGGTCAACGACTGGGTCTCCTTCCGGACCCGCGGTGGTGTCGGCCAGCTCGACGCGACCTTCGCGCCTACGACCCAGACGCCCTACACCGACGAGATCCAGATCGGCTACAAGTCCGACATCGGTCGGAACATGTCGATCGAGGTCAACGTGATCAAGCGCGAGACGCGCGACATCATCGAGGACTACGACTTCGGGCTCTACGCCGGCGACGATTACCCGGGTGACCCCAACGACGCCGACTCGCTCTTCCTGGGTCCGGATTTCTTCGGTTTCCCGACCACGCCGACGTCGAACTTCAACATCGCGACGCTGCCGCCGGGTAACGCCCGCGACTGGGACGGCCTGGAAGTCATCTTCCGCAAGCGCTACAGCGACAACTGGCAGATCTTGAGCTCCTATTCCTACGCGGACGCCGACGGCAACACGAGCTCCGACTCGAACTTCGACTTCGCGGGCGACGTCTTGTGGCTCGACCCGCGGGCGCCGAACCTCCAGGCGACCCTGCCCGGCCTTATCGAGCACCTCTTCAAGATCGCCGGTTCGTACAACTTCGACAACGGCTTCCAGCTCGGCGGTACCTACCGTTGGAACTCGGGCGCCATCGTCAACAACACGTTCCTGGCCTTCCGTCGCCACTTGCCGGCCCGTGTCGACGTGGCAGATGCCTTCGACTTCGCCGGCATCAACAGCCGCTGGGTGTCCCCGAACTCGGTCGGCCAGCTCGACATGCCGTCCTACGGCCTCCTCGATCTGCGCGCCGCCTACCTCTGGAACATCGGCGACCGCTTCCAGGCCGACTTCTTCTTTGACATCTTCAACGTAATCGACGACCAGAAGGCGGTCCAGATCCAGGACCTCCTCGCCGAGCCCGACTACAAAGAAGGCGTCAATTTCGTGCCCCCGAGGCGTTTTTTCCTCGGCGCGCGACTACGCTTCTAACCGGCTTCTCGCCGACCTGAAAAGAGAGGGCCTTCGGGCCCTCTCTTTTTGCTTTTCCGGAGCCCTGACATGAGACACCTTCTTCGCTTCCCTCCCCTCTTGACGACGGCTCTGCTCTTTGCCGGCGTCGCCAGCGCCCAGGAGAGCCCGGAAACCGGAAGTTTCTTCGACACCGTCGACGTCGAAGTCGTCAACGTCGAGGTCTTCGTGACCGACAAGTCGGGAGCGTCGGTCATGGGCCTCGCCCAGGAGGACTTTGAGCTCCTCCTCGACGGCAAGGCCGTTGCGGTCTCCTACTTCTACGCCGCTTCCGGCGGCCGGACGACGGCGCTCACCGAGCCCCGGCCGGGACGGCCCCGCCCCGCGCCCCCGGCGGACCCCGCCGCGGTACCGCCGGAGCAGCGCCTCCACGTCGCCGTCGTGGTCGACAACGAGCACGTCAAGTCGACGAACCGCAAGCGCGTCTTCCGCGACCTGCGCGCTTTTCTCGACACCCGCCTCGGCGACGACGCCCTGGTCTCGGTGGCGAGCCTCAACCCGGAGCTCGTGATCCACACCGACTTCCTGAGCGACCGCGACGCCGTTTTCGCCACGCTCGACGAGATCGAGCGCGCGGCGGACCGGCCCCGGCACCAGGAGATGGAGCGCCGTCAGCTCCTCGGCGAGCTCTCCTCGACCGGCCGGGTCTACAACCGGGGCGCGAGCGCCGGCTTCGACGTCCCGGTCCTCCTCCACCAGATCCGCGCCTACGCCGAGAGTGAGTTCAACCGCACCCAGGTGACGCTGCGACATCTCAGCGAGGTGGTGTCGACCCTGGCGGGCGTACCGGGGCGTAAAGCCCTTCTCCACATCTCCGACGGCATCGCCAACCGCCCCGGCGAGGATCTTTTCCTCGCCTGGGCCTATCGCTACGGCGACGAAGGCAACCCCGCCGCGCAGGGCCTGCGCAGCGCCGGGATGTCGACCGACTACTTCCGCGAGGTCGGACGCTTCGACCTCCTGCCCCAGTTCCAGCGCCTGGCCGACCTCGCCAACGCCGCTCGGGTCACCTGGTACACCCTCGACGCCGAGAGCGACCACACGGCCGCCCTGAGGTCGGCGGACCTGCGCGGCGGAGTGGCCTCCGAGTCCCTCGACGCTCTGGAGACGAACCTGCGCGAGCCTCTGGAGATGACCGCGAAGCGTACCGGCGGCCGGCGCCTCCAGGCGTCCTCCAGCTTTGCCGAGGAGCTGGCGCGGATCGGCACCGACTTCGCCACCTTCTACTCGCTGGGCTTCACGGTCCCTCCCGGCATCGCCGCCGACGAGGTGCACAAGATCCGCGTCGAGGTGAAGGGCCGCCGCCTCAACGTCCGCCACCGGGAGACCTGGAAGCCCAAGTCGAGCGACGAGCGCTCGGCCGAGGCGACCACCGCGGCGCTCCTCTATCACGCGGTGACCAACCCGCTGGGGATCGAGGTCGCCCTGGGCAAGGCCGAGCGCCGCGACGACGGCAACTACGTCCTTCTCGTGGAGGTCAGGATCCCCTTGAAGAACCTTCTCCTGGTGCCCAACGGCGACGTCCACCAGGCGCAGGTCTTTCTCTTCGTCTCGACCCGCGACAAGAAAGGCCAGGCGAGCCGCGTGCAGAAGCTGCCGTTCAACGTCGCGATCCCCGACGACAAGCTTGAGGAGGCTCTCGGGCAGTCGGCGCGCTACAACCTGCCGGTGGTCTTGAAGCCCGGCGACCAGCAGGTCGCCGTGGGGGTGCGCGACGAGCTCGGCGCCACGGCGTCGTACCTGCGGCTGGATCTCGTGTCCATGGACCTGGGAAGGTAGGGAAATCCCCCTAGCCCCCTTTCCTAAAGGGGGGTTCAGAGAAGAATCCGAAATCTGGACCCCCCTTTAGGAAAGGGGGCTAGGGGGATTTCCCCGCGGAAAGGCGCGCGACGCTTTCGCGCACTCCCGGGATGTCTGGGTCGAGCCGCGCCGCTCGGCGGTAGAGCTCGAGGGCCTCGCCGGCGCGCCCGAGATGCTCGTAGACGGTGGCGAGGTCGTTGGCCGCCATCGGGTTTTCGGGATGGATCTCCAGGGCCCGCTCGAGGTGCGTGAGCCCCTCCTCGTAACGCCGCGAGATGAGCAGCGCCGTCGCCAGGACGTGGTGCAGCCGGTCGTCGCCCGGGTCGACGGCCAGCGCCGCGCGATAGGCGGCGATGGCGTCGTCCTGGCGTCCCAGGGACATGTAGAGGTGCCCCAGGTCGACGTGCGCTCCGAGCGCGCCGGGCTCGAGCTCGACCAGCGCCTCCAGGGAGCCGAGTGCCGCGGTCGCTTCGCCCTGGCCCAGGAGCGCCCGAGCCCTGCCCCGGTGCGCCTCGGCGAGGCCCGGGTCGAGTCTTAGCACCGCGTCGAACGCCGTGACGGCGTCCGCGTAGCGTCCGAGCTCGCCGAGGACCAGCCCGCGGTTGGCCATGGCCTCGAGGTACTGGGGCCGTTGCCGGATGGCCCGGTCGTAGCTTCCAAGCGCCGCCTCGAGCTGGCCCAGGTCGAAGTGGACCGTGCCGAGGCTGTTGTGGGCCTCGGCGTACTCGGCGTCGAGCTCCACGGCGCGGCGGATCGCCTCCAGAGCTCGCCCGTTGAGTCCCGTGGCTCGCAGCGCCGTGCCCAGGTTGTTCCAGGCGTTGGGAACCCGGGGGTCGAGCTCGACGGACTTCTCGCCCGCCGTGATCGCCGCTTCGAGGTCGCCCGCCGCGGCGTAGGCCATGCCGAGCAGGTCGTGGACCGGTGCCGCGCGCGGCTCGATGCGCGCCGCCTCTTCGAGGCTGCGGATCGCCTCGGCGACGTGTCCTTCGTCCAGGTGGAGGGCGCCGGCGTTGTAGTGGATCTCCCAGTCGTCGCCCAGCACCTCCCCCGCCAGGCGGACGTATTTCTCCGCCTCCTTTTTTTTCCCCGCCCAGAGCAGCACCTTCGAGAGGTTCTTGTAGGCCTGGGCCTGGGTCTCGTCGTCGACGCGGCCGTGGACCTCGCGCGCCACCTGCTCGCCGAAGCGTTCCAACCAGTCGTCCTCGAGGTCCACGAAGCCGAGCTCGGCCATTTGCCCGACGAGGGCGCGGCCGAGGACTCCGTGGGCTTCCACCGTCGGGTGGGCGTGGTCGAGGAAGAGCTCGTCGCCGAGGTTGCGGTGTCCGGCCGTCGCCGCCATGTGCTCGCGCAGGAGGCGGCGGTAGTCGACCAGGGCGACGCCTTCGCGCTCGGCGGTCTCAAAGACGATGGCGTTGATCTCCTCGGGGGCGCGCAGGGGACAGACGTCCTCGTCGACGGCGCGGGCAAAAGCCGCGCCGGCCTCCTCGAAGCGTCCGAGGGCCTGGAGCGCCCGGCCGCGCAGAAAGTGGCCGTCGGCGTAGAGGGCGTCGACCCCAAGCGCCTCCCCGGCGAGGCCCTGGGCGCGCCCGGGGTCGCCGGTCTCGAGCGCCTCGGAGGCCTCGGACAGGAGCTTCTCGTGGGCCTCGCGCTCTGCTTCCGAGAGGCCGTCCCGGTGCTGGCTCTTGAACGGCGAGAAGTCTTTTTCGTTGACCGGGACCGTGATCAGGATCGCCTCGGCGCCGTGGCCCCGGGCGATGCGGATCATGCGCTTCAGGTTGTAGCGATAGTGGTCGAGCACCTGGCGCCGGAAGGGCTCGTCGCGGAAGTAGTAGTCGAGGCCGGCGGAGGATTCGAGCAGCTCCTCGACCTCGCCGGTGAGCTCGTATTTGTGCTCCGCCTGCCGCTCCCGGCGGGCCTGGACGCGTCGTCCGAGGGCCCAGAGGCGGCTTTTTTGGAGGAGCGACTTCGTCCACGTCAGGGCCTCGGGCTCGGCGAGGATGTCGGCGTAGGTACGCCGTTCGAGGAACTCGTTGTGGCCCGAGTAGACGAGGAAGAGGTCGGGGTCGTATTCGACGAGCTCCTCCATCAGCTTCGTCACCCGGTAGCTGGCGTAGGAGACGCCGCCGGCGTTGATCACCTCGAAGTCGCGGTCCGGGGCCACCGCGGCCAGGTAGGTGCGCAGCCAGCCGCTCCACGACGTGGCATCGTCGAAGGGGCGTCCGAAGGTCGTCGAGCCGCCCAGGCTGAAGACGCGGAAGGTGCCGCCGGGCTTCCGGCTCGGGAAACTCTGGTCGTTGAAGTGCGAGAGCTTGACGGGCGCCGTGCGCAGGCGCTCGCCGTCGTCCTCGTAGAGCTTGAGGAAAGACGAGAAGCCGACGTAGGGGTCCTCCTCGACGACGAGGGGACGGATGCCGGCCACCGCCAGCAGCAGCTCCAGGAGGCCGAAGAAAAAGACGACGGTCACGGCGTGAAAGGCGAGGCGCTTGCCGAGCGGCAGGCGCGGTCGCCCGGGCCGCGTGGCTTGGCGTTTCGATTCTCGCTTCATCACTCTTCCTCGTTCCGGCGGATCATAGCGCGGCGGCGTCCGATCATGAGGAAGAGTCCCCCTTCCTTGCCGCTTCCCAGGAGCATTCCCGCCTGAACGAGGAACCGATCGAGAACGCTGCCCGGCGGCTGGCGACGGAAGAGCTTTTCGTCCTTCCCGAACGACGCGAACGCCCGCATCTTCGGCACGGCGTTGACAAAATCGAGGCCGCAGCGGTCAAACCAGCCGAGGACCTCGCCCAGCGTGTGCTTCGACTCGTGGGGGTGGCAGTACTGGTCCATGAACCAGGCGCGCTTCTTGGCCTCGCCCACTTCGAGCGCCCGCAACCGTGGATCGAGGAAGCGGAAACGCTCGCCCGTCGCCCGGAAGACGAGGCGCCGCAGGTCCGTCGGCAGCCGTCCGAAGGTGTTGTAGAGGCCGACGATCAGAAAGCCCCCGGGCTTGGTGAGCCGCACGAGCGTCTCCAGGCCCTTAAACGGCGCGCTCGTGTGATGAAGCACGCCGCTGGCGATCACCAGGTGAAAAGAATCCGGCGGGAAGACCGGACGGAAGAGGTTCATCTGGACAAAGGTCACGGCGTCGATCTTGTTCTCTCTCTTGAAGGCCTGGCCGAGCTTCAGGGAGTGCAGGCAGATGTCGGTCGAGAAGACGGTGCGGGCCGCGCTCAGGCCCAGGAAGTTGCCCAGCTGGCCGGTGCCGCAACCGGCTTCGAGGACGCGGGCGCCGTCGGGGATCTGCTCGTCCAGAAGCCGCGCGAAAAGCCCCCGGCGGGCCTTTTCCTTCAAGCTCGCGCCCGAGTCGATCTCGTCGTAGTCGGGGAAGGGGGTCAACTCGTAGAACGCCTGGACGGTCTCGGTCACGTCCTCGCGAGCGTCCCGATCGTTGGGCCAGAAGAGGAGCGGGATGCCGTCCTCCGAGGAGAACGCCTGGCAGCAGCCGGTGCAGACGAACCTCATGGCGCCGTCGTCGGCGAGCGGCGCAGTGCATTTCGGGCAGATGAGAGCCCCCTCCTCCACCACGTTCCCGTCCTCAGAAGAGGGCGTAGATGAAGGGCGCCACCGGGCTTGCGGTCAGCGTCACCAGGAGGCCCACCAGCAGCAGGATGACGACGATGCCCAGCATCCAGCGCTTCTTTTCCTCTTTGAGGAACTCCCAGTATTCCTTGATCAGTGAGAGCACGTCCGGTCTCCTTCAATGTTGTTTCTCATAACGCTCCACGGTCGCCTCAACCGGCCGCTTCTCGATCCAGAACGACGCGCGGCCGTCGCGCCACGCCGTATCCAGCGGACGCTCCCCGAAGAGCCGCTTCAGAAGCCCCGCCGGCGTCAGAACCGCGTAAAACGCCACCCCGAGCGCCAGCGCCGAGATGCCGCGTCCGATCGCGGTAGCCGCCTTCATCCAGCCGCG
Source organism: uncultured bacterium (assembly GCA_965371445.1). Taxonomy (GTDB): domain Bacteria; phylum Acidobacteriota; class Thermoanaerobaculia; order Multivoradales; family J023; genus DASWIG01. The sequence goes on along the minus strand of CBDUYN010000217.1, from coordinate 2,641 downwards.
GTAAACGATGGTCCAGAGCGGTCTGGCCGCCAGCGCGGTCGTTGCCACCAGGACGGCCAACCCGCCGAGGACGACCGCCCGCACCGGGTGCCCCTGAGTGTACGAGACCGTACCCACGATGGCCAGGACCCCCACCAGGATCGCGGCAAACCGGCGGGCGTGACGGTGCTCCTCGGCGTCGTCCGCGGTGGGCTCGGCGTCGTCACCGTCCCCCCAGAAGGGCTCCGGGGCCGCGTCGAGCGCCGCTTTTTCGACGACGTAGGGGCCGAGGACGACAGCGTCCATGCCGGTGCGCCGGAAGCAGCGCCAGGCCTCCGCCGGTGTACAGACGATCGGCTCGCCGCGGACGTTGAACGACGTGTTCACGACGAGCGGACACCCCGTGCGCTCGCGGAACGCCTCGATCACCCGGTAGAAGTCCGGGTGCCGATCCCGGCCGACCGTCTGGACGCGGGCCGAGCCGTCGACGTGGGTCACGGCGGGGATCGTCGAGCGATTCTGCCGGAGCTTGGCGAGCCCTTCGGCGTCGCCCTCGACGTCGAGGCGCTTCGACGCGGCGACCGAGGTGGTCAGGAGCATGTAGGGGCTCTCGCCTTCCAGCTCGAAATAGTCGGCGGCGTCCTCGCGGAGCACCGCGGGCGCGAACGGACGGAACGACTCGCGGAACTTGATCTTCTGGTTGAGCGTCGACTGCATCTCCGCGTCGCGCGGATCGCCCAGGATCGAACGCGATCCCAGGGCGCGAGGGCCGAATTCCATGCGTCCCTGGAAAAGGCCGACGACCTTGCCGTCGTCGAGCAGCTCGGCGACGCGTCCGGCGAGGGCGCCGGCGCCCTTGGGCTCGGCGGCGACGCCCTGGCCGGCGAGGAAGGTCGCGATCTCCTCGTCGCTGTAGGACGGGCCGAGGAGCGATCCCTTCTGCGTCTCCCCCGCCGCGCGCTCGCCGCCGAGGAGCTGGTGGTGGACGAAGAGCGCCGCGCCCAGGGCGCCCCCGGCGTCGCCCGCGGCGGGTTGGATCCAGACCTTGTCAAAGGGTCCTTCGCGCAGGATCCGTCCGTTGCCGACGCAGTTCAAGGCGACGCCCCCGGCGAGCGCCAGGTTCTTCTGCCCGGTCACCTCGTAGGCGTGGCGTGCCATCCTCAGCATGGCCTCCTCGGTCACCGCCTGGACGGAGCGCGCCAGGTCCATCTCGCGCTGGGTGAGCGCCGCCTCCGGGGTGCGCTCGCCGCCACCGAAGAGCTTGGCGAAGCGGCGGTTGGTCATCCTGAGGCCCGTGGCGTAGCCGAAGTAATCCATGTTGAGCCGCAGCGATCCGTCGTCCTTCAGATCGACCAGCTCGTCGAGGATCGTCTCGACGTAGCGCGGCTCTCCGTAGGGGGCGAGCCCCATGAGCTTGTATTCGCCGGAGCTCACCTTGAAGCCGGTGAAGTAGGTGAAGGCCGTGTACAAAAGCCCCAGGGAGTGAGGAAAGTGAAGCTCCTTCAAGATCCGGACGCTACGGCCCTCGCCCAGGCCGATCGACGCCGTCGCCCGCTCGCCGACGCCGTCGATGGTCAGGATTGCGGCGCGCTCGAAAGGCGAGGGAAAAAAGGCGCTCGCGGCGTGCGACTCGTGGTGTTCGGTAAAGAGGACCGTGCCCTCAAAACCCAGCTCGTCGCGGATCAAGTCGCGCATCTTGAGTTTCTTGCGCAACCACAGGGGCATGGAGGTCATGAACGACCTGAGGCCGGCGGGCGCGTAGTGCAGGTAGGTTTCGAGCAGGCGCTGGAACTTGACGATGGGCTTGTCGTAGAAGACGACGTAGTCGAGCTCTCGGGCGTCGTCGATATCGCCTTCCCGCAGGCAATAACGCCCAGCGGCGCTCGGGAAGGCGTCGTCGTGCTTCCGGCGCGAGAAGCGCTCCTCCTGGGCCGCGGCCACGAGCTCGCCGTCCACCACGAGGCAGGCGGCGGAGTCGTGGTAGTAGGCCGAGATGCCGAGGATCTTTGACATGACTGTCTGAGCCCGGGGGCTAGCGGCTCAGCTCCCAGAAGAAGCCCGCCACCGGCACGACGATCCACAGAACCCCCCGACGTGGAGCAGGACGGCCACTTTGGCCGGCAGCTTCGTCTGGTCGCGCCGCAGGCCCGAGATCGCGAAAAGCCGTCTGCGGTGGTACTATGGTGACCGCACTATAGCAGAGCGGGCCGCCGTGCGGCGCCCGTCCCACGAACGCAACCCCCCCCCCTCCTGCCCGACAGCCGTGAGGTCCCCCTTGAAGATGCAACACATGTCGTCAGGTCGTCTGTCCACCGACTCCGTGCCCGCTTTCCCGGGCGCTTTATTCCTCCTCGCCGCTCTTCTGCTCGTCCTGGCGGCCGGCCCCGCCGGCGCCCAGGGTGGCGAATCGCAGACCTCGGACACGCCGGCCGAGGTCTTCACCGAGAGGGTGAGCGTCCGGGTGATCAACGTCGACGTCGTCGTCGCCGACCGCTCGGGCCAATCCGTCGCGGGCCTCTCGCGCGAGGACTTCGAGCTCCGCGTCGACGGCAAGGCCATGCCGATCTCGAACTTCTACGCCGAGACGGGGTCCGCGTCGACACAAGAGGTCCCGGCGGCCGGCGTCCCGGCGGCCGGCGTCCCGGCGGCCGGCGTCCCGGCG
>CBDUYN010000216.1:0-15725 GCA_965371445.1 uncultured bacterium | reverse complement strand
GATGGACGAAGCGGCCTGACTTAAGGCGGACTTCAAGCGACGTCGCCGAGCTCGCTCGCGAAGAGGCCGGCCTGACCCAGGAGGAGGTGGCTCGACGGATGGATACCAGGAAGTCGGCGGTTTCTCGGATCGAGAATCATGCGGCGGACATCATGCTCAGTACACTCGAGGGGTTTGCCAAAGCCATTGGCAAGAGACTCAAGCTGCAACTTGCGTGACAGGTTGGGTCAGAAAGGGACTGGCTATGCCTGGCCGAGACCTGGTGGCCGCTCAGCCAGCCGACTGCTTGGCGATGCAGGGCAAAATCAGGCGATCACGGAGGGTCGCGCGCCGGATCCCTGCTCGCGGACTGCACCTCCTTGACCGGGAGGTTGGTACGGGTGGCAACGATCGTCGTGCTGTCGTGAAGCTCCGGTTCCGCACGGCGAGGAACACAAACCGTCGGGATCTCTCCGCGTCGCGACCAAGTCATTGGCACCTCCGAAAATCCGGGCTTTCTGGGGCCTGCCGAGTCCGGCACCTCCGAAAATCCCGAGACCCGAGGTGCCGGCAGCGCAGACGCGGGTGGAGGTTGAGCATTTGCCTCAGAGGGGGCGCCCCTGCCCCAACAGGGCCTCTACCGCACGCCGCAAGGGAGCTTTCGTCCGCGAGCCTCGAGAAAGTCCGGCGCATACTTCTTCACGGCTCGGCGAAGCGCGGAGAGCTCTTTCTCCAGGGCACAGAAGATGTCGTCCAGCGTCTCGACATGGCCCGGCCGGGCTTCAAGACTTTCGCCCCACCAGACGGTCATCGGACGCGCCTTGCCATCGTCGATCCGGGCGTAGACGAGCAGCCGGCCAAAGTCCTTGCAGAAAACGTCTCGGATCCGGGCTTCGCGATCCACGGCAGCGTGGGGCTCTTCCAGAATCTCCATGATCTGCTGGTGAACGTCCGGCTCCATCCGCCGGCAATAAAGAGTGTCCGAGTTGAAAAGGCTGGTCGCGAAGCCGTCTTTCCAATAGGAAACGCCGAGCCCGCCGCCGCTCTTGAAAAGCAGGGCTACCCGGAGCCAGGTGCAGTCCGGGGAATGCAGGTGTGCAGCTCCAAATATGCATCCGTGGAGGACCCGGCTTCACCCCTGCGAAGTGAAGGTGGGCCCGCAGGAGCTCCTTTCCCGATTGGGACGCCGTCGAGGTGACCGCCGGTCGAGTCGTCGAGCTCGACGCAGAGGGTATCGACGACTGAGCGGCCCCGCCAGAGCGGTTCCGTGTCAACGCTACCCGACCTTCACTTCGAGGACGCTCACCCGCCGGTCCAGGTCTCCGACCCTCTCGTGATCTTCGAAGCGTTCTTTCAGCAGATCCTTGACGTCTCCGACGGCTTTGGCCACCGCGACCAGCTCCGTGGCGAGACGCATCTCGGACTCCGTCTGACGGCGGGCTATGGTCTCCAGGCGGTCGTTGGGCCTGGAGTCGGGAGTTGGTCCCTTCTTCCAGGCTCTCAAGCCGGGAGTTGGTCCCCTTTTCCAGGCTCTCAAGCCGGGAGTTGGTCCGCTGGATCTCCTGGTGGAGCCTCGCCGGCGGGTATAGTCTTGCGCATCGCATAGACCCCTGCCCCTGACGAGGTGACCCACGATGCTCCAATTCCGCCTCAAGCCACGCTTCGACGGACCCCTGGCTCTTTTCGGCCTGCTCCTCCTCCATGCCTGCACCGGCGGCGACGGCGGATCCGATGCGCCACCCCCCGCCACTCCGCCAAAGCGCCCCGGTCCGCCGGTGATCGCGGCGCAGCCGGCTCTCATCGAGGCGTCGCTGCGCGCCGTCGACGTGTGGGACGCCTCGACCGTCTGGGTCTCCGGCGCCGCCGGTTCCGTCCTGAAGTCGACCGACGGCGGCCGCGGCTGGGAGGTGATCGTGGTCCCGGGAGGCGAGGAGCTCGACTTTCGCGACGTCGAGATCCTCGAGGAGTCGACCGTGCTTCTCATGAGCGTCGGCAACGGTGATGCCTCGAGGATCTACCGTACGACGGACGCCGGGCAGAGCTGGGAGCTTGTCCTCTCGAACACCGAGGAGCGCGCTTTCTTCAACAGCTTCGCCTTCTGGGACGCCACGACGGGGATCCTGACGAGCGACTCCTACGACGGAAAGCCCTATTTCTTGAAGACCGAGGACGGCGGCCGGAGCTGGCGGCGCGTCGGCGAGGCGGGCCTGCCGCCGCTTTTGGAAGGCGAGTACAACTTCGCCGCCAGCGGCACCTGTATCGCCGTCGAGGGCACAAGCCACGCCTGGATGGCGACCGGCGGCGCGGCGGCGCGAGTTTTCTCCTCGCGCGACGGCGGCGCGACCTGGGAGGTTTCCAAAGCGCCGATCGTGAGCGGGACGCCGTCGTCCGGGATCTTTTCCGTCGCCTTCCGCGACACCCGGCGCGGCGTCGTCGTCGGCGGCGACTACCAGGAGCCGGGGCTCGACAAGGGCAACCTCGCCTGGACGAGCGACGGCGGCCGCACCTGGACGGCGGCGTCGAGCGACGAAGAGATGGTGCAGATGGCCTCCGCCGTCCACCTCGGGGACGGCCGCTATCTCGCCACCGGACGCGCCGGGGTCGCCTACTCCGAGGACGACGGCCGAACCTGGCGCGGGCTCGGGCCGTCGCACTACTATGCCATCGGCTACGACGAGGCGAGCGGCGTCGGCTGGCTCGTCGGCGCCGACGGCTACATGGCGCGTTTCGAGTGACGCCGGCCCCTTCCAAGGCGGCGTCGCAACGGCTCATGGGCCGGGTATCCTAGCCGAGAGCCGCCTCCGATCTCACCTCCTGTTCCTTGGTCTTGGCAAAAGACCCCTGAGGCTCGCTGCCGCCGAAGGGGAAGGAGCGCCGCGCTGCGGCCGCGAAGGAAAACCTGAAGACCCTCGTCGCTCCCGACGTCTGCGCCGCCAGCCAGGCCTCGCCGGAATCCTCCGATCCGAGCCTTTCGACGAGCTCCCAGCTCGGACACCGCGGGATCGCCTGCCCCACCGCCGGGCGCCAGCCGAGCGTCTGGCGGCCGCCGTCCACCGTGACGCGCCGCGCGTTCAGGCTCTCCGACGGTCTGTGGAAGGGTGCCAGGCCCTTCACGCCGACCTCGTAGAGCGCCATGGGCTCGTCGACGCCGGCGACCGCATAGGTGCCGTGAGCCAGCCAGCGCAGCTGCGGCTCGGCGAGCTCGCCGGCCAACGCAGTGCCGCGCGCCTGGTCAAAAACGGCCGGCGTCAGCAGCGTCTGGTGTCCGTGGGCGATCGCCGTCAAGCGCTCCACCAAGAGCCTCGCCGGTCCCTCCGCCTCCAGCGAACCGGCGTTCTGCCCCTCAGGAGCCACCGGACGCAGATGGACCTCTCCCTGGTGGACGCCAAGCCGCGCCGCGAGGTGAAGGGGCTCGTCGAGCGAGAGACGGGCCAGGGCCTGCTGGTAGGCGAGCGCAAAACCGACCGCGTCGACCGAGCGTTCGAAGAGCAGCAGGAAACCGGCGGGCTGACCGACCACCCGGCCGCCGTAGCGCCCCACGAGCCCCCGCGCCTCCCGGTCGTGGCGGGCGAGAAGCTCCGCCGCCCGCTCCTGGCCGAGGATTCGCGCCCAGCGCTCCGCGCCGACGAGCTCGGTCAGCACCAAGACGCGCGTCACCGAGCCCCCGCTCTCCGGCTCCCACGGGTACGCTGCGGAGGCCGTCGCCGCCTCGGCCGGCGCCTCGGGACGGGAGGTGTCGGGATCGGCGGCCAGGGCCGCCAGAAGTTCCAGCTCGTCGGCCACCAGGCGGGCGCTCTGCGGCCGCCGCGACGGGTTTTTCGCCAGCAGGCGCTGGAGGAGGCCGTCGACCGGCGCCGGCGCCTCGGGACACGCCTCGGAGATCGGCGGCGGCGGCTCGCTGTGGATTCGCACCAGGGTCTCGAGAAGGCCTTCGCCGCGGAACGGCGGGCTTCCCGTCAGCATCTCGTAGAGCAGGGCACCGAGGGCAAAAAGATCGGTGCGGTGGTCCACCGGGTGCCCGGACATCTGCTCGGGCGACAGGGTCCGGACCGTGTCGAGACACTCGCCGACCTCGGTCAGCGAATCTTCCCCGCTCTCGCCGCCCTCGGCGACGCCATCCTCCGACCACGGCGCGGCGGGCAGGCCGAAGCCGAGGATTCGAACCCGGCCGGGAGCGGTCCGGCCGGGAGCGGTCCGGCCGGGAGCGGTCCGGCCGGGAGCGGTCCGACCGGGAGCGGTCCGGCCGCTCTCGGTGAGGACGACGTTGGTGGGCTTCAGGTCGCGGTGCACGAGGCCCTTGGCGTGAGCCTCGGCGAGGCCCTCGGCAATCTCGCGGGCGAGCTGCAAGGCGAACGGCACGTCGACCTCACCCTGCGCCAACACCTCGGAGAGGTCGCGTCCTTCGACGAGCTCCATGACGATGCTGTCGCCCTCATCGTCCTCCAGGACGTCGAGGACCTGGACGATCGCCGGATGGTCGAGCCGGGCCACGGCGCGCGCCTCGCGCCGGATGCGAGACCGCTCAAGCGCGTCGGCCGGCTCCTCCAGGCGGAGGCGCTTGACGGCGACGCGGCGGTCCGTCCGCTCATCGAGCGCAAGGTAGACCTCTCCCGTTTCCCCCCCGCCGAGAGGGGACAGGATGCGGTAGGCGCCGAGGCGCGGGGGCTTGGGATCCGCGGTCTCGATGCCGATTCGTAGCCTATGTGATGCGGCCTCTTGCCAGCCGTTCTGGCTTCCCATGGTCTTCTGCTCCTTCGTCCCGTGTCGGGCCCACGCCACCTTGCAGGAGAGAAGACGCGAAAAGCGCCCGGGAATCGGATCATTGGCTTTGAGGTCTTTCCAGACCGAGAGGGCAGGAAAGAGCTCTCGCCAGCCCTGTCCCGTCGAGCCACTCCTCCATCTTGGCGAAGACGCGCTCTTTCTCGGGCTCGTTCATCATCTCGTGGTAAAAGCCCTCCCAGACCACGAGCTCCACGAGCTCCGGCGGAGCCGCCTCGGCCCAGCGTCGCGTCGCCTCGGGATCGACGAGGCGGTCGGCGCCCGACTGCATCACGAGCATCGGCAACCGGAGCTCTCCGGCCCGGGCGTGGGCGTCGGCCATCGCCGCCATCATCGACGTGTACCAGCGTGCCGAGACCTTGCTGCTCACCAGCGGATCGGCGCGGTAGGCCGCGACGACCTCCGGGTCCCGCGAAATGGCCTCCGTGTCGAGGTTGCTCGCAAAGAGCGTCCGCGGCGCGAGCCGCGAGAGCACCGTCGCGATCGCCTTGAGCACCCGGGGCGGCTCGAGCGCCGGGTGGGTGCCGAGACCCGGCGAAGAGATGACCGCGGCGTCGAAAGCGTCGGCATGCGACAAGGCGTAGCGGATCGCGACGAGCCCGCCCATCGAATGGCCCACCAGAAGGCGCGGCAGCTCCGGGTGAAGCTCACGCACCCGCGCCTCGAAGCTGTCGACGTCGAGCGCATACTCGTCGAAGCTCCGGACGTGGACCTGCCGTCCCGGGCTGCGGCCATGCCCTCGCAGGTCGCCGCTGTAACAGGCCCAGCCGCGGGGTACGAAATAGTCGACCGGATTCCGGTAGCGTCCCGAGTGCTCGCCCAGGCCGTGGACGAAAAGCAGTAATCCCTCGGGCTTGGACTCCGGCGGCAGCCAGCCCTGGAAGTAGAGCCTGAGGCCGTCTTCGGTTCGAACGTGCTCAGTCGTGTGGATCGGCGGTTCCATGGTCGGATTGTATCCCGCCGCCCATTCCCCGGTAGGATCGAAGGCCGGATGAGCGCCGCAGAAAGAGAACGCCTCCTCGCCGAGTACCGCCGCCGCGACCGGGAGATCCCCGCCGAGCGCTACGCCGCGTGGCAACCGGCCGAGATCCTGATGCGCGCCGAGCGCAAACGCCTTGCGGCCACCCTTTTGCACCGCGCCGGCGCGTTCCCCGGAGGCAAGACGGCGTGCCTCGAGATCGGCTACGGACGCCTGGGCTGGCTCGCCGACCTCCTCTCCTGGGGCGTCGCCGAGAAGTCCCTCCACGGCGTCGAGCTCGACGACGAGCGCGCCGCCGAGGCCCGGGGCCTTCTCCCCGCCGCCGACCTGCGCACGGGCGACGCCGCCCAGCTCCCCTTCGCCGACGAGACTTTTGGCCTCGCCGTAGCCTCGACCGTCTTCACCTCCGTGCTCGACGACGCCATGCGCCGCTCGATCGCCGCCGAGCTCGAACGTACGCTCCGCGGCGGCGGGGCGCTCCTCTGGTACGACTTCCGCTTCGACTCGCCGCGAAACCCCAACGTCCGCGGCATCGGACGCCGCGAGCTGCGCTCCCTTTTCCCAGGCCTCGGAGGCGAGGTCCGCTCCCTCACCCTGGCACCGCCCCTGGCACGCGTGATCGCTCCCTGGAGCTACCGAGCCGCCGCCGTCCTCGGCGCGCTGCCGCCGCTTCGCAGCCACCTGGTTGCCGTCCTCCTGAAGCCCCACGGAAACCCGGCCGTAGACTCCTCGTGAGGAAGAAACTCCCAACTTGGGGGTTGACAGTCTCAGACAACGTGTCTTATTCTCGGGTCAGACGAATTGTCTGAGTACGATCTTCGATTGGACACAGTCATGAGGCAAGAGAACCAGGAACCCAACGAAGAGCCGAGCCGGGGACCGGCACGGCGATCCGCCCCGGCGGCCGACGTCACCGAAGCCGAGCTTTCGGTGCTGAAGGCCCTCTGGCGGAGAGGCAGCGCGAAGATCCGCGAGCTCACGGACGACCTCTACCCGAGCGGCGGGACATCGCAGTACGCGACGGTCCAGAAGCTCCTGGAGCGTCTGGAGAAAAAAGGCTGCGTCGAGCGTCGCCAGGAGAGACGGTTGAACGTCTTCCGTCCCACGGTGGGGCGCGAGGAGCTGATCTCGCACCGCTTGCGGGCCACGGCCGAGAGCCTCTGTGAAGGCTCGCTGACGCCGCTGTTGACGAATCTCGTCGGCTCGGCGCCGCTTCAGGCCGAGGACATCTCGGCGCTGCGGGAGCTGGTCGACCGTCTCGAGGAGGAAGGACCGCGCCAGTGATGTCCCCCCTCACTCCCCCCAAGGGGACGTGGTCCTGAGCCAAGGAGAAGCCGTCATGGATGCCCTCTCGTCGCAGGCCCTCGCCGTCGTCTCGATGCACGCCGTCGGTGCTGCCGTCCTGGCGCTCGTGGTGGCGTTCGTGAGCCTCAAGGTGCGTCACGCGTCGGTGGCCCACGTCCTGTGGGTCGTCGTGCTGGCGAAGCTCGTCATGCCGCCGTTCGTCGAGCTGGCGGTGTTGCCGACGGAGCCGGTGGCGGAAGAGGCCTACGGGCTGACGGCAGCGCCGCGGGCTCCGCGGACGGAAGGGTCCGCCGTACCCGCCCCACCGGCGGCTCCGTCGGTCCCGGCGCCCATCCCGTGGGTGACCGTGTTGCTGGCGGTCCTCGCCTCCGGGACGCTCCTCGTCCTGGGCTTGGCGGGGCATCGTCTGTGGCGTTTCCAGCGGCTCCTCGGCGAGGCCGCGGAGGCGAGCGAAGCGCTCGTCGGACGTGTCGCGGAGCTTTCGCGACGGCTCGCCCTGCGGCGTCCGCCCAGGTTGCGGCTGGTCGAGCGGCGGATCTCGCCGCTCGTGTGGCCGCGCCTCGGTGGGGCGGAGCTGGTGCTGCCGGCGGCGCTCGTCGCACGCCTCGACGGTGCCGAGCTCGACGCCGTCCTGGTGCACGAGCTCGCCCACCTGCGGCGCCGCGACCACTGGGTCCGCTGCCTGGAGCTCCTCGCGACGGCGCTTTTCTGGTGGCATCCGGTCCTCTGGTGGGCACGGCGCAACCTGCGGCTGGCCGAGGAAAGGTGCTGTGACCTGTGGGTCGCCCACGTCCTGCCGGGACGGGGGCGCGCGTACGCCGAAGGCCTGCTCAAGACCCTGGAGCTGATGGCCGGCGTCCGCACGCCGCTGCCGGCCATGGCGATCGGCATGGACGTCCGAAGAGACATAAAGGAGAGACTGACCATGATCCTCACCGAACGTACCCCCAAGATCCTCACTCCCAGGCATCGGTGGCTTCTCGCGGCGATGGCCGTCGCGGTGCTCGTCGTCGTACCGACCCGCGCCGACCGCTCGGCCAGCGGCGACGGCGACGAAAAAGAAGCGATCACCGCCGAGGAAGAGCACTACTACCAGGAACGCCTGGAGCTCGAGCGGCGGGAGATGGCGCTCCAGGAGGAGCTGCGTTCACTCGAGCTCGAGCGCCGCCGTCTCGAGTTCGAACGCGAGAAGCGGTACCGCGACTTCGAGCTCGGCCGCTTGGAGGCCGAAGCCCGCCGCATGGAGGCCGCCGGGCAGGCGGCCGAGGCCGAGCAGCTACGCCAGGAGCTCGACTGGCAGCGGACCGAGATCGAGCTCGCGCAACGGGAATACGAGCTGGAGAGGGCCGTCATGGAGGAGATCGTCCCCCTCGAGCTGGAGCTTCGCGAGGCGATGTTGCGCAGCGAGGAGTTGGAAGGGCGTGGCAACCTGGCCGAGGCCGAGGAGCTGCGGCTCCGGGCCGCGGAAGAGAAGCGGCGCATGGCGGAGATCATGGCGGCGCACGAGGCGAACCGGGCGCGGCTCGAGAGCGACCGCCTCGCCCGGCGTCTCGACCTGCTCACCGAGCGTCAGCGGGCGCTGAGCGAGGCCGGCCGCGGCAAGGAGGCGGCGCAACTCGCGCGAGAGGCCGAGATGCTGCGCCTTGAAAGCGAAAGGGTCGAGCTCCAAGGCCGACAGAACGCCAAGCAACTGGCCCTGCAGCTCCAGGCCGAGGCCCTTGCCATGAAGCTCCAAGCCGCCGAGGCGGCCGGCCAAAGGAAAGTGGCCCACGAGCAGCGGATCCGGATGAAGGAGCTGCAGATGAAGGCCCGCGCTTTGGCGAGGGAAGAGCTCAAGCTCCAGGAGCAGGCCGAGCGCGACCGGCTGCGCGCCCACCTTGCCGAGCTCAAGGCCCACCGGGCCGAGCTCCAGGCCCACGAGGAAATGTCGGTCGCGGAGAAGAAACGGCTCGAGGCCGAGATGCGGCTGCTGAAAGAAGAGCTCGCACGCATCGAAAGCGAAGGCGGCGAGCGGGAAGAGTAGCGAGATCCTTCCAGGCTCCGGAATTCGCCGCGCATCTGTCAGGATCCGTGGATGTCAGGAGCCCCCGCAGAGCGAAGCCATACCGAGCTGCTGCGCAAGCTCGTCCACACGGCGACGGGTCTTCTCGCTTTCGCCCTCGCCTTTGCCGGACCTCTGGGCTCCATCCTTCTCGCGGCGGCGCTCGTCGTTTGGAATCTTTTTGTTCTGCCGCGCCTTCTGCCACGGGTCTGGCGTCCGGGCGAGCTCGACCGCCGATTTCAGTCGGGGATCGCTTTCTATCCCTTCGTCTTACTCGTCCTGACCGTCGTCTTCCAGCAACGCCTCGAGATCGCCGCCGCGGTCTGGGGCGTCCTCGCCTTCGGCGACGGGATGGCGACGATCGCCGGCGGACGCGGGCGCCCCCTACCCTGGAACCCGAAGAAGACCTGGGCCGGGACGATCGCCTACTGGGTCTTCGGGACGGCCGCCGCCGCCGTCCTGCTCGCCTGGACGCTTCACTTCCTGCCCGCAGCGCGTCCACTGTCCCCCTCGGGGGATCAAGGGGGGGAGACACTGCCGTGGCCGTTCCTCACCGCGGTGGCGGCGGTCGCGGTCGCTCTTGCCGCTCTCGTCGAGTCGCAACCCTGGAAGCTCGACGACAACCTCACCGCGCCGCCGGTGGCGGCGCTCCTTCTCCTGGGTCTCGTGTCGACCCAGGGTCACTGGACGGCAGAGGCCGTGCGCACCCACCTGCTCGGTGCCGCGGTCGCCCTGGCGGTCAACCTGGCCGCGGCCGGAGCGGCCTACGCGGCGCGGGCGATCGACGTGCCAGGCGCCGTGGCAGGGACGATCCTGGGGACGGTGACGGCCACCTTCCTGGGGTGGCGGGGTTTTGTGGTGCTGGTGTTCTTCGTCGCCGCGGGTACAGCGGCGACGAAGCTCGGCTACCGCCGGAAAGCAGCGACGCGCCTCGCCCAGGAGGCCGGGGGACGCCGTAGCGCCAAGAACGCCGTCGCCAACGCCGGCGTCGCCTGTGCGGCAGCGCTCTTCGCCGCCACGACGCCCCAGGGCGGGCTCTACCTAGCGGCATTCCTGGGCGCTTTTTCGAGCGCCACGGCCGACACCCTGAGCTCCGAGATCGGCCAGCTGCGGCGTGGACGATGTGTCCTCGTCACGTCCTGGCAGCCGGTCGCTCCCGGCACCGACGGCGGCATCTCCCTCGGCGGGACGCTCGTAGGGACGGCCGGAGCATTCGCGGTCGCCGTCCTGGGCTTCTCCGTGGGCTTTCACGCTCCGGGAGGGATCGCCGTCGTCGCGGTAGCGGGAGTCTTCGGAAGCTTCGTCGACAGCCTCCTTGGAGCCACCCTCGAGCGCCGGGGGCTTCTCGACAACGAGGGCGTCAACTTCCTCGCCACCCTGGCCGGGGCGCTCGTGGCCGCCGGAGCGACAGCCTGGACGGCTTAGGGTGTAGGATCTGTAGGGAGCATTCTGGGGAGAAAGGCTTCTTGACACCGCGCTTGACCGCCATCAGCGGACCCCACGAGGGGCAGACGTTTCCTATCGGTCGTGATCGCTTCACCGTCGGCCGCGAGGACGGCTGCGACCTGCAGATCCCTCTCGTCGAGGTGTCTCGCCAGCATTGTGAGATCGTCCGCGAGCCGGAGCGCTATCTCCTGCGCGACCTGGGCAGCCGCCACGGTACCTTCGTTAACGGCCGGCCGGTCCACGAAAAGGACCTGATCCACAGCGACCTCCTGACCCTGGGGACGAGCACCTTCCTCTTCCTGCTCGACGACTCGTCCTCCGGTGTTCATCCGGCGCCGGAGAGCGGTCCTCCCCTCCTTTCGGGCACCACGCTGGAGCGCAAGCTAACGGAGGTGGTGCATCTCGACGCGGCACGCCTCGACGCCGCCTTGCCCAAGGAGGCGCGCCTGGCGCGCGAGCTGCACACCCTGGTCCAGCTCGCGACGACCCTGCTGAGCGACCTCGCGCCAGAGGTGCTCGCCGAACGGCTCCTCGACGCCTGCTTCGCGGCGGTGCCCGCCGAACGTGGCGCCCTGCTCCTCCTGGAGCCCGGGGTCGAGCGCCCGGCCGCGATTGCCGAGCGCGGCGACCCCCAGCCCAGCCAAACGGTCCTCGCCCGGGTGCTGGAGGCCGGGGTGGGGCTCTTGTGCCCTCGGCAACCTGTCGACGGCGAGCTCGTCCAGGCCGGGAGCGTCGCCGGCGTCGGAGCGATCCTCGCCGCGCCGCTCGCCAGCGGCGACGGCGAGCCCCTGGGCGCCGTCTACCTCGATCGCCGCAGCGAGGGCTTCACCGAGAGCCACCTGGAGCTCCTGACGGCGATCGCCGGCATCGCGTCGCTGGCGTTTCAAAACGCCTTTCACCTGCGCTGGCTCCGGAGCGAGAACCGCCGGTTGCGCGACGAGGAAGCCCGCCACGAGATGATCGGCGAGAGCGCCGCCATCCGCCGCGTCTTCGACTTCGTGGCCCGGGTGGCACGGGCCGACTCGACCGTGCTCTTCTATGGAGAGAGCGGTACCGGCAAGGAGCTCGTGGCGCGGGCCGTCCACCGCTCGAGCCCGCGCTGCGACGGACCCTTCGTCGCCGTCAACTGCGCCACCCTCTCGGAGACGCTGCTCGAAAGCGAGCTTTTCGGTCACGAGAAAGGGGCCTTCACCGGCGCTCTGGCGCGCAAGGTGGGCAAAATGGAAGCGGCCCACCGCGGGACGCTTTTTCTCGACGAGGTGGCCGAGACCCCTTTCGGCTTGCAGGCCAAGCTCCTTCGCGCCCTCCAGGAGCGCGAGATCGAGCGCGTCGGCGGGGAGCGGCCGATCAAGGTCGATGTCCGCGTTGTCGCCGCCACCCACCGCGACCTGGAGCAGGCGGTCAAGGACGGAGAGCTCCGCGAGGACCTCTACTACCGCCTGAACGTGATCCCCTGCACCCTGCCACCGCTGCGCGAACGGCGTGAGGACGTCCCGCTTCTGGCGAGCTACTTCGCCCGGCGCCACGGCGAGAAGCTGGGGCTGCGCAACGTCGCCATCGAGCCCGCGGCACGGCGGTGCTTGATGGCCTATCGCTGGCCGGGCAACGTCCGCGAGCTCTCAAACGTGATCGAACGCGCCGTCGTGCTCGGCGACGGCGAGGTGGTGCGCCGCGAGGACCTGCCGGAGGAGGTGGCGGCGGCCGGTGCCGCCGCCGAGCCGCCCAGCGAAGAGTCCTCGAGCGACTTCCAGGCCGCGCTCGTCGCCTATAAGAAGCTCCTGATCCTCGACGCCTGGCGCGAATCGGGAGAGGACTACGGCCGTACCGCCGAGCGCCTCGGTGTCCACGTCAATTCGCTCCACCGCATGCTCAAGAGCTTGGGGATGAAGGACGAGCTGCGGCGGAAATCCCCCTAACCCCCTTTCCTAAAGGGGGGACCGGATTCCGGATTCTCTTCCCCCTTTTAGGATAAGGGGGGCAGGGGCCGGCCGGGAGCGGCGATTTGGCCGACGTCAGTCGGCCATCTTCCAGCGACTCGCGGTTGAGCTAACATAGCCGTCGTGACCACCAAGGGCATCCCGTCCGGACGCCTGGGCGGCTACCGCCTCGAGGCCTTGTTGGGCCGCGGCGGCATGGGCGAGGTCTTCCTCGCCTGGGACGAACGCCTTGAGCGCCACGTGGCCCTCAAGCGCGTCCTGACCGATCCGCCGCACGACGAGCGCGCCCGCGCCCGGTTTCGCCGCGAGGCCCGCGCCGTCGCCCGGCTGAGCCATCCGTCAATCGTCCAGGTCTTCGAGCTGCTGGAGACCGACGAGGGCGACGTCCTGGTGATGGAGCACGTCGAGGGACGTGGCCTCCCCGAGCTGATCGCCGAGGGCGGGCTTGACCTCGCGCCGGCGCTACGCCTCGCCGCGGAAATCGCCGACGGCCTCGCCGAGGCCCACGGCAAGGGGCTCGTCCACCGTGACCTGAAACCCGAGAACGTCCGCGTCACGCCGTCGGGCCACGCGAAGATCCTCGACTTCGGCCTGGCGCGGCTGCTCTGGAGCGACGGCCTCGACGGCGATTCTCTGGCCGCCGCGATCACTCAGTCGGGAGCGCTGGTGGGTACGGTGCACGCCATGTCGCCCGAGCAGGCGAGCGGACGCGGCGTCGACCACCGCTCCGACCTCTTCGCCTTCGGCAGCCTCCTCTACCAGATGCTCACCGGCCGTCCGGCGTTTCGCGGCTCGAACGTCCTCGACACCCTGCGCCGCGTCACGAGCGAAGAGCCCGAGCCGCTGGCCGAGCTGCGTAGCGACCTGCCGCCGGAGCTGACCCGGCTCGTCGACGCCCTGCTGGCCAAGGACCCGGCCGAGCGGCCGCAGAACGCCCGCGTCGTCGCCGACACGCTCGAAGAGCTGCGGGCCGCCGCCGGCTCCGGTACGGGCGCTGTCGCGCCGCCGGCCGAGCGGACGCCGTTCGCCACGCAACCGCCCCTGAGCGCCACCATCGTCCAGGGCGGCGACATCGCCGTGCTGCCGACCGGCGATTGGCCGGTGAGCGCCGCGGAGCCGGCGCCGCCCTCCGGAGCTCGCCGCAGCACAGCCGTGCGCGTCCTGCCATGGATCGCCGCGGGCCTGGGGCTCGCCCTCTTGGTCACCGCCTGGTGGATCGGGCTCCGCCCGGCGAGCCCGGCGGCCGCGGAGACCTCGATCGCCGTCCTCTACTTCCAGAACTTGAAAGGCGATCCCGAGCTCGACTGGATGCGCCGGGGGATCGCCGAGTCCCTGACGACGAGCCTGGCCGGATCGGGCGAGATCGACGTCCTGGCGTCCGGCAGGCTCCACGAGATCCTCGACGCGCTCGACGCGCTCGACGCGCCGCCGTCTTTCGAGATCATTCGCCAGGTGGCCGAGCGGGCCTCGGTGGGCGCGGTCGTGCGCGGCAACTTCACCCGGGTCGGCGATCAGCTGGAGATCAACGCGAGTCTCGAGACGGCCGCGGGAGAGATCCTGAAGTCGGCCCAGGCGCGCGATCACCAGGTCCGGTTCTTTCTGCTCGTCGACGAGCTGGGGGCCGCCGTTCGCGGCCATTTCGAGGTCGTTGCGACGAGCGACGCGCCGCCAAGCGTCTCCATGGTGACCACCGATTCTCTCGAGGCATGGCGCTACTACACCGAGGGACTGGCTCTGTTCCACGCGTCGAAGATCCAGGAGGCCGAGCTCCTCTTCCTGAAAGCGGTCGAGGTCGATCCCGAATTCGCGCTGGCGTTCGCCGATCTGAGCCGCATTCAGCGCAACCTCGGAAAGACCGCACAGGCGACCGTGTCGACCCGACGCGCCGTCGAGCTCGCCGAGAAGCTGCCACCGGCTCGCCGCTACAACGTCGAGGGAAGCCATTACGAAAGCCGTTGGTCGACTTATCCTCTCGCGATCGAAGCGTTTCAGAAGGGTCTCGAGCTCGATCCCGAAAAATCTATCTTTCGGGAAGGGCTCGGCTTGCTCCATGCCTCTCTCGAGCAATACGGGGAAGCGGTCGAGGTGCTGGGTGTCCTGGCTCGCGACGGCTCGCTCTCCACCTATTCGAGCTACAACGCGGCTTTTTCTCACGCCGCCCTGGGCCGGCACGCGTCGGGTCGGCGCGTCCTGGACGACCTGGCCCGGCGCCAGGCCGACGACTGGTTGGCGCAGATCTATCTTTCCTGGTACGCCCTGCAGTGGGGCGATCTCGCCACGGCTGCCGAAGCGCTCGGCGAAGCGCGGCGCCGCCGGCCGGACGACGTCTACGTCCACTATTCCCGTTGGCGCCTCGAAGTCCTGCGCCAGGACTGGACGCGGGCCGACGCGGCGGCGGCGGCCATGGCGGCCAAGACCGGCGACGCCTACTCCCGCTGGCGCGGCTCGACGTCGCTGGCTCGCAACCTCCTCTACCGGGGGCGTTCCGAGGAAGCTCTGGCGCGGCTCGCCGACGCCGCGGCCGCCTACCCTACGCCGAATCCGTCGAACGCCCAGGCCCGCTGCTGGAGGGCCGAGGTGCTCCTCGCCCGCGGCGAGGACGAACGGGCCCTTGCCGAAGCACGGCGGGCCCGGGAGGAAGGGGAAGGGTACTGGCCGGAGCTGCAAGCGACTTTCGTCGCCGCGCTCGCCGAGCAAGCCCTGGGCCGATCCGCCGACGCCGACGCCCTGGAGGCCCTGCTCAAAAAACGCCACAGCGACTTCCCCAACCCGGTCGAGCAACGCCAGATCCTCCATCTCGCGGGCCGCCGGGCCCTGCTGCGCCGCGACGCGGCGTCCGCCGTGCGGGCCTTGCGCCGGGCCGAGGCCCTGCTCCCCCCGCGCGGCGTCGAGATCCATCCCTACGTCTTGCCGGATCACGTGCCGGTGTGGACGGCTCTCGGCGAGGCGGAGCTGCTCGCCGGCAACCCCAGGGCCGCCCGCGAGTGGCTCGGGAAAGCCGTGAGGAGCGGTGCCGAGCACGTCGAGCATCCCTTGTCCTGGGTCTCCGCCGGCTTTCTTCTCGGCCGGGCTCACCGAGAGCTGGGAGAGCAAGCCGACGCCCGGCGTCATTTCGACCGTTTCCTGCGCCTCTGGCAAGACGCCGACTTCGCCGGCACCTGGGTGGAGGAAGCGCTAAAAGCCGGTGGTGACTAGGAGCCTGTCGGGCATAGCCTCGACCGCTGTCCCGGCGGACTTCGTCCGCCGGGGAAATCCCCCT
>CBDUYN010000215.1:0-15891 GCA_965371445.1 uncultured bacterium | reverse complement strand
GCAAAGCATGCCGCGTGGGTATGCCTGGAAGGGGGGCCTCAAATAGGGTCCAAGCTGCTACACCGGACGCCGAGGCACTGTGAATCGTCCTATCCCGCCTCCGTCGGCGGCACTTCGTAGCCCAGGAAGTCCCGCACCTCGCGCTTGAGCGTCAGCGCCGCCGCCACCGCCAGCAGGGCCACACCGCAGCCGACGTAGACCAGCGGGATGTTGCGCTCGAGAAGATCGGCGATGATGCCAGCCGTGCCGGCGGCCAGCGGCATCGAGCTGAACGCCAGGGTCTCGAGGAGGCCGAGCACCCGACCCCGGTACTCGTTCGGCGTGGTCAGCTGCATGAGACTCACGGTGTGGATGGTATTGAAGCCGCTCATCGTTCCCGCGGTCAGGATCAGTGCCATCGCCATCCAGGGAGAACGAGTGAGCCCGAGCACGATCACGGCCACCGCGAAGCCGAGGGCGGCGGCCAGAAAGACCCACCGCCGCCGCCGTCCCTCGAGGTTGGTGCCACCGGCCGCGACGCTGCCCAAAAACGAGCCGGCGCCGAAGGCTGCCACCAGGAAGCCGTACCAGTCGGGGGCGACGCGCAGGAAGTCCTCCACGAAGAAGGGCAGGAGCACGACGATCGTGATCATGAAAAAACTGTCCACGGGCGCCAGGAAGAGCAGGTAGCGCAGCCCCTTGCGGCCCGCCACGTAACGCAGCCCGGCCTTGAGCTCGGCCCAGAAGTCGGCGAAGGCGTCACGCCAGGTCTTGGTCTCGGCGGTAGGGGCCGGCGGCGGCAGGCGGATCAAGGACTCGGAGAACGCCGAGAAGAGGTAGGTCACCCCGTCAATGAGAAAGAGCACGCCGGGGCCGAGCAGGCGGAAGAGCACGCCTCCCGAGCCCGTGCCCAGGAACGTCGAGACGTCGAGCGAGACGCGGTTGAGCGTGTTGGCCCGGGTCAACTGCTCGGCCGGCACCAGGTCCGGAATCGCGGCGGCGATCGCCGGCCGGAAGAAGGCGTCGCCCGCCCCCATCACCGCCGAAAAGACGAGCAGCAGGCCGAAGATCAGCTCGACGCGCTCCGGCGCCAGCAACACCACGGTCGCGAGGGCGATGGCCGCCACGCCGCGCACCAGGTCGCTCAGGATGAGGAGACGGCGGCGCGACATCCGGTCGGCCATGGTGCCGCCGATCGGCCCCAGGAGAATCGCCGGCACCCACTGGGCCATCATCGCCAGCCCCAGCAGCGTCGCCGAGTCGGTCTGGCGCTTGACCCAGAAGATCATCGACACGGAAAAGGCCTGGGCTCCCATCATGCTGACGAACTGACCCTGCCAGAGCAGCAGGAAGTCGCGGTTGAAGAGACGCTCGGGACGCTGGTAGCTCATACGCTCAACCTCTCGTGGTACACTTGGCCGTCCTTCACTCTACCCAAGGAGCAACGATGAATCCGTCGTCACAGATACCCCGGCCCGCGGGCTCACTGGTGGCACATAGCTGGCGTTTCGTGAAAAATACGATGAAGTTCTACGAGGAGGCCTTTCGCGAATGCGGGGACATCTTCGCCGCGCGGATACCGGGTCTCGGGGAGTGGGTCTACATTTGCTCGCCGGATCTCGTCAAGGCCATGCTTGAGGCGCCGTCCGACGTGGTGGCCGGCGGCGATCTCGGCACCGCCAACCTGAGCCATGTGCTCGGAGCGGGCGCCACCTCCTACCTGGACGGACCCACGCTCGGGGAGCGCAGGGACGTTACCCTAGCGTATCTCGACACGCAAGGGAGCCTGCGGCACGTCGACGACATCCGTGAGATCACCCTGCGCAGCGTCGCCGAATGGCCCCTCGGCCGGCCCTTCCCCCTGGTCGAGCCTCTCCAGAAAATCGCCCTCGAAGCCCTCGTCAAGACGATCTTCAACAACGCGGACCCGGAGAAGACCCGGCAGCTCGCCGAGCTCTACGAGAGTTTCTCCTTCCGAGGTCTGAGGTCGCCCACCGTCTCCCATCCCACCTTGCAGCTCGACCTCGGACCCTGGAGCCCCTGGGGCCGGTTCAAGAGGAGGCGACGCGAGGTCGTCGAGGTGTTCTCCCGGGAGATCGAGGCCCGCTTGGCCGCCCTTGGGGAGCCGCAGGAAGACGACCTCGTGCTCGGCATGGCGCGGGCGCGGCTCGGCGACGGCAGCCGGCTCTCGCAGGACGTCATCCTCGCCGAGATCCTCGACATGCTCTTCCAGGGCCACGAGCTGACCGGCAACTCCATCACCTGGACCCTGGGCGAGGTCTTCTCCCACCCCGAGGTCCTCGAGCGGCTGCGCGAGGAGCTCGATTCGGTACTCGGAGAAGAGAGCGTGCAAAGCTCCCACCTTCCCCGGCTCGCCTACCTCGAGGCGGTCGTCTACGAGGGCCTCCGCTTCCGCCCCAGCACCCCGTTCACCAGTGTGCGGCGCGTCAAGCAGCCGTTTTCTCTCGGCGGCTACGACCTGCCTGAGGGCACCATGCTCGCGCTGTGCTACCCGGCCCTGTCGATGCGCGAGGACACCTTCGCCAACCCGCAGAGCTTCGATCCGCAGCACTTCTACGGCACGAAGGGCGACCCTTACGCCTGGAGTCCGTTCGGGGGCGGATCCCACAGCTGCCCGGGCCAGGGGCTCGCGGAGGTGGTGATGAAGGTCGCTCTGGCGACGATCGTCCGCAAGACCGAGCTGAAGCTGGCCCAGGACGAAGTCAGGCCGGTGCGCAGCGCGTATTTCTACGAGCCCAACAAGGGCCTGCTCGTGACCCTGGAAAAGCGCCTGTAGCAGAGGCCCACTTAGAACGCGAAAACCGTCTTGACGAGGAGGGAACGCCCCGGGATCCCGATGCTCGGGCGGAAGGGATCGAGCGATCCGGTCAGGTCGCGCTGGTCCTCGTAGACCACGAAAACAGCGCTTTCCGGCCGGTAGACCCACTTGAAGACCAGCCGCAGGAAGGAGTTGTCCTCGCGGTTCCACTGGTAGAGGGCCACGGCCGAGACGTCGGGAGAGCTTTTTGCATAGCTGAGCTCGACCTCGAACAGCTCGGCGATAAAATCCCCCGCCGGCAGCCGGACTTCGGTCCACTGGTAGTGAGTGAACCACAGCAATCCCTCGACCGCGCGGAGGACAAAAGAACCGAAGAGCTGGACGAACTCTCCGTCGTAGAAGTCGCCGGCGGCAAAGCGGCCGGCGCCGCCCGCGCGCCGGCTGTAGTCCGTCTGGAAGCCGAAGAAGAAGTTGTCGAACGAATAGGACCCCGGCGGGATGGTGACGTCGCGGTGGATTCGAAAAGGTACCTTCAAAACCTCCAGGTTGTCGAAGTATTTGAAGGAAAGGCCGGCTGAGCTCTGAAAGAACCCGTTCGCCTGAACGGTTTGAACGCGGCTTTCGAGCTCGCCGTCGGTGTCGGTGATGTAATCGATGTCGTAGGTCAGCCAGGCGATGCGCACGCGACTCTCTTCCGGCCAGATGTTGTAGTTGAAGTCGCCGCGGAACTTGCGGATGCCGAGGCGCGGCACAAAACCCATCTCGTCGTTGAAGTTCTTGCCGATTTCGGTGTAGGCGACGCGTACCCGGGTCTTGCGGCTGTCCCAGTTGACGTCGGCGGAGCCGGCCCAGTCCTCAAAGTCGGGGGTGGTGCTCTTGATCACGTAGCCGCCGGTCGCCAGTCCGTCGCTCAAGGCGAAGTCCCAGTCGGCTCCCACCAGCCGGTTGCTGCCGGTGCCGGGGTCTTTGTTGAGCGCCAGCAGGCCGATCGAGGACTTCTCCAGGACGGCGCGCCGGAGCCGTATGACGGTAAAGTCGGTTTCCGGCTCGACGAAGGTTGTACCGCCGGGGCCGGGGAGCTCTTCCTCGTCCGTGCGCAGGTGCAGGACGCCGAGACCGAGCTTGCCCACCTCGCCGGTCAGCTTGACGCCGCCGAGCACCGGAATCTTCTGGCTGCCGTCCGCGGTAAGACCGATGCGGCGGCTGAAGAAGAAGAAGTTGTCAGCCAGGCGGTAGGGCTCCGGCCGGTCGCCGAAGTAGAAAAGGCTCGCCCCCTCGAGGAAAAAGCCACGCTTCTCCGGGAAGAAGAGGGGAAAACGGGTGAGGTTCACCACCTGGACGTCGGCCTCGGCTTCGGCGAAGTCGGTGTTCAGTGTCAGGTCGACGACCAGGTTGGAGGTGAGGTGGATCTTGAGGTCGAGCCCCGCCTCGAGGATTTCCTCCTCGTCGCGGCTCGGCGAGTGCGGCTCCTCTTTGCCGACGCTCAGATAGGGCTTGAGATCATAGCGCCGGCCCTGGCGGATCCCCCGCAGGCCGGCGAGCTCCCCGAAGTGCGAGACCGTGTAAGCGGCGTAGAAGCCGTAGTCTTTCGTCATCGGCTGCCAGAAGACCTCCTCGCGCTTGCGGGCGATCGAGCGGCTGACGTTGAACCCCCAGACCTGCTCCTCGGCCGCCGCGAAGCGCAGGGTCTTGAAGGGGATGGCGATCTCGGCGACGTAGCCCGCCGCGTCGCGGCTCGCGGCACAGCTCCACTCGCCGTCCCAGGCCAGGTTGACCTCCTCGCCCTCCTTGCGCACCAGGGCGTCGACCTTGACGCCGAGCGGGCTCGTGGTGAAGAGAAAGCCGCTCTGGCGGTCGCGGAAGGTGTCGAGAATGATCGTGACGGTGTCGTCGTAGGTGATCTCGCCGTCGCGGGTCATGATGTTGGCCACCAGCTTGTCGGGCTCCGAGTCGTAGGCCCGGACGCCGAAGTAGAGGTTCTCTTCGTCGTAGCCGACGTGGACCTCGGTCTTTTCGGTGGCCGGCTCGCCCTCCTCGGGCACCAGTTGGGTGAAACCGGTCAAGAGCGCCGCGCCCTCCCATTCGTCCTCGGCCAGCTGACCGTCGATGACCGGCGGCGTGGCGAGACGCCGCGCCTCGAGGCGTTGGCGCTGCGGCGTCTCCTCGGCCGCCGCCGACGCGGAAACCGCACCGGCCAAGACGAGCCCCGGTAAAAGGAGCCATAAAAGAAATCTCATCGGTAAACCTTCCTTTCTTGTTTCTTCACGACGTTAGTTTCCGGTGACGGGGAGCAACCGCAGGGTCGCTTCCGCGTCGGCCACGACCGCCTCGCGGCGCACCAGCACCGGGTGGTACTCGACCCGGCTCCACAGCTCGAGCTGGTCCTCGCGGTGCGGGTGAAAAAGGTGCGCGACCTGTCCCGTGCTGTTGACCGCCCGCGAGCTGGTCAGGTCGGCGAGGTCGACGATCAGCCGTTGCGAGACGCCAAAGACCGCCTCGAACGGGTCGTCGAGGTTGTAACCCGTCGAGCTCACCGTAAAAAAGTCGCCCGCCGCCGGCAGGGTCGTGCTGTTGAAGAGGCGTTCGAGGGGGGCGATGCCGCTCTGTCCGAAAGGGGTATGGGGCATGGCCACGGAATGGACGCGGCCCCACTGCCAGGCCGCTGGATCCTCGCCGTAGCGCTCGCCGAGCCAGGCCACGGCGTCGTCGAGGGCGCGTGTGGCGAGCTCCGGAGCGGTCTCCACCTGCGGCGTGCTCCGGTCGTCGACCCAACGGTTCGGGTGGCCGGCGAGGATGTCGGCGAGCATCTCCACGTGGACGACGGCACGGCTGCGGTAGGCCTTGAGCAGCTCCTCGTCGAGGTCGTCGCCCAGCAGGTTTCCCCACAGGTGGTAGAACCACACCGCGAAGACAGCGGCGCCGGGGCTCTCGGAGCGCATCTCGTGATCCCAGGCCGCGACCTCTTGCAGGGCGCGCCGCGCCAGCTCGCCCCGCGGCTCGACGGCGAGCAGGTAGGGCACGAGGAGCTCGCCGGGCAACGAGTAAACGTCGGCCTGGAGGTCGCGGACGTCGTCCGGCGTCAGATCCGACGCCGTTTCCAGACGCTCGCGAATGCGCTGGGCGCGGTAGCCGTCGGCCATGTCGTAGGCCAGGTGATAGGGGTACTCCTCGCCCGCCACCTTGTTGTTGGCCGAGACGATGAAGCCTTCCGGGGGGTTGAACGCCCGCGGCATCTCGGCGAAGGGAATGAAACCCTGCCACTCGTTCTCGCCACTCCAGCCGGGCACCGGGACGAGGCCGTCGTGACCGGCGGCGCGGAGCGGGATCTTGCCCGTCGCCTGGTAGCCGATGTTGCCGTCGACGTCGGCGTAGGTGATGTTGAGGCTCGGCGAGTCCCAGACGCTGAGGGCGGCCTGGAACCCTTCCCAGTCCTGCGCCAGGTTGAGCCCCAGGAGCCCTTCGAGGAAGCGTCCGCCGGCCAGGGCGTCCCAGCTCAGGGCGTGGGGCTCGGCGTCCTTGAGCTCTTCCATGACGGCGTTCATGATCGGTCCGTGTCGGGTGACGAGCACCTCGTGCTCCACGGTCTCCCCACCCTTGAGGACGATTTTTTCGACCACCACCTCGAGGTCGTGCCACTCGCCGGCGACCTCGTAGCGCGTCGGAGCCTCGGGATCGTCGAGCTGTTCCACGAAGAAGTCCTGGACGTCGGCGCACATGTTGGTGATGCCCCAGGCGAGGCGCTGGTTCTGGCCGACGACGACGAACGGCAGGCCGGCGAAGGAGAAGCCGACAGTGTCGAAGCGGCCGCCGTGGAGGCCGTTCTCGTACCAGGCGGAGGGCATGCCGAGGCCGAGGTGGGTGTCGTTGGCAAAGAGCGGCCGGCCGCTTCTGGTACGGCTGCCGGCGACGACCCAGCTGTTGCTGCCCCAGGCGAGGCCCGGTGGGCCGAGGAGCGTGGCGAGCACCGTCGCGCCGGAGGCGCGCCCCGCCACGACCTTCGTGGCCGGGACGCTCCGGGCCGCGGTGTCAGGACGGCCCGGAGCCTCGACGATGACCGGCGCGGTGCTCGGATAGGGGGGCATGAGCTCGCCGACGGCGTCCTCGCCGAGGGCGGCGGCGAGGCGGGTGCGCAGGATCTCGTGCGGATGGTTGAAGCTCAGGTTCAAAGCCATCAGCTTGCCCCAGGCGAGGGAGTCGACCGGCGTCCAGGGCTCGGGGTCGACGCCGAGGACGGTAAACTCGATCGGCAGGCGGCCGCGGTGGGTCTCGAGAAAGTGGTTGACGCCGGCGGCGTAGGCTTCGAGGAGGACACGGGCCCCCTCGCCGAGCACCTCCCAGTCGCGCTCGGCGGCGCGGCGCAGGCCGACGGTGCGCAGGAAACGGTCGGCGTCGACGAGCGGCGCGCCCAGGAGCTCGCCGAGCTGGCCGTTCGCCACCGTGCGGTTGAATTGCATCTGCCACAGGCGGTCCTGGGCGTGGACGTAGCCCTGGGCGAAGAAGAGGTCGGGCTCGTTTTGGGCGTAGAGGTGCGGGATACCCCAGCGGTCGCGGATCACCTCGACGGGAGCGGTGAGCCCGGCGGCGGCGACGGTGCCCTCGACCTGCGGCCACGGCCGGCGGACCCACCACACCGCGAGCCCCGCGGCGGCGAGGGCGACGAGGAGGACGACGACGGCGAGGACCTTCATGGTTCGGCGCAAGCTCAGTTTCATGCTTTCTCCAGACATGCGTTCAAACGCGTCGCCAGCTCCTGGACGTGCGGCGCGGCGAGCAGGGTGATGTGATCGCCCGCTACGGTGTGGACCGTGACGGGCTCGGACGAGAAGGAGCTCCAGCCCAGGGTCGGGTCCGACAGCTCGGTAAAGCTCTTGTTCTCCGCGGCCCGGAAGAGGGTGACGGGGCCCGGGTAGGGTCGCGGCTCATGGGCGAAGGCCGCCTGGGCGTTGGCCTTGAAGACGGCGAGCAGGCGGCGCAGCTCGGCGACGCCGGCGCCGCGGGGCAGGACCCCGCTACGGCGCAGCCGCTCGAGGAAACGCACCAGCCGTGGCTCGTCCTGCAGCCGGCGCAGCTCCTCGTAGGTGACGCCGAGCGGCTCGCCCCCCAGCCCTTCGGCGTACTCGGCGACGTGCATCAGCCAGCGGGCGTCGTCGCCGCGGGCGGCTTCGTCCGGAGCTTCCTCCGGCGGCAACCGCGCCATGGTGTCGAGGATGGCGAGCAGCGCC
Source organism: uncultured bacterium (assembly GCA_965371445.1). Lineage (GTDB taxonomy): Bacteria > Acidobacteriota > Thermoanaerobaculia > Multivoradales > J023 > DASWIG01. Next base: position 7,911 of record CBDUYN010000215.1, on the reverse strand, counting down.
ACGTCCTCGCCCTGGCGCCGCAACTCGTGGGCCATCTCGAAGGCGACCAGGCCGCCGAGCGACCAGCCGCCCAGCCGGTAGGGACCGTGCGGCGCGGCGGCCCGCAGCTCGGCGACGTAGTCCCGCGCCATGTCGGCGAGCGAGGTGTGGGGCTCCTGGCCCACGGTCAGGCCGCGCGACTGCAGGCCGTAGAACGGCTGCTCTTCGCCGACGTGACGGGCCAGGGCTTGGAAGCACAGCACGTCGCCGCCCGCCGGGTGGACGCAGAAGAAGGGCGGCCGCGAGCCGGCGGGATCGATCGCCACCAGGGAAACGGGCCGCGGGGCCGACGGCGGGGCACCGCCACGCCCCTTGAGACGTTGGACGAGGAGGGCCCGCTTCTCCTCCGAGAGGGCGGCGCGGCGGTCGCGGCGGTCGCGGCGACGCCCGGCCCGGGCACCGGGCGGCGCGGCCACCGGCGGCGACGGCGACGGACGCGGCGTCTCGACGTCCGGCAGCAGGGCCGAGAGCCGCGTCTCCGGGTCCGCGACGGCGGCCGCGATCCCGCGGCGGAAGTCGTCGAGCAGCCGCTCGGCGGTGCGCGGCGCGAAGCGGTCGCGGTCGTATTCCAGCACGACTTGCAGCTCGTCACCGGCGACCAGGACGATCAGCGACCCCTCGAGCTGCGACGTGCCGTTGTGGACGTCGAGCAGCTGGCGCCTCAGAGCGCCGAACGGCCGGGGATCGAGGTCGACGTCGACGAGCGAGAGCATCACCTGGAAGATCGGCATCGTATCGGAGGCGCGGTCCGGCCGCAGCTCGCCGGCCACGACGTCGAAGGGCAGCTCGGCGTGGGCGTAGGCGTCGAAGGCGGCTCGCCGCACGCGGCCGAGGAGCTCGCGGAAGGTCGGATCGCCGTCCAGGCGCACGCGCAGCGCCACCGTGTTGACGAACAAGCCGATCAGCTCCTCGGTCTCGGGGTGGCCGCGTTGGGCGACCGGCGAGCCGACGACGAGGTCGCTCTCCCCGGTGTAGCGGTGCAGCAGGACGTCGAAGGCCGCCAGCAGGAACATGAAGAGGGTGCTTTTCTCCGCGCGGGCGACGCGGCGCAGCTCGCCGACCAGCTCCGCCGGCAGCACCGACCGGGCCACGGCGCCGCGCCGCGGGCCCGCCGGTACGCCACGCCGCGGCCGGTCGCCGGGCAGCTCGAGAACCGGCGGCGCGCCGGCGAGCTGGCCGCGCCAGTAGGCGAGCTGCTCGGCGAGGCCGCCGCCGCTCAACCGGCCGCGTTGCCAGAGCGCGAAGTCGGCATACTGGATCGGCAGCTCGGGCAGGGGCGACGCCGCGCCGGGGTCGGCGGCGAAAGTCTCGTAGAGCGTCGTCAGCTCGTCGAACAGGATCGCCAGCGAGGCGCCGTCGCCGACCGTGTGGTGGAGCACGACGACCAGGAGGTGCTCGGCGTCGTCGAGAGCGACCAGGTGGAGGCGCAGCAGGGGGGCGCGGGTCAGGTCGAAGCGGTGCCGGCCCATCGCCCGCAGCAGCCGGTCCGCCTCCCGCCGCCGTGCCGGCGGTGCCAGGCGACGCAGGTCGACGTGCGGCAGGGCCAGGGTGAGACGGGGAGCGACCACTTGGTGGGGGACGCCCTCGAAGACCTGGAAGCTCGTGCGCAGCACCTCGTGCCGGCGCACGATATCGCCCAGAGCGTGCCCCAGCGCGTCGACGTCGAGCCCGGCACCGTCGAGGCGGAGGGCCTCGGGGATGTTGAAGCTCGGGTCGCCGGGCGCCAGCTGGTCGATGAACCAGAGCCGTTGCTGGCTCGAGGAGAGGGGAAGCCGGCCGCCGCGCGGCACCGGCTCGATCGGCGTCGTCGGAGTGCCGCGCCGGGCAGCGGCGAGGTCCTGGGCCAGGCCGGACACCGTCGGGGCCTCGAAGAAGCCGCGCAAGGGGATCTCGACATCCAGCTCCTGGCGCAGCCGGGAGATCACCCGGGTGGCGAGAAGGGAATGGCCGCCGAGCTCGAAGAAGCTATCGTGCGCTCCGACCCGCTCAACGTCCAGGACCTCGCTCCAGACCTGGGCCACCAGCTCCTCCAGGGGGCCGCGGGGAGCCACGTATTCCTCCGCCGCGCCGCGCCACTCGGGCTCCGGTAGGGCGCGGCGGCCTAGCGCGGCCCGGTCGACCTTGCCGCTCGCCGTCAGCGGTAGCTCGGCGAGGGCCACGAAAGCGGCGGGGACCATGTAGCCGGGCAGCCGGTCGGCCAGGAAGCGGCGCAGCTCGGTGGCCGCCGGCGCCCCGGCGGCCGGCGCCCCGTAGGCCACAAGGCGCTTGTCCGCCGCCGGCCCGGAAGAGTCGCCGCGCGCCACCACCGCCACCTGGCGGAGCGCCGGATGCTCGGCGAGGGCGGCCTCGATCTCGCCGGGCTCGACGCGGAAGCCACGGATTTTGACCTGCTGGTCGCGGCGGCCGAGGAGCTCGATCCGACCGTCGGGTAGCCAGCGCGCCAGGTCGCCGGTCCGGTAGAGACGTCCGCCGGGCACGACGTCGAAGGGGTCCGGCACGAAGCACGCGGCGGTCAGGGCCGGCCGCCGGGCGTAACCGCGGGCGAGGCCCGCGCCGCCGGTCAGCAGCTCGCCCGCCACACCTGGCGGTACCGGCCGCAGCCGGTGGTCGGCGAGGACCACCGTCGTGTGGGCGATCGGTCGGCCCACCGGGACCGGATCGGCCGCCGCCGCCGGGCGCGTCATGCGGTGGCAAGTGGTGAAGGTGGTGTTCTCGGTGGGACCGTAGCCGTTGATCAACACGGTGTCGGGCAATTCGGCCAGGACGCGGCGGCAGTGGCTCGGCGACAAGACGTCGCCGCCGGCCAGCAGCTGGCCGAGGCCGCGCAGGCCGGAGAGCCGGCTCTCGACCATCGGATGGAAGAGACCGGCGGTGAGCCAGAGGGTGGTGACGCCGAGCTCGGCCACCGCCGTCGCCAGCTCCTCCAGAGAGGCCGGGCCCGGCGGCAGGAGCGCCAGCCGTGCGCCGTGCAGCAAGGGCGTCCAGATCTCCAGGGTCGAGGCGTCAAAGGTCGCCGGCGCCGCCATCAGGAAGGTCTCCCGCGACGCGACGCGCAGGAAGTCGGGCCGGTGGGCCAGCCGGACCACGGCGCGGTGGGGGACGGCGACGCCTTTGGGTGTACCCGTGGAGCCCGACGTGTAGAGGACGTAGGCGAGCTGTCCGGGCTCGGCGGCTGACGCCGGCAGCGCGCCCGCCGCGCCGTCCGGCCCCGCCTCGTCGACCAGCAGGACGCGTGCGGCGGCGGGCAAGGCCGGCCACCGCCGGCGCGTGGCGCGCCGGGTGACCAGCACCTCGACGCCGAGGTCGGCGAGCAGGAAGGCGAGCCGCTCGGGGGGATCGTCGAGGGCAAGGGGCACGTAGAAGCCGCCGGCCCGGATCACCGCGAGGATCGTCGCCACCAGCTCGGGCGAGCGTTCGAGGGCGACGGCCACCGGCACCTCGCGGCCTACCCCGAGGCGACGCAGGCGGTGGGCGAGGCCCCCGGCGCGGTCGTCGAGCTCGGCGTAGGTCCACGCGCCGCCGCTCCACACCAGAGCTTCGGCGGCCGGCCGCCGGGCCGCCTGGGCCGCAAAGAGGGCGTCGAGGCCGCACGCCGGCAGGGCGGGCGCCGCCCCCTGCCGCCACTCCGCGAGGAGCTGGTGACGGGCCGCCGGGGCGAGCAGCGGCAAGGTGGAGAGGCGGTGGCCGGGGTCGTCGACGACCGCCGCCAGCAGACGGCCGAGCTGGGCGAGCCACCGCGCGGCCGTGGTGGCGTCGAAGAGGTCGGAGCTGTATTCCGCCGTCGCCACCAGACGCGACCCGGCGGCGAGCACATGAAAAGTGAAGTCGAACTTCGCGGTGTCGGTGCCGACCACCAGGCGTCGCCAGGAGAGACCGGGAGCCAGCGTCCCCCGCCCCTCCTCCTCGAGCAGCAGGACGACCTGGAAGAGCGGATTGTGGGCCAGGTCGCGCTCCTCCACCAGCTCCTCGACCAGGCGCTCGAAGGGAACGTCCTGGTAGGAGTAGGCGTCGAGGGCCGTGTCGCGCACCCGGCCGAGCAAGGTCCGGAAGCCGGGGTCGGCGGCCAGGTCGCAGCGCAGCACCAGGGGGTTGACAAAGAGACCGATCAGGCCCTCGAGCTCCGGCCGCACGCGGCCGGCCACCGGGCTGCCGACCACGACGTCGGTGGCGCCGCTCAAGCGGGAAAGTAGGGCCGCCGTGGCGGCCAGCAGGGCCATGAAACGACTCGCCCCCTGCCGCGCGGCGAGGGCGTCCAGACGCTCGCCGAGCTCCCCCGGCAGCGGCCGCGAGAGGAGGGCGCCGCGCCGGCTGCGGCCCGCCGCGCGCGGCCGGTCGGTGGGTAGCTCGAGGACGGCGGGAGCCCCCGCCAGTTGCCGCCGCCAGTAGCCCATCTGTTCGTCGAGGGTCCCGCCGGTGAGCCGGCGCCTCTGCCAAGCGGCGAAGTCGGCGTATTGGACCGGGAGCTCGGCCGGCCGCCTTCCCCGGTAGAGCTCCCCGAGCTCCGCCTCGAAGACCTCCAGCGAGATCCCGTCCACGACGATGTGGTGAAAGACGACGAGCAGGCGGTGCTGCCTGGCGCCGAGACGCAGCAGGATGGCACGCAGCAGGGGGCCGCGGGCCAGGTCAAACGGCCGCCGGGCCTCGGCCGCGAGCGCCGCCGCAGCGGCGCCCGGCCGCGCCGCGGCCGGCAGGGAGGTCAGGTCGAGGCACGCCAAAGGCGGTTCGTAGCGGACGGCGACACGCTGCCGTGGGGACTCGGTAAAAGTGGTCCGCAGGACCTCGTGGCGCCCCACGACGGCGACCAGGGCGGCATGGAGCGCCGCGACGCTCAAGGAACCCCGGAGGTCATAGCCGGCCGGCAGGTTGTAGAGCGCCGTGCCGGGCTCGAAACGCTCAAGCAGCCACATGCGCTCCTGGGCAAAAGACAGCGGGAAGTCGGCGTCGCCGCCGCGGGGCAGGGGCTCGACGCCCGGCGCGGCGGCGACTCCTTCTTCCAAGACAGCCGCGAGGCGTCCCGCCAGGTCGGCCAGCGTCGGTGCCTCGAAGAAGACGCGCAGGGGTACCTCGACGCCGCGGGCGGCCCGGAAGCGCGCCAGCACCCGGGTGGCCTTCAAGGAATGGCCGCCGAGGGCGAAGAAGTCGTCGTCGCGGCCCACCCGCTCGACGCCAAGCACCGCGGCCCAGATGCCGGCGAGGCTCTCCTCGACCGGGGTACGTGGGGCGACGAAGGAGCCTTCGGCCTCACGCCGCGGCCGGGGCTCGGGCAAGGCCTTGCGGCCTAGCGCGGCCCGGTCGACCTTGCCGTTGGGTGTGCGCGGCAACGCGTCGAGCGGCACGAAGACGGCGGGCACCATGTAGGCCGGCAACTCGGCGCCGAGGAAGACGCGCAAAGCGTCGATCCAGGCGGCGTCGGCGGCGTGGCCGGTCCTCGGGGCCACGTAGGCGACGAGCTCGCGGTCGGTCCCGGCGGCGCCGGGCAGGAGCCGCGCCACGACGACGGTCTCGCGCAGGGTGGGGTGACGCGCCAGCATTGCCTCGATCTCGCCCAGCTCGATGCGAAAGCCGCGGATCTTGACCTGGTGGTCGAGGCGGCCGATAAACTCCAGCTCGCCGCCGGCGCGAAGGCGGACCAGGTCGCCGGTGCGGTAGAGCCGCGCTCCCGCGGGGCCGCCGTCGGCCGGGGCCAACGCATCGGGGACGAAACGCTCGGCGGTCAGAGCCGGCCGGCCCAGGTAGCCGCGCGCCAAGCCGGCACCGCCCAGGTAGAGCTCGCCCGGCACGCCGATCGGCACGGCCGCGAGCCGGCGGTCGAGGACGTAGGCCCGGGAGCCCGCCACCGGCCGGCCGATCGTGGGCTCGCGGCGGTCCCGGCGCGGCACCTCGACAAAAGTCGAGTAGGTGGTGTCCTCCGACGGACCGTAGAGGTTGAGCAGCCGCGCGACGTGGGGGCGCCGGTACACCCGCTCGGCCAGGGTGCCGGGCAACGGCTCGCCCGCCAGGTTGACGGTACGCACCGACGGCGGCACCGCGTCGAGCCGGTCGAGCTCGGCCATGGCCGAAGGCACCGTGTTGACGAGCGTCACCTCGCCGGCGGCGGCGAGCCCGGCCAGCGCGAGGGCGTCGTCGGCCAGGATCACCCGGCCGCCCCAGGCCAGGGGCACGAAGAGCTCGAAGACCGAAAGGTCGAAGGTGAGCGAGGTCGCCGCCAGGACGCCGGCGAGCTCGGCGTCCTGGAAGACGCCTCGCGCCCACCCGAGAAGGGCCACGGCGCTGCGATGCGCGACGGCCACCGCCTTGGGCCGGCCCGTCGAGCCCGAGGTGTAGATCAGGTAGGCCAGGTTCTCGGCCGACGCCGCCGCGCCAGCCGCCGTTTCGCCCGGCGGCAAGGGCTCGTCGAGGTCGACGATCCGCGCCGCGTGTACCGGCAGCAGGTCGACGAGCTCGCGGTGGGCGAGGAGCACGGACAGGGCGGCGTCTTCGAGGAGGAAGGCCAGGCGCTCGGCGGGATAGGCCGGGTCGAGCGGCACGTAGGCGCCGCCGGCTTTCAAGATCGCCAGCAGCCCCGCCACCATGGCCGGCGTCCGCCGGGCGAGCACTCCGACCAGGACCTCGGGCGCCACTCCGAGGCCACGCAGGTGGGCGGCCAGGGCCGTGGCGCGCTCGTCGAGCTCGGCGTAGGTCAGCCGCTCCTCGCCGTGGATGAGAGCCACGGCGTCGGGCGTACGCCGCGCCTGCTCCTCGAAGAGCTGGTGCAGGCAGTGTCTTCCCCCCTGGATCCCCCGAGGGGGACAGCGTTCCCCGGCCTCGACGCGCGGCGTGTCGTTCCAGGCACCGAGCAGCTGCCAGCTCTCCGCTCGGGTGAGCAGCGGCAGCTCCTCCACCGGGCGTTCGGCGTCGGCCAGCGCCGCCGCCAGCAAGACCCGGAAGTGCCGCAGCAGGCGCCGCGCCGTCGTGGCGTCGAAGAGGTCGGTGCTGTGCTCGAGGGAGCTGCCGAGCGCCTCGCCGTCGTCGTGGAGGAAGAGGGTCAGGTCGAGCTTGGCGGTCCCCGAGTGGACCTCGTGCCGCGGCCAGGCGCCGGGCGCGGGAGCCGCCGTCTCCCAGACCAGGAGCACCTGGAAGAGCGGGTTGCGCGACGCGTCGCGCCCGGGCGCCAGCGCCTCGACCAGCTTCTCGAACGGCAGCTCCTGGTGGGCGTAGGCGTCAAGGGTTTCCCGGCGGGTGCGCAGCAACAGCTCGTGGAAGCTCCCCGACACCGCGAAGCGCAGGACCAGGATGTTGACGAAGAAGCCGATCAGCCCCTCGATCTCCAGCTGGCCGCGGTTCGCCGCCGGGACGCCCAGCAGCAGGTCGCGCTGGCCGCTGTAGCGGGAGAGCAGCACGGCCAGGGCCGCCGCCGCGGTCATGAACGCCGTCGCCCCCGGCGGCCGGCGGGCGAGCGCGCTCCGCAGCTCGGCGTCGGGGGGAGATTCCTGCAGCCGCCCGGCGTAGCTCGGCCGGCGCGGACGCGGCCGGTCGGTGGGCAGGTCGAGAACCTGCGGCGCGCCCGCGAGGCGCTCGCGGGCGTTCCCGACGAGCGCCACCAGAGTCTCACCGGAGAGCCGGCGCCGTTGCCAGACGGCGAAGTCAGCGTATTGCACGGCCAGCGGCGGCAGGTCGGGGCTGTCCGGGTCGTAGAGCGCGGCGAGCTCGCGCTCCAGAATGGACGTCGCGGCGCCGTCATAGGCGATGTGGTGCAGGGTGAGGAGAAGTTGGTGCCGCCGCGGACCGTAGCGCAGCAGGGTGGCGCGCAGCAGCGGGCCGCGCTCGAGGTCGAAGGGACGGCGCGCCTCGGCGGCGGCGAGCCGCCGGCCGGCCGCCGCGCGCCGCGCCGCC
>CBDUYN010000214.1:0-16199 GCA_965371445.1 uncultured bacterium | reverse complement strand
CCGCACCGGGGTCGAGTCCTAAGGTAGCCCAGTGAGCCGCCTCAGAAGAACATGCGCGTCCGTTTGAGAGGATCTCGCCTGGTCTCCGACATCCGTACGGCCTGCAAAAATTTTAACTCCCTTCTCCGCATTTGCAAAAATTTGAAGCACTTTTGCTGCCCGCGCCGACTCGAAAGGTGCGTAATCTCTTCCCGCATCGCCAGGCGAGCGGCAATTCCGTCACCGCCGAGGCGAGAAAGGAGGTAGTTGCATCATGCCTGATCGAAGAATCATGGTCCCCGCGCGAATGACGGGTGAAGTCATCGCGTCCTACAGGGTTCTGAAGGGGACGATCCGAACCTACCGGCCGGAGTTGCTCCATGCGCTGGCCGGGGAGTTTCGGGCCCGTCCTCCGAGCCTGCACGAGACCGAGCCCGAGGGCGGTTTCGGCGTGATCGTCGACACCGTGGAGTCTCAGCTCGACGACGCCTACGACAGCTTCATCGAGCTGGATCGGCATCATCGGGCCAACGAGGCTCGCCTGGAAGTGGCCCGGCTGGTCCGCGACGAGGCGAAAGACGAAGTGTCGACGGCGGTGATACCGGCGCGCAACATCGCCGAAGACCTGTTCGGTCCGAGCGCCAGCCACCTGCTGGGCTTTGCCGGGCAAACGCCGGATGGCCTCGATCTCTTCCAGGAACAGGCCACCACCCTGGCGAACCTGCTCCGGAACCCCGCGGGTGAGGTCGAGCCAAAGCTCGTCGGCTACAGCCCGGACCGCGCCACTCTGGCGGAGGAGATCGGTAAGGCGAGCAAGACGCTGGAGAGAACCGCGAACGAGGCGGAGCTTCAGCGGCGTGCTACGGAAGCCTCGATGCTGGGCCGCAGGGACGCTCTCGGTCGCTACGACCGGATCGCCGACGGCACCGCCGACATCTTGAAGGCGCTGTTCAACATGGCCGGTCTGCCCGAGCATGCCCAGAGGGTGGAACGGACCGTTCCTCGGCGCCAGTCCCAGCCGAGCAACGCGGGCGAGGTGCCCGTCGAGGGGCCGGCTGAGGGCGAGGCGCCGGATGCCGAGCCTTTGAGTGAGACGGCTTCCACCGTCGAGCCTTCGGCCGAGGTGTCTCCGACGCGGGTGGTTTCGCCCGGCCCGTGGCCAGGGGCAGTGCCGGACGCCGCGGAAGAGGCAAAGCCGGCGGGCGATCCACCCCCGGTGTTTCCGGCGAATTGACGCTTCCAGGCTATCGGGCCGAAGCAAGCGTCCAGGGGCCGCGGCTGAGCCGCGGCCCTTTTTTCGTCTGCGCAGCTCTTCAATCCCTCCTTAATCCCCTGGTCCGACGAAACGACTCCCAGCTGCTCGATGCCTTGAGAGACCACGATCCGGCGACGCCGCGCCGGGACGGTATCGTCCAGGGCCTGGGCTTCAACCCAGGCCGCCACGGGGCGGACGCGAAGACAAGGCCAAGGTGAGCCTCGAACGGAAGGCCTCGGCGAGGATCCGAGGATCTCTGCCCGAGCGACGGTTTGTGTCCCTTGACCTTGCTACCCATGGGCTGGCCCTGGATCCGGACGATCCGCTGAGGGTATGCTCACGCCTCCCGACTCGCTGCCCGACGACGCCATGACGAAGCCCCACTCCAGGACGCCCCGCCGCCCCGGATCCCTTTCCGCCCTGGCGGGAGCCTGGCTCCTCGTGGCCTGCTCCGGCGAACCCGGTGCCGAGCTGGCGCTCTCCCACGACCTGCTCGCCGAGCTGCCCGCCGCCGACGTGATCTCCGAGGTCGCCCACCTGGACTTCACCCGGGATGCGGCGCGCCGGTATCTCGTCTCCGGCTTCTCGCGCCGTGAGCCCGGACGCGGCGAGCTCCTCTCCTTCCTTTGGGCCGAGGGGGAGGAGTCGCTCGTCGAGCTTCCCCTCGTACGCCGCCGGGATCTCACGCTCGTTATCGACGGCCGTCCCTTCGTGCTGGAAGACGGCACGCGGCAAACCGTCACCGTCCACCTGAACGGCCACGAGCTCGAATCCCTCGAGCTGAGGCAGCGGCGTGACACCTATCGCGTCGCTCTCGCCAAGGAACATCTCGTCGTCGGCCGCAACCGGCTGCGCTTCACCTACGGCTACGCCCGCGCACCGAGCGAGGTACGGAAAGGCTCGACCGACGATCGCCGCCTGGCGATGGCCTGGTACTCGCTCGGTGTCGAGCCCGGTCCCGAAACCGACCCCGGCGAGCCGCGCGCCGACGGCGAGGTCCTCTTCCTCCCTTACGGCACGGCGGTCGACTACTACCTTGCGCTCGGCCCGCGGGCTGAGCTTCGCGTCGACGGCTGGCAACGGCGCGGCGGCGGCGAGCTCGTGGTCGCCGTCCGTGAGGACGGACGCGACGAAGAGGTTCGCGCCGTCTTTCGAGAGGGCTCGGAGCCCACCACCGTGACGCTCGACGACACCGGGGAGCCGCGTATCGTCCGGCTGAGCCTCCGCGCCGCGGCCGAAGGCGCGACGAGCGACGGCGACGGCGTCGTCCTGAGGCGTCCGGCGATCTACTCGCTCGCGGACGAAAGCGAGCCGGCCGCGGCGCACGCGGCCGAGACGCCGGCGGTCGAGCGGCGTCCCGACGTCTTCCTCTACACCATCGACACCCTGCGGGCGGACCGCCTGGGTTGCTACGGCTACGAACGGCCGATCTCACCGGCGATCGACGCATTCGCCGCCGAGGCGATTCTCTTTGAGAACGCCGTCGCCCAGTCGTCGTGGACCAAGGCCTCGATCGCCTCGGTCTTCACAGGCCTCTGGCCGGTCGATCACGGCGCCATGAAACGTCCCCAAAAACTCGCCGACGAGGCGTTGACGCTGCCGGAGATCCTGCGCGACGCGGGCTACCAGACGGTCGCCTTCGTCGCCAACCCGAACGTCAGCGACCGCTTCGGCTTCGACCAGGGTTTCGAGGAGTTCAACTACTTCACCCGCAAGGACGACACGCCGTCCGACGAGCTGACGGCGGCGATCCTCGACTGGCTTGACGCCCGCCAGGACCCGCGGCCGCTTTTCCTTTACATGCACCACGTCGACCCGCATGATCCCTACTCGCCGCCGCCGGAGTTTCGCCGCCGCCACGCGGCCGGCGTGCCGCCGCGCGTCGTCCGCGACGTACGGCGGATCTTCAAGGACCTGGCGTCGGGGCGCAAGAAGCCGGGACCCGAGATCATCGGTCATTTAGAGGCCCTCTACGACGCCGACATCGCCTCGAACGACCACGCCTTCGGAGAATTCGTCCGCTATCTGAAGGAAGGAGAGCTTTTCGACGACGCCTTGATCCTCTTTCAGTCGGACCACGGCGAGGAGTTCTACGAGCACGAGCACTTTCGCCACGGACGCTCGCTTCACGTCGAGTCGCTGCGGGTGCCGCTCGTCTTGAAGCTGCCGGGGAGCCGTGAGGGACGCCGCGTCGCTGAGCCGGTCCAACACGTCGACGTCCTGCCGACGCTGCTCGTCTATCTGGGCCTGCCGGTGCCGGCGAACCTTGAGGGACGCGACCTACTCGCCGCGGGCGGCGTCGAGCCCAGGCCGATCTACTCCTACGTCCACCTCGATGGTCCGGCCCGGGTGAGCGTGCTCGACGCCGGCTACAAGCTCATCCAGCGCCTCGACGGCGACTCTCTCTCCCGGCCCCAGCTCTACGACGTCGAAGCCGACCCGGAAGAGCAGCGCAACCTGGCGGCCGAGCTCGAGGTCCGCACCGGCTACCTGGCTTCTCTCCTGAGATGCCGTCTCAAATCTGGCCGGGGCCTCGTCGGCGAGGAGGCCGTCCTCGACGAGGAGACCTTAAGAGACCTCCAGGCGTTGGGGTATCTGCGGTAGGGGAAGCTTCGTCCGGGGCACCGTGCCCCCTCTTGTGACAGAATAAAGCTTCGAAGTGCCACTCAACGTCAAGAAAGCCCACGCTCAGAAGGAGCACCATCACCATGCAACGTAGAAGATTCGCGATTCCCGCGGCAGCTCTCTTCGCCGCAACTCTCTTGTCCTTCGCCTGCGCGCCCTCCGCACCGTCCGGCTCCGGCGCCGCCCTGCCCGAGCCTCCGGTCGCCAAGGTCCTTCCCCACGAGCTGGACATGCACGGCGACGTCCGCGTCGACGACTACTACTGGTTGAAAGAACGCGAGAACCCCGAGGTCATCGCCTACCTGGAGGCCGAGAACGCCTACAAGGAGGCGGTCTTAAAGCACACCGAGCCGCTCCAGCAGAAGCTCTACGACGAGATCGTCGGCCGCATCAAGAAAGACGACGACTCGGTCCCCTACGAGCGCGACGGCTACTACTACTACGTCCGCTACGTCGAGGGCGGCGAGTACCCGATCTACTGCCGGAAAAAAGGATCCCTCGACGCCGAAGAGGAGGTCATGCTCGACGGCAACGCCATGTCCGAAGGGCACGACTTCTTTTCGCTGCGCGGCGTTGAGGTCAGCTCCGGCCAGGACATCGTGGCCTACAGCATCGACACCGTCGGCCGGCGCTTCTACACCACCTCGTTCAAGAACCTCACCACCGGCGAAACGCTCGCCGACGTCCTGGTAGACGTCACCGGCAACCTCGCCTGGGCCAACGACAACCGCACCGTCTTCTACGCCAAGCAGGATCCCGAGACGCTGCGTTCCCACCGGATCTACCGCCACGTCCTGGGGACGGACCCGGCCGAGGACGAGCTGGTCTACGAGGAGGGCGACGAGACGTTTCGCTGCTTCGTCTTCAAGACGCGGTCAAAAAAGTACCTGATGATCGGCTCTTTTCAGAGCCTCTCCAGCGAATACCGCTACCTGGAGGCGGACGACCCGACGGCTGAGCTCCGCGTCTTCCTGCCGCGCCAGCGCGACCACGAGCACTCGGTCGACCACTACGCCGGGCACTTCTACATCCGCACCAACCACGAGGCGAAGAACTTCCGCCTGATGAAGACGCCGATCGCCGCGACCGGGATGGAGAGCTGGGAAGAGGTCATTGCGCACCGCGACGACGTCTTCCTCCAGGGCTTCCAGCTCTTCCGCGACTACCTGGTGATCTCGCAGCGCCAGGGGGGACTCGGCCAGATACGCATCCTGCCGTTCGGAGGCGCCGAGGAGCACTACCTCGACTTCGGCGAACCGGCTTATCTCGCCTTCCCGAGCGACAACTACGACTTCGACACCGATGTCCTACGCTACCGCTACAGCTCGCTGACGACTCCCTGGTCGACGTTCGACTACAACATGGAGAGTCGCGAGAAGACGCTCTTGAAGCAGGAAGAGATCGTCGGTGGCTACGATCCCGAGGAATACGAGACCGAACGCCTGGCGGTCGCGGCGCGTGACGGCAAGGAGGTCCCGGTCTCCGTCGTCTACAGGTCGGGAACGCCGAGAGACGGCAGCGCTCCGCTCCTCCTCTACGCCTACGGTTCCTACGGCAACACGATCGACCCGACCTTCAACTCCGCCCGCCTGTCGCTTTTAGAGCGCGGCTTCACCTACGCCATCGCCCACATCCGCGGCAGCCAGACCCTGGGGCGGCAGTGGTACGAGGACGGCAAGCTCTTCCACAAGAAGAATACCTTCACCGACTACATCGACGTCGCCGACTACCTGGTGAAGGAGGGCTATACCCAGAGCGACCGTCTCTTCGCCATGGGAGGAAGCGCCGGCGGCCTCCTGATGGGCGCGGTCACCAACATGCGGGGCGACCTTTTCCGGGGCGTGATCGCCGCCGTCCCCTGGGTCGACGTCGTCACCACGATGCTCGACCCCGACATCCCGCTAACGACGGCCGAATACGACGAGTGGGGCGACCCCAACCAGTTGGACTACTACGAGTACATGCTCTCCTACTCGCCCTACGACAACGTCGAGGCCAAAGACTATCCGAACCTGCTGGTGACGACGGGTTTGGCGGACTCACAGGTGCAGTACTGGGAGCCGGCGAAATGGGTCGCGAAGCTGCGGGCCCAGAAGACCGACGACAACTGGCTCTTGCTCCACACCAACATGGGAGCCGGACACGGCGGGGCCACCGGGCGCTTCAAGCGCCATAAGGAGACCGCCATGGAGTACGCTTTTATGCTCGACCTGGCGGGGATTACGGAGTAGGCGGACGCGTCCGATGTAGGACTTCGCGGCGAAGGCTCGGGTCACCGCACAAGCGCAAGCCCGGCCTCCTCCGCCGCTGGCGTCAAGGCGATCTCCTGCGGCAAGTGGACACCGTCGACCCAGACGATCGCCTGCTCCTTGAGGCGCGCGGAAAGATCCTTGACGGCACGGCCCATCTTGCCGAGGGTCGACGTGTCGCGGGCCTCGCCCCAGGCGCCGGCCTCCGTCCTGCCGGTGAGCGACCAGATCTCGAAGGGCACGCGCAGGCGTTCGAGGTAGCGGCGGGTCAATTGCGGCGTCAGCTGGCTGGGATCGGCGGCGAGGCTCGTCTCGCCCCAGATCAGCACCACGATGCGGCGGCGGCGCTCGCCGGCGGCCTGGAGGCCGGCCACCGCCACCGCGTCGGCCAAACGCGGCTTCTGGGCCACCTGGCCGCCCGAGGCGGCATGGTAGAGGAGGTAGAAGATGCCGCCGTCCTGGGCCTGGAAGTCGGGCGAGGTGGGAAAAAGGTCATAGGTCGTTCGAAATCCCTCCCGAGGCTGGGAGTCGGGCCAGACGAAGCGCACGTAGTGCTTGCTCGGCAGGCCCTCCATGCGGCGCAGGCGCTGCACCCTGGAATTCATCGACGCCCGGCCTCCATAGTGGTGGATCGCCATCTCTTTCAGGCGGTCGAGAATCGACGGATCGACCACCATGACGACCTGGGCCCTCTCGATCTCGATCGCCACGGCGTCGAGCGGTGAGTCGGTCTCGACAAAGAGCGGCGAGGGCAGCTCCTGGAGGCGGGTCTTCTTCCAGCTGCGGCCTTCGGCCAGCACCGGCACCGCGGTGAGCTCGGTCGACACCTCGTCGAGGTACGTGCCGCCGAAGGTGACCTCGGCCACGGCGCTCGTGTGGCCCGGGAAGTCGAGCTCGACACGCAGGAAGTGGAGCTGGCTCTCCTCGTGGGGAGGCAGCTCGATCCGGCGGCTGTCCTCCACCACGAGCGGCTCACCGTCGAAGCTCACCGAGACCGCCTCGGGCTCGTCGGCCGCCAGGCTCTCCCAGGCGAGGCGCGCGACGCGATTCGTGGCCTCGCCGTCGAGGGTCACGGTGACCTCGGCCGGCGGCTGCGGCAGGTTGACCCACTGGCGGACCCGTCCGATCTCCTCTCCGTCAGCGTCGCGGGCGATGGCGACGAGCTTCTGCGGCACGAGCTCCGGGCCGAAGTCGACCTCGAGCTTCCAGGGCTCGCCCTCTACAATCGCCACCGTGCGCTCGCCGAGGCGGACCTCGACCGTCGCGACCTCGGCACCCACCGTCAGCTCGACCTCCTGGGCACCGAGGATCAGACCGAGAAAAAGCGTGGCGAACGCGATCATGAGATTCCTCCTTCGAAGCCGGCTCCCCCCTGACGGACTGTTTTGCACGAAGGATGCCAGGAACGGCCACCCGCGAAGAGGGCTTCGGGGAAAGACACGACGCCAAGCCGTGTCCCCTATCCAGGACGCAAGCCCGCGTAGGAAGGACGCTTCGGCAACTGCGGACGCTTGTGCCTGCCAGGCGCTGTGACGTTTTTCAAAGGAACACAGTAACCGCGTCCACTGACGGCGGACGCCCTCCCGCGTCATCCTCTGCCCAGCCGACCTGGAGCTGGTCAACGAGATCGCCTACGACAACTTGCGGGTCGGGCTGATCTGTCAGGGCGACGTGCCGACGGGGACGACCTGCGGCATGCCGCAGAAGTTCATGACAAACGCCTTGATCTACCCCTTCCGCCATCGTTACCTGCGCAACTACGGCGATGTCGACGGCCGTATCCGCGCGGCTCTCGTCGGCGAGCCGCGGACGTACTACCAGCACGGCATGGCGAAGCTCGGCGACGGTGTAGGGCTCGACGTCAATGGCTCGTGGGCGGCGATCCTCGAGTGTAGGACGAACGCTGGCGGTACGGTGGTCCAGGGTTGCCAGGCGGTCGAGAACGGCGACGGAGACCTGCTGTGGTCGAACAAGCCCCACAGCGTGGCGCTTCTCCTGATGGCGCACGAGCTCGATCCGTCGATCGGACTCTGCGGCGTCGCCCGCACGGCGCTAGAGAATCCGAGCATCCTGCTCGGCTGGAGCGACTACGAGGCCAACGACGCCGGCTCGTGGAAGGGCGCGGCGCAGATGATGCAGTCGATGGTCTTCGGCGTCGGGATCTACGACACCTGCATGGATCCGTAGGGCACCTCGCAAGCCGCCGAGGTTTGGGATACAGTCCTTGTGGTCGAACCTCGGGACAGCACGAGCTTGTAGCGATGATCGTCTCGGTAAGCCGTCGCACGGACATCCCCGCCTTCTACATGCCGTGGCTCCTGCGCCGGCTGGACGCGGGCTGGTGCCGGGTGCTCAACCCCTTCAACCGCCGCCAGCAGCGGCTCGTCTCGCTCCTGCCCGAGCACGTCTCCGCCATCGTCTTCTGGACCCGCCGCGGCGATCGGCTGGCGCGGGCTCTGGGCGAGATCGAGAGCTTCGGGCACCGGCGGACGATGGCGCTGGTCACCCTCGTCGACTATGGACGCGACCTCCACCCCCATCTGCCGGGGCGCGAGGCGGCGGTTGCCGGGCTGCGCCAGCTGGCGGAAAGCTACGGCGATCCCCGCCGAGTCTGCTGGCGCTACGATCCGATCCTGCTCGGCCCTCGCGACGGCCCCGACGAGCACCGGCGGCGTTTCGCCCGGCTGGCGCGGGAGCTGGAAGGGGCGACGCGGCGGGTGATCGTCTCCTTCCTCGACCTCTACCACAAAACCACCCGGCGGCTGGCGCAACTCGGGCCGCAGGGTTATCCCCTGGCGCCGGCGGGTGTGGAGGAGGGGGAAGAGGCCCGCTCTCTGCTGCGCGATCTGGCGGCGATGGCAGCGGCCCACGGCATGGAGATGCGCACCTGCGCCGAGCCGCTCTCCTACGCCTCCGAGGGAGCGCCAGCGGGCCGCTGCATCGACGGCGAGCTGCTGGCCGCGCTGTTTGAGGGCCTTCGGCCGCCGGCCGGCAAGGACCCGGGGCAGCGACCGACTTGCGGTTGCGTCCCGAGCATCGACGTCGGTGCCGCGGACAGCTGCTTGCACGGCTGCGTCTACTGCTACGCCGTGCGCTCCCACGACGCGGCGCGCCGGGCGCACGCGCGCCACGACCCGGCGGGCGACACCCTCCTCCCGGCACCGCTTTCGGCGCCACTCGCCAGCCTGCCGTGGGCGAACAAGCCCGCCTACGACCACGCCGAAGTGTCGCCGGATTCGAAGCCGTCGGAAAGATGTCTCACGACTTCAGGACCATGCGCGGAAAGCTTGTTCCCGACCTCGGAATGATGTACCCTGAGAGGGCCATGGACGCAACTGCTGGATCCGGTCATCCTCTCTGGGTCATGATCGCGGGCCCATACACCTCAGGCGGCGCGAGCGCCGAACAGCGAGCCTCCAACCTTCAAACAATGAATGTTGCCGCCTATCAGGTCTTCCTGAAGGGACACATTCCGGTGATTGGTGTCAATATGGCCCTGCCCATCATCGAGGCTGCAGGAGAATCCAGGTTCGACGACGTCATGATGCCGATCTCTTTAGCCTTGGCCAAGAGATGTGACGCCTGCCTGCGAATAGGAGGACCCTCCCTCGGTGCCGACGAAGAGGCAGCCGTTTTTGAACAATCTGGCAAGCCTGTGTTCCGTAGCATTGACGAGTTGCCTACACTCCAAGCGGAAGTCCGCGGATAGTTCTCAGGAGCGACAGGCGAAGCCTGCCCTACTGCTCGGGACGAGCTTGTAGCCGAGCAGGAACGTTGTGTCACCGAGCCCACGGAGATCCTCGACTCGTTCGGCGAATAGCATGGCCAAGGAGGCGGCCGCCGAGCGGGGAGACCGTGAGGTCTTGGGCGTCGAGAAGATCCTGGCCCAGGATCCTTGCCAGCCGATCGGCAAGAGCAAGAAGTCCCCGGCGCCGATGCTCTTCTTCTCGAAGCGGGGGCCAACTGCCGCCACCGCCGCCACCGCCACCGAGTCGCCGGCTGGTCATCAACAAGGTCGGGGAGGAGTGGAAGATCGTGTGGCGCGGAGAGATCCCGACGGTCCACGTTCCCCGCCGCGACACGGGGCTCCCAAACGAGACGACGGTTCCCGCTCACCCCGTTCCAATCCAGGAGACACAGTTCGCGCGCAGCGACCCTTAACAGGGGTTCTGTGAGGGTGGCACCTTAACAGGCCTGCACCTTAAGGGGGTTGATAGCGACCAGCGCGAGACATCGCCCGACTCGAAGCCATCCGCGAAGATCGAGCTTGCGGTTGCCGCGGTGACCTCGATGCGGGTCGACGCAGAGCCGGCGTTTCCCGCGAAATCCACCGCCCGCACCGCATAGGCCCAGGTCTCGCCCACAGAGACCTCGAGGTCGCGATAGAGCGGGTCGGTCACGGCTTGGTGGGGATTGAGAACCACTGTGGGGTCCTGGCCCGCCGGTCCCCGCAGGATCTCGTAGCGAAAGACGCCGGTCAAGGCACCGCCACCGGCGTCCTGGGTCGGCGCCTGCCAGGTGAGCTCCACCCACGGACGCGGGGTGCCCGAGCGGGGCGGGTCCTCCCCGGTCGCGGTGGCGAGCCCGGCCGGGGCGCCCGGAGCGGTGCCGTCGGAGCCGGTCACGGTCACCAGCCGGAAGTGGTCGAAATAAAGGTCCCGGTCACCCTTGCCGGGCGAGTCCACGTAGATCTCGATCCAGTCGGCGTCGTTGGCGGCGCTGGTCATGCCGGCGATCGGGATGCTCACTGTCGTCCCCTCGCCCGGATTGAGGTAGAAGAGCTCGATCGTTTCCCCGCCGACAGAGTCGTAGACCTCGACGTCGAGCTCGGTGAGCCAGGACGAGGCGTTGTAGACGTCCATCTCGAAGACGTCATAGGTTGACCAGTCGCTCGGCAGCACCGAGTCCGGGGGATAGATCAGCGAGTCCGGGACCGCACTGTCGAGAAAGGTCGCGTGCAGCGACGTCGAGCCGTCGGTGACGTGCTGGGTGGCGAGCGCGGTCGTCGCCCGCTCGCCGACCCAGAGCTCGGCCGGGATCTCGAAGGAGCCGAACATGCCGGTGACGGTAGTCGCCAGGGGAGTCAGGGTGAAGTCGACGGCGCTGCCGCCGGAAGCCACCGTCAAAGTGGCCGGCAGATGGCGCTCAGCGGTGGCGTTCAGGGTGATCGTTCCGGCTGGGACGGTGAGACTGTAGGTGCCGTCCGCTGCGGTGAGCGCCGCGAAGGTGCCGTTGCCCACCAGGGCCCCGCCGATCGGGACGGCGGAAGGATTGCGGACAGTGCCGCTGATCGTGGCGGTGGCGCCGCGGGCCCCGAGCGCGCTGATCGCGGCCGCGCGGCATCGTTCGTACTGGTCGCGGTCGATCGCCAGGCCCTCCCACAGCCGGCTGGGCACCGCCGCCGTAGCCAGTGCGTCCGCCAGGGCGCCGAGGCCGCCGTCGTCGAGCAATTGCAGGTACTCGTAGTCCTCGAAGGCCTGGCGGTTGAGCTCCAGGCGCAGAGACGGCAAGGGGCCGTCGATGTTGATCCCCCGTTGCTCGATGTCGTAGCCCGGCCAGAGCTCGGCCCCGCCGGCCCAGCCCCAGACCGGAGTCAGGTTGGCCGGATTCCAGGGGCTCACCGGGTTCTCGGCAGCGTCGAACCAGGCGAGGGAGGCCCAGTGCTCGAGACCCGTGGCGCCGGTCTTCCAGGCGAAGAAGCCGAGCGACCGGTGATGAACCGACGGATAGTCGACGAAGTCGCCGTAGCTGTTGGGCACCAGCCACACCGCTTCGCCGGGGAAGGAGGCGAGGCGCTGCGCGTAGACCTCGACGTTGGCGTCCACCTCGTCCATGTAGTGATCCCAGACGTCGACGTACCCTCGCACGTCGGCATAGGGGGCCGACGGGTAGACGGAATCGCCGGCCACGATGAACGGGAACCGCTTGCCAGGATCGCTGGCGTCGGGATTGTGGAAGATGTCCGCCCACGCCCGGATCCGGTCGTAGGTGGCCTGGCCCCCGGAATAAGGCTCGTCGCTGATCACACCCTGGTCGTCCCCTTCGAGAAAGACGACGGCCCGGCCGGCCCATCCCCGGGTCGTGAGGTCGTCCCACAGCCGGGTGTAGAAGAGCCGGGCCTGCAGGTCGAAGTGGGAGCCCGGCGTGAGGTTGGCCGCGGTGTAGGGAGGTCCGCCGGCGGTTTGGATCCGGTACTGCGCGCTGTCGTCGTCCCAGATCTGCGGCAGGTTGACCACCGAGCTCTCGCGGGTGTCCAGCCACCAGGACCACTCCGGGTCGGCCAGGGACCAGTCGAAGCCGGTGGAGTTGTTGTAGGAGGGAAGCACCGGAAACTCGTAGCCAGGGGCGATTCGGCGCCGCGACAGC
The DNA here is from genome assembly GCA_965371445.1 of uncultured bacterium. GTDB lineage: Bacteria > Acidobacteriota > Thermoanaerobaculia > Multivoradales > J023 > DASWIG01. The sequence goes on along the minus strand of CBDUYN010000214.1, from coordinate 3,725 downwards.
TCTTCCAGGGCGTTGCGCCGGATGGTGACCGCCTGGGCCCCGGTGGCGTTGCCGTGGAGCTCGGAGAGGATCGACCGATCGAGGTTGAAGAAGGCCTGGAACGTCGGACGCTGCGGCAGGACCAGGGAGAGGACCTCGAGGACCACCGTCACCGTGCCCAGAACGGCGCTGTCGCTGCGCCTGACCAGCGAGAGCGTCCCCTCGTAGGTTCCCGCCGCAGCCGCCGGCGGCACTTCGACGAGCACCCAGATCGGCTGGTTGCTGCCGAGGGCGACGTCGAACGGGATACCGATCTCCTGCGCGCTGCCGTAGGGATCGACGAAGGGTATCAAGGCGTCGGGTACCTGGCCGGTCTCGCCGATCCGGGGATGGCCCTCGACGTTGCTGATCGTGGTGACGTTGAAGAACGCCTCCCGGTAGAGGTGGACGCGATCGAGGGTGATCGTGCCGGCGGCGCCGGAAAGCGCGGTTGCGGTGACCTCGACACCGGTGAGACCGGCACCCTCGGCAGTGACTACGAGGTGGAAGCCTTCGCTCTCTCTCCGGGCGACGCGCAGGTTCACCTCGCTGCGGGTCGAGGACCAGATCCGGTTCGAGCTCTCGGTGGCGTCGTTGGGACCGACCCGCCGGGTCGCATCAACGGCCCAGAGAACCGGATCGGCGGCGGCCGGCAAGGCACCAAGGGCGGTGAGCAGGACGAGGCCGGCAGCGGTCCTCAGAGGTTTCGAGCGAAGGTGAGCTGCCTCAGCCATGGTGGTGCCCTTCTGGTCGGTGAGCTGTCGCACTCATGATAGCACACCCTGGCCATGGAGGCGAGGCCGTCTGACACCCATGCACGCCTGCCGGCACCGATGACGTAGAGTTCCTCGCTCCAGGGACCACCCGAGCCACAAGCCCCTTGTTTTCAACACTTTGGACACCGAAGGAGCGCCTGACGGCCCTCCGGACAGGTGAAAAAGATGCCCGAGAGGGACGAGCGTCCTCGGTCCCGACGCCGGGGGAAGACGCTGGCCCGCGGGGAGTATGTCACCGACTACTTCCTGAAACTGGCTCCGCTGCCTTGCTGGAAGGATCTGACGCCGGCCGAGGGGAGCCGGAAGGTCCGGGACATGATCGCGGACGTCGAAGCCGAGGCTGCCGCGAAACGCCAGGCGAAAGGCAAGCGGGGGAAGGAGGAATTGGGGAAGGAGAAGACGGTGATCCGTGGACCGATTCCCGTGATCTGCGTCCCGAGGCGAGGCCGCGATCCCGGCCACGGCGCGGTCTGTCTCCTCGCGCGCCGGTCCCGCGCGGGCGTCGCCCGACTGAACCATGGGCCAATACGGCTAAACTATTGAACATAAGGACTTGTGATTCGTATGGAAGGACTTGTGATTAGTACGGCACCACAAATTCTGCTGGTCGACGACGGTTTCCTAATCCCTCTGTACCGTGGAGTTATCGGTCTCACCCGCACGATCGCCTGCACTGAAGTTCAACCGACCGGATCCAGAGCTACAACTCGAATCGAGCGACCACTCGTAGACACCCTCCCAGTTGCCCGTTTTCCATGTGAGTCGTAAGGTCCCTCCAGAGTAGGTAGCGCGGCCCGTGGCACTTCCTAGTCCTCTTTCCTTGGCGTCGTAGCTTCCGTCCGAGCGACGGGTCAAGTTCCAGATCGAGGCTCCAGAATTGCCCGAGGTTTGCGTCCATGCGCCAAAGAGATCACGGCAGCTATGTTCTGATGTCCCGGACACTCGAACAGCGCTGGTGGTATCCTTTTCGCCCGCTCTTTGCCCTTCTGTAAATACCAGGTTGCCCGATCCACCTCTGCAATCCTGGTTTATGAACCATTGGTAGTAGCCGCTCCAAGTTCCCGCACTCCATTCGATCTTGAGGGATGTTCCATCGTAAGTCGCCGTTCCGCGCGCATTCCCTAGTCCTTCTTCGTGCGCGTCGTAAGTGCCGTCGTTGCGACGTTTCAATACCCACCTTGAGCTACCAGAATTCCCCGATTGTTGAGACCACACGCCGGAGAGATCGCTGCATCCCATCGTAATGTCGTCCCGCCGCCAAGCTCGTTCGCATCGGCGTCTGGGAGGCAGGTCGTTTCGTCGGCACGATCCTCTACGGATGCGGCGCCAACAGGCACCTCACCCGGCCGTTTGGCCTGGAGCCGACGGGAGCCTGTGAGCTTTGTGCGCGTCGCGCTGGCGCCGGGCCGCGAGCACCCCACCTCGCGGTGCCTGGCCATCAGCCTGCGGATGTTGCAGCGCCAGTCTCCGGGGCTCCGTGTCGTTGTGAGAGAGCTTTGAGGTCCCACCCACTTTGGCAGAGCCGCTCTGCAGGCGCCAGGGTCACGACCATGACCCGCGGCGGGAGATCGAAGCCGGAATCCCTGATCGCCGAGCGTACACGTTTCCGGCTCTCGCGGATCGACGCTTCCTGAAGACCGACGATGTGAATCTGTGGCGGGCCATTGCAGACGTCCACTTCGATGGCGACGCGGCGGGCATCGACGCCCCAGGGAGTAGAGGACACGGCTCGGGCGATCATCTTCTGACCTCCCCTCTCTTGCACAGTCTTGAAGAACCCTCGTCAGTTACCAAAGACCCCCCTTTGCCTGTAGCGACACCCACCTGCCAAGGTTGCCGAGGATGATATGGTCATGGACACGAATGCCGACGATTTCCCCGGCGGTGGTCATCTGACGCGTAAACACGAAATCCTCAGCCGATGGCGCGGGAATTCCCGAAGGATGGCTGTGAAATATCACGATTCCCAAGGCGCCAACCAAGAGGCCGACCTTCAGGTACATGCGGGGCTCGATCGCCATTCGGGTCGCACCTCCGCGATAAAACAGCTTCTCGCAGATCAGGCCATCTCGACAGTCCAGGAACAAGGCACCGGCGACCTCTTGGTCTGGTGAGTAGTGCTTCAAGATAAGGTATTCGGCAACAGCTTCTTTCCTCTTCAGGATCCGCCTCTCGGGAATTCGTCTCCTGGCGACCTGGATCGAGTATTCCAGTAACATCTCAGCACGTGCCCGAATACCCGGAGGTAGAGCTGCGATCCTGTCTCTGGCATGGTGCAAACCTCCGGCATCCATGATCTCCAGGGCAACGTGGAGATGCATTCCCGTAAGACTTGCGAGGAGATGAGCGTCGTGAAGCCGAGGCATCCTGGAGTGGAATTCAACCTCTATGCCCTTGTTGCAGCCAGGATAGCCGGCGTCGGCCGCCGCTTCGAGATCCCTCTCGCCGGTCTCCGCTTCCGCGAGATCCCAAGAAGGGATCGGCTTTCCCCGCATCATCGGAATCTCGGCGAGTCAATTAGCGGCACCGGCCTGAGCTTCAAGATGCTCTTCGAACAACTCTACGGCAGCGGTGACAAGTTCCGGGTTCTCAAAAGCCTCCGCAACATAACGAAGAAAAGCTCTGAGCTCGCTCAGATCGAGAAGGGCATATAGCTCCTCCTCCGAAGCCTCCGGTAGTCTGTCAGAAAAGTCGGCCAGCTTTCTCCAACATGAGATGTGGGGCTCGATTCCAGTGCCGAAGTCCTCATCGACCTCTCGAATATGGCGACAGACGCTAACCCAGCTATCGATCTTCATCGCGCGGTAGAGAATGGCGACCGCCACCCTATGGCCGTCGGCGGCGTAACCCTTGGCTTTCATGCTATCCGTTCTCCTTTCTCTTACGTTCTCGATTTCGAGCCTTCCAACTCGACTGTGCCGATTCCTCAGT
>CBDUYN010000213.1:0-16304 GCA_965371445.1 uncultured bacterium | reverse complement strand
ATCTGGGCCATGGAAGCGCCCTTGCGCAGCATCTGTGTCGCCAAGGCGTGGCGCAACTGATGCGCTCCCCTGCGGGGGGTATCGAGCCCTGCACGGCTCAGGGCTCGGTCAACGATCGAGCTAACGGCAACGCAGCTGGCGAACCCTTGATGGGGGGCTCTTACCCGCAGGAAGACCCGCCGGCAGGAGCTCTTCGGCCGACCCTCGCGGAGATAGTCGGCCAGGGCCTGTCCGACATCCTGGGGAATCGGCAATCGGTCGTAGCGGGCCCCTTTGCCCCGAACAGTGAGCTCGCCTGCTAGCCAGTTCAGATCCTCCAGTCTCATGGCGACGATTTCCCCGGCCCTCAGGCCCAGTCGCGCCAGCAGAAGCAGGATCGCGTAGTCGCGCTTTCCCATGGTGCTGCTGTGATCACAGCTCCTCAAGAGGCAGTCGACCTGCTCCTGCGCGAGCGCCTTGGGAAAGGTGGACAAACGCCATCGCGCCACCGTCGGCACAGCCGCGGCCAGATCCACCTGAAGATCGCCTCGCAGGAGGACAAAGCGCAGGAAGACGCGCAGTGCGCTCACCACGTTCCTGACCTGCCCCGAGCCCGGGGGCTTGGCCTGGCGCAGAACGAAGTGTGTCACCTCAGCCGAGTCGATCTCGTCGAGCGAAACCGGCCCGTCGCCGAAGCGCTCGGACAGGAAACGGCTGACAGGGGGCAGGTAGTTGTCGACAGTGGCCAGGGCGAGCCCGCGTTGTTTGCGCAAGTAGCGCTTGAAGTCGCCCAGAAGCTGCCCCAGAGCGCTGTCATCGATCCTCGGGGGTGGTGTCGGTACCAGCTTGAGCGATCGGAGATGCTCAAGCAGGAGGCCGAAGATGCCCTTGTAATGGTCGATGAAAGCGCGGCTCCTCGGCAAATCTCCAAGGGCCTCGCGGATCTTCTCTTCATCCAGTTCCCTGAGCCCGAGCTCGCGCTGGTCAAGCCAATGGCTCAAGTCAGCGATCAGGCGTAGCTGAGACCGGATGATCTCCCGGGTGTAGCCCTGCTCGTCCAGCAGGGCCGCAAACCTGTCGATGTGGGACCCCAGGGGCCCCGAATGCAGACGCGCCAGGGTCTGCGGGGCGGTGTAGAACTGCTCCGTCATGTCTTCTCCTTCTCGGCCTTCAGGCCATAGGAGAAGCTTGGCGGATTATGCTGAGTACCTGGGACCAGATCTGCCGCCCTGACCGCCGAGTGCTTGCCGGGTATCCGACCAACTCGGCATAATCCGGGACTCGGCATTACGCCTCTTATGCCGAGCTCAGCATAAGAGGCGGAGCCTCGCTAGGTGTCTAAGCTCTCCGCTGCCGTCGTCCAGGATCTTGGCGCTGTACTTGCTGGCAGCCGTTCGCTTTACGCTGCCCGCCGAAGAAATCTTCGAGCGACGCAAATTTCTGCTGAACACAGGCTTCGGGAAGGTGTACAAAGAGACCATGGACACCGACTCCGAGGCCCGACCCACGGTTTTCGCCGACTCGTCGACGAGAGCGCAGTGCCAGAGTACGAAGGAGAGGAGGCCGACGGTCTGCGAAGGGTGTGCCTTCAAGGCCGAGATCTTCGAGTCTCGCCAGCAGGCCGGTTACTGGCAAAGCCGGCACCAGCAGGCGCTGGAACGAGAAGAAAAGCTCCGTCAAGAAGTCCAGCAGCTTCGGGCCGAGATCCACAAGCTCGAGCGGCAGATCTTTGGCCGCAAATCGGAGAAGAAGCTGCGTTACGAAGACTTCGGCGAAGCGCGGCGACTTCTGGGCCGAATATCGGACTTCGCATTCCCGTACTCTTCTTAGGGCCATCCGATCCGTCCACTTCCCTCGGAGGATACGGCGATGAAAGACAGCGGCTTCGGACATCTGATCGGTGTGTTGATCCATCCCACGAAGAGCTTCCGCTCCATCGCCGAGCGGCCGAGTTGGTGGCAACCGGTGGTGGCGATGCTCCCCGTCGGGATCGCCTTCATTGCGCTTATGATTGCCAAAATCGACTGGCCCGCGACCATCCGCGACCGGTACGAGGGCCGCGGTCAAGAGATCTCGGCCGAAGAGCTCGCCGCCATCACAGAGACGTTGGAGTCCGGATGTGTGCTGTGGCTCGCGGTGCCGGTGGTGCTTCTCGTCGTCTTTCCCGTGATGGCGTCGCTCTTCCACCTGGCGCTCAAGGCGTTCGGCAGCGAGATGTCGTTTCGCCAGGGCTTCGCCGTGACCCTCTACGGTCTCCTGCCCTCCTGGGTGCTTTCGGGTCTCCTCACCATCCCGGTGTTGATGAGCAAGAGCAAAATCAACCCCGCGGAGATGGAAGGACGCGACCTCCTGTGGTCGAACCCCGCCTTCTTGGCCGGCGACGAGGCCAGCCTGGCGCTTCTTGCGTTTCTCTCGAGCCTCGACGTCTTCTCGTTCTGGAGCCTGGCGCTCCTGACGATCGGTTTCAGCATCGCCGGACGGGTGTCGAAGGGCCAGGCCGCGACGTGCGTCGTGGGAATTTGGGTGCTCTACGTGGCGGTCAAGGTGGGTTTTGGGGCGATCGGGATCGACCTTTAGCCTGACGGCTCCAGCGCACAGGGCTGGACGCAGCTCTTCCTGGCCGAGGCCGTAGAAAGACTCAGCCAGCCGACGGTATGGCGATGCTGGTCAGAATCTGGTGATCACGGAGGATCTCGCGCCGGGTCCCAGCTCGCGGGCCGCCTGCCCTAGGCCGTCGCGAGCTCGTCGGGGTAGGACAGGAAGCGCAGGCCGTGGCGCTCCTCCCACTCGCGGATTCTGGAGAGGTCGTAGCCGTCGAGCTTGCCCGCGTCGTCGCCCACGAGCTCGGCGGCGACGAGGCCCGCCTCCTCGGCCAACGCCTCGCTCAAGCGTTCGTGTCCGCTGAGAAGGAAGTAGAAGTCGCCGCGGCGAAAGGCGCGGATGCCGGAGCCCTCGGCCGTGTCGCGTCCGCCGCTTGCGGGGACGAAGAGCGACGGCGGAAGGAAGGCTCCCGCACCGGGTGGCCGTCCATCGGAGAAGTCCCGGAAGCTCCTCGAGATCACCGCCGCGACGTCCTCGGGCGGCGAGCTGGCCGTGTCGACGACGAGGTCGTAGTTGCCGAGGTCCGAGAGGTCGATGCCGTAGGTCTTCCCGAAGCGTTCGACCTCGCTCCGGCGGCGCCGTACGATCTTCTCGCGCGCCACGGCGCCGTCGTCGTAGGACTCGCTCGGCGGAGTCGGCAGACTCTATCAGGCGAAGCGGGCCGCGGACGACGCGCTCTACGCCCGCTCGATCGGGAAGGCGACGACCTCCGCGAGGCGCGAAGCGCCCGTCGAAAGCATCACCAGCCGATCGACGCCGAGCGCGACCCCGGCGCAATCGGGCAAGCCGGCGGCGAGAGCGGCCAGAAGCCGCTCGTCGATCGGTGTTTCCGGCAGCCCGCGCTCGCGGCGGTGGGCCAGGTCCTGCTCGAAACGCCGGCGCTGCTCGGCGGCGTCGGTGAGCTCGTGGAAGCCGTTGGCGAGCTCGATACCCTCGACGTAGACCTCGAAGCGCTCCGCCACCGGCACCTCCCCGGGACGGAGGCGGGCGAGCGCCGCCTGCGACGCCGGGAAGTCGACGACGAACGTCGGACGCCCGCGTCCGAGGCGCGGCTCGACGCCGAGCGCGAGCAGGAGCTGGAGCCAGGTGTCACGGTCGGCGCCGTCGAGCCCGGCGACGTCGAGCCCGGCACCCGCCGCTGCTTCGCGGAGGCGCTCGGGCGGATCGCAGTGCGCGTCGACGCCGAGATGACGCTCGAAAAGCTCACCGTAGCTCACCCGCTCCGCGGCTCCGGTCCCCAGGACCTGGCTGAGGAGCTCCTCGACCTCGTCCAGGAGCGCGTGGTGGTCCCATCCCGGGCGGTACCACTCCAGGATCGTGAACTCCGGGTTGTGGAGCCGTCCTGCCTCGCCGCCGCGGAAAGCCTTCGCGATCTGATAGATCGGACCACTTCCGGGTGAGCCACTGCCGGCGGCCAGCAGCCGTTTCATGGCAAGCTCCGGAGACGTCTGGAGAAAGAACGGGCCGGGAACCCCGGCAATGTCGCCGGGGAAGCGAAGGCTCTCGAGGTGGACGTCGGTCGTGGCGGCGGCCGAGAGGAGGGGTGTCTCTACTTCCAGGACGCCCCGCTCGGCAAAGAAGCCCCGGAGCTCGGCGAGAAGCCTTGCCCGGCGGCGAAGGGTCTCCCAGGCTGCTGTCGGCTCCCAGTCCTGGGCGGAGGGTCGGGGCGGGGGGATGGCGGCGGCCTCAGCTTCTCGCCCGCGAGACGTAGTCGCCGGTCCGGGTGTCGATTCTCAAGACCTCGTCGGCGTCGATGAAAAGCGGCACGCGGACGACGGCGCCGGTTTCGAGCGTCGCGTTCTTGGAGCCGCCGGAGGAGGTGTCGCCCTTGACTCCGGGCTCGGTCTCCGCCACCCGCAGGGTGACGAAGTTGGGCGGCGTGACGGAGATCGCCTGGTTGTTCCACAGGGTCACGTCGCAGCTCTCCTCTTCCTTGAGCCACTTGACGGCGTCGCCCATGGCCTCTTTCGAGACCTCGTGCTGCTCGTAGGTGTCGGGGACCATGAAGTGCCAGCTCTCGCCGTCGCTGTAGAGGTATTGCATGGTGGTCTCGACCACGTCGGCGGCCTCGATGGATTCGCCGGACTTGAAGGTCTTCTCCAGGACCCGGCCGTTCAGGAGGTGGCGCAGCTTGACGCGGCTGAAGGGCTGACCCTTGCCGGGCTTGACGAACTCGTTCTCGATGATCGAGCACGGGGCACCGTCGAGCATGACCTTGAGCCCGGATCTGAGCTGGTTGGTGCTGTAGGTTGCCATAGGCTCCTCGTTCCGGTGCGTGGATCCGTTACGGCCTCGCGGCGGGCGAGGCTTGCTCCTCCCTTCGTGGAGGGGGTTACTGCCTCTCATGATAACCCGAACCGCCGTCTCGCGGCCAACCCCGTGCGAGTTGAGCCGCCGGGGCACCATGGGGTTCGCGGTTGCACAATGGTCAGGGCGCCGTTATAATCGGTGCCGCTGACCTTCCTGGTCTCGGCCTGAGCCGTTCGAAGACCAAGCCCAGCACAACTCAAACCGTTACGGATCCGTCGCGGCGATCCGCGAGCGGGTGGCACGCCCCGAGGCCTCGCCTGGGCAGGTGCCCGGAACCCACCTACCCAGCTCCCGGTCCCGGCCGGCACTCGCGAAGCACATCTAGCAGGAGCTCCGAACACCATGACGCTTTTTGATGCCATCGAGCACGGCGACCTGAAAACTCTACGAAACCTCATGCGCCAGGGAGTCGACCTCCGGCGACTCGACGAAGAGACCGGCGTCGCGGCGCTCACCGTCGCCGCCGAGTGCGGCCACCTTCCGATCGTCCGAATCCTGCTGCGAGCCGGTGTCGACCCCGACTGGGGCGGCGCCGTCACACCTCTGGAGGCGGCGACCCTGGAGGGTCACGTCGAGGTGGCCAAAGCCCTGATCGACGCCTACGCCGACGTCAACCGTCCGGTGGCCGACGGCTTTACGCCGCTCATCACCGCGGCCGCCACCGGCAACCTGGAGATGGTTGAGACCCTCCTCGACGCCGGCGCCGCCGTCTCGGTCGTTGACGACGAAGGGGAATCGGCCCTCTCCGTGGCCGAGAAGAGGGGACACGACGAGGTCGTCAAGGCGCTCGCGGCCGCGGCGAAAAACGGCAACAACGGCTACCGCCGGCAAGGCGGGGACAACGTCTTCGCGTCGATCCAGGACCGCGACGCGGCGCGCCTGCGCAAGATCCTGGCTCAGGGCGAGGCGGACCTGACCAACCGTGACCGCAAGGGGATGACACCTCTCGGCCGGGCCGTCGAGACCGGACACCTGGCGCTCGTCCGGACGCTGCTGGAAAGCGGTGCCGGGGTCGACGGGGGCGGTGGGCGGCCGCCGATTTTGAGCGCCGCCGAGCATCGGCACGAGCCGGTGGTGCGCACCCTGCTCGAAGCCGGTGCCGACGTCAACGCGGCCGGCGAGGAGAGGTGCACGCCGCTCATGGCCGCCGCCTCGACCGGGAACGTCGAGCTGGTCCGCCTGCTGCTCGACAGCGACGCCGACCCCAAGCTCCAGGACGAGCGCCAACGAGACGCCCTCTGGCACGCGGCCGCCGCCGGCCAGGAGCAGACCTTTCAGCTCCTCGCACCGGCCTTCGCGACCGCCGAGCGACGCCCGGCCGAGGTGGAGCTCAAGAGAGCCGTCGAGGAGCGCACCGAGGCCGCCACCAGCGCCGCTCGCCTGATCGACCTCATCCACGCCGGCGAGCTCGACCACGCCAAGCGTCTCCTGGCCTCCGGGCTGATCGATCCCGACGGATTCGACGAGGAGGGACGGACGGCGTTGATGATCGCCGCCAGCCTCGGCCGCCGCGACCTGCTGCGCATGCTGATCGCCGCCGGGGCGAGCTTTGAGCTCGGCGACGACGCCAACGGCTGGACGGCGCTCATCTACGCCGTCCACAGCGAGACCGAGGACGCGCACCTGACGGTGAGCCTCCTGACCACCGCCGGCGCCGACTTGAACCACCCGGGCGCCGACGGCGCGACCCCTCTGATGCATGCCGTCGACGTCTATCTCGCCCGGGAGGAAGAGGACATCGAGGCCTTCACGTCGCTGGCCAATCCGTTGCTTCACCTGGGCGCCGAGGTCGAGGCTGGCGACAACGAGGGCCATTCGGCGTGGGCGCGCGTGCGCGACCTCGCCCTCGACGAGGAGACCTCGGTCGTCGCACGGCGCAAGCTCGCGCGGTTGCGCCGGGTCCTCGAGCAAGCCGGTGCCCGCAAGACCGGCGCCCAGCGGGTCGAGATCCTGACCGCGATCTCGGAAGGTCAGCTGGGCCGCCTCGAGGACCTCCTCCAGAGCTCCAGCGACGACAAGTTCCTGGAAGAGCTGCCGCTTCTAAGCGTCGCCGCCTCCAGCAACAACTGGGACATCGTCAGCTTCCTCGTCAGCCTCGGCCTCGACGTCAACACGCCGAACCGGCGGGGCGAGACGATCCTCATGCAGGCGGCCGCGGCGGGGTACCAGCCGATCGTCGAGCAGCTCGTCCAGGTGGGGGCCGATCCGTCGCTCAAGAGCAAAGCCGGGGAGACCGCGGAGTCGCTCGCCGCGGCGGCGGGACACGACGAGGTGGCCGCCAGTTTGAAGGAAGCGGCCAAGAAGTAGCCGCAGTCATGGGCAGGCTTTGCTAGAGTCTGCGCCCCCATGGACCACATCACCCTGCGCGGCGCGCGCGAGCACAACCTCAAGAACCTCACCGTCTCGATCCCCAGGAACCGCCTGGTCGTCGTCACCGGCGTCTCGGGATCGGGCAAGTCGTCCTTGGCCTTCGACACCCTCTTCGCCGAGGGCCAGCGGCGCTACGTCGAATCGCTCTCGGCCTACGCCCGGCAGTTCCTCCAGCAGATGGAGAAGCCCGACGTCGACGCGATCGAGGGCCTCTCTCCGGCCATCTCCATCGAGCAGAAGTCGGTCTCCAAGAACCCGCGCTCGACCGTCGGCACGGTGACCGAGATTCACGACTACCTGCGGCTCCTCTACTCCTCGATCGGCGTTCCTCACTGCCCCAACTGCGGCCAGGCGATCCGCGCCCAGACCGTCCAGCAGATGGTCGACCGGGTGCTCGCCATGCCGGAAGGGACGCGCCTGGAGATCTACGCCCCCTACGTCCGCGGCAAGAAAGGCGAGTACAAGAAACAACTCCGGCAGATGTCGCGCGAGGGGTTCATCCGCGCCCGCATCGACGGCGAGGTCTACGACCTCTCGGGCGAGCCGCCGGCCCTCGACAAGAAGAAGAAACATTCGATCGACATCGTCATCGACCGCCTGGTAGTCAAAGAGGGCCTCGGCCAGCAGCGGCTCGCCTCGTCGATCGAGACGGCGCTCAAGGTCTCGAACGGCCTGCTCGTCCTGGCGCCCCGCGGCGGACAGGAGGAGACGCTCTCGCTCCACTACGCCTGCGTGGACTGCGGCACGAGCCTCGCCGAGGTCACACCGCGCCTCTTCTCGTTCAACAGCCCCTACGGCGCCTGTCCGGAGTGCTCGGGCCTCGGGACGCTCCGCGCCGTAGACCCGCAGAGGATCGTCCCCGACCCCGACCGATCGATTGACGCCGGGGCCGTCGTCCCCTGGAGCGTGGGCTCGCGCTCGTTTCAGATCCGCATGGTGAAAAGCCTCGCCAGCCACATGGGGTTCAAGCTCTCGACGCCGTGGAAAGAACTCCCCAAGAAAATCCGCGACGTCCTCCTCTATGGCAGTGGCGACGACGAGCTCCAGTTCAGCTTCAAGGGCAAACGTTCCAGCTACCAGTGGCAGGGGAGCTTCGAGGGCATCGTGCCGCGCCTGGAGCGCCGCTACCGCGAGACCGAGTCGGCGGCGGCGCGCGTCGAGATCGAGAAATACATGTCGATCCAGACGTGCCCGGCCTGCCAGGGACGGCGCCTGCGGCCCGAGGCCCTGGCGATCACCGTCGGCGACTGCTCGATCGACGAGCTCGTGCGCATGCCGGTCTCACAGCTCCTCGCCGTGGTGCGCGGCTTGAAGCTCAGCCGCCGCGAGCGCTCGATCGTCTCCAAGGTCCTCCAGGAGGTCCGTGACCGGCTCGGCTTCCTCGACGACGTGGGCGTCGGTTACCTCACCCTCGACCGCTCTTCGGCGACGCTCTCGGGCGGCGAGAGCCAGCGCATCCGGCTGGCCACCCAGATCGGCTCGAAGCTGATGGGCGTGCTCTACGTCCTCGACGAGCCGTCGATCGGGCTTCACCAGCGCGACAACGCGCGGCTCATCGAGATGCTCCGGGGCATGCGTGACCTCGGCAACTCGGTCCTCGTGGTCGAGCACGACGAGGAGACGATCCGCGCCGCCGACTGGGTCCTCGACCTGGGACCCGGCGCCGGTGTCCACGGCGGCGAGGTCGTGGCCGAAGGGACGCCCCAGGACCTCGAGGAGCATCCCGACTCGCTCACCGGCCGCTACCTCTCCGGGAAAGAGGCGATCGAGGTGCCCGGACGCCGGGCGTCGGCCGAGAATACGATCGCCGTAAAAGGGGCGCGCCACAACAACCTGAAGAACATCGACGTCGAATTCCCCCTCGGCCTCTTCACGGTCGTGACCGGCGTTTCCGGCTCGGGCAAGTCGAGCCTCGTCAACGACATCCTCCACAAGGCGCTGGCGGGTTACTTCTTCGGCGCCCAGGAGCGCGCTGGCGAGCACGACCGCATCATCGGCTTAAAGCACCTCGACAAGGTCATCTCGATCGACCAGAGCCCCATCGGGCGCACCCCGCGGTCGAATCCGGCGACTTATACGAACGTCTTCAACCACATCCGGTCGCTGATGGCGAAGACTCCGGAGGCCCGGGCACGAGGCTACAAGCCGGGACGCTTCTCGTTCAACGTCGCGGGCGGGCGCTGCGAGGCCTGCTCGGGCGACGGCAAGATCAAGATCGAGATGCACTTCCTGCCCGACATCTACGTCACCTGCGAGGTCTGCGGCGGCAAGCGCTACGACCGCGAGACGCTCGCCGTCCGCTACAAGGGATTGAACGTCGCCGAGATCCTCGACCTGACTGTGGAGCAGGCGCGGGAGGTCTTCGAGCACATCCCGCCGATCGAGCGAATCCTGCGGACGATCGACGAGGTGGGCCTCGGCTACATCCACCTCGGGCAGCCGGCGACGACGCTCTCGGGCGGCGAGGCGCAGCGCGTCAAGCTCGCCACCGAGCTCTGCAAGCGCTCGACGGGCCAGACCCTCTTTCTGCTCGACGAGCCCACGACGGGCCTTCACTTCGAGGACGTCAAGAAGCTCCTCGACCTCCTCCACCGGTTGGTCGAGAAGGGCAACACGGTCATCGTCGTCGAGCACAACCTGGAGGTGATCAAGACCGCCGACTGGGTCATCGACCTCGGCCCCGAAGGGGGCGAGGGGGGCGGACAGCTCGTGGTGGCCGGCGCCCCCGAGCAGGTGGCCAAGTCGGGCAAGAGCTTCACGGGGACGTTCTTGAAGCCACTCCTGAAACGGCAGAGGAAGGCGCGATGAAACGAAAAGAACTGGTCAAGCTGGGCTTTGGCAGCCGCGAGCTCTCCGACGCCGCGATCGCCGCGGTGGCGGCGGCGGCAAACGCCGGGATGAAGAAAGCCGCGCTGCGGCGCCGCGTCAAAGATCTGGCCCGCAATCCCGAGGCCTTCGCTGCCGACGAATACTTCAGCGAGCTTGCCAAGAAGATGATCGGCCGGAAGACCGAGCGCGGCCTTTACGTGCCCCGCGCCGAGCCGGCGCCCTACCAGCAGTGGGGCACCGACATCGACCGCGAAGCCATCCAGCAGATGACGAACGCCTGCTCGCTCCCGGTCTCGGCGGTCGGCGCCCTCATGCCCGACGCCCATGTCGGCTACGGGCTACCGATCGGCGGAGTGCTCGCGACGCGCAGCTCGGTCATCCCCTACGCCGTCGGCGTCGACATCGCCTGCCGCATGAAGATGACGATCTTCGACTTGCCGGTCAAGGCCCTCGAAGGACAACGCGACCGGCTACGCAAGACGCTCGAACGCGAGACGAGCTTCGGTATCGGCGCGACCTTTCGCAACCGCCGCCAGCACGACGTCCTCGACGACGACTGGACGGTCTCGCCGGTTACGGAGCGTTTTAAGGACAAGGCTTGGGCACAGCTCGGCACGAGCGGCAGCGGCAACCATTTCGCCGAGTACGGCGAGCTTGAGGTCAGCCATGCCGAGGCGGGGAAAGTCCTGGGTCTCGAGCCCGGCGTCTATCTGGCCTTGATGAGCCACAGCGGCAGCCGCGGCACGGGTGCCAACGTCGCGAGCTACTACAGCAAGCTGGCGATGAGCTTCCACCGCGACCTGCCCAAGGAGCTCCGCCACCTGGCCTGGCTCGACCTCGACTCCGAAGCCGGCCAGGAGTACTGGCAGGCCATGGAGCTCATGGGACGCTACGCCTCGGCGAACCACGCCTGCATCCATCACCACATCACCAAGGCGCTCGGCGTCCGGGTCCTCCTCTCGGTCGAGAACCATCACAACTTCGCCTGGCGCGAGACCCACCAGGGCGAGGAGCTGATCGTCCACCGCAAGGGCGCGACGCCGGCCGGCGACGGCGAGCTCGGCGTCATCCCGGGCTCGATGGCGAATCCCGCCTTCATCGTCCGCGGACGGGGCAACCCGGCGTCGCTCAAGTCGGCGGCGCACGGTGCCGGACGGGTGATGAGCCGCAAAAAAGCCAAGCAGTCCTTTACCTGGTCGGAGACCAGGAAGCTCCTCGAAAGCCGCGGTGTGACGCTTCTCTCCGCCGGGCTCGACGAGGTCCCCATGGCCTACCGGGACATCGAGCAGGTGATGGCGGCGCAGACCGACCTGGTCGAGCCGCTGGCGCGTTTTTTTCCGCGCATGGTGAAGATGGCGCCGCCCGGAGAGCGTCCGGAGGACTAGCGTCCCTACCCGGGGCTGAAGCCCCGGGCTACATTCAAAAGACGCCCTACGGGCTTTGCGGCTGAAGCCGCGGGAGCGAGCCCCCACGGCTACTTCCGCTTCGTCAACGTGCCCTTCAGCCAGGAGGTGTGCCGGCGTTTCAGCTCCGAGCTCGCGGGAGCCCCGGCCTTGAACCTCCACGGCGACGCCCACGTCGAGCAGTACGCGGTCACCGACCTGGGACGGGGGCTGACCGACTTCGACGACTCTTCGACAGGTCCCGCGACGATCGACCTCGTCCGCCTCGGGACCTCGATGCATCTCGCTGCGGCTCAGCAAGGGTTCGGCGAGGCGTCGGCGAGCCTTCTCGACGAGCTCCTGCGGGGCTACCGCACGGCCCTCGAGGACCCCGCGACCGAGGTCGCCGAGCCGGCCCTCGCACAGCGCAAGCGCGAAAAGTTCCGCCACGACTCCGAGGGTTTTTTCACCTTCGTCGAGTCGGTCATGGAACCGATGACCGATGCCGAGGTCGACGACCTCTCAGCAGCGCTCGGCGACTACTTCGAGGCCATGACCCGGGATCACCCCGAGCTTGGAAGGGAGTTCTTCAGCGTCTCGCAGATGGGATTGCTACGCCAGGGAATCGGCAGCGCTTTGGACTTGAAGTTCCTCGTCCGCCTGCGAGGCCCGAGCGAAGATCCCCTGGACGACGTCGTCCTCGAGGTCAAGCAAGTCCGCGACATCACCGCGATCGACTGTATCCGCGTGGTCTCGGGCGAGGACCCGCTGCGGGTCCTCGTCGGCCACGCGCGGATTGCCAACGAGCCTTTCCGGTTCCTCGGCTACGCGCGCTTGCGTGAGCACAACTTCTGGGTCCACGCCTGGGTGGAGAACTACTCCGAGCTCGACGTCGAGGAGCTCACCTCCGCCGAGGAGCTCGCCGAGGTGGCCTTCGACGCCGGGGTCCAGCTCGGCCGCGGCCATACGACGGAGATCGCCGGGCCCGTCGAGCAGCAGTTGCGCCACGACGTCGCCCGCCTCGTCGAGCGCGATGCGGAGAAGATCCAGGCGAGCTGCCGGGAGCTGGCGAAAGAGGTCACCGACGCCTGGGAGCGGTTCGCCGCCGTCGCGGGCGAAGGGTAGCCTGCCTCCCGGCCTTCGACGGGAATCCGACCCTCGACCAGCTTCCAAAGAATCCCCTCACCGTGGAGAGCTTCCTGCAAGGCTCTCAGGGTGCTTCATTCGGGTCCCGACTCGACCTCGCCGGTCGACGCCGTGCGTGCCATTCTCGCCGCTTCCTCAAGCGCGCCCGCGAGAATCCCAAGATCCCCGTGGAGGACGGCCGTCCGAGAGAGCTCCCCTCTCTCGATCTCGGGGTATTTCCGCGGGAGTCGGCGTCGAGCCTCCAGAACTTTCCGCCGCAGAGCGTCAAGGTCCGCCGCAACACCCGGCAAGACCCTGGTCTCCAGGTCGGCTGTGATCTCGGCAAGGTCTCTTCGTTTCGTTTTCATGACGGTTCTCCCAGGCGGCGGGTGCGCCCGTCAAGGTGAAAAAGGTCCCCGAGCTCAATCAGCTCGCTGTGCTCGGGCGTATAAGCCCCGACCGCGAGACGCGACGCCGGCCGCCGCACGATCAACCACAGACAGGCCGGGACGAGATCCGGCCGAGTCTTCGCCACCGCCGTCACGGAGCGGGCGACCCCCGCCGCGGTCAAGACCAGCCGGCCGGCCGAGGCCTCGGCCTCGACCTCAGCTGCGGCCTTCACCTCGTTCGCGGCGAGCTTCTGCCAGACCTGACCGCTGCGCCGAAAGCCGGCAGGGCTGGCCGCGACGATGGCGGCGATCGCCTCGTCGAGATCCGCCAGAGCGGCGAGCTCGCCCGGTGCCGGGGGCGCGCTGGAGAGCTCGGCCACCAGGTCGGGGGCGGAGCAGATGGCCCAAGTCAGAGCCGGGGCCAGCGACGGCGAGTTGCTCGCGACGTAGCGCACTGCCGCGTAGAGCTCGCTGTCGGTGAGCCCGTCGCCCGTCGGCTCGCCGCCGGGAAACCACCATTCCATTCGGAGCCCGACGTGATCCAGGAGAGACGCCACCTCTTCGAGGTAGCTCAAGACGCCCACCGTACGCAGGGCCGACGCCTCGGCGAGCTCGTCGCGGATGTCCGCGGCGAGCTGTGCGAGCCGCTCCGCGAGCTGGTCAAGCCGGGCCCGCGGTTCCAAGAGGAAACCTCCGCCGCGGCTCGAGCTCGGTGAGAAAAAGGCACCCGGGCGCAGACGGGTGTGGGTGATCGGGTAGGGTCCGCGCCCGGGCCAAGGGCCACCAGGCGCAGAGACGAGGCGGGTAGAGACGGGGTGTCGTGGAAAGGTTCAACGACTCTGCGCCCGGGTGGACAAGAGGGTCGAGCTGGTCGAGGTCGGCATCGCGTGTGGTCGACGCCCATGCTCCTGCCTCGATGCTGTTGGACACGTCTTGCCACCTCCTGCGAGGAGCATGGCAGACCTCCCGCGGTCTGTGTATCTCGTCTTCGCCTCCCTTTTCTTCTTCCGGAATCCGACGATCCGGGAGGATGCGACAGGTGGAGCACAAAAAGTCCTGGAAGCACCAGGAGAAGCTGGTCTCTCATGCCTGAAATACCTGGCCGAAGCCTGTAGACAGGGAAATCGATGCTCAGGGTGTGAAAAGTCCTGAAATCGGGCTATCGTGGCGGAGGAGCGGGTAGGGCTAGGGGACGAAGCCATAACCGCCAAGATCAAACACCAAGAGGCGACGGAAGGCGGTTCCTCGCGGCCCGCCGCGGCGCTTCCTCGCCGGTTTACAGCTGAGTCAAGTAGGAGCCATGGAGCAAGGCTCCACTTGACTCGTGGCCTCGTTCGTGACGAGGAGACCGGTGAGAATAACCCGGTCAGGCTCCGCTCCGACGCGCGAGCTCGCGAGCGCTGAGGTCCGGCCTCTTCATTAAAAAGAAAGGAGAAAAACGTGGAGACGACCACGAACGTCCGAGCAGGCGTGTCGCCCGGCGTGGATTTGGCTGGCTAGTAATCGACCCGTTGGGACCGATTGACTCCCTGGCAAAAGAAAGGAGAAAAACATGAAGACGACGACAAACGTCCGAGCAGGCGTATCGCCTCGCGTGGATTTGGCTGGCTAGAAGTCGGCTCGTCCAGATTCGATTCGGTGCTACTCGACGGGAGGTAGCCAGCCGCCGTGGCGCCCCGCAAGAACGCGAACGGCGTTGGCTACCGCCCTGGCAGTGGCCCCTCCCGCGAGGAGCGCTTGTAAGCGCGTGGCAGCTTCGAGGGTGGCGGTGGGGCACCCTGCCATGTCGAAGAGCCGTATGGCGCCGCTGGCAGCAGCCACCGCCTGTGGTTGATCGCCAAGGGCGTCGTAGGCTTCGACCGAGTAAGTTGCGGATAGCGCGGCATAGATCGGTTGGTCGAGCCTCTCAAAACGGCGCTGCGCGTCAGAGAAGAGCATGCTGGCCTCGCGCGCCTGCTCCGAAAGCAAAGCGATGCAAGCGCGGGTGAAGACCTCAACCGCGGCGACTTGCACACACTCGGTGCGGTCGTAGCGGCAGCGGGCGAGCTCTGCCCGCGCCTGCTCCAGATCCCCGTTGCCTGCAAGCGCTCGCGCCAAATTGACTGGCACGGCGGCTAGTGTGGGCAGGAAGCTGCGTCTTTCGTCGAAGGAAGGCAAGGCTTGCCGGTAGAGGCGAATCCCAGTCTCATATTCGTGAAGATCAACATAGACCGTGGCTTGTTGGGTCAAGAGCAGCCCGGCGATGTGCGGATCCAGTGTCTCGTAGACCGCCGCGGCAGCTCCAAGGAGAGCCAGCGCTTCCTTGCAGTTATCCGTAGTCTGTTCGATCAGACCCAAGAACCGATCGTGCAACGCCCTAAGCCACGGGCTCTCCTCGGGCGCCTCCGGCCACCGAAGCTCCACCCTGGCCTTCGGGAAACGAGCCAAAGCGCGGAGGACGTTCCCCCGCCAGAAGCGCGTCACGAGCAAGAGCTCTGGCTGTTGGAGGACCTGTGCATCGCCAAGGGCGAGAGCGCACAGCTTCAGCCGGTCTTCCTGCGACGACCAGCTCAGACTGTCGACCTCGGCCAGGGCGGCGATGACCCGGCCCACGGAGGGCGGGGCGGCGGAGTCTTCCAGGTCGGTGTTCGCCCACAGCCACCAGGCCTGCCAGGCATCGGCCATGAGGCCGTGCCGGGCCAGGCTGATGGCTCTCCACACCACGCGATAGCACTCGTCGCAGCAGACGCCGAACCACTCCAGGTCGAGGGGCACCAGCTCCAGGGCGTGGCGCAGATGCCGCCGCAGGGACTCACCGACGTCGAGCAACAGCGCGCTTCGGCAATCGGGGCAAAGCGCCGAGATCAGGGCATCGTCGGTCGAGCAGGGGACCTGGATTTCGAGACGCCTGCGACGCCTCTCGAAGCAGGGTGCCAGGACGCCGGCCGAGGCGTAGAAACCGCGCGCCCGGGTCAGGTCGTCGTAGGCGTGGTCGACGTCTCCGTTGAAGGTTCGGGCGGTGCCGCGGCAATGGAACGTCAAAGCGAGCCGGGCGTCGAGCTCGGCTCCGTGCTCGCCGTGGTCGGGATGTCTCGCGGCTCGTTCGAGCTTCTCCAGCGCCGCGTCATGGTCGGCGGCGGCCTGGGCGCGGTCGGCAGCGGCGATGAGGTCGCTGAGCGCGGGTTGCTCGTAGAGCTCGCCAAGGCCGTCCCGGGCGTGGTCGAACCGACGACAGAGCGCCCGGCCCTCCTGCCGGGTGAGTCGGCCCGCCAGGGCGTCGTCGAGCTGGGAAAGGTCGAACGGCGCCTCCCAGGGCTCGGGGTCCGGATCGGGGTTCTGG
>CBDUYN010000212.1:0-16468 GCA_965371445.1 uncultured bacterium | reverse complement strand
GCATTCACCCCTATAGAGACGGAAAACGGCGCTCGGCTCTGACAGTGAGTTACTGCCTGGCGGTGCCACCCATTTCGGCAAGGCCGAACCGTTCGGCGCCCTCGGGTCGGCGTCGTCAACGCGTCGAGGACGATTCGGCGCGCTCTCCTGGGATACGCCAAGCCGTCCGGACCCGTTCCTTGCGCCTTTCGGGGATCGGGTTGAATTTGCCGGCCCGTTTCTCGGTTGTCGCACCCCGGCCTGGATTTCAGCTACACCGCCGGGGCCGGAGCGCTGGTCAGGAGCCGGCCCAGCCGATAAGATCCGTCCACCTGAAACAGCTGCCCCAGGAAGGAGAGGATGCGACGGCTGGGACACTTCGAAGAGGCCCTGACACTGACCGACGAGCACGCTCCTTTAAACGCCGTCGCCGTCGTCCGGCTCGCCGACGGCCCGGCACCGGAAGTCCTGCGCGCGGCTTTGGCCGAGCTGCGCCGACGCCATCCCCTGCTCCGCGCCCGGCTCGTGCGCTCGGTCCGCGGCCACGCCTTCGTCGAGGGAGCCCCTGAGATCCCACTCGCCGAAGCGGAGCGCGCCAGCGAGGAAAGCTGGCAGGCCTTGGCCGAGAACGAGCTCTCGACGGCCGTCGACACGGCTACGGGCCCCCTGATGCGGGCGACCTACCTCACGAGCCCCGAGAGCGAGCGGGCCGAGCTCGTCCTCACCTTCCACCACGCGGCGATGGACGCGACTTCGGCGACCGCCTTTCTCGGCGAGCTCCTGGAGCGCTGTGACGCGATCCGCCGTGGCGAGCCACGAAGCGCCCCACAAGAGCTTGCGCCCCTGCCGCCGGTCGAGGCGCGCTTTCCGGGCACTTTTCAGGGCACGGGACGCGCCGGGCGCACCGCCTTTTTTCTCGCCCGCGAGATCGCCGGGGAGATCGCCTACCGCGTCCGCACGCGCCACCTACGCCGTCCACCCATCCACCGGGAAGGAGCGGCGAACCGAATCCTCTGCCTGGAGCTCGATCCTGAAGCGACTCGGAGACTCGTCGCAGCCGTCCGCCGCGAACGGTTGTCGCTCATGTGCACGATCAGCGCCGCGGCTCTTCTCGCGGTGGCAAGACACCTCTACGGCGGCGAGGAGCGTCCCCTGCGCAGCCTCCTTTTCACGGACCTGAGGCCCTATGTCCGGCCGCGGCCCCGGCCTGAAGACCTGGGGGCCTACTTCGCAATGATGCGGCTCGCGGTTCGCCTCGGGCCGAGGCAGGGCTTCTGGCACCTCGCCCGAAAGCTCAACGAGAAAAGCTACGCCGCGTTGAAGCGCGGCGACAGATACGCCGCCGGGCTGCTCGCCCCGACGCTCATGCGTACCCTCCTTCGCTCCGGCCGCGAGCGAATGGCGGCGACCGGCATCAGCTATACCGGCCCCTTGCGGCTCGCCTCGGCCTACGGAGCGACCCGGCTCGTCGCGCTCCATGCCTTCGTCTCCAACATCGATCTCGGTCCGGAGCTGACCGCCCAGGTGCGCCTCCACGATTCCCGTCTACAATGGGACTTTGTCTACCTGGCGAGCGATTTCGACCCCGAAGGGGCCAGCCGGCTCGCCGAAGCGGTCCTCCTCCTGCTCCGCGACGCCGCAGGAGCCGTCGACAAGGAGAAGACGAGATGACGGTGACGATCGACCAGATCCGCCAGCTGGTGGGTCTCCAACTCGGCCGGCGCAAGGTGCGCGCCGAGGACGAGCTGCAAGCCGACCTGGGCGCCGAATCCGTCGACGTGGCCAACCTCGTCGCCGTCCTCGAGGACCGCTACGCCGTCGTGATCGACGAGGAGGAGCTCCCGGGCCTCGTCACCGTCGCCGACCTCTACCGCCGCGTCGCGGATGGCTGATGCAGGGAGATGGCCCCTTCGGGTTTGCCACCCTCCTCGAGATGCTCGCCGAACGCGCCCGCGAGCAGGGCGAGAAGGCCGCTTTCGTCTTCGCGGGCGAGCCCACGACCTTCGCCGAGCTCGCCGACGGCGTCGAGCGCTTCGCTTCCCGTCTCCTCGAGATCGGTGTGGAGCCGGGCGAGCGGATGCTCGTCGCGCTACCCAACGGCCGCGAATTCTTCACCGCCTTCTACGGCGTCCAGCGTGCCGGCGCGGTTGCCGTGCCGCTTTTCCCGGCCACGGGAGAGGAACGCCTGCGAAGCTTCTCTACCTTGACCGGCGCTCGCTTCCTGGTGACCGGAGCGCAGCCGGCGAGCGCTCCCGCTCCCCTCAGGTCCTTGAGCGTCGTGGACTCGCTCACCACCTCGCCCAGGAAGAGCTTCCCCGAGGTCTCGGGCGACGACGTCGCCTTCCTCCAGTACACCTCGGGCTCCACCGGCGACCCCAAGGGCGTCGAGCTGACGCACCGGAACCTCCTCGCCAACCTCCGCCATCTCGTCGACGGCTTCCAGATCACCCCGGACGACGTCTTCGCGAGCTGGCTCCCCGTGCACCACGACATGGGGCTGATCTTGATGACCATGGTGCCTTTCTACCTCGCCGCGAAGCTCGTCCTCTTGCCGACGAGCCTGGCGAAGGCGCAGCTTTGGCTCCAGGCGATCGAGGAGCACCGCGCCACTTTGACCGCGGCGCCGGACTTCGCCTACCGCCATTGCCTGCGTTACGTCAAGGAGGCGTCGCGCTACGACCTCACGAGCCTGCGCCTGGCCTTAAACGCTGCCGAGCCCGTGCGACAGACGACGATCGCCACGTTCGAGCGGGCTTTCTCCCTCGATAGAGTCATGATCTCGGGCTACGGGCTTGCCGAGGCGTCGGTCGGCGTCGCCTCCTGGCCCCCGGGACGCGCCCCCAAGGTCGACGCGAGAGGGCTCGTCTCGATCGGCCGTGCTTTTCCGGGAGTCGAGATGGCGATCCTCGGCGGCGGGGGCCTCGCCGGCCCTGGCGAAGAGGGGGAGGTCCTGGTCCGCAGCGCCGCCACCACACGCGGCTACTTCCGAAACCCGGGGGCCACCGCTGAGCTCTACTGGCGTGACGGCTACCTCAGGACGGGAGATGTCGGCTACTTCGACGAAGAGGGAGATTTCTTCATCGTCGGCAGGTCCAAGGACATCATCCTTCACGCCGGGCGCAACGTCGCGCCGCAGGAGGTCGAGGAGATCGTCGACGCGCTCCCCGGAGTCCGCCACAGCGCTGCGCTCGGCATCGACCGCGGGGGGATCGAAGGCGAGCAGATCTACGTCTTTGCCGAGGTCCGTCCCAAGAGCGCCAAGGTCGCTCTGCCCGAGCTCTACCGCACCCTCGTCGCTTCCCTCCATCGCCAGATCGGCCTGCGCCCGGCACGCGTCTACCTCCTCACGGCGCGCTCGATCCCGAGGACGGCCAACGGCAAATTACGCCGCGCGGAGCTCAAAGCCGACTTCCTTGACGGCGCTCTGCGTCGGGACGGACGAGTCCTCTTCCCGGACCATTGAGGGCTCCAGGCCGCGAAACACCCGGCACAGGTCCACAAGAAATCGGGGCTTGGAGATTGCGGCCATAGGGGAGTATGCTACAGCCAGATCGAAGCTCATCTGCGATCGGGGAGGGCGAGTCATCCATCCACCAAGACTGGACCAAGGAGATGAAGCCATGCCCAGACTGCGACTCCTCCTGGTATTCGGCATCGCTCTCGCCATCGCTCCGAGCCTCGGAGCCCAGACCACCGGCAGCATCCGCGGCAAGGTGAGCAACGACCAAGGTGGCGTGCTGCCGGGCGCGGCCCTGACGCTCACCAGCGACGATCTCCTCGGATCTCGCACGGTTGAGAGCGGCGGCAACGGCAGCTACCTTTTTAACCTCCTGCCTCCCGGCGTGTACCGGATCCAGGCGGAGCTCGACCACCACCAGAGCCAGGTCGTCGAGCTGGTGCGGGTGCGGATCAACTCCACCACGGTGATCGACTTCGCGTTGCTGACGACTTTTACCGAAGAGGTCCTCGTCACGAGCGACGCGCCGCTGGTCGACCTCATGAGCTCCTCGTCGCCGACCAACTTCAGCGCCGACTTCATCGAGGACCTGCCGACCTACCGCAGCTTCTGGGACATGATGTCGCTGGCGCCCGGCATCAGCCCCAACATCCACGGCGACCAGATGCTGTCGGCCTTCGGCTCGGGCGTCCAGTCGAGCAGCTGGCAGATCGACGGCCTGTCGCTCAACTCGCCCAAGTTCGGGGGCCCCTGGCAGTACTTGAACCCCGACACCATCGAGGAGGTCCAAGTCCTGGGTGTCGGCGCTCCGGCCGAGTTCGGCAACATGCTCGGCGCGGCCTTCAACGTCGTGACGAAATCCGGCGGCAACGACTTCTCAGGTTCCTTGAACCTCTACTGGCAGGACGAGGAGCTCAACGGCGACCCCGAGGTCGAGGACGTCCGCGACTACGTCCTCACTCTGGGCGGGCCGATCAAGCAGGACAAGGCCTGGTTCTTTTTCTCCGGCCAGTACTTCCGCCGGACGCTCGCCGCCACCGAGTCCTCGGACCGCTACGACCTCAAGGTGTCGAGCCGGTTCAAGGACCGATTCACCCTCGACCTGAAGCTGCACGGCGAAGACTGGACCTTTCCGCAAGATCCCGTTGCGACCTTCACGCCCTCGGCGCTCTACGCCGAGGAGGGGACCAATCCCGCCTGGGGCCTCCACCTCACCTCGGTCCTCTCGGAGAGCACGTTCCTGGAGGCCAAGTACGCCGGCTGGTGGGGCGACGACCTCTTCAGGTCGCAGACCGGCTCCACGGAACCGGTCTACGTCGATTTCGACACCTTCTCCTATTCCGGCGGGCTGGCCTATCCCCGGGACTTCGAGAGCTCCACCGACCAGCTCGACCTCGTGGTCTCGCACTTTGCCGACGAGCTCTTGGGCGGCAGCCACGACTTCAAGTTCGGCGTGCAGCTGAGTCGGGGCGACTCCGTGGTCGAGACGGCTCCCAGCTACACCGGAAGCTACTACTACCAATTCAGCTTCTACGGCAACGTCTACTACTACGAGTACTTCCGGAACCCCTATCTCTACGGTTCCGACCACGAGAGCGTCTCGGCCTTCGTCGACGACTCCTGGCAGTTGGGCGAGCGCCTGACTTTGAACGTCGGCCTGCGCTACGACCACCACGAGGGGACGATCCCGAGCTTCGATCGCATCGACGGCGATCGCAACCCCACGGGAGAGAGGTTGCCTTCGGTCGACGCCCTCGACTGGACGGACCTTTCGCCGCGCATCGGATTCGCCTATTCGAGCACCGACGGCCGGAGCGTCGTGCGCGGCTCGTTCGGGGTCTACCACGACGGACCGGTAGGCGCCAACTGGGACTACCCGCCGCCTGGGCTGCCACCTTCGGAAGTCTGGTTCCGTAATCCCGCGACCGGCGCTTACGACATCCTCGTAGGCCGCGAAATCACCCCCTTCGTCCCACCCGACCCCGACCTCCAGGCACCGCGAGCCCTCCAGTATTCGCTCGGCTACGAACGGCAGCTGGGCACCGACTACTCCCTGGGAGCCCAGATCGTCTACAAGGAGGAGGACGACTTCGTGGGCTGGGAAGTTCTTGACGACGGTGTCTACGAGGAGGTGGAGTTTACCGACCCCTTTACCGGCACGGTCTATACGCTTCTAAGCGCCATCGTGGCACCGACCGTACGGAAGGGGAACGACCCCGGCTTCACCGTGCTCGGCGACGTCGACTACTACAGCGACTACGAGGCCTTCATCCTGACGTTTAACAAACGCTACTCGCGGCGCTGGAGCCTGATGTCGTCCTACACCTACTCCGAAGCGAAGGGACGCACGCCGAAGCCGTTCTCGGCGTTTCACCTCTCGGCGCTGCTGCGCACCCGCCTGGGCTCGGACCCCAACCAGCTCATCAACTCCGACCAGCTCACCCAGGCCGACCGTACGCACATGTTCCGGTTGCAGGCGAGCTTCGAGCTCCCCTGGAAGCTCATGGCGACGACCATCGTCAACTTCCAGACGGGCCGTCCCTACAACCGGCAAATCAACGTCACCCGCGCCGACGACGGCACGCGCCTTGCCCAGGGTTCGACCCGGATCATCATGGAGCCGGCGAGTGATGACCTGCGCTACGACTCGCAGTCGATCATCGACCTCGCCCTCGGTAAGCGGTTCAAAGTCGGCGACGTCACGCTCAAGCTCGACGCCCAGATCCTAAACGTCCTCGACGACGACGCCGTCGGCCGCTTCGCATCGCTCGTTCTGGCGGACCCGTCGCGGGACTTCCTCGTCCGGACCCGGGTCGACCCGCGCCGCTACATGCTGCGTTTCGCCGTCGAGTTCTGAGCGTCAGTAGTCGCTCGTCATGATGAACAGCGGCTGGCGCTCGAAGGACTTGTACTTCGGCCGTAGCCTCTGGGTACTGTAGTACTTGTCGACGTCGACCACTTTTTTGCGGCCGACGACGACGTCGATGGGCACGCTGTCGTAGCAGCCGTTGCGCAGGCACACCAGGCGTCCGGAGGTGCCGGAGAGCACGAGGTCCATGGCCAGGTTGCCAAAAGCCATCGGGACGATCGAGTCGATGGCGTCGGGATCGCCGCAGCGGACGAGATACCCGAGGCGCTGGGTGACGACGTTGACACGACGTCCCGAGTTGTACTTCGGCGAAAGATACTTGAGCTCCGCCGCCACCTGGTCGCCGATGCCGCCGAGCTTTCGATGTCCGAACTGGTCGACCTCGCCGCCTTCAAAAGACATCCCTTCCTGGTGGCTCATCTTGGCGCCCTCGGAGACCAGGACGACGGAGTAGTTGCTCGGATTCGCCGCCCGGTCCTCCGCCAGCAGCTCCGCCAGGTGCTCGACGTCGAAGTCGTGCTCGGGGATCACGCAGCGATGGGCCGCGCCCGCCAGGGTGGGGACGAGCGCCGTGTAGCCGGCGTAACGGCCGAAGACCTCGATCACCAGGAATCGCTCGTGCGAGCCGGCCGTCGTACGCAGCCGATGGGTGAGCTCGACCGTGCGGGTGACACAGGTCGAGAAACCGATGCAGTAGTCGGTGCCAGGGACGTCGTTGTCCATGGTCTTGGGGATCGCCACGCATTGGACGCCCTGGGTGTGCAGGTGGTGCGCATAGCTCAGCGTGTCGTCGCCGCCGATCGGGACGATGAAATCGATGCCGAGGAAGTCGATCGCCTGAAGCACCGCGGGAGTGACGTCGTTGATCTCCTCCTGGTAGCGCTGCTTCAGGTGCTCGGGGACGACCGCACGCGGGAGATGGACCGGCCGGGTCCGCGACGTGTGGAGAAAGGTCCCGCCGGTGCGTCCCGCGCGGTTGACGACGTCGTGGGTCAGCTCGAGGACGTGGGCGCTGTTGTCGGCCAACTTGTCGGGCACGACGTCGACCAGGCCCGCCCAGCCCCGGCGGATGCCCAGCACACGGAAGTCTTCGGAAAGCGCCCGGACGGTCGCTGCCCGGATCGCCGGGTTCAAACCCGGAACGTCACCACCACCCGTCAGGATGGCGAGAGTCTTCTGCTTCTTCTTGGCCACTATGGATTCCCTCCTGGGTCTACCGGCGACAGGAGCTCGTGAGAGTATACTGTCGCTGCCGTGGCTCTGCGGACCGGATGCCACTGTCAAAGATTCGTCATGTTTCCGCGGAAATCGTCCGAGAAGGTCCGGAGACCGTGTAGCCTCGTCGAGCTCGGGCGCCGACGGCTCGCTACCTCACCGGCCGCCGGAGATGCCCCCCGGAGGAGAGTGCCTATGAGCTCCAGAGTGAAATCCCCTCGGCCTCCCCAGGTCAACGGCAGGCGCGCTCGCCTGAGCATCGCCGGCTTCGGAGAGTCCAACCTCGTCGAATCGGAGCTCGTGGCCAACGAGCACGTCCTCAAGCTCCTTCAAGACCACGGCGTCGACATCCGCGGCAAGAACGGCGACGACACCGAAAAGCTCGT
The DNA here is from genome assembly GCA_965371445.1 of uncultured bacterium. Classification (GTDB taxonomy): domain Bacteria; phylum Acidobacteriota; class Thermoanaerobaculia; order Multivoradales; family J023; genus DASWIG01. The sequence continues at coordinate 8,562 of CBDUYN010000212.1, read as the reverse complement.
CGGCATCCGTACCCGCTGGTGGTCGAAGATGTCGTCGACCGAGCACGCCCTGGAGGCCTCCCGGGCGGCGATCGCCGACGCCGAGCGGCGAACCGAAGGCCGGTTCCACTCGGAGCTGCTGCGGATCGTCCATTCCGGTGGCTCGAGCCCCGACAACGTCTTTCCGGCGTGCGCCTGCCAGGTCCAGGGCGCTCTCGGTATCCCGCCGGAGAGCTGCGAAGCTCGCGACATCTCGCTCGCCTGCACCTCCTGGCTCGACGCCTTGGTGCTCGCCGGCAGCCGGATGCAGGCGAAGGGCTTGCGCTACGCCCTGGTGACGGTCGGCGAATGTGTCGGGACGCGGCTCAACGCCCCAACCTCGCTCAGCTACTGCCTGTGGGGCGACGGCGGCGGCGCCGTCGTCCTCGAATACGACCCCGAAGGCGATCCGAACCTCGGTCTGGTGGCCGACCGCGCCATCTCCGACGGCCAACTCGCCGACTGGACTCGAAGCCTGAAGCTCGGCACCCACCCGGACCACGAGGAATTCGACTACCCCGACGCCTCGATGCTCGACCACGGCCGAGACATCCACCGCTACGCCATCCGCGTCGTCTCGAAAGCGGTCGAGAAGCTCCTCGAAGAGCACGGCCTGGACGGCCTTCCAGCCTACCTCATCCCTCACAACGCCAACCTCGGCATGGTCCGCCAGATCGGGAAGCGGCTCGGCATTCCCGAGGAGAGGGTTTTGACCCGCATCGCCGAGCGCGGCAACACCTCTTCCGCCTCCGTGCCGATCACTCTCGCCCACTACGCCGCAGAGGGCCGGTTCCAGTCAGGCGACCTGCTCATCCTGACCGCCTTCGGCGGCGGCATGGCGATCGACGCCGCTCTCTATCGCTGGCCTTAATGCGCCTGGCCTCCTCGGGGACCCAGAGGGCCTCACGAGGCCGAGCCGCGGCCCCCTCGTTCGACTTGAAGCCCACGGCATCCCCCGGTAGACTCCGTCAGGGTAGCGAGTCGGGCGCTGCTCGTCGAGCGCGGGCTCGCAGAACAGGAGAACGATGCGACGCTGGGGAATCCGACTGGTCACGGCCGCGGCGCTGGTCGCCGCCGCCATCCTGCTGCGCGCCACGGTGCTCGTGGCGAAGCCCGTCGTGGTCGAGGTCGCCCTTGTGGAGCGCGGCACCGTCGAAGAGACGGTGACCAACTCCCGCGCCGGGACGGTCCGGGTTCGCCGCCGGGCGCGGCTCTCGCCGCAGATCGGCGGCACGGTCGTCGAGCTACCCTTTCGCGAAGGCGAGCGCCTCCGCGCGGGCGACGTCGTCCTGCGCCTCGACGACCGCCTCCAGAAAGCGCGCCTGGAGCTCGCCGAGCGAGACCTCGAGGCGGCGACGGCGGCGACTCTCGAGCCCTGCCTGGGGAGCGAACGGGCCGAGCGCGAGCGAGAGCGCATGCGGGGCCTGATCGCCTCGGGCATCATCTCGGCCAACCGGCTCGACCAGGTGGAAAGCGTCGCCGAGACGTCCGCGGCGGCCTGCCACGCCGGGCGCACCGCCGAAGAGAGGGCGCGTGCCGCCGTCGCCCTGGCGGCGGCGGAGCTGGAGCTGACGATCCTCGCGGCTCCTTTCGACGGCGTGGTCGCGGAGCTCTCGACCGAGCTCGGCGAGTACTCGACGCCTTCGCCTCCCGGCGTCCCGGTACCGCCGGTCATCGACCTCATGGACCCGTCGTCGATCTACGTCTCGGCGCCGATGGACGAGGTCGACTCGGCTCGCATCGCGCCGGGGCAGGCGGTGCGCGTCACGGTCGACTCGCACCGGGGCGAGGAGCTCCAGGGACGCGTGGTGCGGGTAGCGCCCTACGTCCTCGACCGCGAAGAGCAGAACCGAACGGTCGAGATCGAGGTCGAGCTCGACGACAGGTCGCTCGCCGCCACCCTTCTGCCCGGTACCTCGGCCGACGCCGAGGTGATCCTGGAGCGCCGCGAAGAGGCGCTCAGGGTGCCGACGGGAAGCCTGCTGGAAGGGCGGCGTGTGCTTCTCCTCGACCACGGTGTGCTGCGAAGCGTCGAGGTCGAGGCCGGGCTTGCGAACTGGGACTTCACCGAGGTGCGCTCCGGGCTTCAAGCCGGCGACGCCGTGGTCGTGTCGCTCGATCGCGCCGAGGTCCGCGACGGGGCTGAGGCCGTGGTGGGCGAACCCTCCCGCTGAGCGTATGCTCGTGGTACCACCTTGACCGCGTAGGAGGTGACGATGCGAATCTGGACGTTCCGCCCAAGGCCCAGGCCAGTCTCTTCGAGGAGGTGTAGCCATGTCCATCGACACGATCGAAAGAGACTTCCACGAAAAGGTCTCTGCAAAGGTGCGTCTCGCGGCGGAGGGCATGGAACGTTATCGAGTGTTCACGCCGTTCCTGTTCGAGGACGGCGATCACTTGGCGATCGTCTTGAAGAAAGAGGGGCCGGGGTGGGTGCTGTCGGACGAGGCGCACACCTACATGCACCTCACCTACGACATCGACGAGAAGGACCTTCAGCGGGGGACGCGCCAGAAGATCATCTCCAACGCGCTCTCCACCTTCCGGATCGAGGATCGCGACGGGGAGCTCGTACTCGGCGTGCGGGATGAGCGGTACGGAGATGCGCTCTACTCTTTCGTCCAGGCGCTCCTCAAGATCACTGACGTGTCGTACCTGTCACGGGAGCGGGTGCGATCAACGTTCATGGAAGACTTCCAGGCCCTGCTAGCCGAATCCGTACCGGAGGATCGCAGGAGCTTCGACTGGCATGATCCTCAGCACGATCCGCGAGGCATGTACACAGTCGACTGCCGAATCAACGGCATGTCTCGGCCCCTTCTCGTCCACGCCCTGCTCAGTGATGGCAAGACCCGCGATGCCACGATCGCCCTTCTCCAGTTCGAGAAGTGGGGAATACCCTTCCGCTCCCTGGCCATCTTCGAGGATCAGGAGTCGATCAACCGCAAGGTGCTGGCGCGCTTCAGTGACGTCTGCGAGAAGCAGTTTTCCAGCCTGACGGCCAATCGCGAGCGGATCACGCGCTTCCTTGGAGAAGCTCAAGGAGAAGCTACCGCACGGCGGATCAGAGATTCCGATTTCAAAACGAGAAGATGACGCCGACCTCGGGCGCCCAGTCCATCCTACCTGCTCTCGTCGTCTTCGCTCGGCGCCTCCGCCTCGAACGGCGCCGGCTCGAAGGGTGGGATCTCGGGCTCGAAGGCCGGCAGCTCCTCGACGTCCTCGTCCGCCGCGAAATATCCCGGCTCGACCTTTCGCCGATGGATGAAGAAGCGGTTGGCAAAGCGGCACTCTTCCACCAGGACGCCTTCTGCATCCGGCGCACGGCGCGCTCCGACGACGTAGAGGGCGCCCCGCACCGCGGCGACGCCGGGCGCCGGGACGGCCTCGTGGAGAGGCGTCTGCGCCTTCCAGCGATCGGTCGCCGGATCGAAGCGGTCACAGTCGGCGACCTTGCCGAGCGGCGAGCGCCCGCCCACAGCGTAGAGCTTGCCAAAGATCTCGACGAGCCCCAGGTCCGCCCGCGCCGACGTCAAGGGCTCGTGGTGGACGAGCCAGCCGTCGGTCGCCGGGTGGTACTGCTGCTGAAGCGCGGTAAAGTAGCTGCCAAAAAGCCGGAAGAAGAATCGCCGCTCGCCGCCGACGACGCTGATCCGGTTGCCGAAAGCCGCCGCGGCGTGGCGGCAACGTGCCACCGGCAGCGAGCTTTTCTTCACCCAGGTGTCGCGGGCCGGATCGTAGGCCTCGTGACGACGGGTCACGGGCCTCATGCCGAGGAAGTTGCGCTTTCCGCCCAGGGCGTGGAGGACGTCACCGTAGGCGACGAGCGAAAAGTCGCTACGCCCCACGAGCATCGGCGAGACTTCCTGCCACTCGCCGATTACCGGGTCGTACTCGAAGGTGTTGTTGCGGCAGCGGCCGATGTTGTCGGTCCCCCCGGCGAGATAAACCTTTCCGCCGACCGCGGCGACGGCGAAGCGCCGGCGCGGCATCGGCATCTCCAGGCGCCGGCTCCAGGTGTTGCGCCACGAGTCGTATTCCCAGACCTCGCCCGACTCGTGAAAGAGCAACACCTTCTCCCCGACCGCGGCGGCGCGCAACGCCCCGGGAGGGAAGTCGGGGATCTCCAGCCGGTCGATCCATACCGGCTCGTCGGTGAACATGGTTTGCTGCGAGCCGGTGTACTCGTAGCCCGGAGGCGACTCGGCCGTCGGGCCGAGGATCGAAAAGCCCGCCGGGACCACACCAACCTCCGCGGCGAGCTTCTCCGCCGTCACCGCGCCGTCGACGAGGTGCTCTGTGTCGACGATCCCGTGGCTGCACAACCGTCCGTAGAGCCCTCCGACCCTGGCCTGGCCCTCGACTTCCAGGTCGCCGGTGATCTTGACGTCGTCGCGGACTTCGAGGGCGCCTTCCATCACGTCGCCGGCCTTGGAGACGGCGCCCGCCACCAGCGGCTTGAAGGTCCGGCGCAGGTCGTGGAGGCGGAAGCCGTTCTCGTCGCGGCTTAAAAGCGCCACCGGCGCGTAGGCGTGGTCGACGCCGTGAGGCGCGATCGGCAGCGGCCGGCGCTCGGGGTCGCGCGGCCACTCGACGTCTTGCAGCACCGAGCGCGACGGCATCCACCAGTAATCGCCCGAGTCATGGCTGCCGTCGCCCTCGAAGACCACCTCGATCCCCGCCTCCAGAGGCAGCCACCGGTCCGAACGCGCCACGACGACGCCCTGAAGCGGCAGATCCTTGTCGAGCTCCTCCTGGTCCCAGACCCGCAACAACGGATGGCGGGACGCGTCGGTCCCGACACCCTCCGGAGGGCTCTGCTCCAGGAAGAGCTGTTGGCGGTCGGCCTCGAGCTTGCCGACCTGGCACAGATGCCCCGGCTCCCGGCGCAGCGTCGAGACGTCGTCGACCACCTCCACCCAGGCCCCGGAACGCAGACATAACTCTCCGTGGACCGTACGCCCCAGGGCGAGGCTGCGGCCGCCTTCAGCGTAGCCCGTGATCGGATAGCACTCGGCCGAGTTGTTGCGCGACCACTTGAAGCTCGCGAGGCGACGGACCTCCAGATCCTCACGCTCGCTCAAGGACCCCAGGTCGCGGTCGAGGACCAGGCTCGCGCCTTCGGGGTCGACGGCTTCGACCACTGCCAGCTGACCCGGCGCCGCGCCGGCGCCGCCCGGGCTGTAGAGCTCGATCGGCTGTCCGGGGAGCCAGCCCTCCTGCCAGGCGTCGAGGACGATCGACCGCTCGCCCTCGCCCGGGCGGCAGGCGGAGGCGGCCTCTGCAGGAGGGCGCTCCTCGCCCCGGCGGCCGGCGTACCGGCGGGGGTAGGCGCCGCCGCCGTGGTGAACCTCGACGCGGTAGAGGTAGTTGTCGAGAAAAGCGCCGGGCGACAACCGGCGCTGGGCCCGCAGCCGTCCTCGGCGACGAGCGCCGTCGCGCAGGTCGCGCCACTCGGGGATCGCCTCCGCACCGTCCTCGGGGGCCGGCTCCGCGGCCAACGGCACCACCTTGACCTGGGCCACGGTCTTCGAACGCGTCGTGGTCGTCGCTCCGCCGAGCGCCACCTCGACGAGCTCCGGGTCTTCCAGCGCCGAGACCGAACGCTCCCAGACGTCGAGGTAGAAGAGATAGTGGCCGGCCGCTTCCGGAAAGACCGCCCCGGGATAGTCCGGCTGCTCGCCGAAGGGTACGGTCTCTTCGTTGACGCAGAGGGTCCCCTCGACGTAGTAGCGCCCGGCGGAAAGCTCCGGCTCCAGGAACGTCCACCGGGGCGGCTCCTCCGAGCCGTGCAGGGCGCCGTGGTTGCAGTGGAGGGTGTGGTCGCGAACCGCGGATCCCGAGCCCTCGTCGAACGTCCAAAGGCCCAGGAGGCCAGGTTCCTTTCGGCCCACGCTACGGCCGGAGGTCTCGCGGACCTCCTCAGGGGTGCGTCGAACGCCCCAGAGGCGGAGCTCGAGAAAAACGGCGTCCAACTCTTCCTGTGGCTGGTTCTCCCGCAACGAGGCGCCGACGAGGAAGCTGTTCTCGGCGAGCGGCGCGGCGGCACCCAGGCCGTCGCCCTCGGCCACGGCCTCGCCGTCGACGTAGAGCGTCACGGCCTCGTCCCGGCAGGAGACGGCCACGTGACGGACCTCGCCGAGCGCGAGCGGCTCTTCGGCGGCCAGGGTCTCCCCACCGGAGCGCCGGGACGCCGGCCGCCGGAAACCGAGCCGTCCTTCCTCGATCACCAGTTGATCGGCCAGCTTGAAGCCGCCGGAGGCGGCCACCCAGCGGCTAACCACGGTGCCGTCGCCGCGGGGAAGGAGCTTCGCTTCGAGGGTGAAGCCCGCCTCGCTCGCCGGCGGCTCGTCCCAGACCGCCCCTTCCGGGCCACCCAGGACCACGAAATGACGGCCCGGTCCCGTCTCGACGCCGGAATCGGCGCACAGACCGAAGCCGGCCTCCCCTGCCGGCGCGCCGCCCTCGCCGACGACGTCGGCCGTGGCGGTGGCGATCCGGTCGCCCGTGATGTCGGCCTGGGCGTTCCAGTCGGCGTCGAGCAGCACGCGGCCCTGTTGCAGGCGCACGGAGCTGTAGCGCTTGCCGGGATCGAAGAGACGCGAGAAGTCCCCGCGCAACGTTCCTTTCATGGCCGCTGTCTGTCCCTTCGGCAGGTCCGCGGGCAGCTCGCCTCGGCTAGTCGCATCCGTCGACGATCGTCCGGTAGGCCTCGACGATCTTGAAGACCGCGTCGGTGAGCGTGCCGGTGTCCTCGGCCGCTTTCGCCTCGCCGAACCTCTCCTTGACGTTCTCGACGGGCTCGGAGGCTTCGTCACAGTCTGCGTACTCGTCGTCGAGCCACGTGAAGAGCTCCTCGCCGCCGCCCTCGAAGTCGATCACTTCTTGCGGACAGGCGCCCTTCGCCTCTTCCAGGCTTTCGGCTTCGTGCTCGAGGAGGCACGTCCGCCATTCGTCGAGGGCTTCGGCCTGCTCTTCGAGGGAAAGATCGGTTTCTCCGGCCGCGGCAAACGGCAGAGCGAGGAGCAGGAGGAAGGTCAACAGGATTCGGCAAAAGCGCATGGTTCTCTCCTCTTTCTCGGTCGTCCTCAGCTGATGAAAAGGACGCGGGCGTCATAGTCGGCCGGCAGGTACTCGTCGAGCACCGCGGGTAGGTTGGCGAGCCGGTCGCTCTGGCGCAGGTCGTGGAAGACCCCGACCTCGTTGCCGTGCTCGCCGCCGTGCAGGAGCTCGGCGCTACATGGGCTCAGCTGAGCGTATCCCGGATGGCCGAAGGTGGTCGAGGTAAAAAGCGGTGCCAATCGCTCGCTCGCGGCCCAGCCGCCCTCCAGGCCGTGCCCCTCGAGACAATGCTGGCGGCGCGGGGTCTCGGACCCCGAGGCCACGAAGCAGTAGCGCATCTGGCCTTCCCGCGGCCGTTCGACCCGGAGCCGTTCGGTGAAAAGGACGTTCGAGGCCAGCCAGATCTGGTAAAGCGCCACCTCTCCGAAGACGGTCGTGCGCTCCAGCCGCGCCGGCGGGCCCACCGGCAGCGGCCCCTCGCCGAAGCCCTCCGCGGGCTCGACGCCGCAGATCGCCGGTCCGCCGCCGCCGTCGACGATCGAGTCGAGGATCTCGAGGACGTCGAGGCGGTGCCGCGGCAGGCGCAGGGCACCGAGGATCGAGCGCCGGACCTGGATCTGGAAGTGGCTGCGCTTGTCGCCGTAGACCGTCCTCTTGGCGGCCTTCAAGGCGTATCGCGTCTTGCCGTCGCCGCGCGGCGGGTTCAAGGTCGAATCCTCGACCGTGATCGACGGCATGCCGCGAATCTCGATCTGGCCGTCGATCCACAGGCCCCGCAGCTCCAGGTGGGCGCCGCGGCCGGCGTCGACGACGAAGTCTCCCTGCAGCACCGGCGAGCAGCCTTCCTCGGCCTGAATCACCAGACGGTTCATGTGCTCGAGAGAGATCTTCAGCCCCTCGACCGGGTAGGTGCCGCTGTCGGCGATTCGGATCACAGCCTCCAGGGGTTCCCGGCGTTCGCTCTCGCGACCGCGGCCGACGAGCAGCACGTCGTCGGAGTCCCGCTGCTCCTGGTGCCGGGCGAAGGCACGGTAAGCGCCCGCCAGGGTGGCATGGTAGCCCTCCTCCGCCTGTGGCGGATGGCAGGTCAGGAGGTAGAGGGTCAGAAGCGCCGCTTCCGAAAGGTCTTTCAGGCTCCACAGGGTGAAAAGCAACGGTGCTTCGAGAGGCCGGAAATCGCGGCTGACGGTGGCTTGCCACATCTTCTCCGTGGGCTCGACCGCGCTCTCGAGGCGCGAGGTCGGGCCTCCGCCGATGCCGCCACTGGCGCCGTAACAGTAATCAACCCGGACCTCTCGGGCCAGGTTGGGCCGGGAAAAGGCGATGCGTCCCAGAACGGGGTCGACCGCCACCTCGGCGGCCGGCGTACCGGCGGCCGGCGTACCGGCGGCCGGCGCACCGGCGGCCGGCGTACCGGCGGCCGGCGAACCGGCGGCCGGCGGCCCGGCTCCGGGAGCCCAGGCGGACGGCAGCCGCCAGGCC
>CBDUYN010000211.1:0-16509 GCA_965371445.1 uncultured bacterium | reverse complement strand
TACCGCCGCCAAGGCACCGAGAAAGTGACCGAATCGGGGTTCCGTTTTTTTGGAAATCCCTGGAGCCTGCACTCGGGCTCGCTCCCGCCCGGCCTGCGCCTCGACGGCGAGACCGGCACCCTGACCGGCGAGCCGAGCTCCCGGCGGTCGAGCTGGGCATTGGCGTCGGAGACCTGGATCGTGAAAGCGGAGATACGACGAGATGGTCGAAAACGGTAGGGAACTGAAGCACCGCTTCAAGGGCGGATAGGATGATGGCACTCGCAACCTAAGGCACTCGGCGCCTTGTAGTCGATGATACGGCGTATCGATGGACTGTATCGCTTCCGGTCCGGTCTTCCGAGAGAAAACCGCGACCGGCGACGAGCGGGATCCCGAGCGTCCGAAAATAGCCGCCACCTTGCTGTTCCTGGGTCTGACGGACGTCACAGGCTCGTGAGCGAGCGCTGCATCTGTCCCGCCCCATCTTTATTGCGGAAGCTCCAAACGGCGAAAATCCGTCGGCTCCGCGCGAAGATACCAGAGGCCGGCGGAGCGAGGCGCCGGTTGTACAGCAGTGGCCGAAAGCGCCGATCGAGTCGGCACAGCGGTCCGATGGCGAGGATCACGTGTAGCAGCAGCAGCGCCGCCGTACCGAGGCCGCGGATCAGGAGGGTCTCGATCGTCCCGTCGGGGCGCAGGATCAGGCTGGCAGCCACGAAGACCGCCAGATAGAGCAGCAGACCGCCGACGACGACGGTGTCGTAAATCTTTTTTTGCCGGTTCCAGCCGACCGCTTTGTATTCGACGCTCATGGTTGGGCGTCCCGGGTGGAGGCGGCGGGAAGCTCGTCGACCGCTGGCACTTGCTGGCGTGCGGAAAGAGCCAGAAAGATCAGTAGCGGCAGCAACACGACCAGGGCGTAGATGATTCGCCGGTGTCCGGCGCGCAGCGAGGCGATCATCGCTGTGCCTCCCGCCGATGGGCGTTCCGCTCCTCCGGCGGGGCGCCTCGGCCTGACAGCCAGCGCCAGGCCAGGAGCGGCCAGAGCGCGGCGCTCGCGGGAAAGATAAGCAGCCGGAAGCCGAGCGGCGCCTGGCCGGCTCCCGGGTCGATTCGTCCGGCCCCGACCGAGACGAAGGCCAGGGCGAAGACGAAACCGAGACCCGAGTAGATCCCGGCCGATGTGACGATCCATTGAGCCCAATCGCTATCCATCTGAACCTCCTAACCTGACTTAGAGCTCCCCGACACCGCCGTACGCCACCCCGGTGAGGCTGGCGACGTCACGCTTCCAGGTGACCAGGTCGTGGGTGCGGAGCTGGTCGAGGTGGGTGTGGCCGCAGGCCCGCGCCATCACCTTCATCAGCTCCACCGACGAGGTGAAGAAGCGCTCCAGACGCTTCGCCGCGATCTGCACTGGCAGGCGGGCGCGCAGGTGCTCCTTCTGGGTGGCGATGCCCACCGGGCAGTTGTTGGTGTGGCAGGCTCGCATGCCCAGGCAGCCGATCGCTTGCAGGGCCGAGCTCGACACCGCGACGCCGTCGGCGCCGAGGGCGAGGGCCTTGACGAAGTCCGCCGGGGTGCGCAGGCCGCCGGTGACGATCAGCGTCACGCCGTTGCGGCAGCGGTTGTCGATGCCCCGCCCGTCGAGAAACCTGCGCGCCCGGGCCAGGGCGGGGAGCGTCGGCACCGAGATGTTGTCGCGGAAGATCAGCGGCGCCGCGCCGGTGCCGCCGCCGCGGCCGTCGAGGATCACGTAGTCAACGCCGATCCGCAGGGCCGCGTCGAGATCCTCTTCGATGCGCTGGGCCGAGAGCTTGAAGCCGATCGGGATGCCGTGTGTGGCCTCGCGTACCTGATCGGCGAAGCGGCGGAAATCGTCCTCGTGGGTCCAGTCCGGGAAGCGCGGCGGCGAGATCGCCGGCTGCCCTTCCGGCAGGCCGCGCACCGCGGCGATCTTGCCCTTCACCTTGTGGCCCGGGAGGTGCCCGCCAGTGCCGGTCTTGGCGCCCTGCCCGCCTTTGAAATGGAAGGCCTGCACCTTCTCGAGCTTGTCCATCGAGAACCCGAAGCGTCCCGACGCGAGCTCGTAGAAATAGCGGCTGTTCTCGGATTGCTCCTCGGGCAGCATGCCGCCTTCGCCCGAGCAGATCCCGGTGCCGGCGAGCTCGGCACCGCGGGCGAGCGCCACCTTGGCCTCCTCGGAGAGGGCCCCGAAGCTCATGTCGGAGACGAAGAGCGGAATCTCAAGGTGCAGGGGCTTGGCCGCCGACGGGCCGATCACCAGCTCGGTGCCGACCACGGCGTCGTCGAGCTGCGGCAGCGTCGCGAGTTGGGCGGTGACGAATTGGAGGTCGTCCCAGGTTGGCAGCCGCTGGCGCTCCACCCCCATGGCCGCCACCGGCCCGTGGTGGCCGGTCTGGGTGAGCCCGTGCTCCGCGAGATGCCGGATGATGCCGACGTGGGGCTCCACGGCATCGCCGTGCGGATCCTGGTAGGTCCCCTGGTAGACGTCGCGCACGTAGGGCTGGGGATGGTCCTTTTCCCAGGCGGCGATCTCGTCCTCGTCGACCCAGACGCCGCCTTCCTCGATCCAGGCCGAGAATTTGTGCAGCACGTGGTCGTTACGGTACGAGCTGACTCCGGTGTCGAGGCGGTAGTCCCAGTCGTGGACGCCGCAGATCAGGTCCTTGCCCCGGACATGGCCGTCGGAGAGCAGGGCGCCGCGGTGCAGGCAGCGTCCGAAGAGGACGGAGACCTCGTCGTCGTAGCGCACGATGACGAGGTCGACGTCGGCGACCAGGGCGTAGGCGGGCTGGCGGTCTTCCAGGTCGTTCCATTCGGCGGTTTTGATCTTCTTCATCGTCTTCTCCTCAGATCAGCTGGGCGTCGAGTCTCCCTGGTTCCCGCGTTTTCGTCGTCGTCGTCAGCCCATTTTGCCTCAAGCTCCGGACTCTGCGATACTCGCAGCTGGAAATCATCGAAAGGGCTGAGCATGGACACGGCCGGATTTTTTCTCATCGCCGCGATCCTGGTCGGCTTCGGCCTGATCTCGAAGCGCATCGAAGGCACTTTGCTGACGGCGCCGATGCTCTTCACCGCGGTCGGTTTGCTGGTCGCGCAGCACGGCCTGGGCCTCATCGAGGTCGCCGGGGGCGGGCTGGTATGCCCGGCGGATGGCGACGCTCGACCGAGCGGAGGCCTGCGAGCATGTCCAGGTGCCGGAGATGCCGCTCCGTATCCGGCAGGGCTAGGCGGGAGGTTTGAGCCGTCACGATCGAACGTGCTGCCCGAGGTAGCCGTTGTGGCGTGGAGTATACTTCCCGCCGGGCGGAGCTCGGGAAGGCCGGGTCGCCCGCGCGCCATGAGAACCGTCCAGCTCCCACCCCCTGTCCTGCCCGGCGACCGTGTCGGCGTCGCGGCGCTTTCCGGCCCGGTGCGTCCGGAGCGTCTGGAGGCCGGGCTTGAGGCCTTGGCCGGTCTGGGCTTCGAGCCGGTGCCGGCGGCGAACCTCAACCTCCGGTCGCGCCACGGTCTTTTCGCGGGCTCCGACGCGCAACGCCTGGCCGCTTTCCACGAGCTCGCCGCCGACCCCGGGGTCCAGGCGATCGTTTTTGCCCGCGGCGGCCATGGGGTCCTTCGCCTCCTGCCGCGAATCGACTGGGAGCTGCTCGCCCGGCGGCCCAGGGCCTACGTCGGCTACTCGGACCTGACCCCCTTTCTCCTCGCGGTGGTCGAGCGCCTGAGGCTCGTCGCCTTCCACGGTCCGATGGTGGCGGCGGACCTCGCCCGCGGGCTCGACGACGCGGAAGAGCGGAGCCTGCTCGACGCCCTCGCCGGGCGCCTGCCGCTCGAGTTTCGGCTAGAGCCGAATCCGGGCGAGCCGTGTGAGGGACACCTCCTCGGAGGTTGCCTGAGCCTCCTGACCGCCACCCTCGGCACGCCCTGGGCCGCCCGCCTCGACGGCGCCCTCCTCTTCCTCGAGGAGGCGAACGAGCCGCTCTACCGCTTCGACCGCATGTTGACCCACCTGCGTCTCTCAGGTAGTCTGGCGGCTGTCAGGGGCCTGGTCAGCGGCCATCTGGCAGGCGTCGGCGACGCGGCTGAGGACGAGCGGCTCGGCGACGAGCCAAGCCGCGAGGTCCTCCGGGAGCTCGCGAGGAGTCTCCGGGTCCCCTGGGCCCACGGCCTCGACGCCGGGCACGCCAAGGCGAACCTGACCCTGCCGCTGGGCCTTTCGGCACGGCTCGATCCCGCGACGGGCCTCCTGCGGTGCGGACCCCGGAGCGCGGCGCCGGCCGGCGGCTAAACCGTTGAGGGTGCAATTCGATGGCAAAGACTGTTTTCAAAGCGACCAAGTCCAAGGCCGAAGCGTCGTTCATCGTCGAGCTCGAGGCCGGCAGCTTCATCTTCGAGGAGGGTGACCTCGGGACCGAGATGTACATCATCCAGTCGGGCAAGGTGGAGATCTTGAAGCATCAGAGCGACGGCGAGCAGCGTCAGCTCGCGATACTCTTGCAGGGCGACTTCTTTGGCGAGATGTCGATCCTGGAAGACCTGCCGCGTACCGCTTCGGTCCGGGCGATCGCCGACTGCAAGCTGGTCGAGATCAACGGCTCGACGTTCGACCAGATGCTGCGCAAGAACCCGGAGATCGCGGTACGGATGATGCGCAAGCTCTCGCGCCGCTTGCGCGAGACCGACGCCATGCTGCGCAGCGTCCTGGGAGCCGAGGAGAGCCAGGCGCCGGAGATGCCGACGATCGACTCGACTTCGGCACGCCAGGTCGGCCCGGAGCGGCTGGTGCATACCTTGACCGGGATGGAGCTCAACCTCTCGGCCGACGAGGAGACCCCGGTGGGGCGTCGCGACCCGGTCACCGGGATCAATCCGGTCATCGACCTGACGCCGATCGACTCGCAGCGCTCCATCAGCCGCCGTCACGCCACGATCTTCCGCCGCGGCGGCAAGTTTTATGTCCGCGAAGAGATCGGCACCATGAACGGCACCTTCGTCAACGAGGAGCGCATCCAGACCGGCGTACCCGTCGAGTTCAAGGACGGCGACGAGGTGCGCTTCGGTCTCGTCAAGACCGTATTCCGGGCCTCCTGAGCCCGCCGTAGGTCCCAGGGCAGCCGTGCGCGTCCTGCTGGTCGCCAACACCCTGCCGCCGCGCGACATCTCGGGCGCCGGCGAGCAGGTCCTGCAGCTCGCCGCGGGGCTCCGCGGCGCGGGATGCGAGGTCGAGGTGCTGGGCCGGGGCCCGGGCGGTGCCCGCGGACCGAAGGTCCTTTTCGCGCTTGGCGTGGTGCCGGCGGCATGGCGCGCTTTGCGGCGTTTCCGGCCCCACGTGGTCCAGGTCCACGAGTCCGACGCCGGCCTGGTGGCGCTCCTCGTCGTTCTCCTGCGGCGTTTCCTGAAGCCGCGGCCGCTCCTGACGGCGCTCCTCCAGGTCAGCTACCTCGAGGAGATGCGGGCCGTGCGTCCGCTGCGCTACGGCGGCCGCGTCCTCGGACGTCCGGGCGGGGTGGAGAAGCGCTTCCTGTGGACGAAGGGCCCGCTCCAGGTCGTCCTCGGCTACCTGAGCGCGTCGCTCGCGGAGACGATCCTGGCCCCCAGCCGCCGGACGGCGGAGGAGGTGGAGCACGACTACCGGGTCAGCGGGGTCCACGTCCTGCCCAACGTCACGGGCGGGCGCGAGATCGAGGACGAGCCTTCCCTCGCCGAAGACACCGAGCGCGAGCCGGGCTACCTGCTCTACGTCGGGCGCCTACGGATCCGCAAGGGGGTCGAGGTGCTCCTGGAGGCCCTCGACGAGCTACGCCGGGACGGCCGGGACGTCCGCCTCCTCCTCGCCGGGGTCGGCGAGCAGATGGAGGCCCTGAGGCGGCAGACGGCGAAGCTTGGCCTCGAGGGCTCGGTGGGCTTCCTCGGCCGCTGCTCGGCGGGGCGTGTCCGCCACCTCTTGAAGGGCGCGCTTTGCCTGGTGGTACCTTCGACCTACGAGGGGATGCCGCTGGTGATCCTGGAGGCCATGGATCTCGCCGTACCGGTGGTGGCGAGCTCCGTCAGCGGGATTCCCGAGGTCGTCGTCGACGGCGAGACCGGATGGCTGGTGCCGCCCGAGGACCCGCCGCGGCTCGCCATGGCCCTGGACGGGGCCCTTTCGGATCCGCAAGAAGCGGTGCGGCGCGGGCGTGCGGGTCAGGAGCGCCGGCAGGCGCTCTACACGCCCGGGGCAGCTGCCCGGATCTGGCTCGACGTCGTGAAAAAGCGTCTTTCCCACCTCCCCGGTTTCGTGTAGACTGTGCGCTTTCCGGACGCGCCGGCGTCGACGATCACCGAAACTCGTCCGAAGCCTCGAGAACCCCCAAATGCTGAGTGTTTTGCCTTCGACCGGCACCTTGCCGGAAGCCTGGAAAGTCCGTCTACCGGTCTTTGAAGGACCGCTGGACCTTCTGCTGCACCTGATCCGCATCAACAAGGTTGAGGTCACGGACATCCCGGTGTCGCTCGTCTGCGACCAGTACCACGAATACCTGGACCTGATGGACGAGCTGAGCCTCGACATCGCCGGCGACTACATCTACATGGCGGCCTACCTGATCCACCTCAAGTCGAAGATGCTCTTGCCGCGTCCCCGTACTCTCGAGGGCGAGGAGATCGACGAGGACCCGCGCGAGGACCTGGTGAAGCGGCTCCTGGAGTACCGGCGCCTGAAGGAGGCGGCCCAGACCCTGGCCGAGGTCGACAGTGTCCGCCGCGGGATGTGGGTGCGCCGCAGTGGCGAGATGCGGCGGATCTCGAAAGACGAGGTGCCGGAGCTCGACATCAGCGAGGTGTCGCTTTTTGACCTCTTGCGCACCATGCGCGACGTCCTGGACCGCTGGGAGCGCGAGCATCCGCCGCCGATGCTGCTGCGCACCGAGAGCTACTCGGTGCGTTCCCAGATCGATCGCCTCCTGGTGTGCCTTGCGGCGGGGAAGCCCTATGACCTGCTCGACGACATGCGTCGCCTCACCTGCCGGGCCGAGGCCATCGCGACTTTCCTCGCGGTCCTCGAGATGGCCCGCATGCTCCTCGTGCGCATTCACCAGACCTCTGACGGCTCGGTCGTCCTTTACCGGACGACCCGCGAGCTCCAAGCGACGGAGCTGGAGGCCATTCAGGGATGACCGAGCGCCGCGACATGGAAGCGATCATCGAGGCGATCCTCTTCGTCGCCCACGACCCGGTCTCGCCCGCCAAGCTCCTCGAGGTCTTCTCCGAACGCCAGCGCGAGACGGCCACGGAGGCGATCCAGGCCGTCGTCGAGCGCTTTCAGGAGACGCCGGAGCGGGGCGTGATGATCGACGAGGTGGCCGGAGGCCTGCGGCTCGTCACCCGCCCGGAGCTGCACGGCTACCTGCGCCGTTTCTTCGAGGTCACCTCCCAGAACAAGCTGACCATGCCGGCGCTCGAAACCCTGACGATCATCGCCTACCGGCAGCCGATCACCGCCCCGGAGATCCAGGAGCTGCGCAACGTGAGCTCCGCCGGCGTGATCAAGAAGCTCCTCGAAAGGCGCCTGATCCGCATCGCCGGACGCAAAGAGGTGGTCGGCAAGCCCTTCCTCTACGCCACGACCCGCGAGTTCCTCATGCACTTCGGCTTGAAGAGCTTGAAGGAGCTGCCGCCCCTGGAGCAGTTCGAGGAGATGTTCGCCGACGACGTGGAGGTGCCGATCGAGGTCCGGACCGAGCCCGACAGCGAGGAGCAGGTCGACCGCGAGGCCGCGGCCTTGAACGAGCAAGAGGACGAGGCCGCCGTCAAGTCCGAGGCCGAAGAGATCGAGCAGCAGCGAGAAGCCGCCGAGGCCACGGAGGCGAAGGACGAGGAGGCCGCCGAGCCGGCGGAGGCGAAGGACGAGGAGGTCGCCGAGCAGCAGGCTCCTGCCGACGCCGAGGAGGACGCCGATTCCGTAGGGCAGGCTGCGCGCCCCGGGACGGAGCCTGCCCTACAAGAGCCGCAAGAAGCCCCGCAGGAAGCTCCGGCCGAGGCCACCGCCGAGACGGATCCGGACGCAATGGCCGAAGCCGAGAAGGGCGACCCCGCGGAGCTGGTGGAAGCATGACGCCCGAACGGTTGCAGAAGGTCCTGGCGCGGGCCGGCGTCGGCTCGCGGCGCGCGGTCGAACAGATGATCCGCGAAGGCCGGATCACGGTCGACGGCCGCGTGGCACAGCTTGGCGAGCGTGCCGACTTGACGACCCAGGCGATCAAGGTCGACGGCCGCCGGATCTCGCCACCCAGGACGGAGCGCCATTACGTGCTGCTCAACAAGCCCGGCGGATACGTCTCGACGGCGAGCGATCCGGAGGGCCGTCCGACCGTCCTCGATTTGTTGCCCCAGCGTCTGCGCCGCGGCCTCCTGCCCGTCGGACGGCTCGACTACGCCACCGAGGGCCTGCTGCTCCTGACCGACGACGGCGACCTCGCCCACCGCGTCGCCCATCCGCGCTACGGCTGCCGAAAGACCTACGAGGTCAAGGTCAAGGGGCGTCCGAGCGAGGCGGCGATCGCCAAGCTCCAGGCGGGCGTCCTGCTCGACGGCAAGCGCACGGCGCCGGCCCGGATCAAGCCCCGGGGCCGTCGCCTCGGAGCCCGCGACAGCATCGAGAACTCCTGGTGGGTGGTGGTCCTGGGCGAGGGGCGGAGCCGTCAGATCCGCGAGATGTTCTTTCGCGTCGGCCATGCGGTGACTCGTCTACGGCGCGTGGCGATCGGGCCGATCGCCGATTCCCGTTTGACCCGAGGCAGCTGGCGGGAGCTCTCCGCCGAGGAGGTGGAGCTGCTACGCCAGAAGACGGCGACGGATGAAAAGGCGGCGAAGGGTAAGAAGGGGGCGAAGCCCAGGAAGACGGTGAAGCCCAGGAAGACGGCGAAACCCGCGAAAAAGGACGCGAAACGGTGAGCTCCACCGAGGGGCAGCGGCTCATCGTGGCGATCGACGGTCCGTCGGGAGTCGGCAAGTCGACGGTGGCGTCGCTGCTGGCCGAACGGCTCGGGGTCCCCGTCCTCGACACCGGCGCCATGTACCGGGCCGTGGCCTTGAAGGTCCTCTTGAGCGGCGTGGAGCCTTACCGGCGCGACAAGGTGGTGGCGATCGCCCGCGCCGCCGACGTCGAGGTGACGGTGACGGCGGAGGGCGCCGTCGAGGTCTGTCTCGACGGCGAGCCGGTGGGGGAGCGCATCCGCACCCCGGAGGTCAGCGACGTCACCTCCCAGATCTCCGCCTACACCGAGGTCCGGCGCCGGATGGTGGAGCTGCAGAGGCGCGCCAGCCGCCGGACGAGTGCCGTGGTGGAGGGACGCGACATTGGTACCGTCGTCTTTCCCGGGACGCCGTACAAGTTTTTTCTGACCGCGAGCGCCGAGGTGCGCGCCGGCCGCCGTCACCGCGAGCTCGAGGGCCGTGGCGAGGAGGTCGACGCCGAGGAGGTGCTGCGCGACCTCGTACGCCGTGACCAGCGGGATTCAAGCCGCGCCGACTCACCGCTGCGCTACGACGAGAGCTACACCGTGATCGACACCTCGGAGCTCTCGGCCGAGGAGGTCGTGGAGCGGATGGTGCTTTCGATCGAAGGCACGGCGTAGGGGAGCGAGCAGATGCCCACCGGTGAGTGGCTCAGGAAACAGGCGGCGGGGACCGGTTCTCACCGAGCCTGCCTCTGGCCCCTCCTGACGGTTTCTCTCCTCGTCCTGGGGCTCTTGAGCTGGGCCTGCGGCGAGGACGGCGCGACGGCGCCGGGCGAGACGTCCGACGCGGCACCCGGGAGCCTCCGGGGCCTCCTGGTCGAAGGCAGGGTCCGGGCGGAGATCGGCGAGTGGCCACAGGCCCTGGAGCTCTTTGAGCAGGCGGCGGCGCTGGCACCGGACGAGCCGGTGGTCGTCTTCAACCTCGCGGTGGCCCATTTTCACGCCGGGGACTTCCAGGCGGCCCGTGAGCAGCTCGAGGGCATGCCGGCGGCTTCGCCGCCTTGGCTTCTGGGGCGTGCCCATTCCCTACGCGGCAAGCTCGCCGTGGAGGCGGGCGACCACGAAAGGGCGCAGGCCGCCTACCGCGAGGCCGCGCGCCTCGACCCTGCGGAGGCCGTCTATCCACACACCCTGGCGGAGCTTCAGCTCCGGCGTCCTGAGCAGCGCGGCGAGCTTCTGGAGCGTGCCTACCAGCTGTGGCCTGGCAATGCCCGCCTGGCCGCCGATTTCGCCCTCTGGGCCTTGCGGCAAGGCGATGCGGAGGTCCGGTTGCGGGGGCTCGCGGCGGTGGAGGTCCTGGCCGCCGCGATGCCGGACCCCAAGGTAGAGGCCTACCTCGAGAGAGGCCGCGCGGAGGTCGCCCGCGATCCCGCGCAGGAGCGTGTCCCGCAGCCGCTGCGCGTCGTCTTGAACCTGATGCTCAACAGCCCACGGTTCCGCGGCGACGTCACCGATCTGGCGGCGCGCAAGGAGGTGACGCCGCTCGACGAGCCGGTCGCCGCGGCGGCGTCTGGCCTCGCTCCTCCCAGGGAGCCGGCGCCCGAGGTCCGCTTCGAAGCCGCGGAGCTCGCGCCGCTTCCCTCTCTTGCCGGCGGCGAGCGGATGCTCGCCGCGGTGGTGGTCGACGACGCCGTCGACGGCGAGCCGGGCGCCGGACGCGAGGCCGCCGTCGCCTTCCTGAGCGACAGCGCCCTCTACTTCCTGCCCCGCGAGGGCGAGGCGTGGCAACGTCTGGCCGAGCTCGCCGAGGGCGCCCTGACGCTCCTCGCCGGAGACCTGGACGACGACGGCCGTCCGGAGCTCGTCGTGGCGACCTCCCAGGGCCTGAGGCTCTGGGGCCGCGACTCGTCGTCGAGGTGGAGCGAGCGTCCTCTGGTGCCGGAGCTGGCCGCCGCCGGCCCTCTCCGGGAGGCGCTCCTGACGGATTTCGAGCACGACGGCGACTTGGATCTGCTGGCCCTCGACGACGCCGGGCGCGGTGTCCTCGTCCTCCATCGGGGGGAGGCCGGTTGGGGGCCGCCCCGGGCCGCTCCCCTGGGCGTCGCCGAGCCCCTCGACCGGCTGGCGTTCGCCGACCTCGACGGCGACGCCGACCAGGATCTCCTCGCGGCGAGCCCAACCGAGCTTTTCGTCCTGCGCAACTGGCGTCAAGGCGTGCTCTCGCTCCACGTCCGTTTACCATTGCCCGCGCCTCCGCGCCAGCTGGTGCCTTTCGACTATGACGGCGACGGTTCCATCGATGTCGTCGTCGCTCACGAGGTCGGGCTGTCCTTCTGGCGGGGAGACGGCCGTGCGGGCCTCGAGCGGGACATCACGGCCGAGGAGAGCGCCGCCCTGTCCCCCCCGGGGGATCAAGGGGGGAAGACACTGTCCGGCGACGCCGGAGCCGTGGCGGTGAGCGACGTCGACCTCGACGGCGATCTCGACCTCCTGCTGGCGGGCGAGGCCGGTGTCGTGCTCCTCGAAAACGCCGGCGGCGGGCGCTTCGAACCGCGCCCGGGCGTCTTCGGAGAGCCCGCACCCTCGGCCCAGGGGCTCTTGCCCCTCGACCTCGACGGCGACCGCGATCCCGACCTCCTGGCCTGGGACGAGGAGACCGTGCACGGTTTGCGCAGCGACGGCGCGGAAGGCCAGGGCTGGATGGTCCTCGACCTGCGCGGCCTCGCCGGCAAGGTCCCTCTCGACGGCTGGGGCGTACGCCTGGAGGTGATGTTCGCCGGCCGTACGCAGGTCCTCGAGCCACGACGCTCCCACGTGATTCTCGGGCTCGGCGGCGAGCGTCCCACGGTGGTCAAGGCCGTCTGGCCCAACGGCATCAGCGAGTACCTCTTCGCGCCGCCGCCGCGGACCCGGCAGACCCTGCAGCTGACGATCCGTATCGAGGGATCCTGTCCGTTCCTCTACGCCTCCGACGGCGAGGGGCTGCGTTTTGTCACCGACATCCTGGGCCTGGCGCCTCTCGGCATGCTGGCGACGTCCCCCTTCGGTTCGGCGAATGCCGTGAGCTCCCCCCTCGGTCCCCCCAAGGGGACGTATGTCCCGGCCGATCCCGAGGAGTACCTGCGGTTGCCCGACTGGGTGCGGCCGCGCGGCGGCGAGCTCGAGCTGGCGATCACCGAGGAGCTGCGCGAGGTCACCTACCTCGACCAGGCGGAGCTGGTGGTGGTCGACGCCCCGGACGACGTCGTGGTCATGAACGGCGAGCAGTGGCTGGAGGGACCTGTGGAGGGCCTGGCTTTGCGTCTGCTGACGCCGCCCGTGGCTCCGGCCGCGGTGCGCGACCACCTCGGGGACGACGTCCTCGACGCGGCCCGCGAGCGCGACCACCGCTACGTCGTGCCCCGTTCGCCGAAACGGCGGTATCAGGGTGCGATGGAGCCCTACCGGCTGACGGTGGAGCTGCCGCCGGAGGTGGCGGCGGCCGAGCGTCCCGCGCTGGTGCTCCTCGGCTGGCTGCACTGGGGCAACACGTCGACCAACGTGGCCCGTGACCAGGACCCACGGGGAGCGCCGCTTTTTCCTTATCTGGAAGTAGGCGACGGCCGCGGCGGTTGGCGGCCGACGACGGTGCCGGTGGGCCTTCCGGCCGGCAAGACGAAGCCGGTGGTGGTCGACTTGACCGGCGCTTTGAACGGCGCCGATCCGCGGTTGCGCATCACGACCGACTTCGAGGTCTACTGGGACCTCGTCGCCGTGGCGACGCTGCGCGGCGAGGCGACGACGCGGCATCGTGTCCATCGTCTCGCGCCGCAGAGGGCCCGGCTTCGCTACGGCGGTTTTTCGCGCTGGTACCGGCCGGCGGCCGACGCGCCCTATCTCTTCGACTACGGCGACCGGCGTCCCTATCCCTGGCGCACGGCGGCGTCGGGCCGCGAGGTGGCGCTCTCATGGCAGGAGCACGAGGGGTACTACACGGCGTTCGGGCCGGTCGAAGGGCTTCTCGAAAGCGCCGACGACCGCTACGTCGTGTTCGGCTCGGGAGAAGAGGTCACGCTGGGCTTCGACGTCGCCTCGCTGCCGGCGCTCCCCTCCGGCTGGAGGCGGACGTATTTCCTGCACAGCGAGGGCTGGGAAAAGGACGGCGACCCCAACGTCGCCTGCTCGCAGACGGTGCTCCCCCTTCCTTTCCGGGGCATGCGCGGCTACCCTTGTGCGGCGGCAGTGGCGGTGCCCGCGGGTCTGGACGGCGGCGTCGCCGAGCGGTCGCGTTGGGTGGCGCGGGGCCGGCTGGCGCGTCGCGTCGCGGTTTGGGCTGGGCACGGATGAAGGTCGGGTGAAACCCAGGATGCGCCGAACAATACGTGGTTCTTGCGCTACTCAGCGGTGGTCGAGGACGTCCGCCGCCGCATCCACCAGGCATCTCGAGACCTGGCGGCGCGCGGAAGCAGGCGAGGCCGCCGGTGTTTCCTTGGCCTCTGTCCAACAAGATCAGGCTACAGGGTGTTAGAGGAGTGAAGGCCCATGCCAGGCCCCGCAGGATGCGGCGCAGG
The DNA here is from genome assembly GCA_965371445.1 of uncultured bacterium. GTDB lineage: Bacteria > Acidobacteriota > Thermoanaerobaculia > Multivoradales > J023 > DASWIG01. The sequence continues at coordinate 3,020 of CBDUYN010000211.1, read as the reverse complement.
GGTGGGGATGGGCGGCGAAGGGTAAGGAGACGCCCATCTGGCGGGAGCAGCTCCGGCAGCAGGCCGAGGCCCTCATGGACATGGTCATGGACGGGGAGCCCCGGATGCTGTATACTTGGGCTGGTGAAAGTCGAGGTGTCACACTTGTGAGGTGATCCCTGTTCTTTGACAACATAGAATCGGGAAGTGTGGAGATTTCCTCCACAGGTGGGTGGCCTCTAAGTGTCGGTGAAGCTACTCTATCCCACGCGAAAGGACTTGCCTCGCGAATGGGGGCGGTCTGGTCCTCCGCACAGGAGGAATCCGCTAACCTCCGAGACCCCCGAAAAGGGGGCGAGGTTAGCGGAATCGCCGAAACTACCCTAAGCTCTTTGTTTTCAACAGTTAGGTGCGTTGGTTCCAGAACGGAACCGGCCACTATCGAGAACGCCGGGGGCGATTTTGGGGAGGTTAGCGGATCGGGGTACTTAAGTCCTTTGTTTTCAAGGACTTAGGAGGGCAGCTGTGGAAATCGGATGTGGACCCTTCGGGGGATTGAGACAATTCTAGTCGCAGTCTTTAGAAGATACTCCTTCGCATCGTGGAAATCGGATGTGGACCCTTCGGGGGATTGAGACAAGCCGTTGACGCTCAGACGCCCATGGTCTCGTGGAAATCGGATGTGGACCCTTCGGGGGATTGAGACAGTTTGACAGCATCTAGCCGTCGTGACGAGTGTGCGGGGTGGAAATCGGATGTGGACCCTTCGGGGGATTGAGACAACCATGAGGGACTTTCGTGGGTTTTTGCTGGGCCATGTGAGTGGAAATCGGATGTGGACCCTTCGGGGGATTGAGACTTCTTTTTGGACTGTTCGACCGCCTCAATGCATTTCACTAGGTGGAAATCGGATGTGGACCCTTCGGGGGATTGAGACACGATTGGTGTAGGCTCCGGAAAGCAGATCGGCTTCGTGGTGGAAATCGGATGTGGACCCTTCGGGGGATTGAGGCACTTTCTCGTCTCTGATACGAGAGGGTGAAGTCCGTCGCTGTGTGGAAATCGGATGTGGACCCTTCGGGGGATTGAGACAAGGTGAAGGAGGTTCTCACCGATCACGAATCGTCGGTGGAAATCGGATGTGGACCCTTCGGGGGATTGAGACCCGTAATTGGTCGTCGCGCTCGGCGTTGTGGTTTCCTTTTGGTGGAAATCGGATGTGGACCCTTCGGGGGATTGAGACATTGCGATTTCGCTGAGGGTTCGAGGTTGAGCTTGCATGAGGTGGAAATCGGATGTGGACCCTTCGGGGGATTGAGACACCTCGATGGGAGGGTAGTGCTGGATGTACGTGTCCGGCACTGTGGAAATCGGATGTGGACCCTTCGGGGGATTGAGACATCGTATAGAGAGTTACCTTGACCACCTCAAAGTTCCGGTGGGAATCGGATGTGGACCCTTCGGGGGATTGAGACAACGTCGTGCCGGTGCCGTCGATGTTGCCGCGCTGTTCCTGTGGAAATCGGATGTGGACCCTTCGGGGGATTGAGACATGCGATCTGAGCCACTTTCCAGTTCTTCATGACGTGTGTGGGAATCGGATGTGGACCCTTCGGGGGATTGAGACAAGTCGAAGGGAGTTTCGGCGATTGCCTCGGTCACCCAAGTGGGAATCGGATGTGGACCCTTCGGGGGATTGAGACAGGGCGCAGCGAGCGAATGTGCTAAGGTCAACGAAACAGACCTCAACGGCTCACGACTCATGCCGCCCTATCGCCTACCCGACATCCCCCACCTCCGCCTGCGCTTCGCCCTCGAATCCCAGGACGACGCCCGCCTTCCCGCCTACAAGGGCTCGCTCCTACGAGGCTCCTTCGGCCACGCCCTGCGCAGAGCCGTCTGCGCCATGGGACCGAAGCAGCCGTGCGAGACGTGCTCGCTACAACGCGCCTGCGTCCATGCGCGCTTGTTCGAGGTCTTCGTCGGAGCTGAGCCGCCGCCCTTCCTCCACGGCCTGCCGGCCGCGCCTCGGCCCTTCGTCTTCGAGCCTGAGGACGAGCAGCGCGACTTCAAGGCCGGCGACCTTCTCGAGCTCGACCTGGTCCTCTTCGGCGAAGCCGTGACACTCCAGGCCTTTGCCGTGCTCGCCGTCGAGCGTATGGCCGAGGCCGGGCTCGGCGTCCATCGTCATCCGTTCGTCCTCCAGCGAGTCAGCTACCAGGACGCCGACGGCCTGTGGCAACCGGGTTTCGAGCGCGGCGGACGGCGGTTCACCGAGGCGCCGGCTGTGCATTTGCTTCGCGAGCCCGCGGGCGCCGATCGCCTGCGCCTTCGCTTCCTCACACCGACCCGCATCAAGGAGGGCGGCCGCTTCATCGACCGGTTCACCTTTCGCACGCTCGCCTTCCGGATGCTCCGCCGGACGCTGGAGATCGCCCACTTCCACGTCCCCGGCGCCGACGTCGACTGGCAGCTCGAGCCGATTCTCGAGCAGGCTGACGCCGTCCGCGTCGCGAGATCCGACCTGCGGTGGCGCGACTGGCAGCGCTACAGCAACCGGCAGCGCAGCAAGATGAGCCTCGGCGGATTCGTCGGCGAGGTGACCCTCGAAGGGCCTCTGGAGCCCTTCCATGACCTCCTGTGCACGGCGGAGGTGGTCCACGTGGGAAAGGGCGCCACGTTCGGCCTCGGGCGGGTGAAGGTCGAACGAGACGTCACACCACTTGACCCCAGCGTTGCATGAGAAGCCATCCTCCCAGGCGGCTTGAGCCCGGGCCGCGATCGGCGTCTTCGTCCTCATAGCACGGGGCTTGAGCCCCGTGTGGAGGCTCGGCGCGCAACCACGCGTCCACCATGACGAGGACCGAACGCAGACCTCGGTTCTTCGACGGCCGTGTCTCGTGGGTGACGTCGTCGGACCCGAAGGTCCACACGGGCCTAAAGACCCGTGCTACGAGTCCGAAGACGCCGATCGCGGCCCGGGCTCAAGACACCCTGTGTCAACCCCTTGGTCCAAAATTGTCAGATCCTTCGCCAACTCG
>CBDUYN010000210.1:0-16789 GCA_965371445.1 uncultured bacterium | reverse complement strand
CACTTTTCCCGAGGGGAGAAGCGTCGCCGTGTGATCTCTTCGTGTCGTGGCGAGGCTTCCGGTGCTTTCCCAGGTTCCCGTGCTCGGATCGTAAAGCTCGGCACTAGAGAAAGAAGAGCTGCCGTTTGAACCTCCGGCGACGAGCACTTTTCCCGAGGGGAGAAGCGTCGCCGTGTGATCTCTTCGTGTCGTGGCGAGGTTTCCGGTGAGCTTCAAGGTCCCGGAGCTCGGATCGTAAAGATGGGCACTCGACAAAAGACGGGCGCCGCTCTGACCTCCGGCGACGAGCACCTTCCCCGAGAGGAGAAGCGTCGCCGTGTGCCGATCTCGTGTCGTGGCGAGGTATGCGGTGCTTTCCCAGGTCTCCGTGCTCGGATCGTAAAGCTCTACGCTCGTCAAAGAGCTGACGTTCCAAGCTCCGGCGACGAGCACCTTTCCCGAGAGGAGAAGCGTCGCCGTGTGATCTTTCCGGGGCCTGGCGAGGTTTCCGGTGCTCTCCCAGGTCCCCGTGCTCGGATCGTAAAGCTCAGCGCTCGACAAAGAGCTGCCGAGCCAACCTCCGGCGACGAGCACCTTCCCCGAGGGAAGAAGCGTCGCCGTGTGCTCTCTTCGCGGCGTGGCGAGGTTTCCAGTGCTCTCCCAGGTCCTGGTACTCGAATCGTAAAGCTCCGCGCTCGGAGCTCCCATACCGGTGACGAGCACCTTCCCCGAGGGAAGAAGCGTCGACGTGCGCCGATCTCGTGGCTTGGCGAAGTTTCCAGTGCTCTCCCAGGTCCCCGTGCTCGGATCATAAAGCTCGGTGCTCGACAAAGAACTGTCGTTGGAACCTCCGGCGACGAGCACCTTCCCTGAGAGGAGGAGTGTCGACGTGTGCTCAGATCGTGGTGTGACGAGATTTCCTGTGCTCTCCCAGTTTCCCGTGCTCGGATCGTAAAGCTCGGTGCTCGACAAAGAGTTGTCGTTGTGACCTCCGGCAACGAGCACCTTCTCTGAGGGGAGAAGCGTCGCCGTGTGCTGATCTCGTGGCGTGGCGAGGTTTCCTGTGCTTTCCCAGTTTCCCGTGCTCGGATCGTAAAGCTCGGCGCTCGACAAGGAGCTGTCGTTCCATCCTCCGGCGACGAGCACCTTCCCCGAGGGGAGAAGCGTCGACGTGTGCTCGCTTCGTGGCGTGGCGAGATTTTCTGTGCTCTCCCAAGTCCCGGTGCTCGGATCGTAAAGCTCGGCGCTCGACAAAGAGGTGTCGTTCCAACCTCCGGCGACGAGCACCTTCCCCGAGGGGAGAAGCGTCGACGTGTGTTGTCTTCGTGGCGTGGCGAGGTTTCCTGTGCTCTCCCAGGCCCCAGTGCTCGGATCATAAAGCTCGGCGCTCGACAAAGAGCTACCGTTGAAACCTCCAGCGACGAGCACCTTCCCCGAAAGCAGAAGCGTGGCGGAGTGGCCATTCCGTGACACTCGCATATATCCAGTCTCTTTCCACTGCCCCTCCACCAACCCACAACAAGCCACAACCCCTAACCACCAGAACCCCAAGATCCACAACCGCTTCGTCTTCATGTCGCTATCCTCCAAGCCAAGTGTTCAACTGTCCTCGCCAGGAAGTGCAAGTCCGATGCCACCCCTGACCGTCCGGATCGCCTTCCCAACCTCCCATCCAACCCTCCACGGACGCTCCACGCCGCCTGTGCGGACGCTCCGAACCGTCCGGCGATCCGCTTGTTCGGGGGCTGGTCGCCCCCCAAGACAAGCGGTTCGCCGCCCGGGGCCAGCCTGCCTGCGTGGCACAGCTTCGAGGAACGTTCCGACGTCCGAGATGCGAGCCAAGGTTCTTGCCTGCTTGCCCTTGCCACCCAGACCAGAGGCGCATGCGTGTCTGTCTGAGAGGATCTCGCTAGACATGCGCTAGAATGACCCCGTCCCGAGGACGCCCAATGAAGCACGACGAAACCACGCTCGACGTGAGCGACCCCCGCCCTCTGCGGCTCAGCGACCCCGTCCCCTGCCTGACCGTCCTCTGGCACCACGACCCCGGACGCGTCGGTGACCGTTCGGTCCTCACGCCTTTCCTCTCCGCGAGCCCCGTCGCCCTCTCCCGCGGCGCGCCCCGCTTCGCCCCGCCCCGCGGCGGGACGGCGCGCCCCCTTGACCACCCCCGCGTGAGCCGGAGCCCCCTCCACCTGCGGCCGACCTCCGACGGTGGCCTCGAGCTCGATCCCGACGAGAGCTCCACGGTCCTCGAGCTCGACGGCACGCCCGTCGACGGGGTACGTCGACTCCGTCGTGACGATCTGCGGCGCGGCGCGGTCCTGGTCCTTGGTCATCGCGTCGTCCTGCTCTTGCACCTCGCCGAGCTCGACGTCCCGCCGGTGGGCGACGGCAAGCTGATCGGCGAAAGCTCCGCCATCGGACGCCTGCGCGAGGAGATCCGGCGCGCGGCCGGTCTGAGGTATCCCGTCCTGTTGCGCGGCGAGACCGGGACCGGCAAGGAGCTGGTCAGCAGCGCGATTCATCATGCGTCGTCGCGGAAGGAGCGTCCTTTCGTCACGGTCAACGTGGGTCTCTTTCCAGCTGATCAAGCCGGGAGCGAGCTCTTCGGCACCGAAAGGGGCGCCTACACCGGCGTCGACCGCCGCGACGGCTACTTCCAACGTGCCCACGGTGGGACGCTCTTCCTCGACGAGATCGGCGCCACCGAAGACAAAGTCCAGGTCGCCTTGCTGCGGGCTCTCGACACCGGCGAGGTCCAACGGGTAGGTGCGCGCAAAGCGCAGACCGTCGACGTGCGCGTGATCGCCGCCACCGACGCCGACCTGGAAGCGGCGATCGAGGCCGGAAGATTCCGCGCCCCCCTGCTCCACCGCCTGACGAGCTGCGAGATCGAGATCCCCCCGCTGCGCGCCCGTCGCGAGGACATTGGACGGCTTCTGCTCCACTTTCTTCATCAGGAGTTACCTCAGGGCGAGTCCCATCGTCTCAAGCCGCCGGAAGACCTGAACGATCCTCCCTGGATGCCGGCGTCGCTCGTCGCGCGTCTCGCGTCCTGGCACTGGCCGGGTAACGTGCGGGAGCTCCAAAACGCTGTACGCCAGCTCGTCGCCGCCAACGAGGGACGCTCGGAAGTCGGCGTGCCGCGCAGCCTGGAGCGTCTGCTCGCCGAAAAGACCGGCGAAGCCGCGTCGCCGGAAGCGTCCGTCCCCGAGGAGCCGCCGCCCGAGCGATCCGCCGCCGACGTCGACGAGGACGAGCTCCTTGAGGCTCTGCGGGAAACCGGCTGGAGCGTCCGTGGAGCGTCCCGCCGTCTCGGCGTCCCGCCGACGTCGCTCTACCGGCGCATCGACGAGAGCCCGCGCATTCGCAAGGCGTCGGACCTGACCGCCGACGAGATCGAGGAGTCCTGGGAGCGCTGCGACGGAGACCGTCAGCGTATGGCGGAGGATCTGGCGGTGTCGCCGCGTGGGTTGTTGTTTCGTCTGAAGGAGTTGGGGAAGGCTTGAGCCTTCCTCGCTGGGAGCGCCGGCGTCTCGCCGGCTCTTGCATCTTCGTCCCTGCGGGACGAAGATACCGTCCGTCCCGGGTTGAAAACAGGGCCTGGAGCATGGCGTCCGTTCGGGACGATGGCGTCCCTTCGGGACGCGGGGGGACTTCGTCCCCCCGGGCCGGCGGGACGCCGGCGCTCCCAGCGTTCCCCTCCGGGACGGAAAGACAGCGTCCCTCCGGGACGGGCCGGCGAGTCGCCGGCTCGCCGACGGATTTTCTCTTTGGAATACGACCCCACATGTCCTCACTCCCCACCCACCGTGCTCGACCATCGTGACGTATCCCCACTCTCAAACCCGTCACTGAAGAGGCCCTCGACCGGCCTGGGTATGGTGACTTCCGAACGGTTGTTCCCCGGCGCAAAATCCTCCATCGACGCCGGCACCTCAACCGTGGCAACATTCGTGATCGGCCCCACCGCCGTCGAAGCCACCGTGGCGGAGGCGAAATACAGAAGCGTGCCGTCGGACGTGAGCTCGACCGTGTCGAGGATGTTTCCCGGCCCGGACGCCGTACACGACGAGCCGAGGCTGGCGACGCAGGTCCACGTCACGTCGCGCAGCTCGGGCGGGAAGATGTCCTCGACGAGCGCTCCATAGGCCGGGTTGTTGGGCCACTGGTTGCTGACGGTGATCAAGTAGCTGATCTGTGTACCCGGCGTCGGGTCGACGCCGTCGGCAATTTTGACGATGGTCAGGTCGGTCATCGAGTCGTCGATGACCACGACGCCGGCGTCGGCGCAATCGTTGCCTGGGTCGGGATCCTCCTCCGCGGCGCTCGCGCAGGCGCTCAGCCCGTACGCTCCGCCGGTGCGGGGAGCGAGAAGGAGGACGTCGACCTGTGACGTCAGGCCCGCTTCGAGGGTGCCACCCTCACAGGCGAGATCACTACCGGAAAGCTCACAGCTCCGGCCGGGGCCACCGCCGAGGACGTAGATCGCGTCGGACGGCAGGGTCAAGTCCACGGTGAGGCCGCTCGCCGGATCGGGACCGGAATTCGTGACCTCGACGGTGACGCTGAGCGACTCATCCGCCAGGACCAGCGCCGGAAGACGTGGCAAGAGTCACCTCGAGGTCCGCGCTTCCCGGCGTGACGTCGACTTCAATGGTGTCAGGCAGGTCGAGAGGAATCCCCGACGGCGGCGGCGGGACGACAAGCTCCTTCCAGGTGACGTTGCCGCGCTCATCGACGGCCTGCAACACGTAAGTGATCTGCTCGGCTCCGGCGACGGGCAGGCTACCGGTCCAGGTGCCGCTGATCGCGTCGTACTGAAGCTCCACCGGACGCCACCGCTCCGACGCTTCGTCGTCCCAGACCGCCACGACTCTCCACATCCCGGACGCGTCGGTGACCGGCACCGACCAATGCAAGGTCGCTCCGCGGAGCTCGTGAAAAGGCTCGGAACCGAATTCAGGACCGTCACGGTCGCAGTTCTCGCCCGGGGTGTCCGGGTTGTTGAAGTAGAAGACCTCCAGGCCGACTTCCTGGTGCAGCCGGTGCGTCGAGGTGCCGGGCTCGTCGCCAAGGACGACGTCGCCGGTCGGTACGACGACACTGTTGATCTCCTCGTCCCAGGTCCTGCAATCGTCGCCGCCGTCGAGCGAGCGGCGCGGCTTGCGCGGCGCGCGGGGCGAGATGAGGATCTTCCGCGGCAGCTCGCCCTTGCCAACGTCCTCGGGATTGTTGGAGACCATCTCACCGATCACCGGAGTCCAGCCGCTTTCGCTGACGTAGGGACCGCCGAGCCAGATCACACCGTGTTGGCTGGTGCCGGAGAGCCGGGAGTCGTAGATGAAATAGGGCTCATGCGGCCAGTCGGACTCACCGGTGGCGCGTTCGACGAGACCGTTCAAGGTGTAGTAGCAGCCGTCGGGATGAGGGCAACCCAGGACGGTGACGCTCTCGCCGTCCGCGTCGTACTTGGCGTAGACGCCGGCGGCGGTGAAGTCGAAGCGAAGCTCGAGGCGCGTCAGGTGCGACGGCAGGGCCGTCGAACGCGTCGTCCGGGTGACGGTGACCGGACCGAAACTTTCGGTGCCGTCGCCGGGCTCGGCCCGGCGGGTGCTCAGGCTGGGGGCCAGCCCGGTCCTGACGGCGTACATGGGAAAACCATACAGCGTCCACTGCATGGAGCTCTTGACGTCGTAGGCGTCGAAGCGCGGCGACTCGAGGTAGTAACGCTCTTTGACGCGACGGACGGCGTCGCCGACGGCGACGAGGTCGTCGCCACGGGTCAGCTCTTCCGTCAGCAGGACGACGAGGCGTTCGCTCAAGCCAATACCTTTTTTGAGACCCCACCCGAAACCGCTGTTGGCGAGGTAGGCGCAAGCGCCGCGGGCCAGGAAGGTCTGCGGCAGGTCGAGCGACCGGTCGGCGTCGGACGCGCAGCTCCCAGGCACGGAAAGCCCACCGTGACAGCCGACGGCATAGACGACGGCACCCGCCAGGTCCAGAGCGCCGGACGTCGGCGTGACGCAGGCGTCGGGGCCGTAGATCTCCGACGTGGGAAGCCCTTGAATGTCCTGGCGGTTCTGTCCCGGGACGCCTTCCTCGAAGTGCGTGGCGTGGCCTTCGAGGTTGAGGATGCCGTAAGGGGTGGCGATCCGGTCGCGGAGTGCTTGCCGCCGTTCTTCGACGGTATCGACGCCCCAGTTGGAGCTGATCAGCTCACCGTCGACGAAAGCGGTCAGGGAATCGTCGGGCACGTCGAAGGACGCGTTCCAGCGGCGGCGGATCTTGCGTCCCGAGTCCTGCAGGAAGTCGTAGGCCGTGACGAGGACCTTGTCGTTGGTGGCGGAGAGGTCGAGGATGCCGTCCTGGCCGAGGTAGGTCGCGATGGCCTGGATGATCTCCTCGGGGGTTTCGACGAGGCGTCCGACGGCGAAGTCGGGCAGGAGGACGTCGTCGTCCAGTTCGTCGGGACGCAGTCGATGGCGCAGGGCGAGAGGGTCGTCGGAAAGGTATTTGTCATCGGCCAGCGCTTGACCGACTGTGCTCGCCGGGGTGATGTCGGCGTAATCGCTCTCGGGGAGAAGAACGGCGCGGTCCTCGATGCGCGCCATGGGGACGATGCGGTCGTCACCCACGAGGACGAGGTTACGGGCGCCCGGGTAGGCCACGAGGAGCGTGGAAAGGACGTGCTCGTGAAGACCGCCGTCCGCGAAGAGGACGTCGTTGGCGGTGACGGTGCCAGCGTCCCAGGCAGCGTATAGGGCGCCGAGGAAGGTGACTGCGTCGAGGTCGATGATCTCACCTTGCACGCGGGTGTGCGCAGCGAGATTTTGGAGCTCGGTGCGGAGCGCGTTGATCTGGTCCGTGGTCAGGACCATCTTCGTCTGCATGCGTGGCAAGTTGGCAAGGATGAGGGTCTTGACGTCGGGAGTGGGCTGGGCGATGTGGAACGGATTGGGGCTGACGGCTTCCGTGACATGACCGCCCAAATCGGTTGCGCGGACGCGGAGCTTGTAGAGCGAACCGACCGCGCCGGAGGGCAGGCTTTCGGGGACGGTGTACTCGAAGCTTGTCGTCTGCTCGCCGGGATAGAGGCAAGGCTCCGTCGCACCGAAAGTGGAGGGGAGACCGCCGCCGGGTGGGGTTTCCTGCCAGGTTTAACCGGCGTCGTCGGAGTGAAGGAGGGCGACGTCGACTTGGCAGATTCGGATGTTGTCGATCATCGCCCAGGTGAGGAGTTCCGTGTGCGGCTCGCCCGGGGAGGAGAGAGGCCAGCGTTCACCGCCGACGGGAGAGGTGACCTGAACCGTCGGGGCGATGCCGTCGGCGAGGGTGAGCGTCGCGGCTTCGGAGTACTGGCTGGTGCAGCCGCTGTCCACGAGGACGCGGAAGGTGGTGGTGCCGGGACTGGCGACGGTGAGCGAAGGCGTCGTGTAGCTCGGGCCGGTGGCTCCTGGGATGTCGATGCCGTCGCGTTGCCACTGGAACCAGCGTCCGCCCTGGGTTTCGACGGTAAAGGTGGCGGTTTCGCCGACCATCCCTGTCTGATCGGTTGGGGCTGCTGTGATGGCGAGGCTGCACTCGAATTCGACGGGGGCGGGCTCGCTCGGGACGCCGGCGACAATAACCGTAAGGAAATAAAGGCCAGGATTGAGACTCGGCGGAAGCTCGCTGACGGTGAGAGTCATGGGGTCGTCCCAGAAGCTGAGTTGGGGGTCGGGCGTCAGCCAGTGGTGCGCGGTTCCGTCAAAGGAGCGAAGTTGTAAGAAAGGGTAGTTGACGGCGGAATTCTGGGAGTTGCCGCTGCTCGCTTCGGAGTCACCTCGAAATTGGCTCCCTGTGACTGCAAATGAACTGCCAAAGCGGAGTAGCTGTGAGGTCGATCGGATAATAGGAAAGCGAGAGTTTGGTAGAGCGGAGACCCCATAAAGCTCAGAGGTCGACAAATAGCTACTATTCCAACCGCCGGACACGAGAACCTTCCCCGTAAGTAGGAGCGTCACCGTGTGCTCATACCGTGGCGTGGCGAGGTTGCCTGCGCTCTCCCAGCTGCCAGTGCTTGGGTCGAAGAACTCGGCGCTCGACAAAGAACTACGGTTGTAACCTCCGGCGATAAGCACCTTACCTGAGGGAAGGAGTATTGACTTGTGCCCAAATCGTGGCGTAGCGAGGTTTGCGACACTCTCCCAACTGCCGGTGCTCGGATCGTAGAGCTCGGCGCTCGACAAAGAGTTACCGCTGTAACCTCCAGTAACGAGCACCTGTCCAGAGGGGAGGAGCGTCGATGTGTGATGATATCGTGGCGTAGTGAGGTCGCCCGTGCGCTCCCAGGTGCCAGTGCTCGGATCGTAGAGCTCGGCGCTCGACAAAGAGCTGCCGTTGAAACCTCCGGCGATAAGCACCTTTCCCGAAGGAAGAAGAGTCGATGTCTGCTGGTTTCGCGGTGTGGCGAGGTCTGCTGTACTCTCCCAGGCCCCCGTGCTTGGATCGTAAAGCTCGGCGCTCGACAGATAACCGGCACCTATACCTCCAGCGACGAGCACCTTTCCCGAAGGGAGAAGTGTTGACGTATGTTGATAACGTGGCGTGCCGAGGCTTCCTGTAGTTTCCCAGGTTCTCGTGCTCGGATCGTAGATTTCGGCGCTTGACAAATGGAAAAGGCTGCCGTTGTAGCCCCCGGCGACAAGCACCTTTCCCGAGAGGAGAAGCGTTGATGTATGCTTATGTCGTGGCGTGGCGAGATTTTCCGTACTCACCCAGGTTCCCGCTCTCGGATCATAGGTTTCGGCACTTGATAAATAACTTCCGTTGTAACCGCCGGCAACGAGCACCTCCCCTGAGTGGAGAAGCGTCGACGTCTGCCAAGATCCTGACGTGGCGAGGCTTCCCGTGCTCTGCCAGGTTCCCGTGTTCGGATCATAGAGTTCGGTACTTGCAAATACATTTCCATTGTAGTAGCCGCCAGTGACGATAACCTTCCCGGAGGAGAGGAGCGTCGATGTGTGACGATACCGGATCGTGGCAATATCTCCTGCTTTCTCCCAAGTTCCCGTGCTCGGATCGTAAAGCTCCGCGCTCGACAAGATGCTACCGTCGTAACCTCCGGCGACAAGAATCCTCCCCGAGGGAAGGAGCGTCGATGTGTGCTGAGATCGTGGCGTGACGAGATTTCCCGTACTCTCCCAAGTTCCCGTGCTCGGATCGTAAAGCTCCGCGCTCGAAGTTCCCGAGGTCAATAGATTTCCTCCGGCGACGAGCACCTTCCCCGAGGGCAAGAGAGTCGAAAGGTTGTTTCCCGGCACGATGTCCGCCATCGACGCCGGCGCCTCGACGGTAGCCACGTTCGCAATCGGTCCGGTGGCCGCCGGGCCGACCGTGGCCGACGCGGCATAGAGAAGTGCACCGTCCGATGCGATGTCGACCGTATCCAGGATGTTTCCCACCCCGGTCGCCGTACACGACGAGCCCACGGTGCCCTCGCACGTCCAGGCCACGTCGATCAACTCGGGTGGAAAGACGTCCTCGACGAGCGCACCATAAGCCGGATTCGGCCCTCGGTTGCTGACCAGAATCGAGTAGGTGATCCGCGTCCCCGGCGTCGGATCGACGCCATCGACGCTTTTGACGATGGCCAGATCGGTCATCGAGTCGTCGATGACCACGACGCTGGCATCGACGCAATTGCTGGCCACGATGCCGTCCTCCTCCGCGGCGCTCGCGCAGGCGGCGAGACCGTACGCTCCGCCGATGCCGGGTGCGAGAAGGAAGACGTCGAGCTGCGACGTCGGGCCCGGTTCGAGGGTCCCGCCGTCGCAGGCGAGGTCACTTCCGGCGGGTAAGCCGCCGGAAAGCTCGCAGCTCCAGCCGGAGCCCTCGCCGAGGAAGATCGCGTCGGCCGGCAGGTCCAACGTCGCGGCGAGTCCGCTCGCCGGATCGGGACCGTAGTTGGTGACCTCGACCCTGACGTTGAGCGGATCGCTCACGTTGACCGGATCGGGGGACGCCGCCTCCGGCCCCAGAGTCCCTTTGGGACGAAGAGCAGGCGAGACGCCTGCGCTCCCAGCATGGCGCCGCCGGTGCGCCGGAGGCGCACAGGATGGTGGGCAGAAGACCCGGAAGGTGTTGATCTGGGTGCGCTCGTCCAGGACAATGGTCTTTGCGCCAAGCGTAGAGCCATGAGTAATGAGCACATCCCCAAACGGCCGCACGACCGCAGTCAGCGGCTCCTCTTCCACCACCGACGTCCCGTTCGGGACCTGGTGCGCGGTTTTGTCCGTGAGCTCTGGGTTGAGGACCTGGACTTCAGGACCCTGAAACGGCTGCCGTCCGACTACCTCTCCGGGATGATGCCCGGCGAATACGAGGAGCGCACCGGCGACGTCCTCTGGAAGCTCAAGTGGCGGCGCCGGGGCAAGAGCGACCAGGCCAGGAGTCTCTACGTCCTGGTCCTGATCGAGCTTCAGTCGACGTGCCGACAGGACATGGCGCTGCGGGTCCTGACCTACGTCGTCCTGTTCTACATGCGGATGCTCAAGGAGCGTCCCCTGAAGAAAGGCGAACGTTTGCCGGTGATCGTGCCCCTGATCCTGTATAATGGGGACGAGCCCTGGTGGGCGCCGATCGACGTCTTCGACCTGATCGACTTGGTGCCGGAGAGCTTCGCGGCTCACGTCCCGTCGATGAAGTGCATCGTCATCGACGAGAAGCGGTGCCGTCCGGAGGATCTCGAGACCCTGGACGAGAACGTGGTGGCGGCGATCATCCGGGCGGAGCAAGCCACCGGCGCGTCGGATCTGGGCGCGGTGGTCCGGGACCTGGAGAAGTGGCTGAGAGGCCCCAGGCACCGGGAGCTGTGCCGGGACCTCCTGGCCTGGCTCGCCAAGGTGGTGGTGCCGATGCGCTGTCCTGAAGCCGAGGTGCCGGAGCTTCGGGACCTGCATGACCTGCTGAACTACGTGGAGACCGACATGCCGAATTGGATCGAGCAAGCAGAAGCGAGAGGACGCCAGGAAGGGCGCCAGGAAGGGCGCCAGGAAGGGCGCCAGGAAGGGCTTGTGGAGGCTGTCCTCCGCCTGATCGAGCACAAGCACGGTCCCATCCCCGAGGACGTCAAGGCCCGCATCCTTTCCGCGGACGTCGACCAGCTCCTCGTCTGGACCGACCGAATCCTGACCGCCGAGTCGCTGGACCACATCCTCAGGGCCGAGGAAGCGAGCTAGAGCCCGCTGACGCGTCCGACAGGCGGGACGCCGACGCTCCCAGCAGAAGATGGGATGAAGAGCCGGCGGGACGCCGGCGCTCCCAGCGTAAGACGCCATGCTCACTCCCCTCCGACGGAGCTCGTCCATCGCGTGGTGTCTCCGCTCTCGAAACCGTCGCTGAAGATCCCGCTCGGCGTAGTCACCGCCGAGACGTTGTTCCCCGGCACGATGTCCGCCATCGACGCCGGCAGCTCAACCGTAGCGACGTTCGTAATCGGCCCGACCGCCGTCGGTCCGACGGTGGCGGTGGCAAAGTAGAGAAGCGTGCCGTTGGACGCGAGATCGACCGTGTCGAGGATGTTTCCCGTCCCGGACGCTGTACACGACGAGCCGAGGCTGGCGACGCAGGTCCACGTCACGTCGCGGAGCTCGGGTGGGAAGACGTCCGCGACGAGCGCTCCGTAGGCCGGATGGGGTCCCTGGTTGCTGACCAGAATCGAATAAGTGATCTGCGTACCCGGCGTCAGGTCGTCCCTGTCGGCGCTCTGGGCGATGGCCAGATCGGTCATCGAATCATCGAAGACGACCGTAACGCTGACGTCGGCGCAATCATTGGTCGGAGCAGGATCGTTTTCCAGGGCATTCGCGCAGGCACCCAGGACGTGCGCGCCATCGATCCAGGGAGCGAAGAGGAGAACGTCGAGGTACGACGTCAGGCCCGCTTCGAGAGTGCTTCCATCGCAGGCAAGATCGCCGCCGGCGAGCCTGCAACTCCAGCCGGAACCGCCACCGAGGACGTAGGTCCCACCAACGGGCAGGCTTAAAGCAGCGGCGACGCCGCTTGCCGGGTCGGGACCGTAGTTGGTGACCTGGACGCTGACGCTGAGCGGATCGCCCGCTACGACCGGATCGGGAGCCGCGTCGAGCGTCACCCCGAGCTCGGCGCTGCCGGGCGTGATGGCGACGTCGATGGTGTCGGCGAGGGCAAGAGGGATCCCCGATGGCGGCGGCGGAGCGACGAATTCCTTCCAGGTGACGTTGCCGCGCTGATCGACGGCCTGCAGGACGTAGGTGATCTGTTCGTGTCCGGCGGCCGGCAGGCGGCCGGTCCAGGTACCGCTGATCGCGTCGTATTCCAGCTCCACCGGACGCCACCGCCCGGACGCTTCGTCGTCCCACACCGCCACGACCCGCCACACGCCGGACGCGTCGGTGACCGGTACGGACCAGTGCAAGATCGCACCCTTCAGGTCGTGGAAAGGCTCGTCGCCAAACTCGGGACCGTCCCGATCGCAGTTCTCGTCCGGGGTGTCCGGGTTGTTGAAATAGAAAACCTCCAGATCGACTTCCTGGTGCAGACGATGGGTGGCGGGGAGCTCCCCGGCCACCGAGTCGAAGACGAGCTCGCCGGTCGGCAGGACGATGCTGTTGACCTCGTCGTCCCAGGCCGGGCAGCCGACTTCGCTGCCGTCGAGCGAGCGGCGTGGCTTGCGCGGCGCGCGGGGCGAGATGAGGATCTTGCGCGGCAACGGGCTGCCGTCGATCTCGTCGGGGTTGTTGGAGACCATCTCGCCGATCACCGGTGTCCAATTGCTTTCGCTGGTGTAGGGACCACCCAGCCAGACGACACCGTGCTGGCTGGTCCCGGAGAGGCGGGAGTCGTAGATGAAGTAGGGCTCGAGCGGCAGGTCGGACTCGCCGGTAGCGCGTTCGACGAGGCTGTTCAAGGTGTAGTAGCAGCCATCGGGATGCGGGCAACCCGGGACGGTGACGATCTCGCCGTCGGCGTCGTACTTGGCGTAGACGCCTTCGGCGGTGAGTTTGAAGTGGAGGTTGAGCTGCGTGAGGTACGACGGCAAAGCCGTCTGCTGCGCGGTGCGGGTGACGGTGACCGGTCCGAAGCGTTGGGTGCCGTCGCCCGGCGGCTCGGCGCGGCGCGTGCTCAGGCTGCCGGACGCGATGCCCGTCTTGACGGCATACATGGGAAAGCCGTACAGCGTCCATTGCAGCGAGGTCTTGACGTCGTAGGCGTCGAAGCGGGGCGATTCGAGGTAATAGCGCTCCTTGACCTGACGGACCGCGTCACCGATGGCGACGGGGTCGTCGCCACGGGTGAGCTCTTCGGTCAGCAGGACGACGAGCCGTTCGCTCAGGCCGATGCCTCGTTTGAGGCCCCAGCCGAAGCCACTGTTGGCGAGGTAGGCGCAGGCGCCGCGGGCGAGGAAGGTCTGCGGGAGGTCGAGGGAGCGGTCGGCGTCGGAGGCGCAGCTGCCGGGGACGGACAGCCCGCTGTGGCAGCCGACGGCGTAGACAATGGCACCCGCAAGATCCAAGGCTCCTGACGTGGGCGTGCCGCAGGCGTCGGGGCCGTAGAGCTCGGACGTGGGAAGCCCCTGGATGTCGAAACGGTTCTGGCCCTGGACGCCTTTTTCGTAGTGCGTGGCGTGACCATTCAGGTTGAGAATGCCATAGGGGGTGGCAATCCGGTCGCGGAGCGCTTGCTGGCGTTCTGCGACCGTGCTGACGCCCCAGTCGGAGCTGATCAGCTCGCCATCGACGAAGGGGGTCAGAGGAGCGTCGCTCAGGCCGAAGGCCGCGTTCCAGCGCCGGCGGACCTTGCGTCCGGAGTCGCGTAGGAAGTCGTAGGCCGTGACGAGGACTTTGTCGTCGGTGGTGGTGAGGTCGAGGATGCCGTCCTGGCTGAGGTAGATCGAGATGGCGCGGATGATCTCCTCGGGGGTCTCGACGAGGCGTCCGACAGCGAGGCCGGGGAGGAGGACATCGTCGTCGAGCTCGGAGGGACGCAGTGGATAGCGGACGGCGAGGGGGTCGTCGGACAGGTATTTGTCGTCGGTCAGCGCCTGTCCGACGGTACTCGTCGGGGTGAGGTCGGTGTAAAGGCTCTCGGGATGAAGGACGGCGCGGTCTTCGAGGCGAGCCATGGGTACGATGCGGTCGTCGCCGACGAGGAGGAGGTTTTCGACGCCCGGGTAAGCTTCGAGGAGTGTGAGAAGGAGGTGGTCGTGCAGACCGCCCTCGGCGAAGAGGACGTCATTGGCGGTGGCGCTGCCAGCGTCCCAGGCGGCGTAGAGGGCGCCGAGAGGGGTGACAGCACCGAGGTCGACGACTTCACCTTGCACGCGGGTGTGCGTCGCGAGGTTGTGGAGCTCGGTGCGAAGGGCATCGACTTGATCAGCTGTCAGGCCCATCTTCGCCTGCATACGCCCCAGGTTGGCGAGGATGAGGGTCTTGACGTCGGGAGTGCGTTGGACGATGTGGAAAGGGTTGGGGCTGACGGTTTCCGTGAGATGACCCGCCTGATCGATGGCGCCTACGCGAAGCTTGTAAAGCGATCCGATCACGCCAGAAGGCGGATTTTCCGGAACGGTGTATTCGAGGCTCGTGGTCTGCTCGCCGGGGTAGATGCAAGGGCTTAGTGCGCCGAAATTATCGGGGAGACCACCGCCTGGAGAAGTCTCCTGCCAGGTCTGGCTGGCGTCGTCGGAATGAAGGAGGGCGACATCGACCTGGCAGATTCGGATGTTGTCGGTCATCGCCCAGGTGAGGAGCTCCGTGTGAGGCTCGCCCGGGGAGGATAGCGGCCAACGTTCGCCACCGACGGGGGAGGTGATCTGAACGGACGGGGCCACGGCGTCTGCAAGGGTTAGCATGGCTGCTTCGGAGTATTGGCTGGTGCAGCCGGTGTCCACCAGCACGCGGTAGGCGGTGGTGCCGGGATCGGCGACGGTGAGCGGAGGTGTCGTGTAGCTCGGGCCGGTGGCTCCTGGGATGTCGATGCCGTCGCGTTGCCATTGGAACCAGCGTCCGCCTTGAGTTTCGACGGAAAAGGTGGCGGTTTCGCCGACCGCTACTGCTCGATCGATTGGGGCTGTTGTGATGGCGAGGCTGCATTCGAATTCGACGAGGACGGGCTCGCTCGAGACTCCGGCGACGATGACCGTCAAGAGATAAAGGCCGGGATTGAGGGTCTGCGGGAGCTTGCTGACGGTGAGAGTCATCGGGTCGTTCCAGAAATTGAGGTGAGGATCGGGCGTCAGCCAGTGGTGTGCGGTTCCGTCATAGGAGCGGAGATGGAGGAGAGGGTAGTTGACGGCGGAATTCTGGGAGTTTCCGCTGCTCGCTTCGGAGTCGCCTCGAAATCGGCTCCCGGTGACTGTAAACGAACTGCCAAAGCGGAGCGACTGTGAGGTCGATTGGATAATAGGGAAGCGAGAGCTCGCTGGAGCGGAGATCCCATAAAGCTCAGAGCTTGACAAATAGCTACTATCCCAACCTCCGGCCACGAGAACCTTCCCCGTAAGGAGGAGCGTCACCGTGTGCTGAGTACGTGCCGTAGCGAGCACGCCGGCACTCTCCCAATTACCCGTACTGGGATCGTAAAGCTCTGCGCTCGACGAGGCGCCGCCGTTCGAGCCTCCGGTAACGAGGACCTTCTCCGACGGAAGAAGCATAGCCATATGTACAAATCGTGGCGTTGCGAGGTCTGAGACGCTTTCCCAGTTGCCCGTACTCGGGTCGTAAAGCTCCGTGCTCGATAAAACAACGCCGCCACTGAGCCCTCCAGCGACCAGAACCCTCCCCGAGGGTAGGAGCGTTGCCGTATGATAAACCCGTGGCGTGACGAGCCGTCCAGCGTTTTCCCAGTTGGCAGTGTTCGAAATGTAAAGCTCAGCACTCGACGAAGCGCTGCCATCACGCTGTCCCCCGACGATTAGAACTTTTCCTGACGGAAGAAGTGTAGCCGTGTGACCATAAGATATAGGAAAACCTGCGGTGACCTTCCATTTTTCCGTGCCTGGGTCGTAAAGCTCCGCGCTCGCAACACCACCGTTCCCCCCGACTACGAGGACTTTTCCTGAAGGCAGAAGAGTCGCCGTGTGATTGGATCGTGCTTTGGCGAGTTCCCCCGTACTCTCCCAATTGTCCGTACTAGGATCGTAAAGCTCCGAACTCGCCAAGAGGCCGCTACCTCCGACTACGAGAACTTTGCCCGAGGGCAGAAGCGTCGCCGTATGATTTTGCCGTGGCGCAGCGAGTTCCGCGGCGATCACCCAGTTGCCGGTCTTCGGGTCATAAAGCTCCGTGCCCGCCAATGTGCTACCGCTGGATCCTCCGACGGCAAGTACCTTTCCTGAGACCAGGAGCGTGGCCGTATGTCGAGTTCGTGCCGTAGCGAGCCCCTCGGCGATCTCCCAGCTGCCTGCAGTTGGATCGTAAAGCTCCACACTCGATAAATAGCCGGTACCATTTTTGCCGCCAGCGACGAGTACGTTTCCCCAAGGAAGTAGTGTCGTCGTGTGATCTAGTCTTGATGCGGCGAGTCCCTCGGCGTTCTCCCAGTTGCCCGTGCTCGGATCGTAGAGTTCAGCAGTCGACAAGTAGCTGCTATTGTAACCCCCGATAACTAGAACCTTCCCCGATGTCAAAAGTGTGGCCGTGTGACCTCCTCGTGGCGTGGCAAGTGTTCCGGCGCTCTCCCAGTTTCCCGTGCTCGGATCGTAAAGCTCGGCGCTCGATAAGTAGTTGTCGTTGTATCCGCCGGCAACGAGAACTTTCCCCGAGGGCAACAGTGTAGCCGTGTG
>CBDUYN010000209.1:0-16918 GCA_965371445.1 uncultured bacterium | reverse complement strand
CCGGCAAAGCTTCGGGGGCGGCGGTGCTAAAGAAGCATGCGGAATCGGCAGGCACACGTCCGCGTCCGGCACCAGGTCTAGGGGTTGGGTGGCACGGTCAAGGCCCTGGGAGCGTTGAACGAAGGCGTCGGTGGTGGATGGCCGAGCCTCGGCGTGTGGTTGGGCCACGCGGATCGCCGCCCGGCCTTGGCCTTGTCTTCGGCCGCCGTCCCGGGTTGAAACCCGGGCCTGGACGATGGCGTCCCTTCGGGACGATTCCGTCCCTTCGGGACGAAGAGAAGACGTCCCTTCGGGACGGGCAGGCGGGACGCCTGCGGTCCCAGCATTCGTCCCTCCAGGACGGCTCAGCAGCAGGTCGCAGTATCGATAGCCCTGGACCGAGTAGAGCCGCGCGGAGGACGCCCCGTCACTCGTCGCCCTCGCCGCGGCGCCACCAGAGCCAACGCGAGAGGGGACGCTTCGAGAACTTCTCGCTGCCCCCTTTTCCCGACGCGGGCGGTGGCGGGGAAGGGGGCGACGGCCGTTCGGGCGCCGAACGCGGTCGCTCCTGTGGCCTTGGCCTCGCCTCGCGCGGGCCTCGCTCCCGCGGGCCTCGCTCCCGCGGGGCCTGTTGTTCCCGCGATGCTCCCTCACGGCGCTCTGGCGGCTGACCCTCGGCGCCCTCGCCACCGCGCCGTCGCCGGCGCGGACCGCGGCGGCGGCGCGAAGGACGTTCCTCACCGGCTTCTTGGCCGTTGCGCTGAGCGTCGCGGCCCTGGGTCCGCTGATCGTCGCGGCCCTGGGTCCGCTGACCGTCGCGGCCTTGGGTCCGCTGATCGTCGCGGCCCTGGGTCCGTTGATCGTCGCGGCCCTGGGTCCGGACAGCCGGCGCCTCTTCACCGGCAGGCTTCTTGCGCCGTGGGCGGCGGCGGCGGCGGGACGGAGCCGATTCTGCCGTCTCCTCGTCGGCGGGGGTTTTCTCCCTCTCCGTGGCGGCGGCTTCGACCTCGGAGCCGCCGTCCGCACGCTCGCCCTTGCCCCGACGGCGCCGGCGTTGGCGCTTCGGACGTCCCTCGGCCGCTTCGAGCTCGTCGTCCTCGAGCTCCGGCTCCTCGTGACGCCGGGCGCGGTCGTCGGCCAAATCCGTGGCGCTCAAGGCGGGACGCACGGCTTTCCTCGGCCGCACCACCGGTGAGCCCTGGCGGCGGATCCACTCGATGCGGTCCTCCGAGTGGGTCAGGCTCGGCGTCGAGATGATCTCGATCTTGAGCGCGAGCTCTTCCTGCAAGTCGGCGAGCTCCTTGCGGTGACCGTTCTGGAGCGCGTCGGCGATCTCCGGATGGAGCGCGATCACCACCGCCTCCATGAGCCCGCTCGAGGCTCGGGCCTCGATGCGGCCCAGGTAGGTCAAAGCCGCGAACTCGGGGCTCGGGATCCTTCCCGCGCCCTCGCAGGTCGGGCAGGGCCGGTGGGTCCGCTGAGTGAGGGCCTGCTTGAGGCGCTGACGGTTGATCTCCACGAGGCCGTTGGGGCTGATGCGGCCCACGGCGTAGCGCGCCCGGTCGGCCTTCATGGCGTCGCGCAGGGTCTTCTCCAGATTCCGCTGGTGCTTGCGCGGCCGCATGTCGATGAAGTCGACGACCACCAGCCCACCGATGTCTCGCAGCCGCAACTGACGCGCCACCTCCTCGGCGGCCTCGGCGTTGACGTTGTAGATCGACTCGTCGTGGTCCTCGGTCTTGGTGGCACGGCCCGAGTTGACGTCGATGGCGGTTAAGGCCTCGGTCGAATCGATGACGATCGAGCCGCCGGAAGGTAGGGGAGCCGTTCGTCGATAGATCGATTCGATCTGCTCTTCGAGGGTGTAGCGCGAGAAAAGCGGTTGGCGCTCGTTGTAGCGAACGAGCCGCGTCTTCGAACGCGGCATAAAAGCCTGCATGTAGCTTTGGGCCTTTTCATAGACCTCGTCGCTGTCGACGACGACCTGGCCGATCGAGCTGTCGAGGTAATCGCGCAGCGCCTGGACCACGAGGTCCTGGTCGCTGTAGAGGAGCCGCGCGCCGCGTCCCCGCGAGCCCTCGCTGCAAATCCTTTTCCACAGGCGAACGAGGGCGTTCAAGTCGCGGTTGAGCGTCGTTAAGTTCTGCTCGAGACCGTTGGTGCGGACGATCGCGCCGTAGCCCTCGGGAAGGTTCAGCTTGCCGAGCCTTTCGCGGATTTTCTTTCGCGCCTCCTCGTCCTGGACCTTGCGCGAGATGCCACGCATCTCGTCGAAAGGCGAGAGGACGAGGTAGCGTCCCGCCAGCGCCACGTTGGTGGTCAGCGCAGGGCCTTTCGAGCCGCTGCCGTCTTTCGTCACTTGGACGTAGATCGGCTTGCCCCGTTCCAAAACCTGATCGATCTTGGGGCGCCGCTCGTCCTCGGGTGGGTCGCGGTGCCAGGCCTGCGGCAGAGTGTCTGAAACCGGCAGGAAGGCGTGGCGTTCCTCGCCGAGGTCGATGAAAGCGGCGTTTAGACTCGGTTGGACGTTGGCCACGACACCGCGGTAGATGTTGCCGCGGGTCAAGCCTGCTTCGGCGATCTCGACCTGGAAGTCCTTCAAATGGGTACCGTCGACGATCGCCACGCGCAGCTGTCCTGCGCGCTGTACGTTGATGAGCATTTTGGTGGTCACACGGAGACTCCGTAGATAGAAGCCGGGGCGCGCGGCAAAGGGCGGTGCCCGGCAGATCAGCGGTAGAAGATGGGGAAACGCGTCGGCTTCGCCTCGTGCATGAGCTCGTAGACCGTACGGAAGACGTCCTCGGTATTCGGTTTCGAGTAGTAGTCGCCGTCCGAGCCGTAAGCCGGACGGTGCTCGCGGGAGGACAGCGTGCGCGGCTCGGAATCGAGCCAGGCGTAGCCTCCTCCCTCCTCGAGGACTTTTTGCATCATGTAGGCCGTCGTGCCGCCGGGGACGTCCTCGTCGAGAAAAACGACGCGGTTCGTCCGCCGCAGCGAGTCGGTGATGGCGCCGTGGCGGTCGAAGGGCAGGAGGGTTTGGACGTCGACGACCTCGACGTCGATGCCGACCTCCCGGAGCTCTTCGGCGGCCTCGAGCGCGATCTTGCAGCAAGCGCCGTAGGTCACGAGCGTCACGTCCGCGCCGGACCGGAGGACCTCCGGGACGCCCAGCGGGACGGTCATTTCCCCGATGTTATCGGGCAGCACTTCCTTGAGGCGGTAGCCGTTTAAAACCTCTACGATGATCGCGCTGTCGTCGGAGGCGAGCATCGTGTTGTAAAAGCCCGCGGCCTGGGTCATGTCGCGTGGGACGCAGACGTAGATGCCACGGACGAGGTTGAGGATTCCGGCCATCGGCGAGCCGGAGTGCCAGATGCCCTCCAGGCGGTGTCCGCGGGTGCGCACGAGCACCGGCGCCTTTTGCCGGCCGCGGGTGCGGTAGCGCACCGTGGCCAGGTCGTCGGCGAGGGTCTGGAGGGCGTAGAGGACGTAGTCGAGGTACTGGATCTCGGCGATCGGCCGTAGGCCCCGCATGGCGAGGCCGATGGCCTGGCCGACGATCGTCGCCTCGCGGATCCCGGTGTCGGAGATCCGCAAGCTGCCGTACTTTTGCTGCAGCCCGGCAAAGCCCTGGTTGACGTCGCCCAAGGCCCCGAGGTCCTCGCCGAAGGCGATGGCCTCGGCGAGGCGCTCAAAGGCGGCGTCGAAGCAGCGGTTGACGATCTCGAAGCCGTTCAGGCTCGGTGAGTCGTCGCTGTAGGCCGCCGGCACCTCCGGGACGGCAAGGGCCGAGAGGTCCGACTCGCTGTAGAGGTGGGAGCTGTAACGCCGGCGGCTTTTCTCCTGCTCGGCAACCTGCCAGTCGACGAGCACCCGCCGGGCCGGCGTCGCCTCGTCGCGGACAGTGACGAGCAGCCGGTGAACGGCGCGGGCGATCTGGCGGCGCGCAGGGATTTGGACGCGTTCAAGGTCCTGGGCAAGCTTTTCGACCTCCTCGCCGTGACTCGAGACCGCGGCGATCTCGCGGAAGTGGGCCAGGGCTTCGGCGCGCTCGGCACGAATGGGATCCAGGAAAGCGTCCCAAGCCTGGCGTTGGATCTCGCGCACCTCGGACGCGGTCTCTTTTTCCAGGGCTTCGAGCTCGTCGGCCGAAGCGAAGCCTTCCGACTCGATCCACTCCCGCATCCGTTTCAGGCAGTCGTTCTCGCGCTCCCAGGCGAGCTGCTCCTCGGACTTGTAGCGCTCGTGGCTGCCCGAGGTGGAGTGACCCTGGGGCTGGGTCAGCTCGTCGACGTGAAAAATCGCCGGCACGTGGTCGCGGCGCATCTTCTCGGTCACCGTCCGGTAGGCCTCGACGAGCGCCGGGTAGTCCCAGCCCTTGAGCCGGTGGAGCTCGAAGCCGTCGTCTTGGCCGGGCGTGTGCTCGAAGCCCGTGAGCAGCGCCGAGAGGTCCTCCTTGGTGATCTGGTGGACGTTGGGCACCGAGATGCCGTAGCCGTCGTCCCAGATCGAGATCAGCAGCGGCGCCCGCAGGACCCCGGCGGCGTTGACCGCTTCCCAGAACATGCCTTCGGCGCAGGAGGCGTTGCCGATGGTGCCGAAGGCGATTTCGTTGCCCCGGTCCGAGAACGACGTCTTGTGTGCGAGGCCCGGGAGCTCGCGGTAGAGCTGCGAGGCGTAGGCGAGGCCCACGAGCCGCGGCATCTGTCCGCCCGTGGGGGAGATGTCGGCCGAGGAGCTCCTCTGCTTCGTAAGCTCCAGCCAGCGGCCTTCGCCGTCGAGGGTGGGGGTGGCGAAGTGGGCGTTCATCTGCCGGCCCGAGGACGCCGGGTCGTGCTCGGGCTCCGGGTCGGCGTAGAGCTGGGCGAAAAGCTCCGGGATCGTCACCATACCGGCGGCCAGCATGAAGGTCTGGTCGCGGTAGTAGCCAGCGCGGAAGTCGCCGGGCCGGAAAGCCTTGGCCATGGCCAGCTGCGGGACCTCCTTGCCGTCGCCGAAGATGCCGAACTTGGCCTTGCCCGTCAGCACCTCCCGGCGGCCGATGAGGCTGGCCTGGCGGCTCTGGCTGGCGATCTTGAAGTCGCGAAGTACCTCTTCCCTGTCGAATGCGCTGGCCACGTCGTTCCTTCGTCGTCGATGGACTCTCACGGCGCCGCGGGGCGGGGCGTCCCCCTCGCCTGGAGTAGGCCGGTGGGCGGCGCGTGACGGGAGCGGGCGGGGAACGAAGCTTCACACCTCCCTCCCCTCTCGATCCCCGGGAGAGAGTCGAGGGTCTCCCCGCTGGTGGAGCCGGATCATAGCACGTCTGGCGGCGATTCGGGTATCCTTCTACGCCAACCGGAGGACGCGATGA
The DNA here is from genome assembly GCA_965371445.1 of uncultured bacterium. Taxonomy (GTDB): domain Bacteria; phylum Acidobacteriota; class Thermoanaerobaculia; order Multivoradales; family J023; genus DASWIG01. The sequence goes on along the minus strand of CBDUYN010000209.1, from coordinate 11,583 downwards.
CCAAGACCACGACTTTTCCCCGCGACTACATCGAGGCCTTGCCGAAAAGCGACCTGCATCTGCACCTGGACGGCTCGATGCGCCTTCCTACCCTGATCGAGCTGGCCCGGGAGCGCCGGGTCAAGCTTCCGTCGGAGACGCCCGAGGGCCTCTTGGAGCTGGTCTTCAAGGAGCAGTACCGGGACCTGCCCGACTACCTGCACGGTTTTGCCTATACGTGCGCCGTGCTGAGCGACCCGGAGGCGCTGGAGCGCACGGCCTACGAGCTCGCCGAGGACTGCCTGGCCGAGGGCGTGCGCTACATCGAGGTGCGCTTCGCCCCGCAGCTGCACGTGGGCCAGGACCAGGACATCGGCCAGGTGCTCGCGGCGGTCGACCGGGGCCTCGATCGCGCCCGGCGCGAGCACGAGGCTTCGGAGGCGGTCGCTGAGCGCGGTGAGCCTCCCTTCCGCTACGGTTTGATCGCGAGCGCGATGCGGCTGTTTCGTTCCGGTTTTGCGCCGTACTTCAAGAACCTGCTGGCGGCGCTGGACCAGTGGCCGATGAAGGAGGTCTACGGCGTCGCCTCCTTGTCGCTGGCACGGGCGGTGGTGGAGGCCCGCGACCGCCTGGGCATTCCGGTGGTGGGCTTTGACCTGGCGGGGTCCGAGGCCGGGCAGCCGGCTTCGGACCACGTCGAAGCCTTCGACTTCGCCCAGCGGCACTTCCTGCGCAAGACCGTCCACGCCGGGGAGGCCTACGGGCCGGAGTCGATCTTCCAGGCCCTGGCGCGGCTCAACGCCGACCGCATCGGCCATGGGACCCATCTCTATTCGGCCGAGGAGGTCAAGGCCGACGACCCGGAGCGCTACGTCCACCACCTGGTGGAGTACATCGCCGACACGCGTACGACGCTCGAGGTCTGCATCACGTCGAACTTGCAGACGATGCCGGAGCTGCGGCGGGTCGAGGACCATCCCTTTGGCCGGATGATGCGCGACCGGCTGTCGGTGGCGCTTTGCACCGACAACCGGCTGGTTTCGCGCACCTCGGTGACGCAGGAGATCGCCCAGGCCTGCGATGCGTTCGCCCTGACGCCCGCCGAGCTTCGAAACGTCGTCATCCACGGCTTCAAGCGGAGCTTTTTCCCTGGGAGCTACCGCGAAAAGCGCGTCTACGTGCGGCAGATGATCGACTACTACGACCAGGTGACCGCGGAACGTGGGATCGGTGAGGCCGATCCCCTTTGAAGCCGGAGGGTCTCTATTTTCGCGCGCGGCGAGCCTCACCGTGGGATCGCGGCGTACCAAGAGCAACAGCCGAGAGGGGAGGGAGCCACGAGGACGAGGGACATGCAGAGGAATAGCCTGAAGCTTCCACAGAAGGTCCTCAGCAGGTACGAGATCCTGGAGACGTTGAGCGAGAGGCCGATGCGGGCGATCATGAAGGCCCGCGATCGGGAAAGCGGCGAGCTTCGCGTCATCAAGCTGGTGCGTGCCCACCACGTCGACGACGACAACCTCCAGCTACGCTTCCGCCGCGAGGCGCGGGTTGCCATGCGCATGGAGCACCCGCACATCGCCCGGTTCTACGAGTTCGTGATCGAGGGCAGCCTGGCGTGCCTCGTCAAGGAGCACGTCGACGGGGAGACGCTGGAGAAGATCCTGGAGCGCGACGGTCCACCGGAGCTGGCCGTGACCGTCGAGGTCGCGCTCCAGACCCTCGCGGCGCTCTCCTACGTCCACGGCAAGGGCTACGTCCACCGCGACGTGGCGCCGGACAACCTGATGATGGCCAGGATGGAAGGCGACGAGCCCTTCGTCAAGCTGATCGACCTGGGAATCACCAAACGCCTGGGCGGCCGCGAGGACTTGACGGCGGTGGGCCGGTTCGTCGGCAAGGCGCGTTACTCCTCGCCGGAGTATTTTCGCGAGGAGTCCCCCGACCTGCGCAGCGACCTCTACTCCTTCGGCGTCGTCCTCTACGAGCTGCTGACGGGACACCACCCGGTGCGTGGCCACACCTTCGCCGATCTTTTCCGCGGCCACGTGATTCGTCCGCCACGGGATTTCTCCGAGACGGATCCCTACGACCGGATTCCCGGGGAGCTGCGCGAGGTGGTGCTCCGGGCTCTCGAAAAGGACCCCGATCAAAGAGTCGGGACCGCTCGTGAGCTCGCGGAGCTTCTGAAGCCCTTCCGCGGAATCGAGGATCCGCTTCAGGGGTGGGCTCTGCCTGCCTCTGGGTTTCAACCCAGGGGTTCGCCGCGGTAGATTCGCACCCGGCAGAAGACCCCGGCCTCGCCGCTCGCGAAGTAGAGGACTTTCTTCTCCGTATCGAGCAGGAACGGTTCGCCACCGCCCCGAAGCTCGATCACCTCGTCGGACCGGTAGCTCACCTCAAGCTCGAAGACCCGGTTGTAGCCCATGTAGTAGCCGCCCTTGCCGCTCGTCATGTCCAGGCGGACGAAGACGTCTTGGTTCTTGTTGCGGCACACGGCGCGGATTCTCGCCTCGTCCTCGGGGTAGAAGACCTTGCCGTCGGTGACCTCCCGCGAAGGCACCGCGGGGGCGGCGGCGGGCGGAGCCGGCGGTGGGGGAGGGGACGGCTCGAAGTCGACCCGGACCTTACCGGTAAGAAGCGCCATCTTGCCGTGGTTCTTGACGACGACGCGCCATGTCCCGAGGCGTTCGCTTCCTTCGAGGGCGTAGCGCAGGCGAAGAGGTGCTGAGCCCTCCTTCTCGACCTGGACGCCGTCGGGTCCCACCAGCGTCAGCTGGACCGGCGCCGTGGCGAGGGGCCTCTTGACGTTGACCCGGACCAGCAGGAGCCCGGCCTCTCGGATCTCGACGAGGAGCACGTCCTCGGCGTCTTTTTTGAGGCTGAACGCTCTCACCTCGACGGTCTCGGCGGCGAGCGGCGCGGCGAAAAGGAGCCCGGTGAGGAGGAGGACAAGCGTCTTTCTCACGGCTGCCCTCCTTGGACCTTGGGCCGGGTCCGGACGAGGAAGAGCGCGAAGCCGACGGCCCAGGGCAGGTCGTTGACGAGCGGTTGCCACCACCCCGACGCCGGCAACTGGCCGCTCCGGATGGCGTGGAAGCTCATCACGAGGCCGGCCAGCTTGGTCATCAACCCGATCCACACGATGCCTCGGTTGCCCGGGGGATCCCGTGCCACCATCAGGTAGCCGATCCCCATGACGACGACCATCGCCAGGAGGAGCTGGAGGGCGAAGGGGTAGGTCGGCGGCGGGTCGAACCGGCGCTCGACCGACACGACGCCCACCGAGCCCCCTACGACGTTGTAAAGGCCGGCGAGAAGAAAGAAGATTCGCCAGGTTTTCATGCCCTAGAACGGGATGTCGTCGTCTTCTTCGGGTGCCGGCGTAGCGCTGCCGGTGGTCTCGGCGGTCTCGGCGGCGCCGGCGGTCTCGGCGGTCCCGGCGGTCTCGGCGGGATGGGGAGGCTCGCTGAAAGAGCCGCCGCCGCCCTCGTCCCGGGGGCCACCGAGCATCCGGAAGTCCTCACAGACGACCTCGGTGGTGAAGCGCTTCTCGCCGCTTTGGCGGTCCTCCCAGGAGCGGGTCTGGAGGCGGCCTTCGAGGAAGATCTTGTTGCCGCGCCGCAAGTACTGGCCGGCGACCTCTGCCTGGCGGCCCCAGACGACGATCTTGTGCCATTCCGTTTCCTCGTGCCGCTCGCCGGTCTCCCGGTTCGTCCACTTGCGGTTCGTCGCCAGGGTGAAGTTGGCCACCGGGGTTCCGGCGGCGGTCGAGCGGACTTCCGGGTCGCGCCCCAGGTTGCCCAGGAGGAAGACTTTGTTGACCATGGTAGTGTCTCCTTACTTGAATCGGGTCGATACTATACCGCGAGGCGGCGCTGTGCCGGGTCCGCGGTGACTTCTTCACTTGTATAAGACGGAAAAAGTGCGCGCCATCTTGCAACGAGTTTCAAGAGCCGCCGTCCTGGTCGACGGCGTCGGGGTCGGATCCGTCGGCCGGGGCGTCCTGGCGCTCGTCGGCGTCGAGGTGGGCGACGGCGAGGCCGAGGCGGTCGCGCTGGCGCGTAAGATGGCCGAGCTGAGACTTTTCGAGGACGACGAAGGACGAATGAGCCTCGACACCGGCGCCGTCGGCGGCGGATTCCTCGTGGTGTCGCAGTTCACGCTCGTCGCGTCGCTCGTCAAAGGCCGGCGGCCGTCGTTCAACCACGCGGCGCCGCCCGCCGAAGCCGAGCCTTTGGTCGAGCGCGTCATGGTGGAGCTACGAGGACGGGGTTACAAGGTCCAAGGCGGCCGCTTCGGCGCGCTGATGGAGGTCGAGCTGACGAACGACGGTCCGGTGACGTTCGTCCTCGACGTCCGCGACGGCCGTGTGGTGAGGTAGGGGCGCCAGCCGTGCGGCCGAATCTGGGGGCGCACGGCCGTGCGTCCCTACAGGCCCCGTAGGTCCTTGCCCGGCTTGAAGCGTACGGTCTTGCCAGGAGCTATCGGGATCTTGACTCCGGTCTTGGGGTTGCGGCCGACGCCCCGTTTGAGGTCGTGGACCTCGAAGACACCGAAGCCGCGCAGCTCGATGCGCTTGCCCGAGCCCAGCGCTTCCTTCATGGCTTCGAGGATCGTGTCGACCGCCAAAGCGGCCTTGACACGCGGCAGGTCCAGGACCTCGGCGACGCATTGGACGATGTCGGCTTTGATCATAGTTCGACCCGCCGCGGCGGCTGCGAGAATCTCGGCACGGTTACCAGGTCCTCTCAGCCGGCCCGCAGCTGCCGCCGCAGGATCCTAAGCTCGAGCGCTTCGGACATCAATACCGCGAGGTGCTTGAAATCCTCGAGGCTCTCGTGGGGGAGAGCCGACGTCCCGCGATCGCCGTAGATGGCGCCGATCAACCGGTCGCCGATGCGGACCGGCAGCACCAGGCATTCGGCCGGCCATTCCTCGCCCCAGCAACGGATCATCTGGCGATGGACGGGTATCGGTGGCAAGGTTCCGACGTGGAGCTGGGCGCCGCGCTCCAGGTCGTGAAAGACCGAAGGCTCGGCGAGCCGGATCAGGAGAGCGGCGAAGAGCTTGGGATCCAGGCCCTCGCCGCTGGCGAGCCACCCTCTGACCTCGCCGTCGTGGACCTTGAAAAGCGCGGTCCGGTGGAAGCGTTGGGTGAGATAGCCGAGGACCATGCGGCTGATCTCCTCCCCGGAGACGTCCGTGGCGAGGCGGCGTCCGAGGCTCTCGAGGTCGAGCTCCGCGTCGCCCTCGTCCGAGGCCTCCTCAGGCGCGGGTAGCTCCGGTGCCGCTTCGCCCGGCGGCGTGAAAAGCTCCGGGAGGTTCAAGTCCAGGTCTTGCCAGGTGACGTCGACCTTGTCGTCGAGCAAGGAGGTCTCCTCTTCCTCTCGCCACAGGTAGCGGCGGCGGTTGAGGTGGTCGGCGAGCCGGGAGTAGCGGCGCGGGCACTCGACGCCGTAGTGCTTCGCCAGGCCTTCGAAGATGCGCAGCTCGGTCGTGACGTGTGGCCGGACGCGGAGGTTGGTACAGAAGGCGAGCTCGTCGAGGTGCCCCAGGTCACGGGCGTTCGCCGTCGCGACGTCGACCTCCTTGTCGGTGGCGTCGAAGGGGAGGGCGTAGCAGCGCTCGGCGACGCGTCCGGGCACCAGGGCCACGACCTCCTCGGCGATCACGAGCAGCTGATCGATGCCCACCGCCGGCACCCCCTGTTGCGCTTCGAGGGCTTCCAGGAGCTGATCCTCCTCCACGAGCCCCATCTCCAGGAGGCAGGTCCCCAGGCGGCCGCCGGAAGACCGCTGGGAGACGATGGCACGCAGCAGCTGCTCCTGGGTCATGGAGCCTCGCTCGACGAGCATCTCTCCGAGCTTCTTGGCCCGGCTTTGGGCCGCGGTCCGGTGCAATCGTCCAACCCCTGTCCTTCTCGACGTTCCGATCGTCCCAGGTTTCCCGGAGCTTCCGAAGGCGAACCCTCCTCGGCCGGCCGCTCGCGGGGAGCGCTCCAAACGCCGGGAAAATCGCCGTAATCTACTCAGCCCGTTCATGATACCGCTCCCGGCGGGAGGCTGTAAAGTTGTCTTGAGCCCCTTCCCCTGCTATCCTTACGGCGTGAGAAACGAACCCCGATTCCTCCGGCACGAAGCCCATCCCCTGATCCCGCACCCGTTGAGGAACCCGATCTCGTTCCGAGCCGTCGCCTTCTTCCTGGCCCTGCTGCTCGCCTCAGGCCAGGTTTGGGCCGCGCCCTCCGGGCCGGCCGGCGACGCCGGGGTGCCGCCCGGCGGGGAGCCGCCATCCGAGTCCGACGCCGTCTCCCTCGACGTCAGGATAGAAGCCGCCTATCTCTTTGCTCTCGCCAAGCTCCTCTCCGAGGAGTCGAGGCGCGAGGAGGCGCAGCGCGCTTTTGAGCGCTCGCTGGAGCTCGACGGCTCCGACCCCTACGGCTGGGTCGAGCTGGCCGAGCTCCACGGTGAGCTGGCCCAGATGTCGCGGTCGGCGGAGAAGCGCCGCCAGCACCTGGAGAAGGCGGCGGAATACGCCGAGACGGCGCGCGAGATGGCTGGCGTTGACGTCGACGTGCTGCGCAGCTACGCCCAGATCTACATGCGGCTCGGCGAGCACCGTCTGGGCTCGCTCAACCGTGCCCAGGAGGCTTTCGAGCTGCTGCGCGAGAAGACCGAGGGCGATCTGATCGTCCTCTCCTCGCTCGGGCAGATCTACCTCTGGAAGCAGGAACCGGCCAAGGCCGCAGAGGTGCTCGAGGAGGCCGCCTCCTATCTGCCCGGTCACCGGGTGGTTCACAGCATGTTGGTCGAGGCCCAGCTCGGCGCCGGCGACGTGGTGAAGGCCGAGCGCGCCCTGACGAAGCTGGTGAAGATTCAGCCCGGATCCTACGAGAACCAGATCCGTCTGGCGGAGCTTCGGAGCCAGCTCGAGGACCACCGGGGAGCCGCCGAAGCCCTCCTCGCCGTCCCGGGAGAGCTCCGGAGCGAGGATCGGATCCGTCAATTCCTGGCCCGGGAGCTGCACCTTGCCGGCGAGAACCCGAAGGCGTTGGAGCTGGTCGACGGCCTGATTGAAAGCGACAGCGAAAACGTCGGCCTGCGCCGGCTGCGCGTCGCCATCCTGACGTCGATGGCTCGTTACCCGGAGGCTTTGACCGAGCTCGAGCCGCTCGTCGACGCCGCCGAGGAAGAGTCCCAGAAGCTCCAGGACTCGGTCCTGGTAGGCCGCCTGCTCGAACGCGTCGGACGCACGGAGGAGGCGGCCGAGCGCCTGCGCTCGCTCGTCGCCATGAGCTCGGGACGCGAGGCCTTCCGGCTGCGCCTGGCTCTCGCCGGGACCCTGGAACGCCAGGAGCGGTTCGACGAGGCCGCCGAGATGCTCCGCGAAGAGCTGTCGAGCGTCTCCCCGGAACACTACGCCCTGACTGCGGGCACGCTCGCCGAAGTCCTGGAACGCGCCGGACGAGCTGAAGAGGCGGTCCAAATCCTGGAAGAGGCGGCGATCCACCTCGAGGGAAGTGACACGGCGCTCGGGATCCGGCTCCGCCAGCTGGCGATGATGGCGGACCACGAGATGTGGGAGGAGCTCTCCGAGGGGGCTTCCCAGCTCCTGACGACCGGCAACGAGGAGCTGCGGACCTCGGCGCTGCAGCTCAAGGCGGAGGCGATGGCCGGTCTCGGCGACCTCGACGCTGCGTTGGAGCTCCTGGCCTCGGAACCCGGCGGCGACCGTCTCGTGCTGGCCAAGCGCATCGAGTTGCTCTCCAACCACGATCGCGGCACCGAGGCCGAAGAGCTCATGGCCAAGGTGGTGGCCGGAGGGACCCGCGAGGACCTTTTCTTCGCCGCTCGGCTCTACCAGCGACTCGGGCGTTACGACGGCGTCGTCGAGCTGATGCAGCGCCTCGTCGAAGAGGAGCCGGAATCGTTCCAGGCGCTTTTCCTCCTGGGCGCCGCGCGGGAGCGCCGGGGGAGCCGCGACGAGGCCGAGGCGACCTTCAAGGGCCTGCTCGAGACGAATCCCGACCATGCTCCGACCTTGAACTACCTCGGGTACATGTGGGCCGAGACGGGCGAGAACCTCGACGCGGCCCTGGCGCTGATCCTGCGCGCCGTCTCCATCGACCCGGACAACGGCGCCTACGTCGACTCCCTCGGCTGGGCCTACTTCCGGCTCGGACGCTACGAGCAAGCCCGCCAGCACCTCGAATGGGCGGCGCGGCTGATCCCGAGCGACGCCACCATCTTCGAGCACCTGGGCGATCTCTACCTTGAGCTTGACCAACGGCACCGGGCCCGAGACTTCTACCAGCAGGCTGTCCAGCTGAGCGGCGAGAACCTCGACTCGGTGCGCCGTAAGCTCGAGGACCTGGAAGGGGAGGGCCTCTAGGTCGGCCCGCGTCTCTTGAAAGCGCGTCCTCTCCTCGATCGGCTCGGCCTGGCCGCCGCGCTCCTGGCCCTTGCGGCCTGTGCCACCGCTGGCGGAGGCCGCCTGACGGAGTTTTTTTCCGTCGACGGCGGCGACGAGCCCTGGGAGATCCCCGCCGAGGCCTATCCGACCCAGAGGCTCTACCGCGTCCGCTACGAGGGACCGGAGGGAAAGGTCGGATTCAAGCTCACCCTCTACCTCGTCGACGAGGGCCACTTCCGCATGCGGGCTGCCGACAGCCTGGGACGCAAGGTCTGGGACCTGGCGGTCGACCAGAGCGACGAGGCCCTGTGGCTCGACCACCGCAACAAAGAATACTGCCTGGCCCGAGGGGCGAGCCGGCTCGCCTTCGTGCCGCTGGCCCGGCTGCCGCTCGTCGCCCTGCCGCGTCTGCTGCTCGGCCGGTTGCCCGCGCCGCCGGCGAGCGAGCTGCAGCGTTCGGCTACGGCCCTTCTTTACCGCGACGAGCGCGGCAAGCTCTGGAACGGCGGTCTCGAGGATGGACGCCTCCTCTGGTGGACGCTCTTGGAAGAGGGGAAGCCCGTCACCTGGTGGAAGCAGGAGGGCGAGGAGGGCGTCTTCATCGACCTGGTCGGCGGCCAGAAGCTGACCTGGCGCGAAGTCGTCCGCGAGGCGCTCCGGCACTCGCCCGAGCCGTTGCGCGTGCCGCGGCAGTATCGGGAAGGGGCCTGCGGCGAAGCTTCGGGGTAGGACGTCGATCTTGTCCTCGTCGTTTCGGGCGTAAGTGCTGTTATGCCGAGCTCGGCATAACAGCACTTCACTCCCAAATATTTCCCGCCAAGTCGCAATGCCCAAGCCTCCCGTTCCCAGTCGGGTAGATGCCGACCGGCGTCGGTGCTCCCACCTTTCCTAAGAAATTCGCCCGCTCCGCGTCCGGCTCCGCCTCGCCCCACGGATACTTGCCCGACTCCGGCGTCGCCGCGGCCTCCCACCACGCCTCCGCCGGCAGCCGAACCTCGGCCGAGCGTTGCTCGCTCAGCCAAGCGCAATAGGCCTCGGCCTCGTACCACGACACCAGGACGACAGGCCGGTTAGGCGTCGCGAGTTGCTCTTCCCAGCTCCCTGGCTCGTCCCAATCTTTTCCCTCGCGCAGCAACCAGCCTTCCTCGCTCCAGTGCTTGCGCTCCTCGTACCCCCGCATCTCGACGAACCGATGAAACTCCTCAACCGTCACCGGATACTTCCCAAGCCGCCAGCCGTCGCAACCGGGAACCTCGATCAGGTTCTCCTCGAGGCTCACGAGCCTTGGGTCCCCGCCGCGACCGAGGGCTTCGGCCGCGGCGATGCGCACCTCGACCGGGACCTTCGCGGCTCCCTCAACGGTGAAGATCGCCATCGACCGCTCCAGAGCTTCCTCGTAAGCGGAGGCCACCTCCGGACGGACCTTATAACCGTAAACCGACAGCGGCTGGAGCAGCCGTCCGACGATTCCCGCCACCCGCGCCTCCTCGGCGAGCCCAGGCTTGTCGCCGCGCATCTCCAGCACCCGGGTGAGCAGCCGGTCGACACGTCCCTCGCCGCCTTCGTCGAAGAGGCAGCCTGGCAGCAGCTCCACGGTCTCGCGCCATTGCGCGTCGTCGAGCCGACCGGAGACGACCGGCCACCAGTCGGCCGCTTCGTCTTCACCGTCGCCACGCCAGGCCAGCTCCAGGGCTGCCAGGTACTCCTGGAACGTCAGGTGCCAGAAGCGCACCCGGTTCCCGGCCACCTCCTCGACAAGCCCGCTGCCCAGGCACTCGAAGCGCAGCCACTCCCGAGAACGGTGTCGTCGTTCCTGCTCGTCGACGTCCGGGAGCTCGCGCTCGGCCACGGCGTCGATCGCCACGGCGGCGTCCTCCAAGTCGAGGACCGTACGCTTGCCGCCCTTCGTGCCCATCATGGCCAAGGCCAGACGCGCCAGCGCCCGGTGCGCGAAGCGGTCGCCGTAGCCCGCCGCCTTGCGCTGTTTCTTGCGCGCCGCCAGCAGCCAGCGGACGACGGCGCCGTAGACCCGCGAACGTCCCTCGGGCAGCCGTCCCTCGTTCCAGTGGACGGGCGCCTCGACGCTGGAGGAGCTCGAGATGCCGCGGATCTCGACGTGTCCCGTCTGGTCCATCACGGATTCGAGGTAGGCCGTCCAGTCGGTGGGCGGCGGCTCGTCGGGGAGGATCGGAGCCGGAGCGTCGGCCGAGGTGGCGGCCTCGCGTCCAAGCTCCTCGACGAGCGCCGGGAGGTCGGAGTGGTCCTCGTAGATCAGGGGCTCGACGCCCAGCTTGCGGACGCGCTCGGCGTCCTTGGCGCGGACGAAGGCGTAATGCGGTCCGTCGAAGCCCTGGTAGAGCTCGCGGACTCCCCGGAGCTCGACGCCGAAGCACTCGTCGTCGAGGCTGAAGCCGAGGAAGAGGAAGGAGCGGGAGGCGAGGAGCTTCCGCAGCGTCGCGAGGGCCGCGCGATGACGTTCTTCTTGCTCGTCGGAGCCGTAGAGGCGCCGGTAGCCGTCCGGCGTCAGGACGAGGCGAACGACGTTGTCGATACGTCCGTGGAGATGCCAGACGGTCGGTCGCATCGTCTCGGCGCGCAGGAGCTCCGCCTGCTCGGCGACGGACTCAATGTCCCAGCAAGTCAGGTCGTACTCAGTGAGAAGCTCGTCGGGACACGTCCAGCCGAGGACGTGGTCGTAGTTGGTGGTCACCAGGACGCGGCTGCCGAGCTTCCAGACCGCTCGCGGCAGGGCGAGGCTCGCCGCGGCGACGTCGGTCTTCTTGACGAGCAGTTGGTCGCGGAGAAACTCGGACCACAGGGCGCCGAGCTCCCGGCGCAGGCGTTGTGCGGCGCCGAGGTAGTCCTGGTCGACCTCGACGAGGAAGCGGACGAACTCGGCGTGCCGGTCCTTGCCTTCGGCACGGAGCCGTTCGACACCGGCGAGGAGGAGGCCCTTCCAGCGCGGGAAGAGCGGCTTGTCGTGCGGACCGCCATAGAGACGCCGGCCCCGACAAAGGGGATGACGTGTCCCTGGCGGAGGCGGTGCTTGAGGGTCTTGGGGAAGCGCATGGCTGGAGCATTCTAGCGGAGCACGGTCCACCCAGGGTTAAACCCGAGCATCAGCGGTGAGATCTGAGAGGCGGCTCACTGGGCTACCTTAGGACTCGACCCCGGTGCGGCTCCGAGGAG
>CBDUYN010000208.1:0-17387 GCA_965371445.1 uncultured bacterium | reverse complement strand
CAGAGAAGAGGGTGGAGAAAGAGAAGGAGAGAAAAGAGAAGGAGAAGGAGAGAAAAAAGAAAGAGAGGCAAATGGCCGAGTCTATATTCATCAAGGCATATAAAGAACTGGGCAAGATCATCGAAGCTGCACCGGAGACCAACGCAACCGCGCCGAAGGACGATGCGACCGCGCCGAAGAAAGATCAGGAGAGGTTTAAGAATTTGCGTTGCTTATTGAAAAATGACAACGATGAAAATGCCACAGGGAGCGAACGGGACGACCTCCTCGTCTGGCCAGCGGGCAAGGCAGTGTACGAGGCGTTGAGGGAGGTGTTGAAGGGGAGGGAGGCGAGCGGAGCCGAGAGCCTCGAAAAATGGAAAAATGTGCTGTGCGAGCTACTGAAGGACGACAAGGGGCGATTCCGGCAATTCTACTCTGACGTGGAGAAGGCGAAACTCTTCCCAGAGTCCTTTTGGGACCTACCCCAAAGGTGCCCGGCTCGGCCGGAGAAACCGCGGTACTTGGTCTGCAGGCCCACGTCCAGATGCTCAAAATATGGCTGTTCCTATCGGTTATTGAATCCGGACCCTCACCTCGCTCCCCCAGTCGCCACTTTGGATTACTGCTTTTCCCAGATGGCAGCTCAACAGGCGGTTCTATGCAGGTATCTCGAATCTCGAACCGCCCGGATGAGAAATCTCCGTCAGGGTGATCCAGGCCGCCAAGCTCCTGATTTCGAGCTCATATCCCTTCGCCGCTGGAACTCTTTCTCTCCGGCTCTGAACTCGCGATCGGCCACGTCAGTCGGCGGTGGCTATCTCGTGCGTGTCTGGGTCGAAGAAAAAGAAAAGGAACGATACGTGGGTATCGCAGTAGACCCGGGCTATAACTTCCTCGAGAATCTCTTCAACGAAGGGTTCACGATACCAGATGTCGACATGGTTCTGATAAGCCACGCTCATCCGGACCATACTGAGAATCTGACGAATTTTTTCACCCTCCTTCGTGAAAGAGAGAAGCGGATCAAGTCCGAGGCGGGCGACTCGGCAAAGCCCGCGATGCACCGTGTCTTGATAGCCGTGACGGAAGGAGTGTTCGAACGCTACCAGCACCACTTCAAGGCTGAGAGCGACTATATCAAGAGCATCGTGGTCCTGAGCGCCGAGGGTCGCCGCGGCAACAAGGCCAGCCGCGGCAACAAAGCCAGCCAGAAATACCTTCGTTTGTTCGTAGATTCAAGGAATGGCTGTCAAGCTGAATTGACAGAACATTTGCCGAAGAACCAGCCAGAGGACGACACCGTCGTCACGATCAAGGCGAAAAGAGCTTTGCATCACGATGGAACCGACCATGATTCGATTGGCATCGAGTTCTCGGTTCGCCGAAAGTCGGGTTTCAGATGGCTCGGCATCATTGGCGACTCTCGCTATCATAAGGGCCTCAAGGAAGAATTTGGCGAATGCGACGTTATCGTCGCGCACATCGGGGGTCTGCTCGATGAAGATATGTACAAAGGCTTCCATGCCGATGACGGTGATGTCGACAGGGCAATATGGCTCACACATCTGTCGAAGAATTGCGCGAAAAGAGAATACCATGGCTCGGGTGAATCCTGTTCAAGGGATGAACTGTCTAAGCTGCTCGGTAAGAAGAACCATCTCTATCTTCCTGGTCTTGCTCACCTGATCTGTGATCTGACTAACAAATACACGCAGAAGTACACGAAGGAACTTCCCCTCGTCATTCTGTCCGAATTTGGCGAGGAGTTACGTGGCGGACTGAGGGTCGACCTGACTGATCGCTTGAACCGTGTTTTGCTCGACGGCGAGAACAGGATCGTGCCGTGCGATGTCGGTTTACGAATCGACGTTGAACGAGCCAGTATTTTGTGCAGCGTCTGTCATCGCTACGTCGAGCCTGCAAATATTCGAGCCGAGTCCGTGCTCCCCGACGAGGAGGCACTGGCCTACGTGTGTGATGACTGTCGAACGCTGCGGCACCGCGAGTTGCCCAGACTGCTCGAGGAGTGGTGCCGAACGAGTCGGCCGGTCGTTCCCCTTATCGGCCCCAAGGACGACCCGGCCGACAAGAGTTAGAAGGGGTCCGGGGCTTGATGCACAAGTCCTTACCCATCCCGCAGTGGCCGTGGCTGTCGTTGGTCGGCTCTTGGCGGCGGAGCTTCCGCGCTGGGAGCGCAGGCGTCTCGCCTGCCTGCTCTTCGTCCCGAAGGGACGGCTCCGGGTGTCCAGCGCGACGTACAGAGGAGGTCTCCGTTTATCTTCCCTTGAGATACGTCTTCAGGTCTCTGTAGTAGTTTCCATGGGGACCGATCATGATGAGGTCCAGATTCTCGCCAGCGAAGCAGTACGACAGCAAGTACTCGATTCCCTCAACTTTGAATTTATGAACGTAGATGCCCTGAAGGTCGCCCTTCTTTTGCTGGCCGATTTCCGGATTCTCTGAAACCCTCCGCACTTCCGTGTCGAGTGCCGCCTTTTGGCGCTTGTTGAAGCGCCTTACACTTTTCTCAAAGGAGCGGGACTGTACGATTTTCACTGATCGTCATCCGAATTTGTATTCGGATTTCTGTCCTTGCTCCAACTCCTTCAACCCAGTCAGTATGTCCTTGATGAGGCTATAGGGGAGATCAGGGTTTTCTTCAGCGCACTTGCCGATTCTTGCCCAGTGCTCGATCTGCCCCTTCACGGATCGGTTGTCGACAGCGCTGCGCAGCCTCGCGTCGCGCACTAACTGATCCGACACACGCACTGCTGTTGCCATGGCTGGAACCTCCTGTTCCGAGAGGGTACGATTCGGGTCTTGGGACCGCGAGCCGGGCACGCTGCCTGGCCGACGTGGCGGCGAAAGCCGCCAGCCTCGCCAGATTCGGTCCTGGTGGCGTCGTGAGCGAGCCTGCGCTGCATCGGAGGGTCTGGCGGACGTGGGGGATGGTCGTTGGAGCGCATGGGGAGATGATACCGGAGCCAAGGACTCGCCGCAAGGGCCACTGTCAGCGACGGCTTCGGGCTCGGGCCCTGGCCGTTGGTCGGCTCTTGGCGGCGGACCTTCCGCGCTGGGAGCGCTCCGCGCTGGGAGCGCAGGCGTCTCGCCTGCTCTTCGTCCCGAAGGGACGGAAGAGGGTAGCCGCCGATCCGGTCGTAAGGCAGGCTCCGCCTGCTGGGAGCGCGGGCGTCCCGCCCGCCCAGGGGACGAAATCTCCTTGTCTCGCCTGCTGGGAGCGCGGGCGGGACGCGGAGCGTCCTGGGGTGGCGGCGGCGTTGCGGGAGCTGGTGGATGCGGAGGCGTCGGCTTGAGGTGGCGGCGGCCGGCCTGCCAGCAGGGCAGCAGGATGGCATCATGGTCTCCGGAGGTGATCCGATGGTCCGCACCCAGATCCAACTCGAAGAGACGCAACACAAGCAGGTTCGCCAGCTTGCCCACCAGCACAGACTCTCGGTCTCGGAGACCGTTCGCCGCCTGGTGAAACAAGGACTCCGGACCGGCCTGGAGCCGGAGACCCCTCGCCGCGCCGAAGAGCCGACCAGGACTCACGAAAGTGCCAGGCATCTGGGACCAGATGCCTCCTCGCCGGTGAAGAAGAGGAAGCGTACGGTCCGCACGAGCTCCCGCCGGGCAAGGACCAGGACGTTCTTGTCGCGAAACTCCCCGTGCGCCACTTTCTACCTCACGGCACGTCGACGGGTACGACTTCTTCTCGAGATCAGGCGCCCACCTGCGCCGGGAGATCCAACATCCCCAGTACCCGATCCGGATTCTTCTCGAGCAGGCTCAGGAGGACCCGGGCCGCGCCCGAGGGATGCCGGCGTCCCTGTTCCCAGCTTCGGACCGTCCGGACGCTGACTCCGAGCAGAGAGGCGAAGCGGCTCTGGGGAAGCCCGACCTGCTCTCGGATCGACCGGACGTCGGGAAATTCGAGGGGGAAGGTTCTCGAAGGGGCTTGCTCCCCCCGAAGGATCCGGCCAGCTTCCCGGACGCTTCCCAGAAGCTCGTCAAACATCTCGTCATCCATGGTGGAGCTCCTCTTCGACCGTTTTGCTCAGGAGGGCAAGCTGTCTCTTCGTCAGATCGCCGCGTGTGCTCTTGGGATATGCCGTCAGCATGAACACCTGGTCCCTTGTTGTGATCCAGTAGTAGAGGATGCGGGCGCCACCTCGCTTTCCTCGGCCCGAGACTGCCCACCGGAGCTTGCGGATTCCGCCGCTTCCCGAGATGAGGTCTCCGAGCTGTGGCCTCTCGAGGAGGGCGTTCTGGAGCTCACGGTAGCTCTCGTCGTCGAGCAGCGCGCGGATCCTGCGGGTGAAGGCCGCTGTTTCGAGGATGACCATCTTGCTGAACGCCGCGTCGGGGACGGTGTCCGGAGCCCGTCTGAGGGCATTGTACAACAACTGGCTCCCGACGCGCCACGGTGGACGCGCCGGCACGGACGCGGGCCGGACGCGGCCGCGCCGGGACGGTGGACGCGTCGGGACGCCGGCGGTCCCATAGAAGAACGGACGCCCTATGGGCGAGACGGGCCGCTGAAGGCGGCCGATCGCGTCGCGGTGGACTCGCCTCCAATCCACCCTTCTATGCCCTACAGGCTCCTAGCCCTTGCAGCCCGGGCCCACCAGCTCCTCCGGGACTAAAGGGTCCGCCGCCCCCGGCACGACCCCGGCGGCGGACCCACAACCGCCGCCGCACTCGTAGAACTCCGCGCACAGGTGGCCCGTCTCATAGTCGATGCAGACCTTCGGCAGGAACGAAAGAGCACGCCGTTCGACCAGCAGCGGATGATGGCGCCAGAGCTCAGCCGGATCGCCGTCGAGAAGCGACGGACCGAGCGGCGGCCCGCCGGGGCAGAGCTTGACGCGACCCTCCGGATCGAAGGCCAGTTGGGTGACGCTCATGAAGCAGGGCCGAAGACTCGCGAGAATGGCCTCGACGGTTGCGTCGTCGAGCCCGTCGGCCGCGGCACGGTCACGGATCCAGCAACGCGGTACCGACTCGACCCAGACCTTCCAACCCGCCCGGACGAGATTCCCTACGCCGCGCAACGTCGTCCACCAACCGTCGTCGTCGAGGAGCACTTCGCGTCCGCCGCGTCCGCCTTCGCCGTAGGGTAACAACCGGTTGACGTCGAGAAAACGGATGGAGCTTCCGTACCGGAGGCCGAGAAACGCCGCCAGCGCTTCGATCCCACCATCGTCGAGGCGCGTTGGCGAGTACTGCGCGAAGGCCGGAGCTCCGGCTGCAACCAACGCGTCCAGACTCTGCAACGCCTTCCGGAACGCGTTCCGGGATCCGGCCAGTCGGTCGTGGACGTCCGCATCGGAACCGTGGAGAGAAATTCCCACCTCCACGTTCCACCGCGCCAGGCGCTCCGCCCGCCGCACGTCGATCCTGCTGCCGTTGGTCACCATCCGCTGGCAGAGGCCAAGTGTGGCGCCCAGCTCCAGCAGCTCTTCGAAGTCCGGGTGGAGCGTCGGCTCGCCTCCCAGGTAGAGCACCTCGCGGACCCCCCAGTTGGCGAGGGCACGCAGGACGGCCTCAATTGTCGCCGCCGGAGGGTAACCGCGCCGGTGGTCCTCGGCCGGGTTGTAACAGAAGGCGCAACGGTGGTTGCAGGCCCAGGTGAGGTCGACCATCACGTTGTCGGGAACCTCGGGAATGCGGAAGAGCCGGCCCGGACGGACGTCGTGTGTGAAGAGGTGACGTACTTTCATCGCGCCAGGACTCCTGCTGCGGCTCCGGTTCTGGTTGCTGCTGCCGCAGGGCTGCGCGAATAGCGGCTGAAGCGTTCCCTGAACCCGCTGCTGACGATTCGTTCCTTGATCGCCAGAGCGCGATCCAGGCTCATGAAGGCGGGGTGATAGGTGCCGGTGCTGTTGGAGTAGAAACGGTCGATCGACACGGCCGTCTCAGGATACCAGACGGCACCGCGCCGCTCGGCCTCCGTACGGTCGAAGTCCGGCTCCCAGCACTCGGGGCCGAGGCCCTGCCGCTCCGCCCACGGGGTGCCCGGCCAGTAGGCGGCCACCGAGAAGAAGGCGTTGCCTTTCGGGAGGTTGTGGACGATCCAGGCGAGCGTGGCGTCGATCGACTCCTCGGTCTCACCGGGCGCGCCGAAGAACAGCGAAAGGTCGCACTGCACCCCGTGCGCCTCGCAGGCCGCCAGGGTCGCCTGCACGGCGGCGAGATCCGCGGGCTTTCCCAGAGCGCGCTGCAGGTGGGGGTTCGGTGTTTCGAGGCCGAAGTAGACGTAGCGTAGCCCGGAGCTCGCGAGCGCCGGCAGGAGACGCGGAGCCAGCTCGTCGAGCCGGGTCGGAGCCCCCCAGAGCAGATCGAGCTCGCGCACGCCGGCGCAGAAGTCCGCGATCCACGTCGGTTCACTGGCCAGGGGGAACGTCGGTTCGTCGAAGAACACCGCACCGTAGCCGAGATCACGCACTTCACGCAGCTCGGCCAGGAGCGCGGCGACCGGCCGCAGGCGGCGCACCGGACGCCCTGAGCCCGGCTCGGCCCAGAACGCGGTCGGGGAGCAGAAGGGACAGCCGGCGTGACAGCCGCGCGTCGCGTAGGCACCAGCGACCTCACGGCCGGCAAATCCCGGCATGGCGGCTGAAAAGTTCTCCTGGTACCTGCCGCGGGCGTAGCGCCGCAAGACCTCGTCCGACGGTTCGAGAAGTGCCCGCCGGTGAGGCCGGGGAAGATCACCGAGGTCCACGAGGGGAGGCCTCTGCTGATGGACGACCTCACCGTCGGACCTGCGTGACAGGCCGGCGACGTCGTCGAGAGCTCCCCGCCCCGCGAGGGCCCGGGCCAGAGCCGGAAGCGTCAGATCCGCTTCGCCGCGAAGGACGAAATCGAGCTCATAGTGGCGGTTCAGGAGGCACGAGGCGGCGACGCCGGCGTGCGGGCCCCCGGCGACCAGAGGGACGTCGCAACAGCTCTTCAGGTAAGTCGCGAGGCGCAGGGCGGAAGCATAGTTGGGGGTGTTCACGTGAACGCCGACGAGTGTGGGTCCGAAATCAGAGACCACCCGCCGAATGGTCTCGTCGGCGGAGCAACAGCCCTGGCTCTCCGCCCGGGCGGCCACGTCTTCGTCGAGGACCGCGGCGTCCACGCCGCTCGCCTCGAGGGCCGCGACCAGGCTGGCGATTCCGAGAAAGAGGCCATGGTTGAGACCGCGGTATCGGGGCAGGGCGAGCAGAACCCGGGGACGACGTCTCATGGGCTTTCGCCCCTGGCCCGGACAGCCTTGAGGTACAGGGCCGCGTTTGCCTCGACGTACTCGTCGAACGCCTGCGACAGTCCTGGGGGCGGCTCAGCGGTGGACATGGAGGCTGCCCGGGTCAGTGCCGCGGCGACGCTCGCCGGGTCGTCCGGGTCGACCACGAGAAGCGCGGTGCAGCGCCGGAGCAGCTCGGCGCCCGGATGCTCGGCCGCGGCCGCCGCCACGAGGCAGGGACGTCCACAGGCGAGCGCCTCCCACACCAGGTTGCTGAAGTCGGGGATTCCTCCCGGACGTTCCACAGCCCACACTGCCGTGGCCTCCGACAGCAAGGCCGGCACGGCGTCGGGGGCGACGAAAGCCTCGCGGCGCACCCGGTTCGCAAGGTTCCGATTCCTGAGCTCGGCCTCGAAGGCCTCCCGGCCCGTACCGTCGGCGACAGCCACCAGCCGCCAGTCGGGCCGTAGCTCGAGAGCGGCCGCCAGGGTGTCGAGAGCCTTGAGCCGCCAGTGGTAGCTCAGCTTGCCGGCCAAGAGCAGACGGTACCCCGAAGGCGAGGACTCGGCCGCGACAAAGAACCCGGGGTTGGGCACGTATCGCGGGAGCTCGACGAGTGTGCCGGCAGCGCCGGTGCGGGCGGGGAGCCGTGAAGCGCCGTCGGGTGTGGTGGCGACGAGGTCGGCAGCGGTCAGAAGTCGAGTCAGTCCACGCCGTGACCGGGGCCAGGCCAAGAGCTTCGCCAGATCGCTGCCCGCGTGCCGCACGAGAAGCGGAGCCCCAAGCAGGCGTGAAGCCACGAAGGCAGCCATCCCGTAGGGAGCGAGATAGTTCGCTTCGACCAGATCGGGGGGCTCGTCGCCGGCCAGCTCGAGGGCGGCGGAAACGAGCCTCTCGGTCCACAGATCCCCACCGGGAATGAACCACGGGGGCGTGTCGTCAGGCGCGAGCTGCCGCACTCGGATCGTGTCCGGAAGCTCACCGGCCTTTTCGCTCCGGTAGACGTGCGGGACGATGGTGACCACGTCGAAACAGATGCCGCGCTCGGCCAGGGCCCGGCACAGCCAGTAGCTCTTGGAAGCGATGCCACCCTGGCCCGGCGGAAACTTCCCGATGAGGAGAGCTCTCATCGTGCCCCTGCCCGGCTGCCGAGCTCGGCGGCAAACTCGACGAGGGAGAAATCGGGCGGATCGGTGATACCCGGATCGACGTGAAGGTACTCGAAAAGCTCAGCAAGGAGCGGCTCCAACACACCGGCGATCCCCACCCCGGGAGAGGTACCGGGAAGCAGCCCAAGAAGCCGCTTCGCCGCCACCTCGACCGACGACGACATGGCTCTCTTGCGCCGAACCGCGACGCGCTCCGTTCCCGGTGACCTGAAACGGCGTCTCGCGACGGCCCTCAGAGGACGCTTCGTCCAGTAGTCGACCCGGTCGAGGAGCACAGCTTCGTCGAGGCCGGCAGCCAGCTCTGCCAGGTCGTTGTCCAGGAAGGGAGGGCGGATCTCCAGGCCAAACGCCATTCCGGAACGGTCGACGCTCGGCAGGTGATACTCGGAAAGACCCTGGTGGAGAGCGAGGTCACGGAGGGCACGCCATGCCGCCGGCCCCGCGGGGGGATTGAAGGGTGCCGCCGTCCCCGCGGCCAGCCCCTGCGCCTTCAGCCACTCCCTGAGGCTGGGGGTCGCCCGCTCTCCGGCCCGTCGGCTGACGGCTTCCAACACGAGCTGAGGTTCGACATGGAGCCGGTGGTAGCCAAGGAAGAGCTCGTCGGCTCCTTCGCCGCAGAAAGCCACCCGGAACTCGCGGCCGACGCAGCGCGCCAGAGCGTGGAAGGCGACACCACCGAGGAGATCGAAGGCCCCGCCGACGATGGGGTGCTCGAAGTGCCACGCATAGTGGACGATCTCCCGGGCGAGGTCGAGCTCGTCGATCAGCTGCTCCCGAAGGGGAACGTCGAGAGCGGCCGCGACCCGCCGGGCCTCGACGAAGTCCGGGGCGTCGCTCCTGTCGCTCAGCACGAAGGCAGTTGTCGGAGCCTCCGCTCGCGCAAGATCGAGAAGCAGGGAGGAGTCGAGACCACCCGAGAAGAAGACCGCCTTCGGATGGGGGTCGTGCCGGGCAGCCCGGCGCACCGAGGCGGCCAGGAGGTCCTCGACCTGGGCCCGGGCCGCATCGGGGTCGGGACAGCGCCCCTGCCCGGCCGGAGGAACGTGCAGGAGCGGGGCAAAGGGTAGCTCCCGGACCCTTCCGCCTTCCCGGCATTCCAGCAGGTGGCCCGGCCGCACCGCCCGGATGCGGCGGAACGGGGTCCTGCCGGGAAACACGTTGTGCCCCACGACTCTGAATGCCGACATCACGTCCTCGTCGAGCTCCCTGGAGAAACCTGGCAACGAGAGGAGAGCCTTCATCTCCGAGGCGAACAACAGGCCCTGGCGATAGTGAGCATGGTAGAGCGGCTTGATGCCGAACCGGTCTCGAACCAGGAGCAGCCGGTTTCCGTCGAGCCAGCAGAAAGCGAAAAGGCCCCGCAGGTCGGGCAGGGCACGCGTGCCGTGCTCCCGGAGGAGCAGGCCGAGGCGCTCGGTATCCGTCGTGGCGACAGCGGGAGCCGTTTCAGCCACCAGGGTATGGGGCTCCAAGTCGTAGACTTCGCCATTGAGCACCAGCACCTGCCGGTCGGACGGAAAGTGGACCGGCGGCGCTTGCTCGGGAGCAACGACGGCGAGGCGACAGCTGCCGAGACAGAGAGGACCGGACTTTATCACCTGTCGTGCGTCGGGCCCTCGGTGTGCGAGCAGAGCGAGCGCTGCCGAGATCTCTTCCCGGGAGACGTCAGCACCGAACGATCCTACGAACCCGCACACGATGGCTTGTCCGTCGTCTCTCTTGCCAGGCGCCGAAGTGCGGCGGACCAGCCAAGATGGATCCAGGCTGATCCTTCCTCGATGAAGTGAACGGGAAACAGGCCGTCGTCGAGGCGTTGGGACTCACACCAGGCAATGGCGCGGTGAAGGGCCGCGACGGTCCGGGGATCAGCGGGCTGCGTGGCAATGGCCCACATCGCGATACCGGTGGAAAAGCAATCGGTGGGGGCGGGATGGTCTCGCCAGGGACCCCACCCACCGCTCTCTCTCTGGTCCGCAACGAGGTGTTCGAGGGTGCGCTCCCCGAGATCTCGGCTGGAATCTCGGGCGAGGAGATACCAGGCAGCCTTGTAGGAGAGCCGGAAAGGGCTGGCGAGGTCCTCGGCCCAGACCTCGCGGAGCCAGGCGTCGGAACGCTCGTCACGCAAAGCGGGCACCAGGAGCCGTACCGTGGCGGTGATCGGAATGCAGGGTTCGTCGCGTCGGCCGTAACCCCAGCCGGCACCCGAGCGCTCCGCGGCCAGCCAGGTTGTGCTTGGCGCTTGAACCTCGGGTGGTGCGTCCAGGCAACGGAGCACGTAGTTGCACCACGCGGTATCCTCACAGTCCACCCAGGCACCGTCGGCGGACTGCTTGCTGACCAGGTAGCCTTTCACCCCGGGACACCTTGACCCGACCTCGCTCACACCGGAGAGCAGCAACAAGCCGGCGAGCCTCGCTACCCGCCGATGTGGCAGTCCACGTTTCACGAAGTCGGCCAAGACAGCTTCGAGGGCCGCCGTGGTTCGAGCTACCTGCACCCGTGACAGGCAGAGCACTGGCGGCAGACCACCACATGCCCTTCGGAGTCTACCGTCTTCGGGGTAAAATCAAAACCCTTCACGTGGTGAAACAACGGTTTTTCGTACTTCTTCATTTCCATCTTTCCTTCCTGCGCGCCTCCGGGCTCCGTCAGCCATGTCCAAACTTCAGGCACCCTTCCGCGAGCATTTCCTTCATCAGGGTTTCCAGGTCTTCACGCACCGTGTCAGCGCCCTTGAACTCGCTGCCGACGGCGGCACAGATCGTCTTCGTGTCCTGGGTTCCGTCCATGCGGCTGAGCATCTTGAAAGCCACCTCATTGACTTCGTAACGTTCTCCCCCGACCGACCGGTACACGAAGAACTCGTCCGTGCCCTCCGGATGCACGAGCCTGACGTCCTCTACGAGACAGGGGTATCGACGTTCATCCAGCATTGCGGATCCTCTTCCAGCCAGTCTCCGTGGACCGCAAGGGCCATGGCCCGGCAGCCGCGGCAGATTGGCACGAGCCGGCAAGTGGAGCAGCGGCCTTTGAGGTTGGAGGGATCTCGAACCTTCCAGAGCTCAGGCGAAGCGTACCAGATATCATGGAGGCTGTCGGTCAGGACGTTTCCCAGAGCCATCGGCAGCCTCCGGCATGGGTAGATGGTTCCATCGTGGAGGACGCTCAACGCATTCACCCCCACCGAGCACATGGCTCCGACGTAGGGCGACTGCCCGTCCACCAGACAGTACAGCGTTCGGTAGGTGAGGACCCGTGGCCGGTCGTGTTCCAAGCCCCAGCGGTGGACTCCCTGATACGCCGTTCGCAGCTCGTCGGGGGAAAGGAGCCAACTCTGATGCTCCTCTCCCTGTCCCTCGGGAACAAAACGATCGACGGTGAAGACATCGACGTCGCACTCGCGCAGCAACCCGAGGAGTGAGGCCACGTCACCCACGTTGTGCCGCGAAACGGTCATCATCACGGCAACCGTGAGACCCTGTTTCTTCATACGAGCGATTGATTCAAGGGTCTTTTCGAACGACCCCTCCCCGCGGATGGCGTCGTGGCATGCTGCGGTGGCTCCCTCCATCGACACCTGGATGCGCCTCAGCAATGGTCTCCGGGCGAGCTCCTCACAATCTGCGTCGCTCAGGAGGTCGCCATTGGTCAGGAGATCCACCCGATCGATGAGGCCGCCCTCGGCGAAGCGGTCGAGAAGGGCGAAGACCGCCTGTCTTCTCAACCACGGCTCGCCGCCCGTCAGGCTGACGGAGCCCCGTCGACCCCAGGCAGCGAGAGCAGCCTCCAGGCGGGCCACGACTTCGAAGAGCTGCTCGTCGGCGAGCTCGCCTTCGGAGGCGTAGCTCGTGTGGTAGCAATGGCGGCAACGGCGATTACAGCGCTCGGTGATGTGCCACTGGAAGTAGAACTCGGTGTCTACCGACAGCTCTTCCTGCGGCCTGCGGACAGGCTTCTCGCCCACAGTTGAGGCCAGTTCAGCGGATCGTGTTCCCAAACCCTTGATCTCCAAGCACTTTCGGCGTCTTCTCCAAACCAGATGAGCTTAACATGGAGGAAGTCGCCTTTCAAGGGTCCGACGGCTCGACTTTCCCATCTGCCGTGGCGCCTTGATGACCAACGTCTCGCCCAGGAGTCAGGCCCGCTGGGCGATCTCGTCGTCGGCTTGACGCCTGAGGTAGAGGGAGTCTTCGGTACGAAGGGTGCCGCCAGGCGCGGAGAAGGCGCGTGGGTCGACCTGCGGCCGCCTTGTCCCGGCGTCTTGAGCCGGCCAAGCCCGAGGGGAGCTGCCGCGACACGGATGGATGGTCCGTCTCGGCCGGCGTTTGCGCGTAGTAAGGTGGAGGAGATTCCCAGATAGACGTACCCCGTCCCAGGTACGGGGCTTTTCGACAGGAGCGCAAAGGTGGTGTGGATGAGACGAGGCGACGGACTGCTGCTATGTATCGCCCTCGGCCTGGCTCTTTATGGGGGCTTCGTCTACCTGGGGCACCACCCCGAGTCGCCGTGGCTGGAGAAGGCCCAGGAATGGCCCTACGTGGGGGAGCTCGCCCGGCGTTTCCGGGAGGCCTACCTGCCGCGGACCTCCGCCGGTGTCGAAGCGTCGTCGGAGGAGGCCGTGAGGGTCGTCGTGGTGGAGATGGTTCCCACGGAGCCTATCGACCTGACGTCCATGCCGATCGCCCCTCGCGCCCCCCGCAAGGGCGAGGGGAAGGCCGGGGTGACGCCGCCGCCCCCGCGGGCCGGTCCGTTGCACCTGCCGCCGCCTTCGGCCGTCGAGACGCGCTCCTCCGTGAGCCGGACCGCGGTGCGCACGCCGATCACCCGGCCGGCCCTCCCGCAGCCCGAGCTGCGCTACATCGCCCTCGACTGGGTCTGGTACCTGCCTGGGAATCGGATCCTGGCGGCGGCCCAGCCGGAGGCCGAAGTCCAGCTCCTTCTCGAATCGATGTCCTACCTGCCAGTCCTGGCGCGTGAAGGGAATTGGGCCCAGGTCTTCTACAACGACCGGAAAGGCTGGATCGACACCTCCTGGAAGCCACCCTTCAAGAGGCGCAAGGCCGGCCGGGGCATCCTGCGTCATCGGGCCGAGCCGGTGAAGTCGAGCTACTTTTTCAACCTCAAGAAGGCTCGCCGAATCCTCGGCATCGGCCGGACTGCGGTCAAGGTCGGCGCCTACGATCTCTACACCGACGTTGAAGACGAGACGCTTCTGGCCTTTCTCGACAGCACCGCCGCCGCCGCCGAGGAGGCGTATTTCGCCCGCTACGGACGCCTCCCTGAAGGAAACCCCACGCGGTCCACGGTCCTCTTTGCCAAGGAAGCCGACTACCGGCGCTACACCGAAGCCACGAGCAGCCTCTCGGGCACCCAAGTCGGGCATGCGGGCCGGGGCGTCCTCGCCTTCTTTGCCGAGGGGCGCTCGCGCGAAGACCTCGCGCGGACCCTGGCGCACGAGATCACCCACCTCGTCAACCACCGGGCCCTCGCCAGGAGCCTCCCTCCCTGGCTCGAGGAAGGGCTGGCGGCAGACCTCGGCTCCGCCTGGGTGGAGGACTCTTCGTCGGTGGAGAGCGGCGGCGCGGCGAACGACAGCCTCAAGGTGGAGGTCCAGGGCATGGAGTCGAGGCTTTTCCTCCTCGGAGAGTACCTGAAGGCCGAGAAGCTTCCACCGGTGACGTTTCTGCTCAGCCTCGATCGGGAGGGCTTCCATGAGCCGGGAGCACAGTCGTACGCCTATGCCCACAGTGTCGCCTTGATCCGCTACTTTCTCGACGGCGACGGCGGCCGGCACGCCGACGGTTTTCGGCTCTTCCTCAAACGCATCGCCGTCGGCACACGGGCCGACCTCCTGAAGTGCGTGGAGATGTCGCCCGAAGAGCTGGAGAGCGGGTTTCGCGCCTGGCTGGAAACCGAGGTCGTAAGAGGCCGAGAACGCCTGGAGAAGCGCTACCGGGCGGCCTGGGAGAACGCCCGGGGTTAGTGGATCCACTCTGGGTTCGTCAACGCAGAGCGACGAGAAGGTCTTGCGGCGAGGCGTTGTCGCCAAAAGTCTCGCTCACGTGCGCGAAGAGGTCGACGTCGCCGGGACCGAAGACGAAGCTCCCGCCGAGTTGGAAGGGGTTCTTGCCCAGCCGGTGCTGGCGATGTCCGCCCGCCTTGGCGTGGGCTCGGGCGGCGAAGTTGTCGCGCCGCAGCAGGTGGCCGACGGAGGCCTTCCTGAGGTCCGCGACGGCGTAGGCCTGCCGGACCTCGTCGACGAGCAAGGGGAAGAGGATCCCCGTCTCCTCCTTGAAGGTCCTCGCGTAGTAGGCATCGCCGAGCCCGATCACGGCGATCGAGGCTCCTGCCCGGTGAATCTCCTCCTCGTGGCCGCGCAACTGCGCGACGTGCTCACGGCAGAAGATTCACCCGTAGTGGCGTAGGAAGACGACGACCGCGGGGCTCGCCTCCCATAGGGAGCCGAGGCGCACCTGGTTTCCTTCGGTGTCCGGCAAGGTGGTGGTGGCAAGCGTTGCGCTCAGGGTTTTGCTCATGAGCGCGAGTCTATATCAGTCGAGCCGTCAGGGAAGACTCGCCGCCGAATGAGGGTCTACGGCAAGGACTTTCCAGGACGGCCGATCCGATCCGGCTCCATGCCGACTCAGCCGTCGGTGTGCGCGGCCATCTGCTCCTCCAGACGGGTGAGGCGCTCGTCGAGCTTGAGCAGCAGGTGGAGGATCAGGACGTGGGTCTTCTTGGCGTCGATTCCGACCGGGCTCGAGTCGCTTTCGATCTGGCGGACGATCTGGTCGTAGGTTCCCTGCGGGATTTCGATTTCCACCGGACGATGGTATCCCAAAGCGTGGAGCGCGGCAAATTCACCCTCCGAGCGCCGCAAGCTCTCTGGCGAGCCCCGCCTTCTTCTCCTCGTCGTCGGTCAGCCCCAGAGCCCGGCGCAGGCTCTCCCGCGCCGCCTCGGGATCGTCGGCGGCCCGGTAGGCGTCGGCCAGGGCGACGTGGAAGTCCGGCTCTTTGGGCAACCGCCGGACCGCCTGCCTGAAGTGCCGGACCGCCTGCGAAGCATCGCCTTGGCGGAGGCTTATCATGCCCAGTTGGAAGAGATGGAAGGGGCTTTTCTTGAGGTGCTCGTCGACGCGGTGGAGCAGCGGCTGGGCCTCCTCGCTCCTCCCCAGGAAGAGGTAGAGGCTCGCCAGGTTGGCCGTCGAGGTCAGCTCGCCGCGGTCGGCTTCGATCCCCTTCAGATGACTCTCCTCGGCCCGTGCATGGTCTCCCAGGCGCCGGTAGGCGGCTCCGAGGTTGGTCCAGGCCGGAGCGAAGGTCGAGTCTTTTTCCAGCGCCTTTTCAAAGAGCGGAATCGAGGCTTTGGCGTCGCCCGTCGCCAGGGTGTCGACGGCGAGGTTGTTGTAGAAATGCGCCAGGGCCCGCGCCTCGTTGATCCGCCGTACCCGCCGGTAGCGCTTGTCGGCGCCAGGCAGGAAGTCGACCGTAACGTAGCCGTTTTGGACCTCCACCTCGACGAACATGTGCTGGTTTCTCAGCACCACCTCCCCCCGGCGATGCCAGCTCAAGACCTCCGACACTTCCTGGAAGTAGGCGTCGAGCCCCAGGTGGCGGGCCATGGCCACGTAGAGGATCGTGAAGGAGAGGCAGTTGCCGCTTCGCGACTCGAAGGTCTCGACGGCGCTCTTGGTCCCCGTCTTCTCGTAGGCGATGTCGAGGCCCTTCTCGCCGAGCAGGAGGTCGATGAGCTTCAAGACGCGGGCCCGCGGATCCTGGCCCCGGCGCACGTGCTTGACGAGGTAGCTGGCCATGTTCGGGCTGAGGCGCAGGATGTCGACGTCTTCGACGGCTCCTTTTTTTCCGCCTGCCGCGAAGACCGCGGCGGCGAGAGCCAGCGACACGGCGGCGAGCGCCGCGCCTCGCTTCACCGTCCACCGTTTCGAGTCTTCCTTCATCGTCTCTTTCACCGCCCGGCTCTGCGGGCGTGCAGAGAGGGCCATATGCCGAATTCTAACCCAAGTCCTCCGGATCCGCCCCGTGGTATCTTTCGCGGCAGCCGGCAGGCCGTGCCGGAGCACCTGCAAGGAGGAGAATGAGGACGAGTCTCACCGAGAACCCGGTCTACAAGCGTCTCCAGGCCCACCGCAACGAGATGGCGCAGCTGCCGATGCGGCGCCTCTTCGCCGAGGATTCCGAGCGGTTCGAACGCTTCTCGCTCGAGGCGGGCGAGCTCCTCGTCGACTATTCCAAGAATCGGGTCACCGAGGAGACGATGGCGCTCCTCGTCCGTCTCGCCGAGGAAGCCGGCGTGCCGGCCGCGATCGAACGCATGTTCGCGGGCGAAAAAATCAACGTGACCGAGGGGCGAGCCGTCCTCCACGTGGCGCTGCGCAACCGGTCCGAACGGCCGATCCGCTTCGCTGGCGAGGACGTCATGCCGGCGGTACGCGGCGAGCTCGCCAAGATGCGCTGCATCTCCGACGAGGTGGGCGACGGCACCTGGAAAGGCTTCGCCGGCGAACGCATCACCGACGTCGTGAACCTCGGTATCGGCGGCTCCGACCTCGGCCCGCTGATGGTCGCCGAAGCTCTCTCGCGAGTGGCTCGTCTCGTCGCTGGGCGAGGAGGCGGTCTCCCGCCACTTCGTCGATTGTCGGTGCCTGGACGGACAGCTGAAGCGAGCTCGTTCGTTGTTACCTGATGCGCGCTTTGCCGCCAGGCTCGAGCGCTGCTGCGTCTTGGCGTCTCGCTCGCCGAAGCGGACAAGGTGGGCGTCGACGTAGACCAGGAAGAGGCGGAACCCTGGGAAAAGCAGCTGCCAAGCAACGCCGACTCGTTTTGTGAGAGCCTGCTCCGACAGCCGCGTCGGAGCGACTCACCGGCGCCGGATCCGGCCAGCCGGGCTCCAACCTAGACGACGAGCCGCTCCGATGCGTATTCCGACGAATCCGACCACCCATTCCGACGGAATCCGACCACCTCCATCGGCACCTCCGATCCTGGCG
>CBDUYN010000207.1:0-17459 GCA_965371445.1 uncultured bacterium | reverse complement strand
ATCGGTGGTCGCCTTCCGTCGGAACGGTGGTCGGCTTGCCTCGGAATACGCACGCGGAACGGCTGGATCTGCTTTCTCAGCGGCCTCGATCGCCGCCTTGTCAACAACGAAACCGTCCTCGCGGCCGGAGTAGTCTTCGGTCCGGACACTCAGCGTCCGCTCCCAGACGTTGCCGTGGACGTCATAGAGACCCCAGGGGTTGGCCGGCTTCTCGCCGACCCGATGGGTCCGGCGGCCCGAGTTCTTGTCGTACCAGCCGACAAGGTCGAGGTCGTCCTCGGCGTTGCCGCTCCAGTAGCGCGTCAGGGTACCGGCGCGGCAGGCGTACTCCCACTCCTCTTCCGTGGCCAGCCGGGCGCCTGGCAGCATCTGCGACAGCCAGCGGCAGAACGCCATCGCCTCAAACCAGGTGACGTTCACGACCGGATGATGAGGCACCTCGTCGTTAGAAACGCCGTCCCACTTACTCCACGAATACTCCGGATCGAAAGCGGCGTATTGAGCGTTAGTGACGGGCACTGCCGCGATTCGGAAAGGGTTCTTGATTTCGACCGTATGTTGCGGTCGCTCGTCGGAATCGCCTTGGCCCTCGGGACTGCCCATGAGGAACCGTCCCGCCGGGATCTCGCACCAAAGCGGGACGACTCCGTCGAGGGGCGTCGCCACTTCCTCGAAAAGCCCCACCGGTGTCGCTGGGACGTGATCGAAGAAGCGCTGGATGAGCTGCTCGGCAGGGCGTCCGGCCAGCGGCCACCTGCGGACGACCTCGCCGACCGTCCAGTCGAGGAAGAAGAGGTCACTACCGTTGCGCGTCCGCTGGCGTAGCTGATCAACGAGGGCCAGAGCGCGCTCGGGATCGTCGAGGAGTTCGGGGATCCTTCTGTAGACTTCATGCCGCTTCTCCCGATTTTTGGTCAGCTTAAGGACTTTGTTCAAGGTCTCCTTGCGCAGTCCCTGGGCCGTGGCGACAGCCCGCAGGCCGAGCTTGGGGTTGACGTGGAAGAGAGAAAGGACGAGCGCGTCCGGCTCCTGGACGCGTCCCGCGAGTAGCGCGCAGGGCTCTGCCCAGCGTCCCTCGTCACCGCGAATGCGCTCCCCGTGCTCGCGCAGAGCCTCCGCTACCGGACGTCCCGCCAGCCGGCGCTCCAACTCCTCGGCGGCCAGCGCCTCGCGGAACGTGCGGTGCCAGAAGCGCCAGTCCGCGTACGGGCCGTCGTGGGGTCCGAGGATTCCTGTGTGCTCGGTGAGATCATTCAGGCAAGCGCCCGGCTCGCGCCAAGGCTCCCACTTGGCGAGGTCGTGGCGTAGGTCCTCGACCTCGTCGGCCATGAGACGGTCTACGAGGTCCCGGAAAGGCTCGGCATCGCGGTTGTCCAGCGTCAGGGCGAACGCCAGGTGAGAGAGCGCCCGGTGGGCCGAGTTGCGGTGCGGCAACGCCTTGGGATCGGGGCGGTAACGTCCTTCGTAGAGCAGGTCGAAGACCTGGTCGTAGAGCTTGGCGCGGTTGCGTTCGGGCCACCCGCCGGCTTCGAAGAGCAACGCCATGAGGGTCAGGGAGAGCGGATTGCCAGCGAGATCCGCGAGGCTCTGTTCCTCCTCGAGGACGGCCACAAGCTCATCGGCGCGTTCGAGGTCGGGCTGGCCGGTGCTGCGGCCGAGCCAGCCCGCCACAAAGGCGCGCTGGCGCGAGGCGTCAAACGGCAGCAGCTCCAGCTCCACGAAGTCGCGGTGCGGACGTTCGACTCCGATCGGACGGCTGGTCACCACGATCGGCGTCCTCGGCCAACTGCGCGCGAGTGCACAGATGGCGTGTTCGGCTTCGAGACGGCTCTCACGCGGCACCTCGTCGAGGCCGTCAAGCAGTAGTAATAGCCGTCCGCCGCCGGCCAAGCCCTCGAGGACGGCGACGAGCTCACCCGGCAAGTATCCGTCGCGGGCCACGTCGGCGTCGGCGCGGTCGAAGAGCGTTCCTTTCTCGCGCAGCCAGCGCGGCAACGCGAAGAACGGCACCCAGGGGACTCCGCCCTTCTGTGCAAGGCGGGCCGCAAAGTGGCGCAGGAGCTGGCACCGATGACGGTCCGACGGCCAGGTCCGCTCCGAGGCCAGGCCGGGACCGAAGACAAGGCCAAGGTGTGGCACGTGGGACGTCCTGTGCCTGAGGAGGCGTCCTCGGCACGTGGGACGTCCTGTGTCCCTCGGCCTTGCCACCCCATCCCGGATCGCCTGGCACCTCAGCCAGCCGAGGGAGCCTGCCGAAGTGGGTGAGCGGGCCATCGTCTCAGCCCTCCTCCGGTGCTGCCGCCATTTATTCCACGCGTTGACGCCCTCTTTCAGCTTCGCGAGATGCTCTTCGTTCGCCATCGCCCAATACTACCGCCAGCAGCGCACCGGGGGTAATGCCAGGAATGGGGGCGGGGATTCTGGCGACCTCCCGGTCGCCCCCCGGCCCCGAGCCCTGCCGCTGCTGGTTCCGCTTTTCGGAGGTGCCCGGCACCGTCTTCCTCGTCCACGACCAGTGACGTCTGCGCCGCATGCTCGACGCCCGTGCCGACCGCTACGTCCCTGCCGGCGCCGTCGGCATCCGCCTGGCCCAGGCAGGCCATGCCGATGAAGCGATCCGCCAACTCCGGATCGCCTTCGACGAACGGGTGGGACCCGCCGTGGGACCCGCCGTGGGGGCCTATGCGATACCGGAGACGTGCGGAGTGGCCATTGAGGACGCTGGGCGCCCTGTTTTCCTCTTGCGGTCCGCGTCATCCGGCTGGAGTGGTATACTCTTCTGGCGAAGGAGGAACTCCGTACCTGTCTGGCAGGTCGGGTATACGGACCATGGTACTCTGCACATGATGGAAGCAGCTCGAGTTGACGCCGTCTTTGGCTACGCCCTCGCGGTGGCCGCCCAGGCGGACGACCGTCGAGACCGCGAGTTGGGACCGATCCACCTGCTCAAATACCTCTACTTGGCGGACCTTTCGTATGCAGAGAAGCATCGCGGAGAGTCCTACTCGGGCACTCCTTGGAGGTTCTACAAGTTCGGACCTTGGGCTGAGGAGATCTTCCTGAGGATCTCGCCCGCCATGGAGACGCTTGAAGCCGCGAGACGCAGCTTCGCGAGCCAGTACCGTGAAGACAACCTGCGGTGGAGCCTTCCCTCTTGCCAGCTTGAGCTGAGAGAGGCTGATCTGCCCAACGAAGTTGCACGCGCCATTGCGTGGGCCGTGCGGGAGTTCGGGTCCGACACCAGCGCCCTTCTTCACCACGTTTACCGGACCTATCCCATGCTCCGAGCCGCGCCCAACGAACCTCTCGATCTGACTCCTGTGGAGTCAGACGACGCAGACACCGGAGCGCCTCAGGCAGCCGCCTCTGAGGCCAGGTTTTCCAAGACCAAGGTCAAGAAGCTGAGAGCGCTCGTCCAGGATCGGTTGGCCGGTAAGAGGGCCGCCCGGTCGCTTGTGCAGCCGGACCCTCCACCTCGTTACGACGACGTCTTCGCAGCTGGTGCTGCGTGGCTTGACGGCCCCGAGCCCGAGCCGCAATCGGGGCATCTCTCCTTCTCAGACGACATTTGGCATTCACCAGCACGTGGCGACTCCGAATTTCCCTGACGACTCCGTCCAGAATCTTTGCCCTCCTTGGTGGGAAAGGACGAAGGAAGGCGCGGTGAGCCGAGGCCGTCTCGTACGGGCCTTTGTTCCGCACGTAGACCAACAACCCCATGTCCTGGCAGCCACGGGTAGAACCGTCGCCGAGCAGCACGAAAAGGCGGATTTCGAGATTCGACCACTACGGGCCAGCAGCCCGCCGCAGGATGCCTATCTTCCAGTTGCTGGCCTGCCCGCTTATCCTGGGGAAGTGAGGCTGCTGCTGCGCGCCAAAATGCGACCGGCACTCGTAGTGGCAGGACCGGGCGTCGAGGTCGAGAAAGCACTGCGGATAGGAGCCGCACGCTACCAGACAAACCGATGCCTCCTGGTTGCGTCGTTCTACGGCGCCGACCAGAGCGGCACACGCGGCGGCTGGAGACCCGAGTTCGTCCGGAGGATCCGCCGAGGAGAGTTCCACAGTACATGTGGGACAGCCTGCCTATCGGTGGTGCTACTGGGTCGGTCCTGCGGTTTGACCAGATCCAGCCGATCGGAGCCCACAGCGACGCTATGATCCCTACCGACTACTGCCTGACTCAGGACGCTTTGGAGATCATGGCCGAATGGCTCACGTGGTTCCTTCAAGGTGGCCTGCCCGACCAGGGCGTCTTATCGATGCTGCGAGAAGAGCTCGCGAAGGTATGAGCTTCGGGCATGGATCTGCCTGAAAGAACCATTGGATAGCTGACGACTTGCACCAAAAAGCCTGCTGCCGACTTGGGTGACCTCGCCGAGGAGACCGAGGCGCCGGACCGCGAAGAGACCAAAGCCTTACTGGAGCGGGCTCGCCGCAAGCTGTCGGTGAACTGATCGGCCGGCCTCACCTCGAGAAGATTGCCGCGGCCACCTCAAGAGGGGATTTCGGAGGTGCCTGGCACCTCAAGAGCATCGTACGTCGCTGCGCGACGGCATCATCGGTAGGAACAAGGGGCGGAAATCCGGCGGGAACCGGATTTGTTCCTAGGAAGGCGCCCCGCCAGGGCATTCCCACATCCCCGTCGAGCCGTATCGTTCCCCGGTGTCGTTGAGGACGGTCACCACCCGTCGGTACCCCTCCGACGCCACCTTAAGCGCCAGATAGACGTACGCTCCCGACGACGGCCCCACGAAAAGCCCCTGGCGGGCGAGCTTGCGACAGACCTCGACCGCATCGTCGATGCGTACCTCGACGCGCTGGTCGATCAGCGACTCGTCGAGGATCTCCGGCACCAGGTCCCCGGGTTCTCCGAGGGGTTTTAAACCCTCGATGCCGGGAAAGATCTCGGGGACGACGACAGCGACGTGGACTCGCGGGTCGCTCTTGCGCAGCCGCCGTCCGACGCCGGTCAGGGTGCCGCCGGTCCCGACGCCGGCGACGAAGGCGTCGGGCCCCTGGCCCGTCGCCTCCCGCACCTGCGCGAGGATCTCCTCGCCGGTCGACTCGTAGTGCGAGCGCCAGTTGTCGTCGTTCGCGTACTGGTTCGCGTACCAATAGCGCTCCGGGTGCTCCTCGGCCATCCGCCGCGCCGTATGGACGGCGTGGTCGTAGCCCTCGATCGGATCGGTGAGGACGAGCTCGGCGCCGTAGGCCGCGATGCGCTCCAGGCGCTCGCGGCTGGCGTTGCCCGGTACCACCAGCGTCACGCCGACACCGAGCGCGGCGCCGAACTGAGCGTAGGCGATGCCGGCGTTGCCCGACGAGGAGTCGAGCAGCCGCCGTCCGCCCTGGAGGTGGCCGTTGGCGAGCGCCCGGTTCATGATCCTGAGCACCGGACGGTCCTTGAGCGAGCCGCCCGGGTTCAGGCTCTCCAGCTTGGCGAAAAGCCGCGCCCCGGCGGGGAGCTCCGGGAAGTCGAGCTCCACGAGCGGCGTCGAGCCCACCGCCCGCAGCAGACGCTCCACCGGACGTCCGACGTCGACGATCGTGCCCATCTTCCCGCCTCTGTCAAGCCGCGGCGGCGCAGACCGCGGCGTACTCGGTGTACTCGGTGACCTCGGCGTCGTCGCCGCAGACCGGGCAGCTCGGGTTGCGCTCCAGCTTGAGCTCGGTGAAGCGCTGCTGGAGCGCGTCGTAGAGCACCAGGCGCCCGACCAGGGGATTGCCTTTGCCGAGGAGGATCTTGATCGCCTCGACCGCCTCCAGCGTGCCGATCACCCCGGGCAGGACGCCGAGCACGCCGGCCTCGGCGCACGACGGCGCCAGCTCCGGCGGCGGCGGCTCGGGAAAGAGGCACCGGTAGCAAGGGCCACGCCGCTTTTCATATTTCGGCCAGAAGACGCTCAGCTGGCCCTCGAAACGATAGATCGCCCCGTAGACGTTGGGGATGGCGTGCTTCACGCAGGCGTCGTTGACCAGATAACGGGTCGGGAAGTTGTCGGAGCCGTCGACGACGACGTCGTAGCCGCGAAAGATCTCGTCGACGTTCGCCGCCGACAGCCGTTGCTGCCAGGTCTCGACGCGGATCGCCGGATTGAGGGCCAGGAGCGTCTCGCGGGCCGAGTCGACCTTGGGCTTGCCCACCCGGGCGTCGGTGTGGAGGATCTGGCGCTGGAGGTTCGAGCGGTCGACCACGTCGTCGTCGACGAGGCCGAGGGTACCGACGCCGGCGGCGGCGAGGTAAAAAGCGGCGGGCGAGCCGAGGCCGCCGGCGCCCACCAGCAGCACCCGGCTGTCGAGGAGCTTCAGCTGTCCCTCCTCGCCGACCTCGGGCACCAGCAGGTGGCGGCCGTAGCGTTCGCGTTCCTCTTGGGAGAGAAGGCGCGGCACCTCGACCGGCAGCCCCGCGTTCTTCCAGGAGTTGAAGCCGCCGGCGAGCGAGTACACGTCCTGGTAGCCCAGCTCTTGGAGGTCGCGGGCCGCGAAGAGCGACCGTGCGCCCCCGGCGCACATCACGACGACCGTGCGTCCGAGGTCCGGGACGTGTTTCTCGACGTCGAGCTCGAGGAAACCGCGGACGATGCGCTCGGCACCGGCGGGGCTGCCACCGGCGACCTCGTCGGGCTCGCGGACGTCGACGAGCGCCGCTCCGTCGCGTTGCAGGGCGAAAGCCTCGGGAGGGGTGAGCTCGGGGATCGTCCGCCGGAGCTCTTGCAGACGGCGCTCGCTGGCGCCCGCCCCACCCGCCACCGCGGGGATGATGTGGACGACGACGCCGTCCTCGACGGGGGACTCCAGCCCGTCGAGGCTACGGACGTTCTGGTCGTTCACGTAGACGTTGACGAAGTTGCGCAGATGTCCTTCGCCGTCGAGGATGCGTTCGCCGATCCCTTCGTGCTCGCGGGCCAGGGCGTTTAGAACCTCGCCAACGGTGGCGCCGGCGGCCGCGACCTCGGCGGCGCCGCCGGTGAAGGATCGAAGCGGGGTCGGGATGCGTACGATGGCTTGCGACATGGGGTGTCCTCCTCAGTTGCGTCGCGTCAGGTGAAAGGGCTCTTCGAGGAAACGCTCGCCGTGCAGGCGCCAGGAGCGGAATTCGGTCTCGCCGAGGCAGGAGATCGAGACGATGAGATAGGAGTAACCCTCCCAGGCCGCTTCGAGGTCCGTCCGCGAGGGCTCGGCAGGGTGGTCGGGGTGGGAGTGCCAGATGCCGACGATCTCGCGGCCGTCGGCGCGTGCCGCGTTGTCGGCGGCCAGGAAGTCGTCGGGGTCGAGCTCGTAGCGGTCGCGGGCCCGCTCGGAGCTCCTGTTACGGGCGGGATGGATACGCTCTACCACGACGCGCTCGCCCTCCGTGCGACCGATCAGGAGGCCGCAGGTCTCGAAGGGGAAGGCCACGTCGACGAGGCTCGCCAGCCGGTCGTGGACCGGGACGGGCAGATGGAGCTCGGTAGGTGCGGTATCTGTCATGCGCCTGTCTCCAGGGTTCGAATCGGAGTCAGGCCGCCCGGAGGCCAAAACGACAACCGCCGGGCGGCGGGCCCGGCGGTCGATGTGCGCTCCTTGCTCAGAAGCTCAACGTCGAGACACCTCCGGTGCCAGCCGGATGCGACTGGGACAACAACAGCAGCAGGTGGTTGGCTCGTGTCTCATGGTCAGGTCTCGACGGTTCTCTGGCACAGATCACCTCAACTCAATCATAGGCATTCGGGACGGCGGTGTCAACCCCTCTGCCTGGGGCTTGCGCTCCTCCTCCACGCCCTGCTTGTCCTCCTTCTCGTGCTCTTATCGTTGGACAGCACCACGCTCAGGACCTCCGTGGAAGAAATTCAGAAAAATCTCTCTCGAACTATATTTCGCAGCGGCCAAGGCGGTTCCTCTGGGGTTGACTTCCCGACGCAGCGCATCGACAAACTGTGGATACTCTGCAGGGAAGGAGCGACGAAAAGCTCCCCGCGGAAAAAAATCCGGGAAAATTTCTCCCGGGCTATATTTTTTCCACCTTAGGTGTACCCTATATGGCTATCGCTACCCATGCATGCGGTCGCGAGGGCACGGACGTCCGTGCGCCCTAGTAGCCTCGTGCACCCTTGAATGCTCTGAACCGAAGGAGAAGCAAATGTCGCTGAGATCGGGACGAATCGTGTGGATGAGCGCCGGACTTTGTCTGCTGGTGGCCCTGGCCGGCCAGCTTGGGGCCGTAGTGGAGCCCAACAGGTCGGACGCAATCCGTGAAAAGGAGCTCCGGCATGCGGATCTCTACATTCCGAATGCCTACCAGCGGTCCGACCGCCTGCCGGCCGCCGAGCGGGCGGCCGCCGCTCAGGATCTCGCCGCCTTGGGCGTGGGAGCCGAGCAGGCCTTCATGGACCGGCGCTCCGGTCTCTGGGGAACCCTGATCTCTTCCCGGCCGATGCTACCCGGCCGGGGCAACAGCCTCACCTGGGAAACGCCACCGGCCTCGCCGCGGGCCTTGGATCGGGCGGCGTGGGACGCGTTCGTCGGCTACCTCGGGGCCCATCGCGGACAGCTCAAGATCGACCCGGCCGAGCTGGTCGGAGGCGACCGCGTGACGGTCAACGGCGACGGCACCCTGGTGCAGATCCACGCGCGGCGGACCGTGGACGGCATCACCGTGCGCGACAGCTACCTGACGGCCGTTCTTCGGCACGGCAACATGGTGCTCTTCAGCGCCAACGGCTGGGGGGCCGTCCGGACGTCCTCGCGGCCGACGATCTCCCGGGACGAGGCGACGGCCGGAGTCCTCGGCCACGTCGCGCCCCTGGAGGTCGACGGCTACTGGCGCCGGCCGAGCCTTGCCTACGTGCCGATGGTACGGGGCGCCGACCCCGCCCAGGTGGCGTTGGGTCAAGGCTACCAGTACCGTCTCGCCTGGGTGGTCCACCCCAGGATCCAGGGCGACGGCGGTAGCTGGGAGGCCCTCCTGGACGCTCACACCGGCGAGCTCCTCTCCTTCGCCGACACGAACCACTACGTCGCCAGCACCCGCAAGGTATCCGGCGGCGTCTTCCCGGTGACCAACGACGGCATCGGGCCTGAAGGTACGGAGCAGGCCGGCTGGCCGATGCCCTTCGCCGACCTGACGACGGCGCAGTGCGGCAACGGAGTCTGCGAGCCCAACGCCGGCGAGGACTGCCTCAGCTGCTCTTCCGACTGTAACGGCACGCAGGGCGGCAAGCCCTCCGGCCGCTATTGCTGCGGTGACGGCGCCGGGGAGAACCCGGTCGATTGCGGTGACTCGCGCTGCGGCGGCGCCACCGCCTGCAACAACGACGCTTTCGTGGGGGTCACCGACAGCGGCGGCAACCTGCTGGCCTGCGTCGACGGCACCGTGACGACCAACCTGGCCAGTCAGTTCATGTTGATGAACGACAACTGCGGTGCGATCGACGAGAGCAGCGCCGGCGACGTCGACCTGGGCACCAGCGGCGGGACCGACTGCACCGTGCCGGCCGGGCATTCCGCCGGCGACACCCACTCCTCGCGCTCCGGTTTCTACGAGATGAACCGGATCAAGGAGCAGGCTCGCGCCCAACTGCCGAACAACACTTGGCTCCAAGGACAGCTCCAGGCCAACATGAACATCAACCTCACCTGCAACGCGTTCTGGACCTCCGCCTCGGGCACGGTGAACTTCTACCGCTTCGGTGACGGTTGCGGCAACACCGGCGAGATCGCGGCCGTGTTCGATCACGAGTGGGGTCACGGCATGGACAACAACGACGCCAATCCGTCGATCTCGAGCCCCGGTGAAGGCATCGCCGACATCTTCGCCGCCCAGCGGCTGAACACCTCCTGTATCGGGCGGGGTTTCTTCCTCGGCGACGCCTGTTCCGGCTTCGGCGATCCGTGCATCGGTAGCCCCGCTTGCGACGGCGTCCGCGACATCGACTGGATGAATCGCCAGTCGGGGCAGCCTCACGACATCACGAGCCCCCTCCCGACCGGGCTCGACGCTCTTTGCGGCAGCGGGGGCAGCACCCCCTGTGGCGGATCGACGCATTGCGAAGGCGCGGCCTACGGCGAGGCCTTCTGGGATCTCCTGACTCGAGATCTGCCCTGCCTAGGGATAGGTTGGGAAGACGTCGCCGGTTCGGTCGGCGGCGGCCGGTGCGTCGGCGGGGCTTCCCCCACCATCGACTCCAACACGGCGTTGGAGATCGCCACCCGGCTGTCCTACCTCGGCTCGGCCCTGGTGGGGAACTGGTTCCAATGCACCGGTCCTTTCGCAGGCTGCAACGGCGACAGCGGGTACCTCAACTTCCTCGCCGCCGACGACGACGACGGGAACACCTCCAACGGCACCCCCCACATGACGGCCATCTTCGACGCTTTCAACCGCCACGGAATCGCCTGTGACAGCCCCACGGTCACGGATAGCGGCTGCGCGGGCGGGCCGACCAGCGCTCCGAGTGTCACGACGACGGCGTCCGACCGCGGGGTGGAGCTGAGCTGGAGCGCGGTCACCGGCGCCAGCAAATACCAGATCTACCGCACCGACGGAATCGCCGCCTTCGCCTGCGACTTCGGCAAGACCAAGGTCGGAGAGACCGCCGGTACGGCGTTCACCGACGGCGGTCTTCAGAACGGGCGTCCCTACTCCTACGTCGTCATTCCCATTGGTCCCGACGACGCCTGTCTGGGTCCGGCGTCGAGCTGCGCCACGGCGACTCCCGTCGCCGGCCCCAACTTCCCGGTCGACTCCGGCTCGGTGTCGCTCGCGATCGCGGGCGGTGACGGCGACGCCTTCCTCGACAACTGCGAGACGGGCCAATGGACGTTCGACGTCAACAACATCGGCGCCGGCACCCAAAACAACGTCCGGATCGTCAGCGTGACGCCGTCGAACCCGGGCATTACCGTCGACACCGTGCTGCCGTCGACGTTCGCCGCTTCGCTGGCCGAGTGCGCGACCGCCGCGGGCACCATCGACTTCACCGCCGGAGGCCTGTCGTTCGACGAGGTCGTGACGTTCGACGTCGAGGTGACGAGTGACGAGCTGAGCCCGGCGGTGAAGTCCGCCACCTTTACGGTCAGCCTCGCCGAGAGCGACTTCCAGAACACCGCCAGCAAGACCTTCACCTTCGAGGTGGACGAAGAGGGCTGGACCGTCGTCGAAGGCACCTTCAACCGCACCAGCGCCGGTGGCGGCGCCCAGGGGACCTCCTGGTACGAGGCCTCGTCCGCCAGCCTGCCTGACCAGTGCGACCATATCCAGTCGCCCGTGATCGGCCTGACGGCGAGCTCAACCCTGTCGTTGTGGAACCAGTTCGACATCGAGGGCGCCTTCCAGGGGCAGACCTGGTACGACCGGGCCAACCTCGGCCTCCTCGAAGTCGCGGGCGGCGGGCGCAACGCCGTCGACCCGGACGGCGGCAGGCTCTACAACGCCAGCGGCGCGAACGGCAATTGCGGCACCACGGGCCAGAACGGCTGGGCCGACGCCGCGGCCTCCTGGGCGGAGAGCACCTGGTCGTCCTCGGCTCTCGGCGGCGCCGCGATCGCCGGCGACCCCGTGCGGCTCGACATCCGCTACGGTACCGATCCCCTCGCGCACGGCACCGGCTTCCACTTCGACCAGGTGACCCTGACCGACATCGACGAGCAGGTCGCCGACACGCAGAGCGATTCCTGTGTTCCGGCGTTTTGCGGCAACGACGTGATCGAGTCGCCTGAGGTCTGCGACGGTCTCGACCTGAACAATCTGGACTGCGGGGACTTCGGGTGCGATCCAGCCGGCACGCTGGCCTGTCAGGGTGATTGCACGGCCTTCGACCTCACGGGTTGCAACACCGGCGCCGAGGTCTGTAACGACGGCGTCGACAACGACTGCAACGGCGATACCGACTGCGCCGACGCGACCTGCACCAGTGATCCGGTCTGCGTGTGTGTCCCGTCCGGCCAGGGTCAGCCCTGCACCTCCACCACGAACTGCTGCTCGGGCGTCGGCAACTGCACCGGCGGCAAGCCTTCGAACCGGGTCTGCGTGTAATCGGCGACGGCACTCCCGGTGACGGCGGCTTCTGATCCGTCGTCGGGAGCATCCAACAGGGGGCAGGGACGGCTTGGCGGCCGATCCTGCCCCTTTCTTGTTTGGCTCCCTCGCCGACCCCTACTCGACGCGCTTGAGCTGGAACACAAGCTCGCTGACGCTGCCGTCACTCTTCTTGCTGGCGACGTAGATTTGCAGCGTCCCGGGATCGGGCCGCAGAAAGGTCAATCCGTCGAAATAGGCCTTGCCCGGCTCCACCTTGACCAACGGGAAGCTGATGGACTCGTCCTTTTCCTCCCAGCCGACGAGGTCGGGGTGGAAGTGCTTCAAGCGTACGAGAAGGCTTCCGCCTTCCTCGACCAGGGTGACGATCTCGTAGAAGGCCGGCTTGCCGTCCTTGACGAGGCGGAACATCGCCATCATGGCGCCGCCGGCGGGCGGGCTCCAGACCTCGTCGACGATACCGCCCAGCGCCTCGCCGTGCCAGTGGCCGGCGATCCAGGCGACGTCGTCGATCTTCGCCGGCGGGCTCTCGCCCGTGAGCGTCAGGGTGTGGGCGGTGTGCTGCTCCTGGGTTCCGGCGGCGGTGGCCAGCAGGGCAAGCAGGAGGGCGCAGAGGACTTGTTTTCCACTCGGAACGGGCATGACGTTATCTCCTTGGTTGTCTTCGTAGGGCAGGCTGCGTCCCGGGCCGCGCAGGCTGCCTCGAATCGGCAGGCTGCGCGCCCCGGACGGAGCCTAGCCTACAATTAGCGGTCGATGACTTTACGTGCGATCCGCTCCCGGTGGTACGTGGCGTCGCCGAAGAGGAGCTCCGAAGACTTCGCCCGCTTGTAGTAGAGCTGCAGGTCGTGCTCCCAGGTGATGCCGATGCCGCCGTGGACCTGGATCCCCGCGTTGCCCAGTTGCCGGGCCGCGTCGGAGCAGTAGGCTTTGGCGATCGACACCATCTCCTCGGCCTGCGGATCGCCGACCGAAACCGCCCAGGCCGCGTAGTAGGTCGCCGAACGGGAGCTCTCGAGCCACAGGAGCATGTCCGCGCAATGGTGCTGGACGGCCTGGAACGAGCCGATCGTCCGTCCGAACTGCTCGCGGGTCTTGGCATACTCGACGGTGGCCTGGAGCACCCACTGCATGCCGCCGACAAGCTCCGCGCAGACCGCGACCGTCGTCTCCATCGTCGCCGTCTTCAACGCCTTCTTCGCCGCCTCGCCGCGGGCCACGAGGGCCTCGGAGGCGACCTCGACGCCCTCGGCGGTGACCGTGTAGAGCTTGCGGGTTTCGT
This sequence comes from uncultured bacterium, assembly GCA_965371445.1. Lineage (GTDB taxonomy): Bacteria > Acidobacteriota > Thermoanaerobaculia > Multivoradales > J023 > DASWIG01. The sequence goes on along the minus strand of CBDUYN010000207.1, from coordinate 4,158 downwards.
CCATGGCAGCCATCGCCTCGACCGTGATCCCGGCCGCGTCGCGCTCGACCCCGAGGATCGCGAGCTCATCCTCCAGGCGGACGACCCAGAGATGAAGCGGTGCCGTCGCCGCGTCGGAGACGAAAAGCTTCTTGCCCGTCAGGCGAAAGCCGCCGTCCGACGTTTCGGCCGTCAGCGTGACGTTCTCGGGATCCCAGTCGGCGGTTTCCTCCAGGTAGGCGACCGTGGCCCGAAGCGTCCCTTCGGCGATGTCGGTGAGCCAGCGCTCGGCCGCCTCGGCGTTGCCCGCGGTGGCGAGAAGGCTCGCGCCCCAGTGGTTCGAGAGGAAGGGACCCGGCAAGCAGAATCCACCCATCGCCTCGGCGACCACCGCGAGGTCGACGGCTCCGAGCTCCAGGCCCTCGTAGCCCTCGGGCAAGGTCAGAGCGGTCCATCCCTGGTCGGCGATTAATTCCCACAGGGCTTCGTCGAAGGCGGTCTCCGTCGCCATGAGCTCGCGGACTTTGGTCGTCGGACACTCGCGGGTCATGAGCTCGCGCACCGACTTCATGAGGAGCTTCTGCTCTTTCGACAGTGAAAAATCCATGGCTCCACCTCCTCAATAGCTCTTGGGAAGACCGAGGACGCGCTCGGCCACGATGTTGCGCAGAATTTCGCTCGTTCCGGCCTCAATGGTGTTGCCGCGCGAGCGGAGGTAGAGCCAGGCGAGCTTGTCGACCGCTCCGTCTCCTTTCATGAGCTGGCCGTAGGGGCCGGCGATCTCCATCGCCGCCTGGGTCGTCCGCTGGTTGAGCTCCGACCAGAAGATTTTAAGGATCGAGCCCTCGGGACCCGGGGTCCCCCCCTGCGAGACCTCGGAGAGCGCCCGCGCCGCGGTCATGCGGAAGACCTCCAGCTCCAAGTGGGCCTGGGCGATCTTCTGCCGGACCTGGGGGTCCTCGGCGGCGACGCCGCCGGTACGCCGGCCGCCCGGACGCGGAATCTCCTTGGACGCCGCGACGACCGTGTCGATGAAGCGCGCCATCCCGACCCGTACCGGCGCGCCGAGATTCGCCCGCTCGTTCATGAGAGCGGTGATCCCCACCCGCCAGCCGTCGTTGACCTCGCCCAAGACCTGGCTTCGGGGGACCCGGACGTCGGTGAAGAAAATCTCGTTGAACGTCGTCGTCCCGGTCAGCATGAGGAGCGGTTTCACCTCGACCCCCGGGGACTTCAGGTCGACGAGGAGACAGGTGATCCCCTTGTGCTTCTGGGCGGAGCCGTCGGTGCGGACGAGGAGGAAGCAGTAGTCGGCGAAGTGCGCGTAGCTCGTCCAGATCTTCTGCCCGTTGACGACGAAGTCGTCGCCGTCGAGGGTGGCGCGGGTCGAAAGCGACGCCAGGTCCGATCCGGAGTTGGGCTCCGAGAAGCCCTGGCACCAGACTTTTTCACCCGAGAGCATCGGCTGGAGGTGCTCCTTTTTCTGCGCCTCGGTGCCGCAGGCGATGATCGTCGGACCGATCAGGCTGATGCCGAGCGCGCCGACGAGGTCCGGGGCCTGGGCGCGGGCCATCTCCTCGATCAGGATCGACTGCTCGATCGGCGTCGCGCCGCGTCCACCGTACTCCTCGGGCCAGGTCAACCCGACGTAGCCGGCGTCGTAGAGCTTGCGCTGCCAGGCGCGCAGGTACTCGAAGTAGTCGAGCGAGAGGGGCTCGCCCTCAAAAGGCTCCGGGACGTTGTCCGCGAGCCAGGCCCGCAGCTGGTCCTGAAAAGCCTGCTCATAGCGTGTCAGTGTCAGATCCATGGATTCTCCTCATCATGTCGCGCCCGCTCGTTCGACGCTCTCCCAGAGGAGCTCGGCGACGTCCTTGACCTCGACGGTTTTCTCGTCCGCGACGGCGGCGATGCCGTCCTCGAGCATGGTGGTACAGAAAGGACAGGCCACGGCGACAGTCGTTGCGCCCGTCTCCAGGGCCTGGCGGGCCCGCTGCCGGTTGACGCGTTGCTCCGCCGGCTCCTCGGTGAACGACATGCCGCCACCGCCGCCGCAGCAGAAGGAGCTGGCGCGGCTCTGCGCCATCTCCACCGGTTCCTTACCGGTCGAAATCCGCACCAGCTCGCGCGGCTCGTCGAAGACCTGGTTGTAGCGTCCCAGGTAGCAGGGGTCGTGAAAGGTCACCTCGCTGGCGTCGCCGGCCGCGCCCTGGAGCTTGCCGTCCGCCACCAGCTGGCTCAAGAAGGTGCTGTGGTGATGCACTTCGTACTCGGCGCCGAGCGCCGGGTAGTCGTTGTGGAAGGTGTTGAAACAATGAGGGCAGGGGGTGACGATCTTCTTGACGTGATACTTCTGCAACGTCGAGATCGTCTTCCGCGCCAGCCGCTCGTAAAGGAATTCGTTGCCTATTCGCCGTGCCGGATCTCCCGTGCAGCGCTCCTCGTTGCCGAGGATGGCAAAGCTTACGCCCGCCTGCCGAAGCAGGCGGGCGAGAGATTGGCCGGTTGCATGGTTGCGCTCGAGAAGCGCGGTGGCGCAACCGACCCATAACAAAACGTCGACCGTGGACGCCTCCTCCATGTCCCCCAGCACCGGGACGTCGAGCCCCTCGGCCCAGTCGAGCCGTGAGAGCCGGGTCCCGGGATAGGGGTGCCCGCGCCGCTCCAGCGACGTCAAGGCGTCCGCCATGGTCTGCGGCAGATCCGCTTCCTCCATCACCTGGTAGCGACGGGCGTCGAGGATTTTCGGAAGCTGCTCGATGTAAACCGGACAGGCCTCCATACAGGCCGCGCACGTGGTGCACGCCCAGAGGCTGGCCGGAGAAAGCGCGTTGTCGTCACGGATCGTCGGAATGAGAGGCTCGTCCGCGGCCTTGCCGTTGCCGCCGTCAAGAAGCTTCTCGGCGTTCTCGTGCATCAGCGAGCGCAGGTCGAGGACGATGTCCCGGGGCGAGAGCTCCTTGCCCGAGACGTGGGCCGGGCAGACTGCGCTACACCGTCCGCACTCGGTGCAGGCGTCGAGGTCGAAGAGGTCTTTCCAGGTGAACCGCGCCAGGTCGTTGACGCCGAAGGGGACCTCTTCTTCGTCCTCGACGTCGCCGAAATCGATCGGTCGGAGGGCCCGGCCGTAGCCGTCGAGGTTGGCGAAGAAGATGTTGAGGGGGGCGGTGACGACGTGGAGGAGCTTGGTGTAGGGCGCCCAGGCGAGGAAGGCGTAGACGAGGACGAGATGTGTCCACCAGGCGACGGCATGGGCGCTCGTGAGGGCCTCGGCGCCGGCCAAGGCCGTCGAGACGCGGGCGACGAGGTTGCCGAAGGGGGAGAAGGCGGCCCACGGATCGGAGGTAGCGGCGATGCGCCAGCCCTCGACCAGGAAGCCCGTCACCACGATAACGAAGACCGCCACCAGGATCCAGCTCGCCTCGCCGGTGTAGACGAGCTGCCGGGGCTTCGCGACCCACCGCCGCCAGGCTGCCATGACCACCCCGACGAGCACCAGGACGCCGAAGACGTCGACGGTGAAGGACTGGAAGTAGAGGTAGAAGCCGCCCCGCAGGATCGAGGTGCCGAAGTCGTAGTCGAGCATGACGACGATCGTGGCGATCGTCAGCACGATGAAGCCGGCGAAGATCGAGAGGTGGAGCGTCCCGGCGTAGGCCTGGCGGGCGGTGCGTCCCTGGGCCAGGGCGTGGCGGAGCGTGAGGCCGAGCCGGGCGAGCGGCCGGTCCCAGCGCATCGCCGGGGCGCCGCGGCGCCAGAGCCGCAGGCGCCGGTAGAGCCCCCAGCCGGCGATCGCCGCGGTGGGGACGAGCAGCGCGTACATGAGACCCACGAGCCCCACGTTCCAGAGGATCTCGCGCGTGGCCTCGGCCGGGTTCATGTCGTCGGTTTGGCAGTGTTGGCGGATACCGGACTTTACCGGCCGGTCAATTGTCGCTTTGCCGTGCCGGGTTGTCAAGACGCCGCCTCTCTCTGACTCTGGGTGGCAAGCCCTATTAATCCGAGCGCGGATCTCTGAGGTCTCCGGACGTCGGCACGATGAAGGTCGTCTATCACTGAAGCGGCGCGGTCGAGGCGTGCGATGACTCCTCTTTCTCTTCCGGCGTCGCTGACCGACCTCGCCGAGGCAGGCCGACGTCGACAAGTCGCTGGCCGACAGCATGAACGAGGTCCACCGGACGT
>CBDUYN010000206.1:0-17532 GCA_965371445.1 uncultured bacterium | reverse complement strand
CGGGAAGGGTACCTGAAAAATTCGGACGGCATTTCCGGGTCCCGGGAAGGGTACCCGAAAAATTCGGGTGGCATTTCCGGGTCCCGGAAGAGGGCCCCAGGGTTTGCTGATGGAGCATTGACATGGCGGAGAATAGAGGAAGATTCGGCCGTATGGACCTAAGTGCCTTGCTGTAGAGGCAAATTTCCTCTCTTGGCTACGCCCCGCCACTTCCAATAGTCGAGCGGCCCCCTGCGGAAGATCTCCTGACCGACTCGCTGGATCACGGCGCTCGGCCTCCGTCCGCCTTGGCAGCCTGACTCTCGAAGGTGTGGAGGAATGCCGCTCTTGCCCAGATCGAGGATCTCGACCGTGTCGGGGGTGAGCTCATCGGTCTCTCGGAGGGCTGCCAGCTCCTCCCGGATAAGGCGGCAAAGATCCCCACGGCTAGGAATGCCATGCCGCCGGGACCGAGCGTCGGGATGGGTCGTGAAACGGAACGTCATGGAGATGTTGTTGTCCGGGTTCGGGTCCGTGATGTTGATGGTCCTCACCCTCCACTCGACGGTCAACTGGTTGTTGACGATCCTCTCGGCGCCGGAGGCTTGGAGCGCCCTGAAAACGGCGGATTCGGCGCCTTGGGGCTCTGGACGACGAAAATTTTCACCGTCAGACACGGTGCGTTCTTCGTCCCGGAGGGTCGAGCGCTGGAAGCACCGGCGTTTCGCTGGCTCTTCGTCCGCAGGGGCGGAATCGTCCGGACCCGGGTTTCAACCCAGGCCACACTTCGCTCGTCCTCACTCGGGCTTGAATAGCCGCCCTCAGATGCTGATAGCCTTGACGCTGAGGACGACAGTACAGACCTTCGGGAGGACGGCTGAATTTGACGGCTGAGGACATCGGAATTAACGATCTCGACAACATCCTGGCTCTCCAGCTGACGGTCGCCTGGGCTGGCGAAGGCGAGTGCGAGCCCAAACGCCTGGGCTGGTGGCGCACCGACCTCGTCGATCCCGAAGGAGGCGGTTACCTCTTCCGGGAGCTGTTCCCCGAGACTCACTTGTGGGCCTCCCTCGAGGCCGTGCGCCGCGCCGCCGTGCGCCGCGATCGCGAGGCCAGGGCCCACATGGCGGAGCCCGACAGGGTCCGGACCCTCTTCTTCTGGGGCTTCCGCCTCGACGAGAAGATCGAAGAACGACTGGCCGCCCTCAAGCAACAAGGACAACCGCCGGCCGAGACCCTCTCCCTGTTCTTCGAGCCCGAATCGACCTTCCGACGCGACGCCCTTGAAGAGAACCTGCGCAACGAATGCGCTGAGGTCAAGACCCGAGTGGTCCCCGGAGGACGCCAGATCGTCGGAGAGATCCCAGAATCCCCGGCCGAACAGGCCCGGCAACTCGCCGCGGCCTTGCTCCCCTTCCCTGGCGAGTACCCCGCGCCCTTCTTCCAGCTCAAGGACGCAGCACCATGACGGCCGAGAACCTCAAGCTCCACACCCGCCTCATGCGCGCCGGTCTCGCGCTCGAGGAAAGCCGGCTCTACTGGCAACACGTAGACCCTGCCGTGCCAAACGCACAACGCGCCCCGGACGCCTTCGAAGGACGCTGGTTCGGCAACAAGAGCCTGCGCCGCGTCAAGGTCCTCCTCGCCACCTTTGCCGAACGCTTCGACGCCTTTCCCGACGCTCTCGACGTGCTGCGCCGCTGGCGACCCGCGGACCTCGCCACCCGCCGCAACCTTTGCCACTGGCATGCGCAACTGACCGATCCGCTCTACCGCGCCTTCACCAGCGAGCTCCTGGCGCAACGACGCATCCATCCCGAGCCGTCGATCGACCGCGACGTCACTGTCCGCTGGCTCGAACACCGAAACCAGGGCAAATGGTCGCCCGCGAGCACCGTCCGTATGGCCAACGGGCTGCTCACCGCCGCCGCCGAGGCCGGCTTCTGCTCCCGCAACCCCGGACGCCGGCGCCTCGCTTCTCCTGACGTCACCGACGCCGCTTTGACCTACCTGCTCTACCTGCTGCGCGACGTCGAATTCGAAGGGACGCTCCTCGAGAATCCCTACCTCGGCTCCCTCGGGTTGAGCGGCATCGCCTTGGAGCAACCGCTGCGCCGCTTGAACGCCCTCGAGTTCCGCCGAATGGGCGAGCTCACAGACTTCGGCTGGCGCTACCCCGACCTCGCCGCCTGGGCCGAGAACGAGCTCCACCTCGCTGGGAAGACGGTGCGCGCGTTCCGCGCGACGGAGGCCGCGTGAGCCAGACCGCGCTCTTTGAGAAAGCCTCGCCCCTGGCTGCCATCGTCGAGGACCTCAGAAAGGATCTCCTCGCCGAAGGCGGACCCCAGATCAGCTCCATGGGCACCTACCGCTTCGCCATCCTCGTCTATAAACCCGCCGAGGAATTCGAGCTGCGCAGCCACATGCGAAAGCTCAGCGACGAGCTCGACCACGAAGGCTGGAACGTGCTCGCCATCTCGCTCCACCGACTCTTCCTCGAGCGACTGCGCGGCGAAGACCCGGAGACCCTGGAAAGGCTCGTCGCCGCCGAGAAACGACTCCACGGACGAAATCCGGAACGCGGACTCAACCACTTGAAGGACAGGATCGCACGCTTCGTCGAAGGACCCGACGGCATCGCCCGCGACGTCGTCCGCGAAATCGAGGAGCTCGCCGAAAAGCACCCCGACGCCCAGCGCCAAACTCTCATCCTCCTTGGACGGGCCGGAGCCCTCTACCCCTTCTTCCGCTCCTCTTCGCTCCTCAAACACATCGACGGCAAGACCCGCGGCTTCCCCGTCGTCCTCCTCTATCCGGGACGACGACAGGGACCCACCGCTCTCTCCTTCATGGACGAATTGCCCGCCGACAGCGACTACCGGCCCAGAATCTACTCCTGACCTTATTTGTACAAAGGGAACGACTCCATGCTCCTCCAAGAAGTCTTCGACGACGACGTCACCCGCGCCATCGCCCCCGTTATCTACTTCCACGAGCAAGACCCCGGACGCGTCGCCCAGGAGGCCTCCGAATACATCATCACCGGCGGCTACCCCGAAAGCGACCCGCGGCACCAGCGCATCCCGCGCGGCATCCACGAGCAGTACGTCAAGCTGCTGCAAGGCATCACGGCCGGAATCCGCAAGAAGGAGGGGACCGAGCTGCCCGCGTCGTGGATCTCCGGCTTCTACGGCTCCGGAAAGTCGAGCTTCGCCAAGCTCCTCGGCCTCGCCCTCGACGGCATGAAGCTGCCCGACGGTAAAGACCTCGCCGAGGCCCTCCTCGCCCGCGACGACTCGCCCAACAGCCACCAGCTCCGCGACGCCTGGCACGACCTGAGAAGCCGCGTCGACCCCATCGCCGTCGTCTTCGACATCGGCTCCGTGGCCCGCGACGACGAGGACATCCCCTCCGCCACCAAACGCGAGATCCAACGCCGCCTCGGTTATTGCCCCGTCAGCCACTACGTCGCCGAGCACGAGCTCAAGCTCGAGCTCGAAGGGCAATGGGACGACTTCCTCGCCGCCGCCCGCAAGACCCTCGGACGCGACTGGCACGAGCTCAAGGACGGACAGCTCGCCGAAGACCACTTCTCCGCCGTCCTCCACGAGATGGACGGGGAGCTCTACACCGATCCCATGAGCTGGCTCGATTCCCGCGCCGGCACCCGCACCGGCATCGGAACCTCCGCCCAGGAGACCACCCGCGCCATCGCCGACATGCTCGAGCAACGCCAGCCCGGAAAGACCCTCTTCATCGTCGTCGACGAGGTCAGCCAGTACATCTTCCAGTCCGACAGCCGGCAGCTCAAGCTCCAGAGCTTCGTCTCCGATCTCGGCAAACGCCTCAAAGGACGGGTCTGGCTCCTCGCCACCGGCCAACAGCAGCTCGACGACTCCGCCGACGCCGGCAACATCGGCAAGCTCAAGGACCGCTTTCCCGAAAGGCTCCGCGTCCACCTGGAGCCCGCCAACATCCGCGACGTCGTCCACAAGCGGCTCCTCAGGAAAGACCCGGCCCGCGAGGACGAGCTGCGCCAGCTCTTCCAGTCCCACCGCCACGACCTCAAGCTCTACGGCTACGCCTGCGACTCGATCACCGCCGAAGACTTCCTCGAGGTCTACCCCCTGCTGCCGGGACACGTCGACCTCCTGATGCAGGTGACGTCGAACCTGCGCCTGCGCTCCAGCAGGATCAAGGGCGACGACTACGCCATCCGCGGGCTCCTGCAGCTCCTCGGTGAGCTCTTCCGCCGGCTCAAGCTCGGCGAACGCGAGCTCGGAGCCCTCGTCACCCTCGACGACGTCTACGAGATCCAGCAGTCCGACCTCGACGCCGACACGCAGAATTCCATGGCCCGCGTCCTCGCGCACGACGACGTCGCCGGCGACGAGCTGGCCCGGCGCGTCGCCAAGGCGGTCGCTCTCCTCGAGATGATCCAGGAGCAGACGCCCACCACCCCCGAGCTCGTCGCCCAATGCCTCTACGACCGCCTCGGACGCGGCGACCGCGAAGGCGAAGTCCGGCGCGTCCTCGAAGGGCTCAAGCAACTCGGCCTCCTCTCCTACTCCGCCAAGTACGGCTACAAGGTCCAAAGCTCCGCCGGACAGGAGTGGCAACGCGAACGCGACACCCGTCACGTCACCCTCGACGAAAAGAGCGCCATCGTCCACGAGAAGCTCCGGGAGCTCCTCGGCTCCGTCGACCGGCCCCAGTACCGCGGCCGATCCTTCCCCTGGAACGCCTACTACACCGACGGCAGGACGCGTCACGAAGAGCGGTTCGTCCGCACCAGCGACCATGCCGTCGTCGCCGTCGACTTCCGCTATTTGACGGCACGTGAAGAACGCGCCTCGAACCTCTGGATGCAGGCCAGCGCCGGAGCGCTCCGGCATCGCCTCGTCTGGGTGGTCGGCCGCCCCGGCGACCTTCCTTCCAAGGCCCAGGAGCTGGCCAAATCGCGATACGTCGTGCAGCGCTACGCGAGTCGCGTCCAGTCGCTCGGCACCGCCGTGCAACGCTGTTTCTTCGACGAGCAGAGCAACGTCGACGACCTCGAAAGCAAGGTCCGCGACGCCGTCGCCGAGGCCTTTCTCGCCGGCGAGGTCTACTTCGACGGACGACCCATCGACAAACACGGGCGCGGCACCACCTTCGCCGCCGTCCTCCAACGAGTCGCCGAGGACACGCTCCCCGCCCTCTACGGTCAATTCGTCGAAATCGCCATCACACCCAAGGAGCTCGAGCAGCTTCTCAGCAGCGAGCTTCAGGGCAGCTCGCGCAAGTTCCTGCCCGAGGGCCTCGGCATCCTCGAGCACGACGCCGGACGCCTCGTCGCCACCTGCCGCGGCGAGGTCCCGCAACGGATCCGGAGCTACGTCGTCGCGGAGGACGGCTGCCCCGGCGCCGCCCTCCTCGCCCACTTCGGCGGACCGCCCTACGGTCACCCCGCCGACGTCGTCAAGGCTTGCCTCGCCGGGCTCCTGCGTGCCGGGCTGGTTCGCATCCGCCCCGAGTCCGGACCCGAGATCACCTCCTACGGCGATCCCGACGCCCGCAACATGTTCGAACGCGACCGCGACCTGAAACGCGCCGACATCCTGCCGCCGTCGGCCGGCGGCCTCAAACCCCGCGACCGCGTGGCCATCGTCCGCTTCTTCGAGGAACGGCTCGGCAAGAGGATTGAACGCGAAAACGAGGCTATCGCCGACGCCGTCTTCGACCACTTTCCCGGCAAGGTCAAGGATCTCCAGGATCTCGAAGGACGCTACAACCGGCTTCCCGGACGACCCGACCTGCCCGACGAGCTGGTCAAAATGCGCTCGGCTCTCGAAGAATGTACCCGCTCGCGCCGCGTCGAAGACACGGTCCTCAACCTGCGCAAACGACTCGACGATTTGGGCGACGGGATCCAGCTCCTCGGCATCCTCCGGACCGAGCTCAACGACGACGCCGTCGCCGCCGTCCGCCGGGCGAGCGACGCCTGCGACGTCCACGCCGCCCAGTTGGAAGAAATCGACGCCCTGAGCGACGACGACGCCAAGGCCGCGAGCCTGATCCGGCCGGTTCTCGAAGCCAGGTACCCGTGGCGCGGCCTCGCCGACCTCACCGCGGAAGTCGAGAAGCTCCGCGCCACCTACGCCGACGTCCGCCGCTCCTTCGTCGAACGCCAGGACGAGCGCGCCGACCAGATCTGCCAACGGCTACGCCAGCGGCGCGGCTTCTCCCAACTCTCCGCCGACCAGAGCTTCCACGTCCTGCGGCCGGTCGAGGAATGCCTGGTCGAAACCACCGCTGACGCCGTCCAGCCGCCGCTCGTCGACCTGCGCGACGGCGTCGACCTGCGCCTCGCCCGCGCCGAGGACGAAGCCGAACGACGCCTCGACCACGTCCTCTCCGACGTCACCGACGCCGAGGTCGTCCCCCTGCGGCTCGGACTCAAAGGACGCGAGATCACCGGCCCCGAAGACGTCGAAGACGTCCTCCGCGAGCTCCGCGAACGCCTCCTCGCCCAGCTCGCTGAGGCCGGGGAGAAGAAGATCCGCATCCGGCTGATCTAGGAAAGCGTGATGGAAGCCGGAATCGCCTGGAGCTCGTCAGCTCCCACGGAGAAAGCCCCGGAGGGGCGACAGCGTCTAGCCCGGGGCGCAAGCCCCGGGTCGGGGACACGGCAGTCCCCGAGCCCCGGAGGGGCGACAGCAGGGAGGGATGCCCTCGCTCTTCCGAAAATTCGGCAGACGGTGTCTGCCGTTTTCGGCCCCGACAAGCGAATTCGGCAGGAACGCGCCCGCCTGGAGCCCCGATGAGCACGCCTGACGCCCCGATGCCCCCCCTGACCCCGGAAGCCAAGTCGAGGCTCTCGAAGACCGTCCGCGCCCTGCGCGAACGCCTCCTCGTCGACGTCCACGACCGCGCCGACAGTGTCTACCGCCTCGCGGCCCCGATCGGGAAAGCCGGCCTCGCCGAAGAGCACGCCGTCAAACGCCGACGCCTCGAAGAATGGATCGACGAACAGGCCCGCTCCCAACGCGCCAAGGGAGAATCCCTCGACGACGCCAGAGAACGCCACCGCCGAGAAGCCGAAAAGCTCGCCGCCGCCACCTTCCTCAACCGGCTGGTCGTCGTCAAGCATCTGGAAACCATGGAATTCATCCGTCCGAAAGTCCTCACCGGCGGATGGGACAGCCCCGCCTACCGCGAGCTCCGCGACTTCGCGCCCGAGCTCTTGAAAGACGAGACCGAAGGATACTCGACGCTTCTCAAGCTCCTCTTCGACGAGCTCGCCCTGCGCCTCCCGGGACTCTTCGGCGAAGTCGGCGTCTCGGCGCTCTTTGAGATCCCGCCGTCCACGCTGCGCCATGTCGTCGAGGCGCTCGACGATCCTGAGCTCAAAGATGCCTGGGCCGACGACACCACGCTCGGATGGGTCTACCAGTACTGGAACGACCCCGAACGCGAGGCGCTCGACGCCAAGCTCAACGCCGGCGGCAAGGTGGAGCCCCACGAGATCGCCTCGAAGACCCAGATGTTCACCGAGCGCTACATGGTGGAGTGGCTGCTGCACAACAGCCTCGGTCAGATGTGGCTCGCCATGTGCCGCAAGCACGGCTGGACGCCCAAGGTCGAAGCCGACGGCACCCTCGATCGCCTGGAGGAACGGCGCAAGGCATGGCGGGCGAAGCGCGAGGCGGGTGAGGTGGAGCTCGTCGATCTCATGCCGATCGAGTCGTCCGACGAGGAGCGCTGGAAGTACTGGGTGCCGCAACCGATGCCCGAGGACGCTGTCGAGACGGCGCCGGAAAGCGTGCGGGAGATCAAGATCCTCGATCCGGCCTGCGGGTCGGGACACTTCCTGGTGATCGCTTTCGATCTGCTCATGGCCCTCTACCAGGAAGAGGCGCGGCATCGGGGGGAAAAGTGGACGGATCGCGCAATCGTCGAGTCGATCGCCGAGAACAACCTACACGGGATCGACATCGACCCCTGGGCGGTGCAGATCGCCGCGGCGGCGCTCTTGCTGAAAGTCCGACAAGCTTGCCCGGAGGCTCATCCGCGGCGCCTGAACCTCGTGGCCTCCAACCTGCGGTTGGCGTCGCTTGAGGACGACGACCCGGCGCTGGTCGAGTTGCGGCGGGAGATTCGCGAGGAGACGGGGATTCCGGAATCGCTGACCGACGAGATCGTCCACGCACTAAAGGGGGCTGATCACCTGGGGAGTCTCCTGAAGGTCGATGCGGCTGTCGGCGAGGCGATTCGGCGGCATGAGGAAGAAGGCCGGCGACGGTATGAGGCCGCGATGCAGGGGAATCTCTTCGGCGGTTTCGAGCCGCGGCAGCAAGCCATCGACTTCGATGCTGCCCGGCAGTCGGTGCTCGACCGACTGGAGTCGTTTCTTTTACAGCACACGGGTGGCGACGATCTTGGGCTGCGGTTGCGCGGTGAGCAACTGGCGGCTGGAATTCGATTCGTGAGATTGCTGCGGGAGGGGTCTTACGACTTGGTGGTGGGCAATCCGCCGTACCAGGGTACGGCGAAAATGCTTGAGGATCGGTACGTCAAGAAGCACTACCCGCGTGGCAAGGCGGACCTGTACGCGGCGTTTCTGGAGCGGGGACTCCAGCTTGTGCGCCCGGGCGGGGTATCGGCGCTGCTCACGATGCGGAACTGGATGTTCATCAAGCAGTACGCCGAGCTGCGGCAGTGGCTGCTGGAGGAACAGAACCTCCGTGCTGTCGGAGATCTTTCCTGGGGTGCCTTCGAAGAGATGCGGGACAATCCTGTCGCAATCTCGATTTTCTCCCAGAACAAGCAGGAAGGGGTAAGAGCTCTCGCCATAGCGCCTACCGATCCTCAAGAGCGGGTCCGAACCCTTGAGGAATTGAATCGAAAGCGTGCAGGAATTCTCTGCCATGTTGGTCGCCACGAGTTCGACCCGGCGGCACTCAAGGTCGTGCCGGAGTGGCCGTTGGTGTACTGGTGGAATGAGGAGTTCGTCCAACTCTATTCGTCGCACCTACTATTGGCTGTCGTGACTGAAACTAGGCGCGGTGCGACGACTGGCAACAACGGCAGGTTTCTACGCAATGTGCATGAAGTGAGTATTCACACCATGGAGTGCCGGCGCTACAGGCAGCCTAAAGAACAACGAGCACTACGCAGTGACTGGGTCCCCTACATCAAGGGTGCAGGCGGTCGGCAATGGTGTGATTCGCTTACGGATGTAATCCGATGGTCCCAGAGCCGACTCGAATTAGCCCTCAGTATTGAGCATTCATTTGGTGAAGGATCGCTTGGCTGGAAGCTCTGCAACGAACCCTGGGATGAGGTTCAAGGAGTTGCTTATTCGACAATCGGTTCCACTTTCTCTGCGAGACTTCATCGCTACCACTCTGTAGTGGATGTTTCTGGGGCAACTCTAGTTCCGGGCGATCTGCTCGTTGCCTCTGATTTGGTATGCAGATTGAATTCAAAAATCATTCGACGGATTGCCAACGACCTCAATCCGAGCGTGAATTTCCAGCTCGCCGACTTGAAGAGGGTCCCGTTTTTTCCAGTCTCCGGAGCGCAGGAGATCATTAAGGTCATAGATGAAGCCTTCTGCTTGCACGAGGCTACCCGCGAACCCTCGGTGGAGTTCCGGCAGCCGGGACCTTCGCCCTGGCTCCACGCGCAGACCTGGGCTCAGGCCGCCGTCGACCGCCCCGACGGCACCCCGCTCCTACCCTACGAGCCCGTCTACGACCCCGAGACCCCTACCGACCACATTTCCTTCGCCTTCGGTGTCGCCCTCGGTCGTTTCGGGCCGACCGGAGAGGGCATCCTCGACCCCACGGAGGATGCCCTCGACCACGCCCTACCGTCCGGCATCTGCTTCCTTGACGGCACTCTCGACCAAGGCGACCACCAGGACAGCCTCGGCCACAGCGCCGCTGCCCCCCTCCACACCGCCTGGTCCGAATACGGTCCCGCCGTTGATGCGAAGACCGACCTCCGCACCTGGCTCCGTCTCAAGTTCTTCCTCGACGTCCACAAGAGCATGTACGAGAACCGTCCGATCCACTGGCCGCTCTCTTCCTCGAAGAGGACCTTCGTCGCCTGGGTCACGATCCACCGCTGGACCGTCACCACCCTAAAAATCCTTCTCGCTGACCACCTCCGCCCCACCCTCGGGCGGTTCGAGGGCGAGCTCGCCGACCTCCTGGAGGCGCGGAACGTCGGCGACCGCTCCAGTCGGACGAAGGCCGAGCAGCGCTACAACGACGTGAGAGGTTTCCACGAGGAGCTCACCGACTTGATCGCCAAAGCGACCGAATGCGCCGAGCGCGGCGCCCCTCCCCCCGACGGGATGATGCCCCCCCGCGAGGCCGACGCCCCCTACGTGATGGATCTCGACGACGGCGTCATGATCAACAGCGCCGCTCTCTGGCCACTTCTGGAGCCACAGTGGAAGGATCCGAAGAAGTGGTGGTCGGAGCTCTGTAACGCCAAGGGCAAGAAAGACTACGACTGGTCGCATCTCGCGGCACGTTACTTTCCCACTCGGGTCGACGAGAAGTGCCGCGAGGACCCGTCGCACGCCGTCGCCCACGGATGCTTCTGGAAGTACCACCCGGAGAAGGCCTACCAGTGGGAGCTCCGCCTCCAGGACGAGATCGCCCCCGACTTCACCCTTGACGAGGCCGACTCCGACGCCTGCCGCGCCGCCTTCGAGGCCGAGCACCCCGAGAAAGTCAAGGCGTTGATAGCCGCCGAGGAGAAACGACGAGAGAAGAAACGAAAGAAGGCCGAGAAGGCCGCCGCGAAAAAGAAACCGAAGACCGTCGAGGGTCCGCTCTTCGCCAACCAGGAGGCTCCCGCGTGAGAAGACAGGGTCTGATCACCGACGCTCTGGAGGGTCTGGTCAAGACCAAGCTCCGCGAGCACGGTATCGTGGTCTGGCTCGACTCCACCGAAGCCTACGTCGACTTCGTCGACCGCCTGGTGGAGAAACGAGACGCGGGTGAGTTCCTCGCTCCGGTGGTCCCCTATCGAGGCAGCTTCCTCGAGATGCTCCTGGCGCTCGATAGTTACGGCAACGGGCTCGATCCCGAGCTTCTCCTCGTCCATCTCCCGGGTTACAACTACGACACGGTAGGCCGGACTCCGTTGCTGGAGCTCTACCACGCGGGCTATCGCTTCGAGAGAGCGCTGCCGACGCTGGTGCGCGAGGTGGCGAGCGGCCGGGTGGACCCCGCGGAGATCGATCGTTTCCTCGCCGACGGCAGCTTCACCCTGGCCGACGCGGAGTCCTGGCTGGAGTCGCACGAGGCATGGCGCCAGGGCGGCTTCGCGGCGGAGCTGGAAAGCTTGCAGCTTTCCTGGATCCTCGAAAGCGTCCTCGGCTCCGGCGACGAGTGGAGCCGCAAGCTCCGCGGCGAAGACCGCGAGGCGGCCGAGTCCCGTGGCCTCCTCCTGGGCCACCTCCGTCGTCACACGGGTCTCGACGAGAGGTTCACGGAGCTTTTCCTGGGTGGGGAGCCGTCGTCGTTCGACGACCTCGCGCTGGTCTTCGCGGCATGGCTCTTGTGTGTGGAGTACGCCCACGACCTGAAACGGCCGCCGCATTCGGAGTCCTTGCGTCCTCTGGAGCGTTTGAGCGGTCCGTTGCGCGGCACGTGTCTGGATCTGGTGAAGCATCTCCGCGATCACTTACCGGAGGCGTATGCCAGCTACGCGGCGACGGTGGAGGACGGTCTCGCCGACGAGCTCGCCGTGATCGCGGCGGAGGACCTGGGCCGCATCGACACTTTTGAGCGCGAGGTGAGCCGGATCCTGGAGGCGGCGGTGGAAGCGCTCGGGCGGGGCGAGTGGTCCAAAGCGCTCGACTGGGCGTCGGCGCGGACGCCGGAGGCGTCGTTCTGGATCTCGCGCGACGAGAAGCAGCGGATGTCGTGGAAGCTGGTCGACGGCGCGGCGCGTCTCGGTGCGGCGATCGAGGAGTCGGGCCGTCCCTTCGCGGACGCCGAATCCCTGACGCAGGCGACGGAGATCTACGCGAGCGAGGCCCGCGCCGTGGATCGGGCGCACCGGCGATTCGAGCAATTACGCCTCGAGCTCCTGAGCATCAAGCTGCCGGTCTTCGAGGGCCTTCGCGCCGTCGCCGACGACCTCCGGCGCCGCCACCGCCGCTGGGCGGACGAGCTGACGCGGGACTGGAGCGCCCTGTGCGATCGTGACGGCTTCCTGCCCGGTGAGGGCTTCCAGCAGCGTCGGATCTACGAGCGGCGCGTGGACCCGCTGCTCCGGGAAAACGACCGTGTGGTGCTCTTCCTGGTCGACGCGTTCCGTTTCGAGATGGCGACGGAGCTCCTCGGTGAGCTCGAGGGCGCGGGTGCGAAGGTGCGCCTCGAGCCTTGCCTGGCGGAGCTTCCGACGATCACGCCGGTGGGAATGAACGCCCTGGCCCCGGTGACGCGCGGCGGCCGTCTGACCCTGGCGGGCTCGAAAGGCTTCACGGGTTTCGTGACGGGCGAGTTCTCGGTCGTCCAACCGGACGACCGGCTGCGGGCGATGACCTCGCGCAGCCTCAAGGGCGGCCGTCACGAGGGCCGGCTGCTGAGTCTCGACGACGTCTGCTCGTGGTCCCCGGAGCGGCTGGCGCGGAGCCTGAGGACGGCGCGTCTGATCGTGGTGCATAGTCGGGAGATCGACGAGGCCGGCGAGATCAACGTGGGGCTCGCCACCTTCGAGAGCTGGCTGCGGCAATTGCGAAGCGCCTGGCACCGTTTGAAGAACATGGGGATCGAGGCGTTCGTGTTCACGGCGGACCACGGTTTCCTGATCCAGGATCCGACGACGCTCGTGCCGAAGGCCTACGGCACCAAGAGGACGCCGAAGCGGCGTTATGCCGAGTCGCCGCATCCGGAGACGTCGGCGGAGACGGTGGCGGTCTCCTACGCGGCGTTGGGCTACGAAGGGCGCGAGGGTTACCTGATCTTCCGCCGCGACACGCAGCTTTTCGACACCGGCAAGACGGCGGCGACGTTCGCGCACGGCGGCAACAGTCCGCAGGAACGGATCATTCCGGTGCTGACGGTGCATTACCACCGGCACCAGCGTCTGGGCGGGCGTTTCCGGATCGAGGCGAAGGCGTTGGAGCCGCGGGAGGGATTGAGCCGGTTGCGGTTGACGGTGGCTCACGCGGAGGATTCCCAGAGTGTCCTGGCGTTCGTGGGCTCGCGATTCCTCGACGTGACGTTCCGGGTTCCGGAGCGTCCGGACATCGAGATCGCGATGAAGGACGCGCGGGGCGCCGAGCTCGCCGACCAGAAGTTGCGGTTGCGGGTCGGAGAGCCGGCGGAGGTCTTTTTCGAGCTGCGGGGCGAGCACGACGAGAGGGTGCGTCTGGAGATCTACCACCCGGCAGGCGAGGACCAGGTGACGCCGCTGCTTTACGATCACTTCTTCGATGTCGCGGGCCGTCCACGACGGGTCGCCGAGCCGCAGAGCGCGGGGAGCGAGCCCGGCGTTTCGGCCGGCGCGCCGGCCGGCGCGGACTGGGCGGAGGCCCTGGGCGACCCGGCGGTGGGTCGGGTCTTCCTGCACGTCGCGGAGCACGGCGCGATCACGGAGTCGGAGCTTGCGGGTATGTTGGGCGGCGCGCGCCGGGCACGGCGTTTCGCCCGCCGGTTCGACGAGTACGTCGACAAGGTGCCGTTCACGGTGCGAACGGAGAACGTGGGCGGCGTCAAGCGGTACGTCAAGGGGCGCTAGGCGTTTTTTGCAGAATTGGAAAAGCGAGGATGAACAGGCGATGGCAATGAACGAGCGCGATACGGAGCACGTTTTCGAGAGATTACGCTCGGGTGTGGTCCCGGAGCGGGGGCTGGAGGCTTTCGCGGTGGGCATCGACGTCCAGCGGTCCGAGATCCACCGCCAGTTGGAGCTGGCCGGGAACGAGGAGGGCGTCTTCAAGTTCCTGCGCGGCGGTTACGGTTGCGGCAAGAGCTTCCTGTGCCGTCTGGCCTGCCTCGACGCGATGGCGAAAGGATTCGCCGCCAGCTTCGTGGTGGTGTCGGACAACGACTTGCGTTTTCATCAGTTCGACGACGTCTATCGCAAGGTGATCCAGGAGCTGGGCACGCGGACGTGTCCGCGCGGTGCTTTGGGTGACGTCATCGACCGTTGGATCTCCCGGGTGGAGGACATGTTGATCGACGGCGGCGCCGACGAGGAGAGCGAGGATTTCGACGCGCAGGTGGCCGAGCGTTTAGAGCAGGAGCTGGCGTCGATGACGGGCGGCAAGGCGCCGCAGGACATGGGTCGGGTGCTCTCGACGATCTTCCGGCTCAAGCAGGAAGGCCGTCTCCTGGAGGCGGGAGCTTTGATCTCGTGGCTTTCGGGCAGCGAGAACGTGGCGGCGTCGGCGAAGAAGGTGGCGGGGATCAAGGGCGACATCGGGAGTCGCGAGGCGATGGACTACCTGCGGGGGATCCTGGAGATCGTGAAGGCGGCGGGTTACAAGGGTCTGGTGATCGTGATCGACGAGGTGGAGACGTTGTTGCGTTCGCGGCGCGACGTCCGCGGCAAGTCATTGAACGGCATCCGTCAGATCATGGACGCGGCCGACGGTTATCCCGGTCTGCTGTGGATCTTCACGGGCACGCCGGAATTTTTCGACACACGCCGGGGCGTGGCGGGTCTGCAGCCGCTCGACGACAGGATTCGTTTTCAGAAGCGCGGCGGTTTCGTCAATCCCCGCCAGCCGCAGTTGGAGCTACGTCCCTTCAACGACGCCCGGTTGCGGGAGGTGGCGTTGAAGCTCCTGGAGATCTATCCGACGGCGGACCGGGTGCGTCTGGAGCGGAAGGTGACGCCGGAATTCGTCGATCGTCTGGTGGCGAAGGTGAGCGAGGGTCTAAACGGCGACGTGGGCGTGATCCCGCGCCAGTTCTTGCGTCAGCTGGTCGACGTCTTCGACCTGGTGGAGGACGAGGAGGAATACGATCCGATGACGGCCGAGGGTTTCGAGCTCAAGGACGCCAACGAGACGGAACAACGTCTGGCCGCGGGTCGTGGCTTCTACGATCGCGAGCCCGAGGACGACACGGGCTACACGGCGGTCGTCTTCTGAGCTTGCCATGTCTTCTGAATCTAACACGGCTTCTGAATCAACCACGGCTTCTGCTTTTGCCAGGTTTCCGCCGCGTCTTCAGGAGGCGATCGTATCGCGTCTGGGTTGGGCGTCGTTGCGTCCGGTGCAGGAGCTTTCCTCAGCGGCGCTTCTCGACGGCTTGAACGCGGTGATCCTGGCGCCGACGGCGGGTGGCAAGACCGAGGCGGCGGTGTTTCCGTTGCTGGCGGGTCTGATGGAGCGCGAGCCCGAAGGCGTAGGGGTAATCTACCTGGCGCCGATCAAGGCGCTGTTGAACAACCAGTCGGAGCGGTTGGCGACCTACACGGAGATGGTGGGTCTGCGTCGATTCCTGTGGCACGGCGACGTGGGTGCGTCGGAGAAGCGCCGATTCGTCCGTGAGCCGGCGGAGCTTCTGATGACGACGCCGGAGTCGTTGGAGGTGATGCTCCTCTCGGGACGGGTGCCGCACACGCTCCTCTTTAAGGATCTGCGGGCGGTGATCGTCGACGAGGTCCACGCTCTGGCCGGATCCGACCGTGGCGCGCACCTGATGTCGGTTTTGGAGCGTATCGCCGACACGACGCCCAACGACGTGCAGCGAGTCGGGCTTTCGGCCACGGTGGGCAATCCCGACGTGATTCTGGAGTGGCTTCAGGGGACTTCGCGGCGTGCGGGCCGCGTGGTGGATCCTCCGAAGACGCCCTCGGAAAAAGATCTCCGGATCCTGCTGCCGGAGAGCATCGCTCAGATGGCCTCGGTGGCGTCCCGGCTGGCGGAGGGCAAGAAAAGCCTCTTTTTCTGTCAGAGCCGCTCGTTGACGGAGGCGGTCGCGGAGCGTTTTCGCGGCCGCGGGACGGACGTTTTCGTTCACCACAGCTCGGTGTCGCGAGAGGAGCGGGAAGTGGCGGAAGAGCGTTTCCATCACGGGAGAAACGCCTGCATCGTCTGTACGTCGACGTTGGAGCTCGGAATCGACGTCGGCGACCTGGATTTGGTTTTTCAGGCCAACGCACCGTCGACGGTGTCGTCGTTCATGCAGCGCCTGGGTCGCACGGGCCGCCGTCCCATGGCCCCGTCGGGGGTGGTCGGGGGGGAGAATACGGCGCGGGCGAACACGACGTTTTTGTGTGAGGACGTCGAAGTGGCGTTACAGGCGGTGGCGATCGTCGAGCTGGCGCGTCGCGGCTGGGTGGAGCGGGTTCCGGTTCGTCGTCGTTGCTGGCCGGTGCTGGTCCATCAGCTCCTGGCGCTGTCGATCGAGTCGGGCGGAGTGTCGGCGGAGACCGCCTGGCAACGTCTAAGCCGTGTTCCAGACTTTTCGGCGATCGAGCGAGAGGAATTCGACGTCTTGGTGGAGCATCTTGTCGCCGAGGATTTCCTTTACCGCACGGAGGGCCTCCTGGTGATCGGCGACGAGACGGAGCGGGTCTTCGGGCGCCGGAACTTCATGGAGCTCTACGCGGTCTTCTCGTCGCCGCAGCTCTACCGCGTCGAGACTTCCGCCGGTTATCTCGTGGGTTACCTGGAGCAGGGTTTCGTCGACAAGCTGGTCGAGGACATGAGTTCGTTCTTGTTGAGCGGCAAGGCCTGGACGGTGGCGTCGATCCATCACGGGGACCGCAAGATCCGGGTGGTGCCGGCGCCGCGGGGTCGTAAGCCGTCCTGGGGTGGTTTCATGCCTCAGTTGCTCGGCTTCGAGCTTTGTCAGCAGATGGCCGAGGTTTTGACGTCCGACGACGTCGTGCCCTTCATGGAGCCCCGGGCGCGGGACGCCTTGGCCCGTCTGCGTGACGACCTGGGTCCTCTGCTGCGTGCATCGGGTCTGGCGTTTCGTGTCGAGCCGGCGCATGTTCTGTGGTGGACGTTCGCGGGGGGTGCGGTCAACCATGCGTTGCGGCTGGGATTGATGCTTCAGGACAGCCGACTGAAAATCGTCGCCGACAACTTTCGTCTGAAGATCGTCAGCGCCGAGGGAGCGGTGGGCGACCTCCACGAGCCGTTGGGTAGAATGGCGTCCCGGTCGTTTTGGGACGACGAGGAGAATCAGCGACGCCTCCTTGCAGCCTTGCCCGAGTATCGTCTCAGCAAGTTTCAGCGTGCTTTGCCGTCGCGTTTTTCGATCGAGATGGTCCGCGACCATCTGCTCGACGTCCAGGGGGCGATAGGGTTCTTACGATCGCGCATCGGAGCCTCTCATCCATGAGGGCATCGGGAAGCCCCAAGTCTCAAATCCGGTTCCGGTCCCGGAAGTGCAACGCTCGCACCGACGAGGGCAAGCCCTCCAAGCTTGCCACCTGGCCGGCGTTGAGGGTCAATTCCTGAAGCTTGCCAGGCAGTCCTTCCAGGCTCGTGATCCCGGTTCCGCGAAGGTCGAGAGTGGTGAGGGATTCGGGAAGTCCTTCCAGGCTCGTGATCTCGCGTCCGCTCAGGTCGAG
>CBDUYN010000205.1:0-17745 GCA_965371445.1 uncultured bacterium | reverse complement strand
CCCTTGATCCCCCCAAGGGGACAGCCTTTCCCCCCCTGGATCCCCCCAAGGGGACAGCACAAAGACCTGGAGCCGCCGCGGATCGAGGTCGAAGTCCGAGAAGTAGGCCTCGACGAACGCCGGGCCGTAGCGCGCGACGTAGTGGACGAGGCTCAAATGGCGTTCCTGGAGGTTTTCTCCCGGCAGGCATTGCTCGCGGATCCGGCCGAGCCGCCGGTGCCACACGTTGTGGCGCCGAGCCACGGCGCCGATGATTCTCCCTTGCAGCTGATCGAGGGCGCGGCTGATCTGGTCGCGGGTTTTCTGCCACGGCTTCTCCAGCTGCGCCTCAAGCTCCAGCGCGGGCCCACGGAGGGAATCGAGAAGCCCCTCGATCTCCCTTCGCACCGGCTCGAGGAAGTCCTCATGGAGCTTGGCGGCCAGGAGCTCGTCAAGGGGCTCGCCGACAAGATCGCCCAGCGAGACCCCGAGCTCGGCCATCTGCGCCAGCTGGCGCTTTTCCAGCACCAGCACCTGGGGACGGAGCGTCGTCCACGGCGCGGGCACCTCGACCACCCGGTAGAGCGCCGACGCCTGGGCCAGGTACGACGTTTCCGCGGGACCCATCACCTGGAGCGTCGTCCCGAAGATCGCGTCCTGGACGGCGGGCCTCGCGAGCACTCCGGGGCTCAGACGTTCGGGCTCCTCGTCGGCGACCTTCAGGAGCTCGTCGACGGATGCGCTCGGCGCTTCGCTGCCGCGCAAGCGGAACCGCTCCTCTCCGTCCCAGAGGATCCGGCGACGCTCTCGGCCGTCGAGGAGGAAAAGCGGACATTGACCGCTCTGAAAGCGGACTTGGCGCGGCAGGCGGCGCCGATCGAGCTCGGCGCTCGCGCGGTCCAGCTCCTCGTCGACCTCGCGGCGGCGCTCGAGGATCCGCCGTAGCCAGGGGCCCTGGAGACGTTTCGCCGTGGGAAGCATCGAGTCAAAGAAAAGCGGCGCCCGCTCACCCAGCAGCTCGATGAAAAGCTGGGCGAAAGCGTCGCCGAAGCGAGCACCGTCGCGGTAGAAGCGGTCCGCGTAGGCGAGGCCTGATTCGAAGCTCATGCCGAGCTCGGCGGCAAGTTGCCCCTGCAGCGAGGCGAGCTCCGGCCCGAACGTCCTGAGGCCCACCGGGACGAGCTTCGCGAGGTCCTCCCCCAGGTCGTAGCGGCGCTCGCCGTCGCGGGCGAGGAACGCGATCCGGGTCGACTCGTCCCAGTCGTGGTCCTCGGTCGCCATCCAGAAGACGGCGACAGCGCACTCCCCGGCCTCCTCCAGGGCCTGGGCCCAGCGGACGGCGGCCGCCATCTTGGTCAGCGCCAGGAGCGGTCCGCCGTAAAGCCCCGGCTGCTGGCCGGTGACGACGACCCGGGTTGAGGGATCGGCGAGGCGCCGGCCGAGCTCCCGGGCACGCGGGTGGCCGTAACCGGCGTTGGCGTCGGCGAGGGCCGCGGCGAGCTCGCTCCGGTCGAGGCGGGGCGGCTCGCCCTCCGGCATCGCTCCGGGGCTCAAGAAACGAAGCGGCGAGAGGAGATCGTGGTGCTCTCCGCCGAGAAACGCCGTCGGGAGCGGCGGCAGGCGTCCGCTTTGGAGCAGGTCGATTTCAACTTGGCCGGTGGCCGACGAGGATGAGGCGTTCGCTGTCGCGGTCAAAGGGATCTCCATCGAAATTGCCGAAGAGGGAGTCGACCTCAAGGCCCGCCCAGCGCAGCCCGATCGTGACCTCCTCGCGGGTGTAGGCCCGGACGCTCTCCAGATAAGTACGGCGGGCGCCTCCGGTTCCGGCGAGTCGGATGCGCTTGTTGATGCGCTGCGTCGCCGAGTCGAACCAGCGCTCGATCTCCACCTGGCGGCCGGCGATCTCCTGCGTCTCGCGCGGCCTGAGCTGTGCAAGCACCCGGTCGCGGTTCAAGAAGTCGATGAGGAAGCATCCGTCGGGGCGGAGCACCCGGACGATCTCTTCGAGCACCCGGAAGTTCTGCCGTTCGCGCTCGAAGTAGCCGAAGGAGGTGAAGAAGTTGAGCACCCAGTCGAACGTCGCGTCGGCAAAAGGCAGGCAGCACATGTCGCCGGCCGCGGCCGGGACCCGGGGCTCGTGGTGGAGGAGGGTGAAGGAGAGGTCGATCCCCAGGGCCTGAAAGCCGCGCCGCCGGAGCGCCACCGTGTGGCGCCCGGCGCCGCAGGCCAGGTCGAGCACCGGCCCGGGCGGCTCCTGGGCCTCCAGGTGACGAGCCACGAAGTCGGCGTGCCGGTCGGCCTCGCCTTCGTCGCGGTGGGCGTAGAGCTCCAGGTACTCCTCGCCGAACCACTCCTTGTACCAGGCCATGGCCTCTCGCTAGCGGACTTCGGCGGAAATCGGCTCGGAGAGCTCGCTCTCGTTGCCCGCCTGGTCGACGACCTGGATCCGGTAGTCGTAGCGGAAGCCCGCGACGAGCCCGCGGTCGATGTGCTCGACAAAGGTGATCAGCTCCTCGTTCAAGCGGTGGAAGTCGCGTCCGGGCTCGCGGCGATAGAGGACGTAGCCGGCGACGTCGTCGGCCTCGGAGGCGTCCCAGCGCAGCCGCATCCGTGCCCGCTCGCCCAGGGCGACGAAGTTCCCCGGCACCGGAGGCGCAAAGCGGTCGGCATACTCGATCTCGCGCTCGCCGGCTTCCGCCGAGAGGATCGGAGGGGTCAAGCTGGCGAGCGCCCGCACCGTGTAGATGTAGCGCCGGCCGTATTCGACGCCGCTGTCGCGGTAGGAGCGCGCGTCGCCGGCGAGGGTCCGGATCGGCTCGCCGTAACCCCGTTCCCGGGCGCCGCGGCGGTAGACGGCGAAGCCCTGCATCTCGGCCTCGCTTTCCCAGCTGAGCTCGATCGAGTCGGGATGGGTCACCACCTGGAGGTTCGCGGGCGCCGCCGGCGGCTCGATGGGGACGAGACTCACCAGGTTCGAGAGGTCCGAGGACTCGGAGCCCTTCAAGGTCCGCACCCCGAAGTAGTGAGCGGCGCCCTCCTCGGGAAGCTCTTGCGCGAGGGGAATGCGAAACTGGAGGCGGTCCCCGGTGACGGCAGCGCCAAGCTCGGCACCGCGCAGCGTCAAGAGCACCTCGGCGCGGCCCGCGAACTCCGCCGCCTCGGTCGGCGGCGCGGTGCCCTCGAGGGCGGGTTTCGTCATCTGGTAGAGCTCGACGCCCTCGACGCCTCCGAGCGGCAGGCCGCTCACCGTGACCGAGGGATAACCCATCTCGAACAGGATCACCTTTCCTTGTTGGCGTAGCACGAGGTCCGTCGTCCTGAGCGGGATGTCGCGCCACGGCGGCAGCGGATCGCCCCTCTTGCCGCAGCCGGCGGCGGCGAGGCCCGCAACGAGCAGCATCGAGGCCAGGACGCGGCCGGCAAGATCGTATCTCTTGTCAAAGCACATAACGGCTCAGATCCTCGTTCTTGACGATGTCGGCGAGAGCCGAGCGAACGTATTCGCCGGTGACTTCGAACTCGACCCCGTCCATGTCCGGGGCGTCGAAGGAAAGCTCTTCCAAGAGCCGTTCCATCAGGGTGGCGAGGCGCCGGGCACCGATGTTCTCGGTGCGCGAGTTGACCTCGACGGCAAGCCTGGCGATCTCCTCGATCGAGTCGGGGTCGTAGCGCAGCACGACGCCCTCGGTCTCAAGCAGCGCCGTGTACTGCTTGGTCAGGGACGCCTCGGGCTCGGTCAGGATCCGAACGAACTCGTCCTTGCCCAGGGCGTCGAGCTCGACGCGGATCGGCAGGCGTCCCTGGAGCTCGGGGATCAGGTCGGAAGGCTTGGCGACGTGAAAGGCGCCGGCGGCGATGAAGAGGATGTGGTCGGTCCGGACCATGCCGTACTTCGTGGTCACCGTCGTTCCCTCGACGATCGGCAGCAGGTCGCGCTGCACGCCTTCGCGCGAGATGTCGGGACCGCGCCCGCCCTCGCGGCCCGCCACCTTGTCGATCTCGTCGAGGAAGATGATGCCGCCCTGCTCGACGCGCCGGATCGCCTCCTTGGCCACCTGGCGCTGGTCGATCAGCTTCTCGATCTCCTGCTGCTTCAAGATCTCGCGGGCCTCGTGGACCTTGAAGCTCTGACGCCGCCGCCGGCCGAAAAGGCCGGGCATCATGTCCTTCAGGTTGATGCCCACCTCCTCGACGCCGCCGTGCGGGGTGAACATCTCGAAGCTCGGGAAACGGGTCTCGTCGACCTCGATCTCGACCTCGCGGTTCTCGAGCTTGCCCTTCTTCAGGAAGTCGCGGAACTTCTCCCGCGTCGGGTTGGGGGCGGGTTCCTCGTCGAGCTCGTCGAGGACGCCCGGCATCGAGAAGCCGGGCGTCGTCGGGGTGGGCAGCAGGAGGTCGAGGAGGCGGTCCTCGACGCGCTCGACGGCGGCCTTGGCCACGAGCTCGCGCTTCTCGGACTTGACGAGGGCGATCGAGAAATCCATCAGGTCGCGGATCATCGACTCGACGTCGCGGCCCACGTAACCGACCTCGGTGAACTTCGAGGCCTCGACCTTCAAGAAGGGGGCGTGGGCGAGCCGCGCCAGCCGCCGGGCGATCTCGGTCTTGCCGACGCCGGTGGGGCCGATCATGAGGATGTTCTTGGGAACGATCTCCTCCGACATCGGCCCCTCGATCTGCTGCCGGCGCCAGCGGTTGCGCAGCGCGATCGCCACGGCCCGCTTGGCCGCTTTCTGGCCAACGACGAACTTGTCGAGCTCGGCGACGATCTGGCGCGGTGTCAGCTCGTCGAGCAGGACAGGTTCGGCAAAGCGGACGCCGCTTTCCTTGCCGCTTTCCTTGTCGCTTTTCTTGCCGCTCTTTTTGCCGCTGCTCTTGCGGCTCTTCTTGGCGGAGCCGCTGGCGGCTCCGGGCTTGTCGATGGTGGACGTCGTCATCTGGGCTAAAGCTCCTCGATCGTCAGCTGGTCGTTGGTGAAGACACAGATCTCGGCGGCGACCTTCATCGCCTCTTCGACGATGGACCGCGGGGAGAGGTCGGTATGGCGCATCAGCGCCCGCGCCGCGGCGAGCGCGAAGTTGGCGCCGGAGCCGATGGCGAGCACCCCCTCCGCGTCGGGCTGCAGCAGGTCTCCGGTCCCCGACATGAGGAAGCTCTTGTCGCGGCCGGCGATGATCATCATGGCCTGGAGCTGGCGCAGCACGCGGTCGGTGCGCCAGTCCTTGGCCAGCTCGACGACGGAACGCTCCAGGTTGCCCTGGAACTCGTCGAGCTTGGCCTCGAACCGGGAAAAAAGCGCCAGCCCGTCGGCCGCGCCGCCAGCGAAGCCTACCAGGACGTCGCCGCGGCCCGTCCGCTTGACCTTGTTGGCCGTCGACTTGACGATCGTGTTTTGAAGGGTGACCTGGCCGTCGCTCGCCATCACGGTCTGGCCGTCGCGGCGTACCAGGAGAACGGTGGTGGAGTGCATGGAATCCATAGAGCGGGAGATTGTATCAGGGTGAGGGCCCGGGGACCATAGCCGTCTGAGCGCCATGGAGGCCGGGAAGCACCCGGTTCTGTGCTACCCTGCCCAAACGCCTGTCGGCTCCTGCAGTGGCCGACAGGGTTCAGGATGAAGGAAATCGTACGCCGCACTGCCGACTTCTTCCTTCCAGGCGACCTGCGTGCCGACTATGACGTCCAACGGCGCGGCCGCATCCTGGTCGGGGTCTCCTGGGCGCTGGCGGCGGTCCTCGGCGTGGGCCTGCCGCTGCGGCTCGTGATCGCCGAGCTCCCCGCCACCGCCACCGCCGCGTCGTTGCTCTGCATCCTGGTCTTCCTGGCCGCACCCTTCGTCCTTCGCGCCACCGGGAGGCTGCAGCTCACCGGCAACCTCGTCGTCTTCACGAGCCTCGTGACCATGGTCTCGACCCTCTACGTCGTCGGAGGTCTCGAGCGCCCCATCGTCTTCACCCTGACGATCATGCCGCTCGCGGCGACCTTCCTGGTCGACCGGCGCTCGGGGCTCGTCATGACGGCCGTCGTCTTCCTGGTGATCGTGGGCTTCACGATCCTCCACCTGACCGGCTGGGCCTTTCCCGACTTCTCACTGGAGCGTGGCGAGAGGACGGCGGCGCGGGGCTTGATCGCCGGGTTGACCGTGCTCCTGATCGGCTTTTTCGCCTGGCTCTACGAAGATCAACGGATCCGCATGGAAAGGCAGCTGCGCGCCGCCAAGGAAACGGCTGAGCACGCCAACGAGGTCAAGAGCCAGTTCCTCGCCAACATGAGCCACGAGATCCGCACACCGATGAACGGCATCCTCGGCGTGGCGAGCCTGCTGCTCAAGCTCAAGTTGCCGGGGGAAGGCCGCGAGTACGTCAAGACGATCGAATCCTCCGCCGAGGGTCTGCTCGGAGTGATCAACGACATCCTGGACTTCTCCAGTGTCGAGGCCGGCGAGCTGGCGCTCGAGACGGCGGCTTTTCGCCCCCGCAACGCGGTGAAGGGCGTCGTCGACCTGCTGGCGCCACGGGCCACGGCCAAGGGACTCTTGATCCGCGTCGAGATCGCCGCCGACGTTCCCGAGTGGGTCTCCGGCGACGCCTCGCGCCTCCGGCAGGTCCTGATCAACCTGATCGACAACGCGATCAAGTTCACCCCGGAGGGCCGGGTCGAGGTCGACGTCGCCCGTGAGCACCAGGTGGGCGAAAGCCTGTACCTGCGCTTCGCCGTCCGCGACACGGGCATCGGCATCGCCGCCGAGAAGCTGGCGGGGCTTTTCGCCCCCTTCACCCAGGCCGACGGCACGAGCGCCCGGCCGTTCGGGGGCACCGGTCTGGGGCTCGCCATCAGCCAGCGGATCGTCGCCTTGATGGAGGGCGAGATCTCGGTCCGAAGCGCCCCCGGCACCGGCGCCAGCTTCTCGTTCACGGCGCGTTTCGCCACCGTCCCTGAGCCGCCGGAGGAGGCGGCCGTAGAGCGCGAGGCGGCTGGCGAACCGGAAGCCGGCGAGCCGCGCGGCCGCCGGATCCTGCTCGCCGAGGACGACAAGGTCAACCGCATGATCCTGTCGAAGCAGTTGGACCGCCTCGGCTACCAGGTCGACGCCGTGGAGAACGGCTTCGAGGTCCTCGAAGCGCTCGGCCAGCGGACGTACGACCTGGTGCTGCTCGACTGCCAGATGCCCGGGCTCGACGGCTACGAGACCTGCCGCCGGATCCGTCAGGGCGACAAAGGCGGCCTGCCGGTCATCGCGGTCACCGCGCACGCCATGCGCGGCGACCGCGAGAAATGCCTCGCCGCCGGCATGGACGACTACCTCGCCAAGCCCTACCGGATGGAGGACCTGGCCGCCATCTTGAGCCGCTGGCTGGCGTCCGATCTCGGAGACGACAGCGCACCCGGCGAGGTTTGACACGGTCGCAAACCGCCGCCGAGCCGAGTCCGTCAGGCGTTCGACATTGCCTGGACCGAGCAACTGTCGTAGCATCGGGCCATGGGCAGCCCAACTTGGTCGCAAAAGTCGGACCCCTTGCGCCTACTCCAGGACTTCCCAGGTCCCGGGGGCAGCGTCCGCGGTTGGCGAGGTCGGAAATCGGCCGTCCTTGGGGGCGGGCGACAGATCCCGCTGCGGCATTGGTTGGCCACCCGGGAAAAGACAATCCTCGAAAGATCGGGGCCCTTGGTCGCCGTCGACTTCTTTTGCGGCGGAGGTGGCTTCACCTGCGGAGCCCTGTCTGCGAAAGCCGTCGTCGCCTGCGGTGTAGACTGCGACGATCGCGTCAAAGACACCTACGTCAAGAACAACCACAATCCTGGCCGGAAGAGCGTTCCGTTCGTCCATTCACGGATCGAAGACCTGGCACCCGAGGCCTTGTTTCAACATCTTTCACCCTTTCTGAGCCGTTCCCTGGCCTTTGTCGGATGCCCGCCCTGTCAACCGTTCACCAACCTCCGAACGAGCAAAGAGCGGTCCATTCACGACCGCGAAGCGCTCGCTTCCTTCATCGACCACGTGAGAACTTTCCGTCCTGACTTTGTCGTCATCGAGAACGTTCCAGGAATCCGAGCCAAGAAGTATGATTCTATCTGGGAGAAGTCGGTCAACCGCCTCAGGAGTGCCGGCTACAGCGTCGAGTACGCCGTCGTCAACGCGGCCCGTTACGGAGTGCCTCAGAAGCGGCTCCGGACGATCCTCGTCGCTTGCCGTTCAGCTCTGGGAAAACCTCCTTGGCCGGAGGGAACCCATCAACCAGAGAGCTATCGTACCGTCAAAGACGCCTTCAGCGAAACGAATCTGTCGAGATTGACAGCCGGAGACACCTGCGAGCGCGATTCCCTACATACCGCAGCGAATCTGTCCGACAAGAACCTCCGACGGATCGCGGCAATTTCGCGACCCGGAGGAACTCGCCTTGACTGGCCAGAAGGCCTTTCCTTGGAGTGTTACAAGGAACATGAAGGCCACACCGACGTCTACGGACGCATGGATTGGAACAAACCCGCGCCGACTTTGACCACCCGGTTCGTCAGCCTCTCCAACGGACGCTTCGGTCATCCAGAAGAGAATCGGGCAATCACTCCACGAGAGGGAGCCTTACTCCAGACCTTTCCACCGACCTACGATTTCTATGATCCTCTGAACAGCAGCCGCGACATGAAGGTTATTCAGATTGGCAACGCTGTCCCTCCCAGGCTCGCTGAAGCCTTTGTCAAGGCGATTCAGGACCGTCTTCTAGAAAACGGAGCTGGCTGAGCATGGCCCGGTTCGAGGTTCAGGCCCGAGTCATCGATCTGCTCGGCTTGCAGCAGATCGCAAACTGCCCGACGGCGATCAGCGAGCTGTTCAAGAACGCCTGGGACGCCTACGCCGAGCAGGTGAAGCTCGACATCTACCTGGAGAACGACCAGGTGATCCTCTGGGACGACGGCACCGGCATGACCGAGGACGAGCTTCTTCATCGGTGGCTTGTCGTCGGCGCGGCGGGCAAGGAAGACCTTCAAGTCAGCGTCGAACCTCCGGAAGGTATGGAGCCTCGACCTATTCAAGGGGAAAAAGGTATCGGACGCCTCGCGGTCTCGACGATCGGTGACACCCTCCTCCTCATTAGTCGTAGTCGTCGTCCGAAGAATCCGGATCAACCGTTCGTCGCCCTTCTGATCAACTGGAACATCGTCCGCAACGAGCATTTGCGCCTTTCCGACGTCGAAATCCCCGATCTCTCCTTCTCTGACATCGACGAGCTCGACATGGGGATCGTTGCGGATATGGTCGAAGTGCTCAAGGCTGACCTGATGTCAGAAAAGCAGGCATATGCCTGGCAAGGCGTTCAAGACGAGAAGAAGCGCCAAGCCGCCCTGGCACTCCGGCAGCAGATCCTCGATCAGCTCGACAGCTTTCAAGTCGAAATGGCGAGCCTACGACGGACGATACGTTCCTGGAAAGGGCACGGCGTCATTTTTTGCATACATCATCTTCAGGAAGACTTCAAGAGGCACGTTGAGAAACCCGGACGCGACGAAAACAACGAATCGTTTGAAGACCTCGTTCAACTGCTTAGCAATTTCAGAAATCGATTCGAAGAGATCGAACACAATGATGGGCGTAACAAGGCGGACTTTAGCACCGACGTGAGACGCTGGATCCCAGAAGATCAACACCTGAGGAGCCTGTTTACCGAGACGGCAACCTTTGAACCTCAGGATCTCCACTTCTACGACCATCGTATTGATGTGGAGTTCGATGCGTTTGGCCGCTTTAAAGGTCTTCTCGAGATCTATGGGAAACCGGCAGACCTCCCTCCTGTTCCGGCTCAACCGAAGCAAGCACTACGCTGCGGTCCCTTCCGGCTTCACCTTTGGTACTTTCAAGACAAGAATGCAACCAGCCTCGATAATGAGCGGTGGACCCTCGTCAGTAACAAGTTAAAGAAATTTGGAGGCCTCATGGTCTACCGGGACGACCTTCGTGTCCTCCCCTATGGCCGTCGCGCAGACGACTGGCTTGGCATTGAAGAGCGACGCTCAAAGGGCGCCGGATTCTACTTCTTCAGCTATCGCCGAATGTTTGGTTACGTAGAAATCAGTCGGACGCAGAACCCACACCTTAGAGACAAGGCAGGCAGAGAGGGGCTCATCGGCAGTGTCGCATTTCGCGATTTCAAAGGCCGGCTTGAGTATTTCTTCATATACCTGGCAAGACAATACTTCTCAAAGGGTACAGTGTTTTTCGAACAGAAGGAGAGAGTCAAGGACGAGTACAAGAGGGCGCGCCAGGAGCGTAAGCGGGCAGCAGAGAAACGCAAAGAGCTACGAGAAGAGGCCGCCAAGAGGATAGCGTTTATCGAGAACGATGGTCCTGAACAGCTAGAGCTGGCATATGAGAAGGCGGTGAGCAAGTTGGGGGGTATTACCGACGCCGAGACGGCGAAAATGACCGAAGAGCTGGTCAGGTTCGAGAATCGGATTTCCCAGATCAGAGGGAAGGCCAGGTTCTCGATGCCGCGGACGGTATTATTCGCGCGCGATCGCGACTTGAAGCGCCTTTCGCATGATCATACCATCGCTTTCCAAGAATTCTCGGGAG
Source organism: uncultured bacterium (assembly GCA_965371445.1). GTDB lineage: Bacteria > Acidobacteriota > Thermoanaerobaculia > Multivoradales > J023 > DASWIG01. The sequence continues at coordinate 7,196 of CBDUYN010000205.1, read as the reverse complement.
CGTGCAGTGAATATCGACAGAAGTTCACCAATACGGTCAGGGAGAAATTCCCCGGAGCAGAAGATGCCGCGAGTCAACGTCGAGTCATTGAGAACGCCTACAGCCAAGCTGTAATGTTCATAGGTAAAGCCTACCAGGAGCTTGAAAGTGCGGCAGATGCCGAAATGGAGAGCATGAAGTCAATCCTGAGGGACCTTCGCAAGCAAGAGCAATCTCGCGTGGACCTTGCTTTGAGAGAGATAACAGGAGCTCCGACCCTGGAAGAAGCAAAAGCTATCGAGATCGAGGATACATCCGATCTCCTGGCGGCCGTCAGCGAGGCCGCCGAGATTGCGACGGCAAACCTCAGAGAGCACCAAGGGCGGTTGACGACTCATTTGAGCAGGTACTTCAGCGACGCCCCTGACGAGACCATGGCGGCTCAAACGGGACTGATCGAGGAGCTTAGCGAAACGGTGGACCGGAACCTGGAGCTCGTGCAGCTCGGCTTGTCGGTTGAGATCATCGATCACGACCTCAATCGGCTCTATGCGGGTATCCGCACTGGTCTCTCTCGCTTGCGCAATCTGGTTCGAAATGCTCCGAGAGAGAAATCCATCGTCGAAGACCTGCAAGCAAACTTTCAACACTTCGAACAGCGCTACCGTCTGATGAGCCCGCTCTATCGTGGTAGTTATCGAACCAAGAGCGAGATCGACGGGAATCGAGTTCTTGTTTACTGCAGAGATTTCCTGGAGCGCCCTCTACGGTCGACAGGTGTCGAAATCGAGGCGAGTGACGCATTTCGATCCTTCCGGATCATGGAGGTGCCGGCGATCGTCCTACCTGTTTTCGTGAATCTCGTCGACAATTCCATTTACTGGCTTCGAGACGGCGAAGAGCGCCGAGTTGTCCTCGATCGGCACGACGACGTCCTGACGATCTGCGACACAGGGCCGGGGATTCATCCGACGCTCTTGGAAGACGTCTTCGAGCCGTTCTTCAGCAGCAAGCAGCCAATGGGCCGAGGACTGGGCTTGTATATCGCTCGTGCCAACCTGAAGCGATACGGGCACGAGATCTGGGCGACCGATCAGAAGCCGTACAGGAAGCTCTCGGGCGCCTGTATCTGTATCCGCTTCCACGAGGACGTCGTCCTGTCGGAGTAATCGAGAATGCAGAGTTTTTCCGAGCTGAGTCGTTCGATTTTTCGAAAGTACGTACGAAGCGCCGTGATCATTGACGATCGCTGGCCCGGTGAAGGCATCGTTCCGGCTGATGACCAGAAGGCCTTTGACTCCTCTGAAGAAGTCCGTGAAGACGACGCAATGGAAGACGTCGGGCCACCCGGGGAAGTCGCCGTCCCTTCTTATCGAAGAGACGCTGAGGCTGAAGATGACACGGATCTTCTCAGAGTGCTACAACGGGCTCTCTTGAGGGAGCACGTCATTACCTGCGGTGTTCGGTACAAGCAGCGTGAACACGAGACCGCGATTAACCTTGCCCGGCGTGCGGACATTGTCGTTCTAGATTGGTATCTGGTCAGTGACGACGGCGGGAAGCAGGCGCTCGAAATCTTGGATGCTCTTATGGACGGTGCGCTGCGGTTCATTTGTATCTATACCGGGCAAGGCCGTGTCAAGGAAGTTCGTAACGCTCTCGATGAGAGATGGCCGTCTGAGAAGTCGGAATCGACAAAGGACTCCCCCGGACACCTGCGGATCAAGAATCTGGTCATCGCCATCAGAGTGAAGGAAGGTATCGAAGAGGATGAGCCTGCCTTGACGGTCTCGCCTGATGAGCTCTTCGATCATGCACTCGGCGGCCTGGCTCAGAGGTTCGGAGGAATCGTCCAGCTTGCGATGCTGGAGATGACGTGCCGTCACCGCGAGCACGTGCCTGAGATCCTTGAGCATATCGGTAAAGCGATGGACATGTCTGTGTTCTTCGAGGCGTCAAGCGAAGATAGTCCGGTCGGTCCTGGTGGCGCTTTCCTAAACGTCCTGGTCGACGAGTGGCGCTCTCGACTCGAAAGAGACCATGATCAGTTCGAGGTGCTTAGTAGCCGAGGTCGACAAATTTATGGCGGGCATATCGCTGAAATCTTTGGGCACAGGCTTTCCGAAAAACGGCTGGAGGGAGTGGCTGAAGATACGACCAACAAATTTACTCCGTCGGTTCTTGAAAATTGGCTGAAGTGTGGCCGAGTAGATCATCTGCCTGATGTAGCCGGAGTAGAAATCGGCAAAGATAGGGGTCGCCTGGTGGCATGGACGCTTCTCCGTGGTCTCTCAGAGGAAGACTCCGAAGAGGGCGTGAAGGCCAGCATCGTCGATCCTCTACTCCCTCTTGACGCGCTGTTTCACCAGCAGTTTGACCCTCCTGATTGCCTGACTCAGGGTACGGTAGTCGGTGCACTTGGGAATAGCGCTGAAGAGTATCTGATCTGTACGACGCCGCTCTGCGATGCCGATGACCCTAGGAAGATCGGCGGACTCTTCACCTTCGTCCGAACTTCGGTCATTCCCACTGAGGGTATCCTGTCGAAGAGAGGGAAAAGACGGATAACTGACTACTGCATCATAAAACACGATGGCAAGTATGTCTGTCTGGAGGTCCTGGTCAAGGAGAGGGTCTCGCTTGAAGTTCGTGAGACAGTTTTTGACGCCACCGGAACGATCCTAGCCCGACTTTCTCTTGGCGGTAGGCGGGAGTCAGAGACAAAGTCGGATGACGGCACTTGCGTCAAGCTTCGCCGAATTGCCCAGCTACGTTTGGATCATGCTCTGGCGCTGAGTGCTGCGTCCTCCGCGGACGCTTCCCGGGTCGGCGTGAACCGAGTAGAGTTGATCCGAAGCCTCATTCGGAGATAGCAGGATAGAACGGTGGCCCGACTGTCCCGCTCGGAGAACATGTCGCGGATCCGAAGCCGCGACACCGGCCCTGAGGTCCGGCTGCGCAAGGCTCTGTGGCGAGCGGGTTTACGCTATCGTCTTCACTACAAGCTTCCGGGACGGCCTGACCTGGCCTTCGTCGCCGCCAAAGTCGCGGTCTTCGTCGATGGCTGCTTCTGGCATGGTTGCCCGATCCACTACTCGGCACCGTCGACCCGGCAAGAGCTCTGGGCGGAGAAGTTGCGCGCCAACGTCGAACGGGACCTTGGGATCGACGACCAACTCACGGAGATGGGTTGGCGCCTCCTTCACGTCTGGCAGCACGACTTGAAGGACCTCGCCCAGGCGGTCTGGCGGGTCCGGCTCTTCCTCGAAGAGGAATCGCCCGTCGAGACGCGTCGCGGATCACGGGAGTCAAGCGGCGACGTCGTTGCGGAGCCGCAAGCCAGGTACCTGGCGGCGGCCGACCCCTGGTACCAGTGCGACTGCGGGAGCAACGACGTCCGGGTCCTTGGGGTGAGCGACCCGGGCTCGCTGCGCCCGGGCTCCTGGAGGCGTCCGAAGCAGGCGGAGCTTGTCTGTACGCGATGTCGCAGCAAGTCTTTCCGGAGCCTGTAAGCTGGCCGAGCCAGGGTGCAGCTCGTCCCGGATCGGCGGCTTCTCGCCACGTCCGCCGAGCGTCGACGCATTCCCTGGTCGTGGTCTTGCAAGGAACGTCGGAGACCGCCAGGCTCTTCCCGTGCGGCGACTCAGGAGACGGCATCAATGAGCTACACGGAAAACGCTTGTTTTCAGTCCCTGCCGAGCGGACGAGGGCAGAGCCGCGCCCACTTCCTCGGCGTGGCGGCGCGAGTAATGCGCCACGTCCTCGTTGACCACAGCCGCCGGCGAGCGGCCGCAATACGCGGCGGCGACGCGCAGAGAGTGTCCCTTTCCGGGGACGTCGAGCTCGCCCACGAGAGGACATCGGAGCCTGTCGCCGGCTCTCGAGAGGACGCCGGAGGTGGACGATGAACCCCGAGCTCTGGCAACCGGCCAGGTTGCTGCGCCGCCACCGGTGGGCGGTGGTCGCCAGCGGCGTCTTCGTCGTCCTGGTGACGGCTTTCTCCGCCGAGCTCGAGGCCGAGCCCCTCGTCGAGCGGGCACGCCTTCAACGCGGGCTCTACGGCATGAGCCGCGCTCACCAGGCCCAGGGCCTGGAAGGCGAGGCACAGCTTCACTTCGCACGTGCCGACTACAAGGCCGCCGAGGCCCTCTACCGCGAAGCCCTCGCGGTGCGCCGCGACCTCTTCCGCGAGCGGGGCGCCGGCGAGGCCGAGGGAAAGCTCTCGACGACCCTCCATCTGCTGGCCCGCACACTGGGAGAACGGGGCGCCTACGAAGAGTCGAAGCGGCTCTTCAGCGAGAGCCTGGCGATCCGGCGGCGCCTCGACGGCGGCCGCAACCCGGCGGTGGCGACGCTTCTGAACAACCTCGCCGTCGTCCTCGGGCGCAACAGCGAGCACGTCGCGGCCGAGGCGCTTTTCCGGCAGGCCCTGGAGATACGCCTCGAGCTCCTGGGCGAGGAGCACCCCCACGTGGCTCAGGTCCGCTACTCGCTAGGTCAGCTCTACCACGACCGCGGCGACCTCGATGCGGCGATCGACCTCTACCGGGTCGCCGCCGAAAGCCTCGAGGGACGCCTCCCCGCCGGCCACCCGGCCCTCGCCTACCCGCGGGTAGCGATCGGACGCTGGCTTCTCGACCGCGGCCGGCCGGCCGAGGCCGAAGACGTCCTCGGCCGTGCCCTCCGCGAGCTGCGCTCGTCTCACGCCGAGGGGCATTGGCGCGTCGCCGAGGCCGAGAGCCTCCTGGGGGCAAGCCTCGCGGGCCAGGGGCGCCACGCGGAGGCCGGGGAGCTCTTGCGGCGCGGCTTCGTGGTCCTGGAGGAGCAGCGCGGCTCGCGCTCTCCCCGGACGCGCCAGGCGCTCGCCAGGCTCGCGGACTTCTATCGGGCGAGCTCCGACGACGCCGGAGGCTTCCTGCCGGCGGCCATCGTCGTCGGCGAACGCACTTTCGAACAGCTCGAGCTCGAGGTCGGAAGGCGCTTCTGAGCCTCCGGGGGGGCGCGGACAAGCGTCCGGATCCGTCCGGCGAGCCTGTGGGACGATACGACAAGCTCGCCGATCCGTCCGGCGAGCTCGTAGAGCACGGCATTTGGATCGACCGCTCGCGGAAGGGGCGAAGACCAGATTGTGATAGACTTTGGGTTGGTTGGACACGATCTGGAACCGCGCCGCTGAGTGGCGGTGGTGATTTGTCTCGTGGGTCGGCCACCGTGCCCTGAGCCCCGAAAGGAAGGAAAACATGAGAGGCAAAACGCAGCGATCGACATCTCTGGTCAAAGCGTTACTTCTCTGGCTCACCGCACTCGTCGGCAGCGCGGACGCTTTGCTGGCAGCCGACCTGATCGTGGACGGCAGAACCGAGCTCATCACTACGGACACGCAGATCGACGGCAGCATTTTCGTCCAGAACGGCGGACAGCTCGTCCTGCGCGGCAGCCCCGGCAACCCGACCACCCTGACGCTGGTCCTGGACTACGACGAAGAGCATCACATCGACATCTCGGATACGTCCCGCATGGAGGTCGACAACGGTGTGATCACCAGCACCGGGGGTTATCAGTATTGGATCGAGCTCTCGAACGGATCGCCCACCCTCGAGGTCCAGGGCGACGACAGCTGGATCACCTTTCACAGCGGCATCCGCCCCTTTGACAGCGCCCAGGTCATCGTCACCGGCGGTGACGTCGAGGAGCTGCAGGTGCGCGACAACGTCACGGTGACGCTGTCGGACGCGGCTACTTATCCGGTGTACTTCTTCGACGGCATGAGCGCCAGCCTCAGCAGGCTCTACACCGACACCGACTACACGATCAGCAACACGGTGAGCGTTCCCGGAGGCTGGTCGTTTCAGATCACCGACAGCTGGGTCGAGGGTTACCAGATCGATCTCAAGTACGGTGCGAACGTGACCCTCGACGACTCCGACGGTGTCGTCTTGAGCATTCACACGCCGGGTGACCTCGGAGACGACCTGCAGATCGTGGAGGGGCTGACGGCAGACGTGCGGGCGGCCGGAGAGACCACCAACCTCGGCTCGAGCTTCACTTTTACCGACTCCAACGTCGCGCTGATCAACGTCTACATCTTCGGCACCGATCGCGTTCTCCTCCGCGACATGCACGTCAACGAGGTCAACGCCGAACAGAGCTCGGAGCTCATCGTCGGCCAGAAGGGTTACACCACAGTCCTCAACTGCAACCTCTGCCAGGTCTACGACGACGCCACCTTCGTCGTGGTCGGGGCGACCATCGACAGCTCCGACAACGTTCCCTCGGCGACCTCGAGCTACGCCGACTTCGCGGCGGTGGGCCGGGGCATGATGCGTTTCGTCGACATGGACCTCTGGGACCTTTATCTGACGGCTCGCGAGGAGGGCCTCCTCGAGATCTACAACTGCACTCACGACCCGGCGAAGCTCAACCAGGTCGATCCCGCGGCGATCGTCGACGTCTCCGACTTCGCCGCCGACTTCACCGCCGACGTGCTGCATGGAGACGCGCCCCTCGACGTCAGGTTCATCAACCTCTCGGCCGGCAACGTCACCTCCCACGCCTGGAGCTTCGGCGACGGCGCCGTCTCCTCCCAGGTGGCGCCCACGCACCAGTACGCCCAGGCCGGCGTGTATACCGTCAGCCTGACCGCGAGCGGTCCGGGCAACGCCGACGCCAAGGTCAGGGTGGGATTCATCAAGGTCGGCGTCCTCTTCGCCGACGGCTTCGAATCGGGGGACGTGTCGGCGTGGTCGTCGAGCGTCGGAGGTGAGTAGAGCTTTCGACGAGGAGCCGAAGAAACTCTAGGAGAGAAAGTCCCCCGTCGAGGTGCCATCCAAGTCGCATGCGACTCGGCTGGACGTTGTGAGGGCCTGGAGGTTTCAAGACCTCACAACAGGCGCCGTGCGGAGGACTAGAAGGTTCCAAGCCCTCACAACGGGCGCCGTGCGGAGGACTTGAAGATTTCAAGCCCTCCGTAACGGGCGCCGTTCGGAGGACTTGGAGATTCCAGGCCCTCGTAACGGGCGCCGTTCGGAGGGCTTGGAGATTCCAGGCTCTCGTAACGGGCGCCGTCCGGAGGGCTTGGAGATTTCAAGCCCTCGTAACGGGCGCCGTCCGGAGGACTTGGAAGCTCAAAGTCCTCACAAAGACGCCGTTCGGAGGACTTAGTTGAACTTGTCTTAGTCTGTCCACCACTAGGCGGGGGGTTATTCCTGACGCCCTCT
>CBDUYN010000204.1:0-17818 GCA_965371445.1 uncultured bacterium | reverse complement strand
CAATCGATCGCAGCACGTGCGGACGATTCGTGTCACTGACAACAATCGATCGCAGGCGTCCCGGGCGCCCTTGGGGAGGGACCAAGTCGAAGTTTGACTGCCCTGGCTAGGCCTCCGGACCATGGCTCGGTTAAGAAGGGACCGAATCGAGGTCCCGGCAGAGCACGCGGATCGGGTGCTCGCCCTGTGGCCATTCGGGAGTGGCAAACCCGCACCATCGAGATCCGGTCCGCCTACTCGATGCGACCCGCCCGGGTCCTTCCCGTCGACGCCGATACGGACGGCACGCTGCTGGCAGCGGCCGTGGCCGAGCACAAGGCCAACGCCAATGTTCTCGAAGCGGTCCAGCCGGCAGAGTTTCGCGACCAGACCTTCGGCGGTTCCTCGTACTCGTGGGCCGACTGCTCCTCTCTTCGCTGGATCATCCTCGCCTCCAGTCACGGCGGAGACCACCACGCCAGCCGTCAGGCGGCTGCTGTTCACGTCCGTGACGTCCCCGAGAAGGTTCTCAATGCCTTGAAGCGTCGTGCCCAGCGCCTGTCCCGGCGTCCGCATCATTCCTTCGCCCGCAGGACGACCTCCTGGTCGACGCCCTCCCGGACCTCGAAGGTCACCGTGTCGTACTCGCCGCGCCAGCCCTTGACGGAGTAGGTGCCGGGCGTCAAGGGATGCGCGACGCCCGAATTCTTGAGCGTGCCGTGGCGGCCGTTCTCTCCGCGGCTGATGAAAGAGCGTTTGTCGTCGTCGCGGCTGCCGTCGGCGCGCTGGTAGATGACGGTGACGTGCCCCACCGGTACGGTGAATTCGAATTCCTGCTTTTCCTCGCCGGTGACAACGACGCCCGGCTCGACGTAGGGCGTCAGCTTGTTCGGCAGATGCACCTCGTAGGTTCCCGGCAGAACCCGGGCACCGTTGTGGGCGTGGACACCATACTTCTTCTCGCCGTCCTGCCAGAGCTCGTAGTTTTGCCGGAACCAGGCCCCCGAACCCGACGCCACCATGCGGATCTTGACGTGGACCGTCTGCACCATCTCGAAGACGATCTCCCGGTGCTCGCCGGCTTCAAGGGTGGCCTGGACCGCGAGGTCGTTTTCCGGGTTGGGTTGCGAACGGAATTCATAGCTCCCTTCGTCGAGGAAGACCGTGTCGATGGAGCGGAACTTGAAGACCTCGCGGCCGTCCTGGAAGGCGTGGACCAGCGCGCCGCTTTGCTCGAGGCCGAGCTCGAGGAACTTCGCCCGCACCGACGGCGGACGCGCCACCTCCACCTCGACACGGGTGTCGCCCGAGGCAGCGACGGTGACCTCGCGGCGTATCGGCCGATAAAGGTTTCCGTTCCGGGTCTCGACGCCGGCCTCAAGCGTCCAGGTACCCGGCGCGACCAGATGGCGTCGGTTGCTGGAAACGGCGACGCTGTCGGAGCCGCTCCGTGAGAGGCTGCCGCGCACCCGCAAGGTCTCGCCGTCGCCGTCGATGCCCCGCAGGTGGAAAGCGCCACCCGTCGACGGGACGGTGGTCTCTTGGATCTTCGCCAGTCCTTCGGCCAAGGAGGCGGCAGAGCTGGCGTCGTGGTACTCGGTGCCGGCGGCCTCGGCGATGCATTGCATGGCCTGGCGGGAGGCGTCGTCGAGCCCCAGGCCGACGACGTGAACGCGGATCTTCACCTCGTCGCGGCCGCGCCAGGCGCGCACCAACTCGCAAGGGTCCTCGTCGCAAGTTTCGATACCGTCGCTGATCAGGATGATCTCGCCCGAGCGGTCGCCGAAGTCCTCCAAGGCGGCGCGAAGGCTGTAGCTGATCGGCGTCTTGCCGACCGGGTTGACCTCTTCCATGAAGGCCCGGACCTTCGCCGCGACGGCGGAGCCGTCGCTCCAGGGGACGACGAGCTCAGAGTCCTTGCAGTCGCCCTTGCGGCGATGGCCGTAGGCGCGTAGCGCCAGCTCCGTTTGACCGAGGTCACCGGCGACGAAGTCCCCCAGGACTTCCTTGGCGACGGAGATCTTGTGGCTGCCTCCGGTGAGTTGGCCCCACATTGAGCCGGAGGCGTCGAAGATGAGGTACAGGGCTTGGGGTGTCTCCTGGGCGACGGCCGGAGCGGCCAGGGCGCACAACGAGACGGCGAGTCCGGCGAGCGTTGCTCTCATGCAGATCCTCCTTTGGGTCCGCGCAACTATAGCGCGAAGCGTGGGATCCGGGGCGGCCCGACAGCAGCAGATCGGGTACCGTGGACCCATGCCCAGCCCACCGACTCCGACCCATCCTGCTCCCGGTCCGCGACGCCGGCGTCCATCTCAAGAGCTGTCTGCGCAGCATTGAGCGCCAGACCCTTCGCGACTTCGAGGTCGTCGCCGTCGACGACGGCTCGCGCGACGGCTCCGGGGAAACGCTTCGGGCCCGGGCGCGACGCCACGCCACGCCCGCTACCGCGTGACCCCTGAGGCTCAAATCGGCTCGCCATCCTCGAGAGTGTAGACGTCCTCCCCGTCGTCGTGCCAGAAGTCGAAAGCGCCGCCCTCTTCAGCGAGCTTCATTAGACTCGCCGTCGAGACGTCGCCATCTTCGATCTGAACCTCGACCTTGTCGCTGCGTCGTGCCAGACCGAGGAGCCGATCCCAGTCGTTCTGGGGAAGAAGGACGTTCGGACCGAGGAACTGAGCATGGATCTTCATCATGTCGCCTCTTTCTAGTTCGGCCCAATCATACCACCTGCGCGCGCCAACGTCGTCCTGCCCTACGTCGGCGCCCTCCTCGGACAGAGGAAGATTCTCCTGTGACCTGATTCACTGCTGGTCTGTGCCGCAGTTGACGGCAAGGCCCTCTCCTTCCGAGGCAGAGTCGGAAGCGTCACGACAGAGGAGCTTGCCGCTGATGACTCACCCCTACCGCGTCACCTGTCTTTTTCTGTGCTGGCTCGCGTTAGCCGGCACGAGCGACCAGGTCCGGGCCCAACCCGGCGTCAACATCTTCGCCGACGGCTTCGAATCCGGCGACCTGTCCAGATGGAGCTCGGCTCAGGACGGAGGGCTCTGTACGAGCGGACCGTCGCTCGGCGGCTTGCTGGAGGGCGACCTCGGTCCCGCCCCGGTGGGCTCCTACGAGCAGCTGGCCTGCGTCGAGATTCACAACGACCAGGGGTTCGAACGTCTGGAGACGGCCTTCTCCGGCATTCCGATTCCGATCACCGACGACCTGAGGTCGACCGACGACCTCGCCGTGATCGGTCCTGGTAACCGCCGACTGGCCGCCCAGTTCCGTGTCCTCTCGCGGTGGAGCGGCGCCCCCGACGATCCCACGCTTCCGATCCGCTGGCTCCAGGTCCTGGTCCCGGCACGCCTCGGCGCGAACGATACGGTGAGCTACTCGCTACGGCGATACGACGTCCTGCCGGCAACGGGCGACCCCTACGCCGTCACTCTCGACGCCCAGGGCGGCGACCAGGTGGTCGACACGGGTCTGGCCACCTTCACCCTAGATCCCGCCAACCCAGCTCTCATCAAGGCGATGTCGATCGACCTGGACGACGACGGGATCGGACGCTACACCGTCTACAGCCACAGCCCCGGTGCCGGACCCAAGCTGGTCTTCGCCGACGGCGGAGGCGACGTCACCCTCGACACCTCGGTGGCGGGAGCGTTGACGGTCGACGCTGGCGGCTTCTCCGTCGTCGAGGCGGGTCCGGTCAAAGTCACGGCAGCTTTGCGAGGACACTTCTCCGCCGCCGGCGGTACCAGCCGGTGTACGAGAGACGGTCTCGATTACGAGCGCTTCGGCTACACCCTGCTGGTGTCGTTCCTCCGCGCGAGCCGCGACGTCCGTCTCCAGTTCCACGTCCGCAACGAGTGCAGCGACGGCTGGGGCGGCGACTGGACCGACGACGCGGTGACGATTTCCCAGGCGTCGCTCGAATTTCCTTTCATCCTGGCGAGTCCTACCAGCCACTTCGCCGGTGCGGGTGCGGTGGCCAGCTCGCCCGCGGGATTCCGCGGCCTGACCCGAGTCGAGCAGCGAAAGGGAGCCGGCGTCCCATGGACGAGGAGAGCCCGTATCCGTCTCGACGCCGTCGAACAGGAGAGCGCGGAGCTCTTCTCGCGTCCGCTCGTCGCCGTCAGCGACGCGACCTTCGCCGTAGCGGCACAGATCCCCTGGATGCGGTTTCGCGAGCCGCAGGCGATCACGGTCGACGACACTACGGTCTCCTTGCGTTTCATCAGCGAAGGGCTGATCGTCGGCGAAGGCAAGGGGATCTGGAATTTTGCCCGGCTGAGCCTCTTCCCGGTGCCTCCGGGCGGGGCGGGTGCCCTCGCCGCACGGCTCGAATCGGTGCGCGTGGAGGGCGCCGCCGAGCTCGAGCGGGGCCTCCTGGTCCGAGCCTCCCGCGAGCACGTCAATCGGAGCCGGGTCTTCGCCAGCGTGGGCACCGACGCGCCGTCCGCGGTGAAGACCGCCTACCTGGCGGAGATCAACGACTTGCACGACGACACCGTGCTAGCGGGCGGTCAGTGGGACCGGGCCAAACCCTTCGGCTCCCAGCTGTGGCCGGAGGTGCAGTCCGACGGCGCGGCGATCACCAACCCGACCCCCTTCGATCACCAGAGCGCGATGAACTATTGGAATCCGTCCGGCGCCGAGCTGTACGAGTTTCTACGTGCCGGCGATCCGAAGTGGGTCTGGGACTTCGCGATGCCGCAGAGCTGGTTGCAGATGTTCACCGCCTACTTGAACGTCGGCGACGAGGACCACAGCAACCGCAACGGCCTGGCGGTCAATTCCGGCGGCAGCGGCGAAGGCCAGTGGCATCGCAGCGCCTACGGCTCGGACGACTACAGCTACAACATGGGTCAGCCGCTGGCCTACGTCCTGCGGCCGACCGCTCCCCACCTCGACCGCTTCCGGCAGGCGGGCCGTGCCCTCGTCGGGCGTTACGACGTCCCCCAGGCGCAGCAGGGCGATCGCGAGCAATGGGTAAGCCAGGTCGACGTCACCCGGCAGGTGATCCAGCACTTCGAGATGCTCGCCAACTGCGCCGAGTTTGTCCCCGGCGCCGACGGCGACGCCTGCCGTGCCCGGCTCGGCGAGGTCGTCACCGAGCTGGCGCAGGAGAACCTGGCTCCGGGCATGATGTGCCAGGGCGACATCCCGTCGGCGACCACGTGCGGCCAGCCGCAGCAGTTCATGCAGAACGCGCTGATGTACCTCTTCTTCCACCGTTATCTGCTCAACTGGGGCGACGCGGCCGGCCTTCTGCGGAGGGCGCTGGTCAACGGGCCCGTCCACCATTACAACTTCGGTGTCGGGAAGCTCGCCGACGGCGTGTCGATCGACGTCGCCAGCGGCTGGGCGGCAGGGCTGGAGTGCGATCTGACGAACGGGGGCAGCGAGGTCGCAACTTGCGTCCCGGCGCTCGACAGCGACAACAACTTCTTCATGTACAACCCGACCAAGCCGCAGACGGCCGCCCTGCTGCTCATGGCGCACGACCTCGAGCCGTCGATCGGCTTCTGCCAGATCGTCAAAAACGCCTACGACACGATGAACCTCGCCGGCCTCTGGTCTGACTTCAACGGCGACGACGCCGGCTGGTGGAAGGGGGCCGCGCAGATGATGCAAGCGACGGTCTTCGGAGTCGGGCTCTACGACGTCTGCGCGGATCCGTAGAGGGTCAGCGCCGTGGCTCAGCGATCTGAGGCGACAGGGATCCGCGGCGCCCCCGACAGCCGCAGATCGGGTACCGTGGACCCATGCCCAGCCCACCGACCCCGACCGTCTCCATCCTGCTCCCGGTCCGCGACGCCGGCGCCCATCTCAAGAGCTGTCTGCGCAGCATCGAGCGCCAGACCCTTCGCGACTTCGAGGTCGTCGCCGTCGACGACGGCTCGCGCGACGGCTCCGGGGAGCGGCTTCGGGCCCGGGCGCGACGCGACGCCCGCTACCGCGTGATCCCCGGACCGGCGACGGGACTGGTGGCGGCTTTAAACGTCGGCCTCGAGCATTGCCGCGGTGAGCTGGTGGCACGTCTCGACGCCGACGACGCGATGACGCCACAGCGTCTGGAGCTGCAAGCCGAGACGCTTCAACGTGAGGCGACCCTCGAGGTGGTTTCGTGCCGCGTGCGCTCGATCCCCCGGGCGCGGATCGCCGAGGGCTTCCGCCGTTACGACAGCTGGCTCAACAGCCTTCTGACCCACGACGACATCCTGCGCGAGCGTTTCGTCGAGAGCCCGGTGGCCCACCCGTCGGTCATGGCGCGGCGCTCGACACTCCTTGGGGTCGGCGGTTACCGCGACATGGGCTGGGCCGAGGACTACGACCTCTGGCTGCGCCTGCTGGCCAGCGGGGCTCGTTTCGCCAAGGTCGACCGCGTCCTCCACCTGTGGCGCGACCACCCGGGCCGCCTGACGCGCACCGACGGCCGCTACAGCGTGGAACGCTTCCTCGCCTGCAAGGCGCACCACCTGGTGGCCGGCCCTTTGAGCGGAGCCGACCAGGTGCTGATCTGGGGCGCCGGACAGACCGGACGGCGGCTCGCCAAAGCGCTCCGGGAGCTCGGCGTCGAACCGGCGGCTTTCGTCGACGTCGATGCCAAGAAGCTCGGACGACAGCCCGGGGGCGTGCCGGTCCACGGCGTCGGGGATCTGCTGCGCCTCGTCCGACGCCGGTCGCGGACCGTGGTGCTGGTGGCCGTCGCCCGACGCGGCGCCCGGGATCTGATCCGGCCGCGGCTCAAGCGGCGAGGGCTTGTCGAGGGACGTGACTATTGGTGCGTCGCGTGAAGGTGTGAATCGGCGCATCCGGAGGCGACTCGCATCGGAGGTAGGCGAGAGGAGCCCGGATGGGGTAGACTAGGGCTCCGACGGAAGGCAACGCCGGGGGAAACCGGCACGACTCGGCAGGGAGCGGGCATGTTCATAGGCGGTCACTACGAATACGCACTCTTCGCGATCGTCCTGCTGGTGATCCTGATCATCAGCTTCGGCTCCCGCGGCAGGGTCTTTTGCCAGTACCTGAGGTACATGACCGGCATCGAGCTGACGCCCAGCGAGGTGATGACGGTGTTCAAGAAGCGGGGCAAGTCCGGGGTGCGAGAGCTCTTCCTGGAGCTTCTGATCCGGGAAGACCTGGAGGACGAGCCCACCATCACCCCCGATTCGCCGCGCCACAAGACGTCCGCTCAGCTGATCAACCGGTAAGGGCCGACCCGTCTCCGGAGGCGGCCTGCTCGGCCAGGCGGTCGAGGAGCCGCCTCGGATCGTCGTCGACGAGGAGGAGCTCCGCGGGACGGGGCACGAAGCCGTGCTCGCCGGCCCGGCGCACCATCTCCGCCAGGGGGTCGTAGTAGCCCGCCACGTTCAACAGGCCGCAGGGGCGGCGGTGGAGGCCGAGCTGGTTCCAGGTCAAGGCCTCGAAAAGCTCCTCAAAAGTCCCGATGCCGCCGGGTAGCGCGGCGACGGCGTCGGCGAGCTCGTACATCATCGCCTTGCGCTCGTGCATCGATTCGACGACGTGGAGCCGGGTCAGGCCGTCGTGGGCGACCTCGCGGTCCTTCAGCATCCCGGGGATGACCCCGATCACCTCGCCGCCGCCGTCCATTACGGTGTCGGCGATCACACCCATCAACCCGACGTCGCCGCCGCCGTAGACCAGGCCGCAACGGCGTTCGAGGAGAAGCTCGCCGAGGCCGCGCGCCGCCACCGCGTAGGCGGGGTCGTCGCCGTGGTGGGAGCCGCAGAAGACCGCCAGACGTTTCACTAGGCCTCCGCGGCTGCCTCTTTCTCGGCCGCGGCTGCCTGTTTCTCGGCCGCGCCAGCGGGCGCAGCGATGCCCAGGGCCTCGCGGAGCTTGGCCTCGAGCTCGTCGGCCAGGTCGCCGTTCTCGCGCAGGAAGCGTTTCGCGTTCTCCCGGCCCTGCCCCAGCCGGACGTCGCCGCAGTTGTACCAGGCGCCGCTTTTCATCACCAGCTTGTGCTCGATCCCCAGGTCGAGCAGCTCGCCCGAGCGCGAGATTCCCTCTTCGTAGTCGATGTCGAACTCCGCCACCCGGAAGGGGGCCGCGACCTTGTTCTTGACCACCTTGACCCTGGCGCGGCTGCCCACGACCTTGTCGCCGTCTTTCAAGGAGGCGATGCGGCGGATGTCGATACGCACCGAGGAGTAGAATTTCAGCGCACGGCCGCCCGTGGTGGTCTCCGGGTTGCCGAACATGACGCCGATTTTTTCCCGGATCTGGTTGATGAAGACCAGCGACGTCTTCGACTTGGCGACGATCGCCGTCAGCTTCCTGAGCGCCTGCGACATGAGCCGCGCCTGGAGGCCGACGTGGGAGTCGCCCATCTCGCCCTCGAGCTCGGCGCGCGGCACGAGCGCCGCCACCGAGTCGATGACGATCACGTCGAGCGCGTTCGAGCGCACGAGCACCTCGCAGATCTCCAGCGCCTGCTCGCCCGAGTCGGGCTGGGAGACCAGGAGGTTGTCGAGGTCCACCCCCAGGCGGCGGGAGTAGTCGGGGTCGAGGGCGTGCTCGGCGTCGATGTACGCCGCGCTGCCGCCGCCTTTTTGGGCCTGCGCCACGACAGAGAGCGCCAGCGTCGTCTTGCCCGAAGACTCCGGGCCGTAGACCTCGATCACCCGCCCGCGCGGGAAGCCGCCGACCCCGATCGCATGGTCGACGGCGAGCGATCCGGTGGGGATCGACGCCACGTGCACACCCTCCTGGCCGAGGCGCATGATCGCGCCCTTGCCGAACTGACGCTCGATCTGGGAGAGGGCGCCCTCGAGCGCCTTCGCCTTGTCGGAGGACGACGGTTCCGTTCTGGATTTCGCCATGGCTCGCTTCGGCTCCTTCACAAGATGGGGGGTTCGCCCAGTGAGACGCTATACTGTGCTCGCCTGCCCGAGGGTTCCGGACCCGTCGACGGTGGTCCGGACGGGGGCGGAAACGGGGCGGGAGATCGCTTCCGCGGCATGTTAGTGGATCCCCCGGGGACAGTCAAGGACGCCGCCACCAGGCGGAGAGGAGACGAGCGCAAGACGATGAGCGAGCTTCGAACGTTGTCGATCGTGATCCCGGCCTACAACGAACGCGAGACCATAGCCGAGCTCCTGCGCCGTGTCGCCAAGGCCCCCTTGCCGGGTGGCCTCGAGCGGGAGGTCGTAGTGGTCGACGACGGCTCGACCGACGGCACACGCGAGCTTTTACGCGAGATCGAATCGGCGGCCGATCCGGCCATCCGGCTCATCGAGCAGCCCAGGAACTGCGGCAAGGGAGCGGCGCTCGCCACGGGCTTTGCCGCCGCGACGGGCGACGTCGTCCTCGTCCAGGACGCCGACCTGGAGTACACCCCCGACGACTACCCGATGCTGCTCCAGCCGATCCTCGATGGCCACGCCGACGTCGTCTACGGCTCGCGCTTCCTGGGCGGCCCGCACCGCGTCCTCTTCTTCTGGCATTACCTCGGGAACCGGTTCCTGACGACGCTCTCGAACGTCTTCACCGACTTGAACCTCTCGGACATGGAGACCTGCTACAAGGCCTTCCGGGCCGAGGTCTTGAAGGGCATAAAGCTACGCTCGCAGCGCTTCGGGATCGAGCCGGAGCTGACGGCGAAGGTGGCCCGCGCCAAGGTCCGGATCTACGAGGTGCCGATCTCCTACTACGGGCGCACCTACGCCGAGGGCAAGAAGATCGGCTGGAAGGACGGCGTCTCCGCGATCTGGGCCATCCTCCGCTATAATCTCGGTCCTTAGCGAAGACTACGTCCACCGTCTTGGGCCGGTGGGCCGGGTCCTGAGACAAAGAACATCGACTCTCGAAGGAGACTGCCGTGGCTCGAACCCTGCGTACCCTCTTACCGCTCCTCCTCGTCGTGACGCTCGGAACCGCGCTTTCCGGTTGCGCCGAGTCTTCGCCCGAGGAGAAGATCGCCAAGATCCGCTCCGCGTACGAAGTGCAGCTCAACTCCTGGCGGGTCCTCGCGCCGCCCGTGGCCGAAGCCGCTGCAGGCGAAGCCGGCGAGGAAGGGACGGCCGAGGGCGAGCCGACCGCCGAGGGCGAAGGCGAGGATCCCGCCGCCGAGGGCGTGGAGGCGATGGCCGAGCCCGCCGCTCCGCAGCGCGTTTCCATCCAGTTCGACCTCGTGGTCTACCTGCGCGGCCGGGAGTCGCTGCCGGGCATCACCGTCGACATCACCCAGGCCGACGCCAATCAGCAGGAGAAGGCGGTCTACCGTCAATGGGTCGACACCACCAACGTCATGAAGGGCAGCCCCGGGCAGAGCGACTTCATCCTGGAGGGCATCGTGATGGAGGAAGGCGACGTCTTCGCCGCCACGATCGCGCCGGGCGTGCCCGCCGATCTCTCCGCCTACCGCGAATTCTCCGAGCCGGCACCTTGATGAGGGAGGCGCCGAACGCGGCGTCGCCGGATAAACCCTCGGGAGGGCCGTCGCGTAAACAAGACGACATGAGCACTCTCGCGGCCCTCCCCCTGCCCGCCCCATCCCCTCCCGAGGTCTCCCAGGCCACCGTCGAACGGCTCGAGCGCTCGATCGCGCGCATCGTGCGCGGCAAGGACGAGGTCATCCGCTTCGCCGTCGTGGCGCTTCTCGCCGAAGGCCACACGCTGATCGAAGACGTCCCGGGCGTCGGCAAAACGACCCTGGCGCAGGCCCTCGCCAAGAGCATCGGCCTGGAATTCAAGCGCATCCAGTTCACGAGCGACCTCCTGCCTTCCGACATCATCGGGGTCTCGGTCTTCAACCAACGAGACCAGCGCTTCGAGTTCGTCCGCGGCCCGATTTTTACCCACATCGCCCTCGCCGACGAGATCAACCGCGCCACGCCGAAGACCCAGTCGGCGCTGCTCGAAGCGATGAGCGAGGGACAGGTCTCGGTCGAGCGCCAGAGCCACAAGCTGCCGCGGCCGTTTTTCGTCCTGGCGACCCAGAACCCGCTGGAGTACCTGGGGACCTTTCCGCTCCCCGAATCCCAGCTCGACCGTTTCCTGATGTCGCTCAACATGGGCTACCCGCCGCGCGAGGAGGAAAAAGCTCTCCTGATGACGGGCGGTGTCCTCGACGAGCTGGCGCGCCTCGAGCCGGTGGTCGACGGCGAGGAGATCCTCGCCCTCCAGAAGCGGACGAAGGGGGTCAAGGTCGCCGAGAAGCTCGCCGACTACATCATCGCCCTCGCCGAGGCGACGCGGGGCGGCGGCGAGTTCGCGCTGCCGATCTCCACCCGTGGTGTCCAGAACCTTTATCGCGCCACCCAGGCCCTCGCCTTCTGCGAAGGGCGCGACTACGCGGTCCCCGACGACGTCCAGCGCCTCGCGATCCCGGTGCTGGGCCATCGCGTGATGCTCAAGCGCGGCGAAGGCGGGCTCGCGGAGACCCAGGACGCGATCCGCCGGGTGCTCGCGTCGACGCCGGTGCCGCTTTGAGCCGTTCGGGGAACCGCCGTTCGGGGAGCTGCCGTTCGGGGAGCCGCCGTTCGGGGAGCCGCCGTTCGGGGAGCCGACGCGAGAAGCCCCGTTCCGACGGAATCGGCATCACCCGGGTCGGGGTGTGGTACCTGCTTTTGGTGCTCATCCTGGGCGTCGCAGCGGCCAACACGGGCAACAACGGCCTCTACCTCGTGCTGGCGATGATGCTGGGTGTCCTGGTGATCTCGCACTTCGCCGCCGCGGCGAACGTCCGTGGCCTGGAGGTCCGCTTGAGCGCTCCGGGGGAGATGTTCGCGAGCCAGCCGGCTTGTTTCAACCTCGAGGTTCGCAACAAGAGCGTGCTCGTGCCGAGCTGGCTCCTGATGCTGACGCTCGATCCCCGGGACGTCGCCCCGGCGCCGGCCCGGCGTTCGACGCCTTTCCTGGTGCCGTTCCTGCCCCGCCACGCCAAGGCCGCGGGCCACATCGAGCTGATGCTGCGCCGCCGGGGCCGGCGGCGCATCCGCCACGCCCACCTGACGAGCCTTTTCCCGATCGGCGTGTTCCGCAAGGGACGGCGCTACCCGGTGGGCCTAGAGATCCTGGTCTATCCGGAGCTTTTCGCGCCGTCGTCGAGCCAGCCCATCCAATCGGCGAAGCGTGGCGAAGAGCCGACGCGGCGCGCCGGCTGGGGACATGAGCTCCTGGGCCTGCGCAGCTATCGCCAGGGCGACGACCCGCGTTGGATCCACTGGAAGCACAGCGCCAAGACGGGAGAGCTCGTCTACCAGGAGCACGAGACCGAGGAGAACCGGCGGCTGATGATCGTCTTGGACAACGCGGTCGGTCCCCTCGACGAGGCGAGGTCCCGGATCTTCGAGCGCCTGGTGAGCGAGGCGGCGACGGCCGCCGTCGACTTCATGGACAACGGCTACGAGGTGGCGCTCCTGACCCGGGAGGAGCACCTGCCGTTCGCTGGCGGCCGGCGCCAGCGGCTGCTGATCCTGGAGGCCCTGGCGCTCGTCGAAGCGAAGCCCAAGGCCACCGTGCCGCTCGCGGCGCCGGGCGTCGAGCCCTACCTCCACCTGGCGATCGAAGGCGCCACCCTCCACGATCCGGCGGCGAGGGCGGAGGTCGCATGAGCTTCGACCGCGAAAAGAGGTTGATGCTGACCTGGCTCCTGATGCTGGGTCCGGTGCCCCTGCCGTTCAACAAGATCCTGGAATGGCCGGTGCTCTTCCTCTACGAGGTGGCGCTCGTCTACTACCTGCAGCGCCTCGAGCAGGAGCGGCCGCCGGTCTTGCCGAACTGGCTTTTAAACGTCCTCGGCCTCGCTTACATGCCTCTCTTGGCGGTCGATTTGCAGGCCTCTTTTGCGCGCAACCGGCCGATGGCGGCGCTCTTGCACCTCATCATGTTCCTGGCGGCGGTGAAGCTCTATTCGCTGCGCCGCGAGAAGGAGAAGTGGCTGATGATGATCGCCGCTTTTTCCCTTTTCGTCGGCTCGATGGCGACGAGCACTCACGTCTCGGTGGCCCTTTACCTGCTGAGCTTCACGGTCCTTTTCCTCCTGGTCCTGGCGCGCTTCGCCTACCTGCACATGCTGGCGGTCCACGAGCGCCACGATCCCCGCCGAAGGCTTGCCGGAGCGAGGCCCCTGCGGCTACGAATGCCACTCGCCGTCGGCCTCGTCCTGATCGTGTTGGTCGCGATTCCGGCTTTCACGACCCTGCCGCGGTTGCGCGACCCGTTCCTCATGGGATTGGGCGGCGGCGCCAGCCTCATCCGCAGCTCGGGCTTCAGCGACAGCGTCGACCTCTCCTTGACGAGCTCGATCCGCAACAACCGCGACGTGGTGCTACGCCTCAAGTACCTGGACGGCGCCGAGGCCCCGGGAAGTGACGTGTTGCGCATCAAGGGCGCGACCTACGACGTCTACGAGGGCCGCCGCTGGCACCGCCAGCTGCAATACTCCAGGACGCTGGGTGCCCGCACTAGGGTCTTCGAAATCGTCCGCGAGGACACGACGGCCGAGGTCGAGATCTTTCGCGCCGTCATCAACAGCCGGAGCCTCCCCCTACCCATGGAGGCGACGGCTCTGGAGCTGGGGAGGGGTCGCCTGCCGTCGGTGGCTCTCGACCTTGGCGGTGCGGTCTACCTGCCCCGAGCTCCCACGGTACCGCTCAGCTACAAGGCCCGGGTGGCGACGCAGCCGCGCTTCGCGGCGCGTCTCGCCGCGGTCGACTCCACGCCCGTCAGCCCCTACACCGCCGTCGACCAGCGCGGTGTCTGGGAGCGGCTACGGCAGCTGGCGCGGGACGTCATGGGAGAGGGGAGCGGCGAGGAGAGGATCGCCCGGCTGGAGAGTCACCTCATCTCCGAGTATGCTTACACGACGACTTTCATCGGCCGTGAGGGCGAGCAACCGATCGAGGATTTCCTCTTCACCTATCGCAGCGGCCACTGCGAGCTCTTTGCCACGGCCATGGTGCTGATGCTGCGCGCCGAGGGGATCCCGGCCCGGTTCTCGACCGGCTTCCTCGGCGCCGAGCTCAATCCCCTCGAGGGCTACTTCATCGTCCGCCAGGAGAACGCTCACGCCTGGGTCGAGGCCTACGTCGAGGGCTCCGGCTGGCGCGTATACGACCCGACGCCGCCGGAAGGGCGGCCGTCGCCGTCCACGGCGAGCTGGCTCCGCTTCATGAACCAGCTCTACGACTACGTCTACTTCCGCTGGGACCGCTACGTCCTGACCTTTGGCGCCGAGGATCAGGAGAGCTTCTTCGAAAAGGTCCGCGAACGCCTGGAGGAGCTCTGGAAGCAGCTTGCCGGGCTCCTGGCGAGGGAAAAAAAGGAGCCGCCGGGCTACACCCCGACCCTGACGAGCGAGCGCACCGAGGTCCGGCAACGCGACCTGTGGCTCACCACCCAGGTCCCGATCGTGGTGGCGGTGGCGCTTTTCCTGGGCGCGTTGGCGGCGCTAATTGCCTGGCACCGGCGACGGCCCCTCGACGCCGGGAGCGCTTACCGGAAGCTGCGCCGCCTGCTCGGGCGCGCCGGCCTTGCCGTCACCGAAAGCCTCGCGCCCTTGGAGCTCGAGCGCCTGGCCGCGGCGCGCTTCCCGAGCGCCGCCGGCCCGGCGCGGCGGCTGACGGCGCTTTACCTGCGCGAGAGTTTTGGGGAGGTGCCGCTCGTGCCCGGCGAGCGCGCCGAGCTCCTGCCGGAATTGAAGGCCCTGCGCCGGGCGGTCCACCAGGACCAGAAGCGCCACAAGAAAAACCGTCCTTTTTCTTAGGGCAGGCTACGCTCGGGGCGCGCAGCCTGCCGTCTTCCGCGGTAGAATGTCTGGAAACCGTCCCCGAAAGCTCCGAGCCCGGAGAAGACCTCCTCGTTCAAATTCCCACCAGGAGCGTTCACCATGAAAGCCATGACACCTACCGCCCGGTGCGTCCTCGTCGCCGCGTTGATCGCGGCCGTCGCGCTGCCGGTCCTTGCCCAGAGAGGGACCTTTGAAGAGACCACCGACGTCGTGGTGGTCGAGGTGCCGGTCACCGTCGTCCACGACGGCGAGGCGTTGACCGACCTCACCGCCGAAAGCTTCCAGCTCATCGCCGACGGCAAGCCGCAGAAGATCGTCGGCTTCGAGATGATCGACCTCCGGAAAGTCGACCTCGGCGAAGCGCCGAAAAAGATCCCGATCGCCGCCCGCCGCCACTTCCTGATGCTTTTTGACCTCTCCTTCTCGTTGCCGGAATCGATCGTCAAGGCGCGCCGCGCGGCGCTCGACCTCGTCGGGAGCCTCCACCCCTCGGACCTCGCCGGGGTGGGGATCTACACCGCCACCCGCGGCGCCGACTTCATCCTCGGCTTCACCTCTGACCGCCGGCAGCTGGAGCTCGCGATCAACACCCTGGGCTCGCCACGCCTCGTCGAGAAGGCCCGTGACCCCCTGGGGCTGCTCCTGGGAGACCTCCAGCCGACGATCTCGCGCGACATCTTCTCCTCCGGCAGCACCGAGTCCGGGACCGAAGGCAGGGGCGGCGGGGGCTCGAGCGCCATCGCCGAGGCCCTCCAGGAAGGCCTGGAGACCGACTTGATGCGCATCTCCGCCGCCGAGACCACAGATCTGCGGCGCCGCGTCCTGGCCATGACCCGCTCGATGGAGGACATGGCCAACGTCCTCGCCGGGCTTGAGGGCCAAAAGCACGTCGTCTACTTCTCGGAGGGCTTCGACGAGCGGGTCCTGATCGGGGAGCAGCGCAGCCAGGAAAGCGTCGACGCGATCGCCTCCGGCGAGATCTGGAAGGTCAGCGGCAACGAGGCCTACGGCGACACGGGTCTACAGAACGACTACGAGGGCATGATCGAGCAGTTCCGCCGCGCCGGCTGCGTCGTGCAGGCGATCGACATCGCCGGCCTGCGGGGCACGGATCGGGCCAACGCGGCACAGACGGCGCTTTTCTCCTTCGCCGCCGGGACCGGCGGCGAGCTCTACAACAACGTCAACGACCTGGGCTCGGCGTTGGGCAAGATGCTCCAGCGCACGAGCGTCACCTATCTGCTCGCCTTCCAGCCCCAGAATCTCAAGATCGACGGCAAGTACCACAAGATCAAGGTCAAGCTGAAGGATGCCCCGCGCGGTGCCCGCGTCTCGCACCGGGCAGGCTATTATGCCCCCAAACCGTCCGATCAGATCACCGAAGACGAGGATCGCCTCGCCAAGGCCGAGGCGATCCTGGGCGAATCCGTCGGCGGCCCCTTCCCCGTCGACCTCCTGGCGGCGCCTTTCCCCGTGGCCGGCGAAGAGGCCTACGTCCCGGTGCTCTTGGAGGTCGACGGGCCGCGGCTCCTGGCCGAAAGCTCCGGCGAGAAGCTGAGCCTCGAGATCTACGCCTACGCCATCGACGAAAACGGCGGCGTCCACGACTTCTTTGCCCAGAACATCAGCCTCGACCTGGGCCAGTTCGAGGCGACCTTGCAGCAGAGCGGCTTCAAGTACTGGGGTCACTTCGACCTGCCGCCGGGTAACTACACCGCTCGCGTCATGGTGCGAGACACCGTCACCCGGCGGTTCACCACGGCGCGCCAGGCGGTCGCCGTCCCGGTCTTTGAACAGCAGCAGGGGAAGCTTCTGCCGCCGTTTTTTCCGGAGGCTCCGGGAAAGTGGTTGCTGGCCCGGGAGGGTGAGGAGCGACGCCGCAAGGTCGCCTATCCCTTCATGATGGGCGAGCAGCCGATCATCCCGTCGGCCCGGCCCGTGGTGCCGGCCAAGGCGACGACGCCGTTTTTCCTCCAGAGTCTGAACCTCGTCGGCGATGTCCGCTTCAGCGGCGAGGTCTTGGGGAGCGACGGGCAGCCGGCCAAAGAGGCGAGCGTCGAGCTTCAGAGCCCCTCGGCGGCCGGAGCCGTCCACTCGGTGGCGGCCGAGC
Source organism: uncultured bacterium (assembly GCA_965371445.1). Lineage (GTDB taxonomy): Bacteria > Acidobacteriota > Thermoanaerobaculia > Multivoradales > J023 > DASWIG01. The sequence continues at coordinate 977 of CBDUYN010000204.1, read as the reverse complement.
TCAGGACCCAAGGCCTGAAGCCCGGGGAGTACACCCTCGTCGCCCGAGCCGAGGACGCCGCCGGCGAGCATCGCTCGACGATCCGCTTCGCGGTGGAGTAGACGTCCTCAGGCCGCGAACCGGTTTGTTCCCAGAGCGAAAGAGTTTCGTAGGTACGGCAGAGGGTAGCCGGCACGCCGGACCGCAGGACATTACACTTCCCACCCATCGAACCCGAAGGAGACGCTCCATGGCGACCTACATCGTGCTCATCGACTTCACGGACCAGGGAATCCGCAACCTGAAGGACTCGCGCAACCGCGAGGCGGCTTTCGAGGAGGAGGCGGCCGCGGCGGGAGCCAAGGTCAAGGACGTCTACTGGACCGTCGGCTCCCACGACGGCCTGCTGATCCTCGAATGTGACGAAGACACGACCGCCGCCGCCCTGATGCTCTCGCTCGCCTCGCACGGGAGCGTCCGGACCCAGCTCCTGCGGGCGTTCGACCGCGCGGAGATCGGGACGCTGCTCGAGAAGCTCGGCTGAGCCCGGTCCCACCTCTCGGCAGCTCGGTTCCACCCGCTTCGGCAGCTGCTTCGGGATCCAGCAGGGCGACGAGGGTTCCGGATGCAGCGGCAGCGGAGCCTTTGGGTGGTACTGGGGTTGGTTCGGTACTGGCTCGACGGCCTCGACGAGGTGGCGTCGGCTGAGAACCGCCGGAAGGTGGTCACCTGGGTTGAAGCGCAGATGAAGGCGCACGGAAAGAACCGTTTCCTCGTCAGCTCGCGCCCCCCACCGGCTATCGCAGCTCTCCCCAGCCGGCCGGCCCTGCAAAGGATGCCCGCCGAGCCGCCCGGAACGCGAAAAATCCATTCTGGATCGTGGCCTCCGAGCCGCCCGGAACGCGAAATCCATTTTGGATCGTGGCCTCCGAGCCGCCCGGAACGCGAAATCCATTCTGGATTGTGGCCTCCGAGCCGCCCGGAACGCGAAATCCATT
>CBDUYN010000203.1:0-17931 GCA_965371445.1 uncultured bacterium | reverse complement strand
CACCTCCTACACTCTGCCGGTTTTCACCGGCGCTCTCTGCTTGGCCTTGCCACCCTCCGGCGTTCGAGGCGCTCAGGTGCGTCGGATCCTTCACCGCAGATCCAGGCTCTTCTCGTGGGGGATCGTCCCCCAAGGGTCGCGGGACGCCCGCGCTCCCGGTAGGCGGTCGTCCCGGACGATTCGCGTCGGAGTTCAGAGAATCCGGATCTTGTCCCCCCCTTTAGGAAAGGGGGGCAGGGGGGATTTCCCCGGCAGGCGCAGCCTGCTGGATCTATGCTCTACAGGCTGCTAGCTCACCACGCCGTGCTTTTTCCCGACCTTGACGAAGGCCTCGACGGCCCGGTCCAGGTGACTTCTCGTATGCGCCGCGGAGACCTGGACGCGGATGCGCGCCGCTCCCTTCGGGACCACCGGAAAAGAGAAGCCGATGACATAGATCCCCTCGTTCAAGAGATCCGCCGCCATGTCGGCGGCGAGCTGTGCGTCGCCCAGCATGATGGGAACGATCGGGTGCTCGCCGGGCTTGATGTCGAAGCCCGCGGCGGTCATTTGGCGGCGAAAAGATGCCGTGTTGTCCTCAAGCTTGTCTCGTAGCGCCGTCGTTTCCGAAAGCAGCTCCAGGCAGGCGATCGAAGCGCAGACGATGGCCGGCGCCACGGTGTTGGAAAAAAGGTAAGGACGCGAACGCTGCCTCAGGAGCGAGACGATCTCGGCGCGCCCGCTCGTAAAGCCGCCGCTCGCTCCGCCGAGCGCCTTGCCCAGCGTCGAGGTGACGACGTCGACGCGCTCCATCACCCCGCAATGCTCGGGCGTGCCGCGGCCCGTGGGGCCAAAGAATCCCGTGGCGTGGCTGTCGTCGACCATGACCATCGCGTCGTATTTCTCGGCCAGGTCGCAGACCTCCGGGAGCTTGGCGACGTAGCCGTCCATCGAAAAGACACCGTCGGTGGCGATCAGACGGGTGCGGGCGTCCTGGCTCGCTTGCAAGTGCTCTTCGAGCTCGCCCATGTCGGAATTGGCGTAGCGGTAGCGCCGTGCTTTCGACAGCCGGACACCGTCGATGATCGAGGCGTGGTTGAGCGCATCGGAGATGATCGCGTCCTCGGGCCCCAGCAAGGTTTCGAAAAGGCCGCCGTTGGCGTCGAAGCACGAGGTGTAGAGGATGGTGTCCTCGGTGCCCAGAAACTTGGCGATCGCTTCTTCGAGATCTTTGTGGATCTTCTGGGTACCGCAGATGAAGCGCACGCTCGACAGGCCGAAGCCCCAGCGGTCGAGCCCGTCCTGGGCCGCCTTGACGAGACGCGGATCGTTGGCGAGGCCCAGGTAGTTGTTGGCGCAAAAAATCAGGACTTCGCGGCCACCTACTTCTACTGCCGCACCCTGCGGCGTTTCGATCACCCGCTCGGCCTTGAAGAGGCCGGCGGCGCGGATCTCGTCGATGGTTTCGGACAACCGAGCTTTCGTTTCACCATACATGCTTGGGCTCTCCTCAAGCGTCGTAACGCTTCCGGATGTTGGGAAGTAGGTAATCGTCGCAGGCGCTTTGCAACGTGTACTGGGGCTCGAACCCCCATTCGCGGCGGGCCAGGGAGTCGTCGACGTCCGTGGGCCAGGAGTCGACGATCCTCTGCCGGCTCGGATCGGGCTCGAAGGTGATCTCGGCCTCCGGGAAAGCGCCGCGGACGAGCTCGGCGAGCTCGCCCGCGCTCGGGTTGAAGCTCGCGATGTTGTAGACCTCGCTGGTCAGCTCCTCGGCCGGCGTGGCCATGAGCTTCAAGAGCGCCGCGATCGCCGACGGCATCGCCATGAAGGGGATCCGCGTGTCCTCGCGGACGAAACAGGCGTAGGGCTCGCCCTTGGCGGCGGCGTGGATCATCTCCGGCGCGTAGTCGCTCGTGCCGCCGCTTGGCAGGGTGTGAGCCGAGATCAGGCCCGGGAAGCGGATGGCGCGGAAGTCGACGCCTGAGATCTCCTCCCCGGCGGCGAGCTGCTTGTAGTGGCGGGAGTAGTAGCGGCCCAGGTGCTCGCAGTAAAGCTTGTTGCAGCCGTACATGGTGATCGGCAGGGTGTGCTCGCGCTCGCCGACGGCGCCGGCTTCCTGCTTGGCCTTGAGGTCACCCAGGCCGTAGGCGGCGATTGAGCTGGGGAAGAGGAACTTCACCCGGCGCCCGTGCCAGCGCGACTGCTCGGCCGCCATCTTGAGGAGGTAGAGCGTCCCCTGGACGTTGACCTCGTGGGCGGTCTCCGGAGTGAACTCGGCCCGGGTCGACAAAAGCGCCGCCAGGTGGAAGACGGTGTGGATCTCGAACTCGCTGACGAGACGTGCGATCAACCGCTGGTCGAGGATGTCGCCGGTGATCGTCTGACTGCAGTGGCGGGCGATCTCGGGGTCGATCGCCTTGATGTCCAGAGCCAGGATCTCGTAGCTGCCCTCCTCGGCAAGGCTCTCGATCAAGCCGTGACCGACCTCGCCGTTGGCGCCCGTCACGAGCACTGCGGGTTTTCTGGACATGGTCTCTGCTCCTACTCCTTCGACGCCCCTACCAGCCGACGCGTGTCGATCTTGCGCAGCGACGACAGCAGGTCCTTCATGATGTCGAGGCTTTTTAGCGTCCGGTCGAGCTGATCGGAAAGCCCGCGATCCTGGGCGAGCTCCGTCGCCTTGACGCGCCGTCCGATGCCCTGCACGAGAGGCAGGAGCTGGTTCCCTACCTTCTCGTACATCTCCTCCAGGACGTCGTAGACCCCCGGATCGAGCGTCTGAATGACCTCGGTGCCGCGCGGCGCCTCGGCGAGGGCCTTCATCGTGTCGGAGAGCTTGTCGAGGTAGGACGAAAAATCCGTCGAGGGTGCTGGTGCGGCCGATGCCTGCGGGGGCGGCGTCTCGGCGGCCGGAGGCGGGACCGCCGCCTTGGCCTGGGCAGCGGCCTGCGTCGCCACCGTCTTCGTGAGCTGGCTCATGTGCTTCGCAAGCTTGTCGATTCCCGCCGAGATCCCCTTGACCAGCGCTTCCGCCGCTCCCTCTCCGTTGCCCGAGGACGACTCCCGGAGCGCCGACAGGTTCCCCTGGAGCTTCTCCAGGTAAGGACCCAGGGCCTCGCCGAGGCCACCGTCACCGGCGCCCTTCGCCGGGACCGACGTCGCCGCCGTCTCGACGGCGCGGCCGATGTCCTGGAGGCGGTCGGAAAGCATGGCCAGCTGACCGATGACCCGCACTGCCGGGTCGTCCTCCGCGCCGCCTATGGTCTGCTTGCGTGCGAAGCCGCGCTTGATCTCGTCCCAGCGCTTCGCCTGCTCCTCGGTCATCGTGCCCCGCAGCTCGGCGAGCTTTAGGAGGTTGTGCTCGGCACCCGTCGTCAGCGTCTGTGCCTCGCCGACGTAGTGGTTGTCGATCAAGGCTTCGAGCTCCTTGTCGTTCATCACCGCCGCGACCTTTTCCGCCATCTTGTTCATGTTGCGGTAGCTCCCCTGGAGCTGGAAGCGCGGCTCGGTGCGAAACGCGTCGTCCTGCGCGGCCGACTCGATGTATTGCAGGTTGATCGAAAGCACCACTTGCTGGATTCGCAGAAGCTTCCGGATCACCCCGAGCATCTCCTCGAGCTCCACCTGCGAATAGCCGTAGGAGAGCTGGTCGGCCTGGATCTCCTCGCCCTGGGCCATCCGCACCAAGAGGTGGAAGTCCTTGGGATCGCGGGTCGAAAGCGGCGCCAGGACCGGGTTCGAGGTCAACGAGTTCTCCAGGTAGGAGAGGGCGAAAACGTCGTCCTTGCCCTCCAAGATGTCACCCAGGTTGTAAGTGTCGGCGCGGTTGGCAAGCATGTCCGGAATCCGGAACTTCTCGCCAGACTCCGTATAGGGGTTGCCGGCCATACAGATGGCGAAACGTTTTCCCCGCAGGTCATAGGTCGACGTCTGGCCTTTCCAGATACCCTCGATGCGGCGCTGGGCGTCGCAGAGCGAGATGAACTTCTGCAGCAGCTCGGAATGGGTGTGCTGGATGTCGTCGAGGTAGAGCAGGACGTTGTTTCCCATCTCGAGGGCGAAGTTGATTTTTTCCACCTCCTGGCGCGCCGTCGCATTCGGCGCCTCGGCGGGATCGACCGAGGTCACCGCATGTCCGAGCGCCGGACCGTTGACCTTGACGAAGACGAGGCCCAGGCGGTTGGCGATGTACTCCATCAACGTCGTCTTACCGTAACCCGGCGGCGAGATCAGAAGCAGGAGACCCATCTGGTCGGTGCGCTTCGATTCGCCGAGCGAGCCCATCTGCTTCGCCAGGTTGTCGCCGATTAACGGCAGGTAGACCTCGTTGATCAGGCGGTTGCGCACAAAAGCGCTCATCACCTTCGCCATGTACTCCGAGAGACGCAGGCGGTGGCGCTCGTCTTCGAGGATCTTGTGGCGCAACGCCTGGTAGGCGCGAAAGCCCTGCACCCGATCGTGCTTGAAGGCGTTCAGACGCGCCAGGAACTCGTCGAGGCGCAGCGACATCTGGCGCTCCCGGACCCGTGGATGCTGGCCCAGGAGGCCCTCGACGACGGCCGTCGAGGCGACGTCGGAGGTCGTCCGGTCGAGCTCCCGCTCGGTCAGCAGCAGGACCACGGCCTCCGCGAGGCAGGGGACCGCGCCCTTGATCGCCTCGTCGTCACTTCCTTTGATAAAGGCCTCGAGCCAGGCCGTGGCGAGGAGGTAACGCTGGCGCAAGTTGTCCTTGAGCTCTTGTAGGTCCTCGGCGAGCGCCCGATAAGTCTGGGAGCGCTCGAGGTGGCGGACGAAAGCGTCGCGCAGGCGCATCGCGTCGCCCGAGGTGAGGAAGCTCACCGGCGAGCGCGCCAGCTCCTCGAAGAGGTAGGCGCCCGAGAGGTGGGCCTCGCTCGGGTGGACCTCGATCCCGAGCTCCGCGAAAAAGCCGCGGATCGTCTCGCCGAGCTCCTCGGTCAGCTCGCTGATCGCCGGGGTGTGGACGAAAGCCTCGCGCAACCGTCCGAGGCTCTGGGAACGGCGCTCCCAGACGGCGCGCGACATGTGGTCGTTGTAAAACGCCCAAAAAGCGGCGGCCAGAGCCCTCGGCCGCGGCGCGAAGCGCAGCAGGTCCGCCTTGGCGTAAAGCGGCAGAAGGCCGCGCAGGATCGCCGCCGCGTCGTGGTCGTGGAGACCTCGTTCGTAGCCCTCTTCATAGCGCTCGGCGGCGTAGCGGCGTACCAGGTCGACCATACCGTCCTCGTCTTGCGCCGCCGCCAGAAGCGTCGCGACGTCGAGGCCGCCGCGGCCCTCCTCGGCGTCGAAGAGCATCGAAGCCGCCAGGTACTCGGCCCGGTAGACCTCGTCGGTCTCCGAGACCAGGAGCTGGTCCCAGTACTCCCGCGTCGCCTCGAAGCCCTCGTCGTCGACCGCCTCGTGGAAGTCGGTGCCGGAGAGGTGGAAGGCCATACCGACTTTCCAGGGCACCATGGTGAGGTCAAACGGCTGGGTGTTGACGCTGAAGCGGTGGCGTCCGAGCTTCAAGACGTCGGCGCCGCCCTCGAAGATCTCCTCGCGGTCACGCAGCGTCCGTGCCGCGTCCTCTTTGGACGCCTTGAGGCGCGAATCGAGCTCGTCGGCCTTGACGCTGTCGCCGAGCTGGCGCAGCTCGCCCGAGATGTCGCGCACCTTCGAGACCATGGCGTCGGAGACGTAGTAGGTGTTGAGCTCGTCGGTCGACTTGAAGCTCGCGGCGCGCCGCTTGATGCCGTCCAGGATGCGCTCCGCGGCCTGCATCATGCGCCGGGCGCGGCGCTGGCGCGCGTCCTGGAGCCTCTGTTTCTTCGACGAAAAGGCCTCGTAGACCTCCTCGCGCTTGGTGGCGAGCTGCTCCAGGAACTGGTCGAGCTCGCCGAAGCGTCCCTCGAGGTCCTCCAATTGCAGCATGAGCTTCGAGAGCTGCTCGTCGCATTTCTCCGGCGAGTCGGCGAGGCCCAGCGCTCCCGAGACGCTCTGGCTGAAGAGGTTGAACTGGGCTCCGAACTCGGCGACGCCTTCGCTCGTGGCGATCTCCTTGCGCTTCGCTTCGAGGACGGCACGGGCGCGGTTCAGCGTCCCCATGACCTCGGAGATGCGCTCCAGGATCTGGGTGCGTACGGTCGGGTCGTCGATCTTGAGCGTGCCGAGGATCTCGATCAGAAGCTCCAGACCCGAGCCAATCTCGCCGAGCTTCTCGCCGATCGGCTCGGCTTCGGTGGTCTTCTCGATCGCCTCGGCCGCTTCGACCAGCTCGGCGATCAGCTGCTGGTAGGGGCCGAGCGCCTCGTCGCCGAGGAGGAAGGTGACGGTGCGTTGCGAAAGGGCGTCGAACTGCTCGACGATGCGCTCCGCGAGGCCGGCGAGCGCCTCCAGGTCGACGTAGCGCATCTCGCGCATCCCGACGAGTCGGCCCCGCTGGTTGCGCAGCTCGGCGAGCGCGCCGACGAATTGCTCGATGGTGCGGAGCTCCTCGGTGCGGATCCGGTTGAAGAGCTCTTCGAGGGCCGTCGTCGCCTCCTCGACGGCCTCCTTGGCCTGACGCTTGATCGTCTGGACTTTTTCGAACTCGCCGACGATCAGGTCGGCCGCCGCGCGGACCTCCTTCAAGGGCGCCAGGAGGTCGCCGACGTCGGCTTCGTCGAGCCAGTAGTAGGCGTCGGAGGCGCGCACGGTCGCGGCGATCAGCTCCTCGTAGACCTGGGAGCTCGGCTCCTGGTCCTCGACCATGCGGCAGATCGAGTAGGAGTCGGAGATTCCGCGAACGAGGTCCGCGTTGCCGACTTTCTCGAGGAAGCTGCCGGTGGTGGGCGCCTTGGCGGCGTGCTCGTCGGAGACGAAGGGCGTCTGCCAGATCCGCATCGGGTGGACGCGGGTCGACTCGTCGGTGGCGCGGAAGACGACGAGGCGGCCATCGTCGAAGCGGCTGTAGCCGTGGCAGTGGATCGGTGTGGCGACCTCCTTGCGGATCAAGTTGTAGGAGAGCAGGATCGAGCGCCCCTCGGCGCGCTCGTGGAAGACGTAGAGGACGTCCTCGCCGTTGGGCGAACGGATCACCCGCATGAACTCCATGTCGTCGACGTCGCCCTCAAAAGTCTTCGTCTCGCCGCTCTGGAGGTAGAAGCCGCCGGGGAAGATGATGCCGTGGTCCTCGGGCAGCTGGACGCAGGCCTGGCCGATGGCGTCGATGCGGTCGACCTGCTGGTTGCGGGTGTTGAAGACGAGGTAGCGCCACACCTCCTCCGTGTAGGGGAGGACCTTGATCAGGATGAGCGAGCCGACCTTGGCGTAGTGGATCTGGGCGTCGTCGAGGCTCTGGTGGGCGTCGTCGACGTCCTCGCGGTAGATGCCCTGGCCGTCCTCGGTGTTGTCCTCGACCTTGACGGTCAAATCGCCCCCCACGGTCTCGACGAAGACCTCGTCCAAGATCGAGACGTGGGGGTGGCGGCCGAGGACGTAGCTCTCGCGCGTCGTCGGCGTCCACTCGAAGTCGTGCGACACCGGAAACACGTGGTCGCGCTCGCCGCGGTTGTCGATGTAGACGACCTTGCCCAACGGGTCGACGGCCCAGCGGAAGACCCGGATGTCGGAGATTTTCTCACCGGTCTGGAAGACCGCGAGGACCTTGCCCTCGATCCTGCGCAGCTGGAGCAGGCGCGTCTCCTTGTAGTACTTGTAGAGCTCCTCGAAGTCCCGGAGGAAGTCGGGGTGGGAGAGGAAGTTGTCGGAAGAGCCCGGCGAGAGCGCCTCGATCTCGAAGCTGCCGTCCTTTTCCTCGATGGTGTGGAGCGAGAGGACGTCCTGGACGTGGGTCTCGGTCTTCAAACCCAGGAAGACGTTGTAGCCGAAGAGGAGGTAGTGGCCGACGGAGATGACGTCTCTCGGCACGCAGTTGTTCTCGGTCCGGATGCGCTCGTTGCCGACGACGGTGGTCTCGGTGCCGCCGAAGACCTCGAGGCGCTTCGCGTTCAGGGCGTCGGCGCGCTGGCGCAGCGTCTTCGAGTGCTCGTTCAGGCGGCCGCGCAGGATCTCGTAGGTGCCCTGGGAGATCGATTCTTGCTGGGGGGCTGGTTCTTGATCCGTGGTCACGTCTTGGGTGCTCATCGTTTCCCGTCCGCGTTCTTGGAGGTGGGTACCTGGGTAGTCTACCCGTAAAGCTCCCGCCAGGGTGCCCGGGCAGGGGCCATTTCCGGCGAGGACAGGAGGCTCTACGCGACAGAGGACGCCGGGATTCGGTCTTCGAGCTCGCGGTGTCGGCGAGTCTCCAAGAGCCCGGGAAGGCTCACCCACGTGGACGTGGGCAAGGCTTCTGTATAGGCTCTGTACATTCGGAGGACGACGATGGCCCAGCTCAACATCCACCTGCAGCCGGCTTTCGTCAAGGACTTGGAGAGCTTCATGGAGCTCCGCGAGATCCCGACGAAGTCGCAAGCCGTCCGGATCGCGATTCGAGAAGGCGTCGAGCGGCTCAAGCGCGCCCGGCGGACCCGTCCGGATTTTCGGCAGTGGACGGGACGGGCGCTTCGCTCCGCGGTCAACCCGCATCCTCGTTTCCAAAGCGACGACGACCTGTGGGACTGAGACCGTGGTCGTCGATGCTTCCGTCCTCCTGGCCGTCTTCTTCGCCGAGCCGCAGGCCGCCTGGGCCGCTGAGCAGCTCAACACCCACGCCGCGGACCTGCGGACGAGCACGGTCAATCTCGCGGAGACGCTGATCCGGCTGAGGGACCGACAACCGCAGCTCGCGGACGAGCTCGAGGAGGAGGTTCTCACGAGCGGCATCCGTTTCGTTCCTCCGGACACCGAGCAGGCACGGCTCGCCGCCCAGGCGCGGCTCCGCTATCCCCTGAACCTCGGGGACCGTTTCGTCGACGGCTGGGCGGTCTTCGAGCTTGCCGACGTGCCGGAGCGTCACGATCCCGAGCGCGTCCGCCGGGCGCTGGCGGCGGGGGAGGTGGTGACGGGGGAGGGGTGAGGGCGCCGCGAGGATCCTGGCCTCAGCTGCCGAGCCGACCTACGGACCGCCCACCGAGGACGACCAAGCCGTCAGGTCACCGGACTCGAAGCCGTCGGCGAAGACGACGCCTCCGCCACCCGGCTTGGGCTGCGCCTCGACGAAGCCGCCACCCGCCTCGACCACGACGATCTCGTCGAGGTCACGGTCGCGGACCGCCGCGTAGGGCACGTAGCCCGCCGCGAGCGTCTCCGCCTCGAAGTCGTTGTAGCGATCGACGTTCGCCGCGCCCGTCGGGCTCGCCGCGTCCCAGACGTAGTCGACCACCAGGACGCGCCGGCTCTCGCCGCCAGCGCTCAGGTACTCGGCCAGCGCGGCGGAGCGGTAGCCCACGTCGGCGGGAGGTTGCGGCGTCGTCTCGTCGTAGAAGAGGTCCTCGACGCCTACCGCGTCGATCGCGGCGAGATAGGCGAGGCCCACCGCATCGACGTTCTCGTCCTCGTCCCACACGATGTCGAGGGCGTTTTGAGGGACGACGAGAAAATCGCTTCGGCCGCGACTCGTCCGGGCATAGGAGGCGAGCGCCCCGACGAGGGTGACCATCTCCTGGCGCGCCTGGGCGCGCGGGCGCTCGACGTTGACCTCGCTCCAGTAGTAAAAAGCGTCGACGATGTCGAGGTAGACGCCGTCGAAGCCCTGGTCGACGATCCGGTCGAGGTAGGACTTCGACGGTCCCGACGCGGTGCCGAAGAGGATCGCCTGCCAGGCCGCCTCCCAGTAGCGGACCTTGTAGTTGCCGGCCCAATCCGGGTTGGTCGGCCCGAGCCAGCTCGGCGCGTCGGGGTCGGGCGCCGGCTGATCGGCCCAGGCCGGGTCCCAGTAGTAGCGATAGTCCTCCGCTTCGCCGATCGACAGGTAGGCGAGGACGATCTGCCCGCCGCCCCTGAGGGCCGCGACCTCCTGGGCGGTGAGCTCGCCGCTTTCTCCGCCGTCCAGGGAGTAGTCGACGACGGCGAGGTCGAACGACGCCCCGGCGACGTCGCCGGCCGTCACACCGGTGTCCCACTGCAGGACATAGAGCCAGTCGTTGATCGCCTGGAGGCGTGGATCGAGGGCGTCCGCGGGGACGGCCAGGGTGGCGAGCAGAACGATCGCGACGCTCCGGGCGCAGGATCCACAAACCATGTCACGAGTATAGCTCGTCGTCACCAGAATGGGTGTCGACGGGGTGGTCGATGCTGGTGGCTGGAGCGTAGGATCCCTCTCGATTCGGAATTCAATCGTGCTATAACCATCTTGTCCGAACCGAGAATCAGATACGACCGGGCTGGCTGCTCGGGCTGTCCGGCCAGAAACCCGCTTCACACCCAGCCCGCCGAAAGGGGATCCCATGTACCGACACCGCGCTATCGACCTGAGTGTTGACCTTTCATCTTGGCTACCGCGGCACACCGCCACGTTGACGTCTTGGCTCCTCGTGGCCCTGACCTTGCTGGCTGCCGGTCCGGCCTTGGCCACTGACGACCACCTGCTGCTCTGCGAGGCGGTCGTCACCCTGACGGCGGACGAGTTCATCGAGATCGTCAATCCCACCGGGACGACGGTCAGCCTCGACGACTATTATCTCTCCGACGACGAGGACTATGCGCTGTTGCCCGGCGCCTCCGGAACCGGACCGGCGCCGTCGATCGGCAGCTCGGACTTCATCGTCCAGTTCCCGCCGGGCTCGAGCCTTGCGCCGGGCGGCGTCCTCGTCGTCGCTTTTGACGGTGCCGGCTTCCTGGCCACCTTCGGCGCCACCGCCGACTTCGAGATCCACGGCACCGACGCCGGCACTCCCGATATGATCGCCACCGCCGTGGGGAGCAGCGCCGGACTGACCAACAGCGGCGAGAACGCGGTGCTGTTTTTCTGGGACGGCGCGAGCGATCTGGTGAGCGACGTCGACATGGTCAACATCGGCACCCCCTCGTCGGCCAACGACGTCGCCGCCAAGACCGGCGTCTCGGTCGACGGCCCGGACGCCGACACCACCGCGTCGACGTACCTGGTCGACGCCTTCTCGATGCCACAGCAGGCCGGCGATCCGGGAAGCGGCTTCTCCACCAAGCGCGTCCTGCTGGAGGCCGGCAGCGAGACCGCCGGCGGCGGCAACGGCATCACCGGCGACGACGAGACCACGGAAAACATCACGACCACCTGGGACACTCCCCCCTTCAGCGCGCCGGATCCCGGGATCTGCGACGCGGTGCCGCTCGTGCCCCTGTTCGTGATCAACGAGATCCACGCCGATCCCGATGCCACGAACGGCGACGCCAACGGCGACGGCACGGTGTCGACGAGCCAGGACGAGTTCGTCGAGATCGTCAACCTCACCGGCGTTGACGTCAACCTCTCCGGGTGGACGCTCTCCGACGGCTTCGGCGTGCGCCACACCTTCCCGGCCGGTACCGTGGCTCCCGACCAGTGTGGCGTGACCGTGTTCGCCGGCGGCACACCGACCGGAGCTTTCGGCAACACCGTGGTGCAGACCGCGTCGTCCGGCAGCCTGGGGCTCAACAACAGCGGCGACAGCGTGACGCTCAACGACGGCACGAACGACGTGGCGACGGCGAGCTACGGCTCCGAGGGGGGCGACAACCAGTCGCTGACGCTGGTTCCCGACGTAACGGGTACCCCGCCCTACGTCAAGCACACCCTCGCCCCCGGCTCCGGCGGAGCGCGGTTCTCGCCCGGCACCCGGGTCGACGGCACCCAATTCGCCGGCTGCCCGGCCCCTCCGCCCCCACCCGCTCCCTGGGTGATCAACGAGGTCCACGCCGACCCGGATTCGACCAACGGCGACGCCAACGGCGACGGGACGGCGAGCTTCAGCCAGGACGAGTTCGTCGAGATCGTCAACAACACCGGCGCCGACGCCGACATCTCGGGCTGGACTCTGGCGGACGGCTTCGGCGTGCGCCACACCTTCCCGGCCGGCACCGTGGTTCCCGATCAGTGCTCGATCGTGGTCTTCGGCGCCGGAAGCCCGAGCGGCGTCTTCGGCGGTGCGGTGGTGCAGACCGCGAGCACGGGTGCGCTGGGGCTCAACAACAGCGGCGACGACGTGACGCTCAACGACGGTGCGGCCGACGTCACGACGGCCACCTACGGCTCCGAGGGAGGCGACAACCAGTCGCTCACCCTCGATCCCGACGTCACCGGGACGCCGCCTTTCGTCAAGCACACCGGCGCCACCGGCGCCGGCGGGGCGCTGTTCTCTCCCGGAACCAGGATCGACGGCACCAAGTTCGCGGGCTGCACGCTCCCGGTTCTGTGGGCGATCAACGAGATTCACGCCGACCCGGCATCGGGTCTCGCCGGCGACGCCAACGGCGACGGGGTGCGGAGCTTCTCGGACGACGAGTTCGTCGAGATCGTCAACAACACCGGCGGCGCCTTCGACATCTCGGGCTGGACGCTCGCCGACGGTTTCAGCGTGCGCCACACCTTTCCGGCCGGCACGGTGGTGCCCGATCAATGTGCCGTCGTGGTCTTCGGCGGGGGCACCCCGACCGGGGCCTTCGGCAATACTTCGGTGCAGACGGCGTCGACCGGGTCGCTCGGGCTCAACAACAGCGGCGACAGCGTGACGCTCAACGACGGCGGGGCCGACGTCGCTCTGGCCACCTACGGCTCGGCGGGGGGCGACAACCAGTCGCTCACCCTCGACCCGGACGTCACCGGCACGCCGCCCTACGTCAAGCACACGGTGGCCACCGGCTCCGGCGGCGCGCGGTTCTCGCCCGGCACCAAGATCGACGGCTCCCAGCTCGACGGCTGCCCGATTGCCCTGGAGATCTTCGAGATTCAGGGCAACGGCCTGGCCAGTCCCTTCAACGGTCGGCTCGCCAAGACCGAGGGCAACGTCGTCACCTGCCTCGGGACCAACGGGTTCTTCCTGCAGACCCCGGCCAACCGTAGCGACGGCGATGTCGACACCTCCGACGGCATCTTCGTCTTCACCGGCGGCGCGCCGGGCGTCGCGGTGGGCGACCTCGTCGACGTTTCCGCCCAGGTCGTCGAGTTTTTCGACTTCACCGAGCTCGCGAGCCCCACGGTGACGGTGGTGGGCACGGGCGCCGTGCCGGCGCCGGTCACCTTCGACGCCACGACGCCGTCGCCTGATCCCACGGCTCCGTCTTGCGCCATCGAGTACGAGTGTTACGAGGGAATGCTGGTCGAGATCACCGGCGGCGCGGTCTCCGGACCGAACCAGCGCTTCGGAAGCGATCCGATCGCCGAGGTCCACATCGTCGCCGGTCCCGACCGGGCGTTCCGCGAGAAGGGGATCGAGTTTCCCAGTGCCTTCCTGGGTCTGCCGGAATGGGACGGCAACCCCGAAGTCTTCGAGCTCGACGCCGACAAGCTCGGCCTGGCGAACCCGATCATCCCGGCGGGCTCGTCGTTTTCCGCCACCGGCGCTCTGGCCTTCGAGTTCGGCGGCTACGAGCTCTGGCCCAACGAGCTGACCATCGACCCCGTGTCGCTGCCGCGTGCGGTGCGGCCGCGCGAGCCGGGAGAGCTCACCGTCGGGTCGCTCAACCTCTTCCGCCTCTTCGAAGGCTCGGCCAAAGCCCGGCGCCTGAACAAGCTCTCCGCTCACATCCGCGACGTCCTGCGCTCGCCGGACATCCTGGCGGTGCAGGAGGTCGAGAGCCTCTCGGTGCTCGAGAACCTGGCCGAGAAGATCGAGCTCGACGATCCCACCGTCGTCTATACCGCCCACCTGATCGAGGGCAACGACATCGGCGGCATCGACGTCGGTTTCCTGACCCGCGCCAACATCCAGGTCGTCGCCGTCACCCAGCTCGGGGCGGCTGAGATCTTCAGCTTCCCGGGCCGCGACGACTCGCTGCTCCACGACCGGCCGCCGCTGTTGCTCGAGGGAAGCTGCACCGGAAACGGCGAGCCGTTCCCAATCAAGGTGATGGCGATCCACAACCGCTCGCTCAACAACATCGACGATCCGGCCGATGGACCGCGGGTACGCCAGAAGCGCTTCGAGCAGGCAGAGTCGGTCGCCCAGAAGGTTCAGGACCTGCAGACCGCCGATCCGGACGTCCGCCTGGTGGTGATCGGCGACTTCAACGCTTTTGAGCTCACCGATGGCTTCGTCGACGTCGTGGGCGAGATCAAAGGCGACTTCGACCCGGCCGAGAACCTCATCTCGGGTGCCGATCTGGTCGAGCCCGACCTCACCGACCAGGTCCTGAGCCTGCCGCCTGAGGATCGCTACTCGTTCGTCTTCCGCGGCAGCGCCCAGACGCTCGATCATGCTCTGACGTCGCAGGGTCTGGACGATTTCGTCCGCGGGACCGAGTTCGGTCGCGGCAACGCCGACGCTGCGGTGGTGCTGATCGACGACGAAACCGGGGCGAACAAGCCCCTGCGCTCGTCGGACCACGACGGTCTCGTCCTCTACGTCATGAAAGACGAAGATGGCGACGGCATTCCCGACGACCAGGACGTCTGCTTCGGAACTGGGATCCCCGAGACCGTGCCGACGGTGCGCCTCGAAATGAATCACTTCGCATTGGTCGACGACGACGGCATCTTCGACACCTCTTTGCCGCCCGGAGGTGGACCCGGCCTCGACTTCACCCTTGACGACACGGCGGGCTGCTCCTGCGAGCAGATCATCCAGGCCCTCGGTCTCGGCCAGGGTCATGTCATGTTCGGCTGTAGCATCAGCGCCATGGAGGACTGGGTCGACCTGGTGAATCCGTGATCCAACGTCCTGAACGGTAGTAAGGAAGACAGCGGCCGGCACGTCCGGCCGTTTTCTTCGCTGTCGCTCTACCCGAGAGGGTAGCTTGGCTTTCGCCTCTTCGGGTGGTCCCTTCGGAGCCCCGGAGGTCGGATGATGGAACCGGAGGTGCTGCCATGCAACCATCGGAAATGCTGACGATCATCAAACGCCGTCGGGTGGTGCGGCGATTCGATCCCGGAGCGCCGGTCGCGGACGATGCCCTGAGGCGTATCCTGGAGGCGGCCATCTGGGCTCCGCTCTCCGTCTATGACCCCCAGGGCTGGAAGTTCATCGCCTTGCGCGGTGACGAGCGCGATCAGGCCGCTGAAATCGTCGAGCGGGACCACACCATCCTCAAATACATCCGTTTTATGTACGAGCAGGCGCTCATCGGGCACGACGAGCTCTGGCGGGAGAAGGCCGAGGACTTCGGCAAGACCCTCGGCGCGGCGCCCGTCGTCGTGGTGTGCCTGGTCCAGCGCGACCCGCATATCGGACGCCAGGGACACAACCTGGGCGCGGCCTGGTGCGCGGCGCAGAACATGATGCTCCAGGCCGAGGCGGAAATGCTTGCCGTCGGCGAGGACCATCATCATGCGGTGGGGGTAGGCGAAGCGGCGGGTGTCGGCCGTCTCGAGGGTGTGGATGCGACGCATGGGTAGCCCCATCCGGCGGCAAGCCCGCCACACAGTGGCGCGGCAGACAGGCTCTTGGGCCCCGAGGATGCCCTCAAGCCGGGCGAGCTCGATCAGCTCAGGACCCGAGAGCTTCTCGTCCTCCTCTTTGCTCTCCCGGAGAAAACGCAGCAGCTCCGGACTCAGAACCTGGGAGGTGATGGTGCGGGGGCGTTGCTGAGGCTCGAGCCCCGCCAAGCCCGCCTGGCGGTACTTGGCGACCCAGCGGTAGAGGGTGCGGACCGACGGAAGTCGCGCCTGTCTCTGCTCGTCCAGGCGGGGATGCTGGCGCACGGCGGCAATCGCCTGATCGAGACCTTCACCAGCAAGCACACGGGTTTCGATCTCCGCGATCCACTGGTAGCGGAAGAGGGCTGTGGGCGAAATTCGGAGCGATTCTCGGCTCATATCGGCCTCCTACCGGCCTCTGCGGCCCGACCCCACAGAGGTTACGGACCCCGGCTCGGGGACGACAGAGCGAAACTCATTGGAGGTGCACGGCCCGGATATACCCCTCGACGGCGGCCTGTTCGGGGATCGATCCACCAGGGCCAACCCCAGAGGCCGGCCCGGTGACCGACCGCCAAGAGCCGGTCATGCCGTTGCGCGTCCAAGGCGAGCAGCACCGAGACCACGGCCTTGCCTCGGCCCTGCGGACCCGAGGCCTGTCGATACTGCTCGCGGGCCTGCCGATGCTCGAGCCCACTCAGGTCGAGAAGCTCTCCTATCTCTTCCCCGATCCGAGCTGGACCCTTCAGACCCAGCAGCAGAGCCGAACGGGCCAGCCGCCGCTGCTGGGTGGCGTACAGCGGTCCAGTGCCCTCTCCCGGCAGCAGGTCACGCGGCCAAAGATGGCCCTGCGCGGCATCCAGGGCCGCCTCCTGGAAGACACCCCCGCCACAGCTGCTTCAGCTCCGCATCGCTCCTGATGCCAGACTCATCTTCGTTCACCGGCACGATTGCGGCCCCGCCTTCGGTCACCGGCGCGATCCGCTGACGCGCGTAGGGCACGTACCCTGGTGGGTAGACCGTGAAGTACCGGTCGTGGACAGAGCACTTGAAGATCCGTAAACCGAAGTCCGGACCTGTCTTACGCTCCCGAGTGCTATGCGGCCCGATCTGGCATCCCTCCCCGACCGGGCACTCCTTCACGCCTATGGGGCGGCGTCGGCCTTCCTCCTCCACGTACTCCGCACACACAAACGCCCTGGCGAGGCTGGCGAGACCACTTTGCTCGCATTCCGAGGTCGATCTGTGAGACACTGACACTGGGGAAGCCCTCGGAGCACCGCCGACAAGGCGAGCCCCGAGGATTCGTCAGGAGCCCACAGCTATTTGGTCAAGTGTGAAGGCTGTGGGCTTCGCCTTATCTGGCAGTGCCTCGTCCCTCGAGGCACCGCCATCCTACACGGCTACGGACCACAGCTCGGGGACGACAGAGCGAAGCTCGTTTGGAGTGCATGGCCCGGTTCGCCGACCGCCAGTTCGAGGATCGATCCATCACGGCTGGCCCCAAAGCCCGGCGCGGTGGCCGACCGCCAGGAGCCGGTCATACCGTTGCGGGTCGAAGGCGAGCAGCACCGAGACCCAGCAGCAGAGCCGAACGGGCCAGCCTGCTGGCCGACCGCGGTTCGGCCCTCTCCCGGTAGCAGGTCACGCGGCCAAAGCTGACACTATTTTGGTCAAGGATGAAAGCTATGGGCTTCGCCTTATCTGCCTCGAGGCACTGCCCACTGCCACCCTCCCTGCAACCGGCTGCCCCCTACCCTGCCATTGGGCATGCAACGCAACACACGTCTTCGTCGCGGCGCTCGCCTTCCTCGTGCAGAGAGCCCTCGAGCGCAAGCTTAAGGCCGCAGGGCTGGACCTCTCCCCACCCGAGGCCCTTCAGGCTCTGCGCACCATCCGGGTGGTCGACCTGGACCTCGGCAACGGGGAGACCAAGCGTTCGGTGACCCGCGGCTCGGTTCGCTGTGCGCCGATTCTCAGGGCCCTGGGCATCACCGAGCTGGACCCACCCATCCCGCCAACGAAGGAGCCAGACGTCGTGTAGTGACAAATTCAAAAAATTGGACCAGTGTTTTCAAGGACTTACACGGGGGTTTGTTAAACATGGGCTAGTGGTGGCCGTGCGCATTGTCCTAGGGGGGGCCGTGCGCCTTGTAAGTTATTTGCACGACAGGTGGAAGTCCGACAGGTGGAAGTCGACGAACGACAGGTGGAAGTCACCCTGACTCCCAAAAGGAGCTCGCCATGGATCTCGGCCCAGTCCGGCAGAGGCCGCAGCGCCTCCGTCGCCTTGCATGGGAACAGCCGGCGGTCCAGCGTCCCCGAGTCCATCTCTTCCACCTGCTCCCAGCTGAGACCAGCGTCCGTCGCTCGGCGTTCGTACTCCAGCACGGTGCTGTGCGACGTCCCGCACACGCGGGCCGTCGGGCGGGCTCCAAGGTCCTTCGCCCATAGCAGTCTCAGGGTCTCTCGGATCTTCTTCATCGGTAGTCTCCTGGCCGCCATCG
>CBDUYN010000202.1:0-18005 GCA_965371445.1 uncultured bacterium | reverse complement strand
AGGATCTGACAATTTTGGACCAAGGGGTTGACACAGGGTGTCTTCAGCCGGCTTCCTCGTCCATAGCACGGGCCTTGAGGCCCGTAGCGGGGTCGGCGCGAGACACAGCGGTTCGAAAACCGGCGACCCCCGCTACGGGCCTCAAGACCCGTGCTATGGACTGGAAAGCCGGCTCAAGCCGGCTCCCGGAAACGACGCGGCAAGAGATCGAAGTTGGCGACACCTTCGGTCCCTTCCACGTCGAAGAAGTGCTCGGTCAAGGCGGCATGGGTGTCGTCGTCCTGACGACGGATCCCGAGCTCGGACGCCGCGTCGCGCTCAAGATCCTGCGGCGGTCCATGATCAAGGAGGCGGTCGAGCTGCTGCTCGCCAGCTACCAGGAGAACGCCGCCAAAGAGGCGCCTACCAGCGCTGTGTGGGAGACACTCGCTATCGAGACGGCTACGGGATGAAGCGACGCGATCTCGTCCGGCATCTGGCGCGTCAAGGATGCGTCCTTCGGGACGAAGAGAAGACGTCCCTGCGGGACGGGCAGGCGAGACGCCTGCGGTCCCAGCACAAGACAAGGCGTCGGTTGCGGGAAGATGGGGATGGTAGGCCGTGTAGGAATCGAACCTACGACCCGCGGATTAAAAGTCCGCTGCTCTGCCAACTGAGCTAACGGCCCCCAGAGGGACGGAGTATAGCAGAACCGGCGCGGAAAGGCGGAATCCTGAGTTGCCAACGTCGTGGCGTCCCATGATCGGCGTCATACGGCTCCGTGCGCCTCACGGCTACCCTGATCGCACCGCCAACCCCCGCGGCGGCGAAAGGGACGCCATGGACGAGAAAAGCCCCTTCTTCCAGTCGATGTACGACGCCGTCCTCGACGGCGACGACGAGGCCGCCGAGAAACTGGCCCGCGACGCCCTGGCCCAGGGCCTGGCACCGCTCACCGCCGTCGACGAGGGCTTCGTCCCCGGTATCCGCGAAGCCGGACGCCTCTTTGGCGAAGGGGAATACTTCCTCCCCGAGCTCGTCACCGCGGCACAGGCCATGAAGGCCGCCATGGCCGTCCTCCAGCCGGAGCTCGCCCACGTGGCGCAACGGCTGTCGCGCGGACGCGTCGTCATCGGCACCGCCCCCGGCGACATCCACGACATCGGCAAGACGCTCGTCGCGACCATGCTCTCGGTCAACGGTTTCGAAGTCACCGACCTCGGCGTCGACGTCGACGTCGAACGCTTCGTCGAGGAGGCCCGCCGGGTAGAGGCCGACTTCGTCTGCGTCTCGGCGCTCTTGACCACCACCATGGCGGCGCAGCGCGGCCTCGTCACAGCGGTGCGCGACGCGGGCCTCTCGGCCAGGGTCCTCGTGGGCGGCGCGCCGGCGAACCGAGAGTGGGCGGCCGAGATCGGCGCCGACGGCTACGCAGAGAACGCCGCCGGCGCCGTCGAGCTGGCCCTGGAGCTGGCCGAATGAGCGCCGCGGCCCGGGAAAGGCTCCGCCGAGTCCTTGAAGAACGGGTACTGCTGCTCGACGGCGGTCTGGGATCACTTCTGATCTCGATGGGCCTGGAATCGGGACGCGCGTCCGACACTTGGAACCTGGAGCACCCCGAACGCGTCGTCGAGGCCCATCGGCGCTACGTCGAGGCCGGGAGCGACCTGATCCACACCAACACTTTTGGCGCGACGCCAATCAAGCTCGCGGCGGCGGGCCTCGAAGGACATTGTCCCCCTCGGGGGATCAAGGGGGGGGAGCTCTGCCGCGAGGTCAACGCCGCCGCCGTCGAGCTGGCGCGCCGGGCCGCGAGGCCCGAGACCTTCGTGGCCGGCGACCTGGGACCGACGGGCAAGATGCTCCCCCCCGTCGGCGACGCGAGCGAGGAGGAGCTCCACGAAGCCTTCGACGAGCAGACCGCGGCGCTGGCCCAGGCCGGTGTCGACCTCTTCTCGATCGAGACGATGTACGACCTGCGCGAGGCCCGTGCGGCCCTTGCTGCGGCCCTCGCGACGGGCCTCCCGGTCTTCGCCTCGATGACTTTTGAGGCGCGTCCGCGCGGCCACTTCACAATCATGGGCGAACGGATCGTGCCGTCGCTCGGCGCCCTGGCGAGGGCCGGCGCGACGGCCGTGGGTTTCAATTGCAGCGTCGTCGCGGCACAGATGGTCGGCATGGTGCGCGAGGCCCGCGAGGCGATAGACGTGGCGCTTCTCGCCCAGCCCAACGCCGGACAGCCGCGCGCCACCGGCAACGGCGTCGTCTACGACGCGACCCCCGAGGGCTTCGCCCGCGAGGTCTTGGACCTCGTCGACGCGGGAGCGCGCCTCGTGGGCGGCTGCTGCGGCACCGATCCCGACTTCATCCGCGCAGCGCGCCGCGTCCTCGACGAACGGGGGACGCCGTGAGCGTGCTCCGGCTCGAGATCCAAGTGAATCCGGCCGAGGTCCGCCGGTATCTCGGCTACCGCCGCGACCGCCGGCCACGGCCGCGGGTCGCACGTCGCCTGGAGGAGCTCTGGGAGGAGGCTTTCTCGCTCGTTCGCCCACGCGGCGCCTACCGCCTGGTCGAGGGCGACGACGCCGAAGCCGTGGCGATCCCGCGTCCGACACCGCGCCTGGCGCTCGCGGTCTGCACGATCGGCCAGGACCTCGAGGACGAGTCCCGCCGCCGCGGCGAGGCGGGGGCGCTTCTCGAATCCCTGATCCTCGACGCTTTCGGCTCGGCGGCCGCCGAGGCCGCCGCCGCCGCGCTCAACCGCCGGATCTGCGGCGCGGCCCGCGGCGCCGGCCACTACCCGGCGGCGCGCGTCAGCCCCGGCTACGGCCGCTGGCGCCTCGAGGCCCAGACGGCCCTCCTGCGCCTCCTGCCCGCCGCCGACGTCGGGGTTGAGCTCACCTCGACGCTGATGCTCGTCCCCCACAAGTCGGTGAGCTTCGCGGTGCGCTTCGAGGTAGAGCCCCAGCGCGGCGAGTCGCGGCGCCAGCGGTGCCAACGCTGCGGCCTCAAGAGCTGTCCCTACCGCTACGTCCCGGAAGAGGACGTCCCGGTCCATTGAGCGACGGAGGAACTGGTGGACGACTCGCTCGAGGAAACCTTGCGCCCCACCCTGGAGCTTCTGAGCGAGGGACAGGTCGACCGGATCGTCGACCAGGCCCTGGAGCTCCTGGCGACTCTCGGCGTGACCGTCGCTGCCGGCGAGGCCCGGACGCTTCTGCAGGACGCCGGTGTCCGCGTCGACGGCGACCGCGCTTACCCGCAAGAGGAACAGGTGCGCGCGGCGCTCGCCACGGCCCCCGGCTCGCTCCGGCTCTACGACCGCGACGGCGAGCCGGCGGCGGAGCTCGTGGATCGTAACGTTTGCTTCGTCCCAGGCTCGACGGCGCTCCACGTCCTGGACCGGGAGAGCCGCCGACGCCGTCCGGCGACGAGCCGCGACGCCGTCCACCTGGCCTGGGTCACCGAGGAGGCAAAGCACATCGGCGCGCAGTCGACCGCGGTCGTGCCTTCCGACGTCCCCGATGTCCTTGCCGACCGCTACCGGCTCTACCTGGCGCTCAAGGGCTCACGCAAGCCGATCGTCACAGGCACTTTTCGCGTCGACGGTTTCGCCGTCATGAAAGACCTGCTGGCCGTCGTTCGCGGCGGCGAGGAGGCGCTGAGGGCCAAGCCGCTCGCCATCTTCGACTGCTGCTCGACCTCGCCGCTCGCGTGGAGCGGCCTTGGCTGCCGGGCGCTGGTCGACTGTGCCCGTAGCGGTATCCCCGCCGAGCTCATCTCGGTGCCGATGGCCGGCGCCACGGCGCCGGTCACGGTGCGCGAAATGGTGGTCGCGCACTGCGCCGAGTCGCTCTCGGGGCTCCTGATCCACCAGCTCGCCGTACCGGGCGCTCCAGTCGTCTACGGCGGTGCGCCGACAGGCTTCGACATGCGGCACGGGACACCTCCGATGGCCGCTGTCGAGGCGATGATGGCGAACGTGGCCGCGGCACAGATAGGACGCCGGCTATGCCTTCCCACCCACGCCTACATGGGGCTCGCCGACGCCAAGCTGCCGGACTACCAGGGCGGCGCGGAATCGTCGCTGGGGATGGCGCTCGCCGCCCTGGCCGGGATCAACATGGTCGCCGGGGCCGGGATGCTCGCGTTTGTCGACTGCCAGAGCCCGGAGAAGCTCCTGCTCGACGACGCGGCCGCCGCCACGGCCCTTCATCTGGCCGGCGGGATAAGGCACGCTTCGGCGGGTGACGTGCCGGAGCTCTTCGCGGCGCTGGTCGAGAGCCGCAGCCTTCTGGGCCACCGCCACACACGCCGCAACTTCCGGCGGGAGCTGCTGATGCCCGGCGAGGTGATCGACCGCCGGAGCTACGGCGACTGGGAGAAAGACGGTGGCCGCGACGCTTTCGAGGCCGCCGCGGCCGAGGTCGACCGAATCCTCGAAGCGGGCAACCCGGCGCCGCTCGACGCCGAGCTCGAGCGGCAACTGGACCGGCTGATCCGTGGCGACGCCGAACGCCACGGCTTCGGCAAGATCCTCTGAGGCGGGCTTGAACCCCCGGCGCCCGGCGAGTAGTCTTCCTGAGCCAGGCGGCGTGCACCAGCCCTCGTGCCTGCGCTTGGCCAGTAGGCGGCGCGCCACCTCGACAGGCCGGAGACGCAGATGAGCTACATCGAGCCGCTCATGCGGCAGAACTTCCTCGAATACGCCAGCTACGTCATCATGGACCGGGCCATCCCGGACCAGCGCGACGGCTGCAAGCCCGTCCAGCGGCGGCTCCTGACGACCCTTTTCGCCATGGACGACGGCCGCTTCCACAAGGTGGCCAACGTCATCGGCGAGACGATGAAGCTCCATCCCCACGGCGACGCCTCGATCGGCGACGCTCTCGTGGTCCTCGCCAACAAGGAGTATTTCATCGAGCGCCAGGGGAATTTCGGCAACATCCTGACCGGTCACCCGCCGGCGGCGCCGCGCTACATCGAGTGCCGGCTGACGCCGCTCGCCCGGGAAACCCTTTTCAACAAGAAGCTGACGGAATATCAGCCGAGCTACGATGGCCGCCGCGACGAGCCGGTGACCCTGCCGGTGAAGCTCCCCGTGGTGCTGATGCTCGGCACCGAGGGCATCGCCGTCGGCATGTCGACACGGATCCTGCCGCACAACTTCACCGAGCTCCTCCACGCCCAAATCGACCTCCTGCGCCGTCAGCCCATCGCGCTCTTCCCCGACTTTCCCCAGGGCGGGTTGATGGACGCCGAGGAGTACGAGGACGGCAAGGGCCGCGTCCGGGTACGGGCCCGGGTCGAGAAGAAAGACGAAAAGACCCTCGTCATCCGCGAGATCCCCTACTCGACGACCACCGAGGGAGTGATCCAGTCGATCGAGGCCGCGGTCCAGAAGCAGAAGCTCAAGGTGACCGCGATCGAGGACCGCACCGCCGAGGACGTCGAGATCGTCGTCCACCTGCCGCGTGGCATCTATGCCGAGGAGGTCGAGCCGCAGCTCTATGCCTACACCCAATGCGAGGTCTCGATCTCGTCGAACCTGGTGGTGATCCGCGACGAGCAGCCGGCGGAGCCAACGGTCACCGAGGTCTTAGAAGAGCTCACCGAGTACCTGCGCGAACAGATCCGCGCCGAGCTCGAGCTCGAGCTGATGGAGCTCGAGGACAAGCAGCACTTCCTGACCCTGGAGCAGATCTTCATCGAGAACCGCGTCTACAAGAAAATCGAGACCGCAAAAACGTCGCAGGCCGTGCGCCAGGCCGTCTTCGACGGCATGGCCCCCTACGAGGAATTCTTCATTCGCGAAATGGTCGACGAAGACGTCGACCGGTTGCTCAGGATTCGTATCCATCGCATCTCGCTTTATGACATCAACAAGTACCGCCAGGAGCTCGACGACATCGTCCGGGCGATCCGCGACTGCAACAAGTTGCTCCGACAGCTCACCAAGACGACGATCGCCTACCTCGAGGGCCTGATCGAGAAATACGGGAAAGTCTATCCCCGCCGTACCGAGATCGTCGCGTTCGAGCAGGTCTCAAAGCACCAGGTCGCGCTCCTGAACGTCCAGCTCTCCTTCGATCCCAAGACGGGATTCTTCGGCAGCGCCGTCAAGGGCGGTACCCGCTACAAGATGACGGTGAGCGAGTACGACAAGATCCTGATCGTCTTCCAAGACGGCTCTTACCGCGTCGCCGACCCGCCGGAGAAGCTCTTCGTCGGCAAGCGTGTCCTCGCGATCGAGGTCTTCGACAAGGACGAGGGCGTCGTCTTGACCTACCTCTACCGTGACGAAAACAAACACGCCTGGGGAAAGAAGATCCACATCACGGGCTTCATCAAGGACAAGGAGTACGAGCTCGTCAAAGACAAGGCGGGCAAGGTCGACAAGCTCTGGGTTGGCGAGGTCGGGTACCTCGTACAGATGCTCTTCGTACCGATGAAGCGGCAGCGCAAGCGCGAGGATTGGTACAACCTGGAGCACCTCGAATTCTGTGGCGCGCAGGCCCGGGGCACGCGGCTGACCAACCGGCCGGTGGAGCGTGTGAAGGTCCACAGAGGCTAGGCCACGAAAAGTTCCATGGAGAAGAAATGCAGACGAAACGACGCTCGCTCGATCCGATCCTCGCGAGTTGCCTCTTGACGCTCCTCGCCGCGGCCAGTTGTACGCCGCCGGCGCGCCTCGCGGCTCTCCAGGCCGCCGGCGGCTCTTGAGCGATGGTCGGGGAGACAGGATTCGAACCTGCGACTCTCGGCTCCCAAAGCCGGTACTCTGGCCAGACTGAGCTACTCCCCGCAAGAGTTGGTTGCGGCGGAGGGGAGTCGAACCCCCGTCGTGAATGGTTATGAGCCATCCGCTCTACCGTTGAGCTACGCCGCGTCAGAAATTGGTGGGCCTCCGGGGAGTCGAACCCCGAACCTTCGGGTTAAGAGCCCGCTGCTCTGCCGATTGAGCTAGAGACCCGGTAAGGACTGGCTGGGGTGGAAGGAGTCGAACCCTCGACCTGCGCCTTCGAAGGGCGCTGCTCTCTCCGTGGAGCTACACCCCAGCGGAAACTCGGAAATGGACGAGGCGAAGGGAATCGAACCCTCGACCTGCGGGTTGGAAGCCCGCCGCTCTGGACCTGCTGAGCTACGCCCCGTCGAAATGGGTGGTGGAGCCTGCGGGACTCGAACCCGCCACCTCCTGCTTGCAAGGCAGGCGCTCTCCCAGATGAGCCAAGGCCCCACGAAGTTTGAGAATTGGAGCGGGTGACGGGACTTGAACCCGCAACGACCGACATGGCAAGCCGGCGTTCTACCAGATGAACTTCACCCGCTCTGAAACATTGGAGCCGCTGCTAGGATTTGAACCCACACCAAGCGGTTTACAAGACCGCTATCCTGCCAGTTAGACGACGGAGGCTCGGAAATCGTTGGCTCCTCCGGAAGGACTTGAACCTTCACCTTTCCGCTTAACAGGCGGACGCTCTACCTTTAAGCTACAGAGGAACGAAATCGATCAGTTTTCAAAGACAGACTTTCCCTGTGCACGGATCAAAATCCCTGCTCAACCTCCGTTTTCGCGGAGATAAAAAATTCCAGAAACGACGAAAGCCGGGAACCCTTCAGGGCACCCGGCTTATAACCGCTGGACTCGCTCGCGAGAAGCAGCTACAAGTCGGGCACCTCCCTGGGGCTGGTACCTGTCGCCGTCGTCGGATTGCCGACCATGGGTCGGCCCGCGGCGAAGGACACACCCATCCCTCGTCCGGCGGCCTGGGCCGTCGGCTTCTCGAAAGAGCGGGGGTGGAAGTGTGTCGACATGGGTTTGCTTTCCTGTCCTCTTCGTTTCTTACGGCAGCCTCTTGGCTACCGAGTGTCAGACATTGTAGGCCGTCTTCTTGGGCTTGTCAAGGGGGATTTTCCACGAATTTCAAACACCGGGTTCTTGGAGTGGCTCCTTGTGCTAAGGTGAGGCGAGACCAAGAAGGAGAAGGCCGATGAGAGCGATCCGAGTCCATGAGCACGGCGGGCCGGAGGTCCTGAAGCTCGAAGAGGTGAAAGAGCCGCGCCCGTCGGAGGGCCAGGTTCTCGTCAAGGTCGGCGCGGCGGGGGTCAATCCGGTCGACACCTACATCCGGGGTGGCGTCCAAGGCTACGCCGCGAAGCTGCCGTGGACGCCGGGGCTCGACGCGGCCGGTGTGGTCGACGAGGTCGCCCCGGACGTCGACACCGTCGCTCCCGGGGACCGCGTCTACTGCATCCGTACGGCAACCGGATCCTACGCGGAGCTCGCCGTGTGCGACGCCGGCTCCGTTTTCCCGCTCCCGGAAAGAGTCAGCTTCGCCCAGGGCGCCTCGGTGCCCACGCCCTACGCCACCGCTTACCGCGCGCTCTTCCAGCGCGGCGGCGCGGGGCCGGGCGAGACGGTCCTCGTCCACGGTGCGAGCGGCGGTGTGGGGCTTGCCGCCGTCCAGCTCGCAAGGGCCGCGGGCCTCCAGGTCCTCGGCACGGCCGGCAGCGACGCCGGCAAGCGCCTGGTCGCCGCCGAGGGCGCCCACCACGTCCTCGACCACGGCACGGAGGGTCACCTCGAGGAGGCCGTCGAGCTCACCGGCGGACGCGGCGTCGACCTGATCCTCGAGATGCTCGCCAACGTCCACCTCGGCCGTGACCTGGTCGCGCTCGCTCCGCGGGGCCGAGTCGTGGTCATCGGCAGCCGCGGCACGGTGGAGATCAATCCGCGCGACACGATGGGCCGCGACGCCGACATTCGGGGTATGGCGCTTTTCAACGCGTCGCCGGCGGAGCTGCGCTCGATCCACGCGGCCGTCGTCGCCGGCCTGGAGAACGGAGCGCTGAGCCCCGTCGTAGGACGCGAGCTGCCCCTGGCGGAAGCGCCCGAAGCCCACCTAGCGGTGATGGCGGCCGGCAAACAAGGCAACGTCGTCCTCGTGCCTTGACCGGGATCCGCACGCCAGACCTCTGACAGGGCCTTGCCTCCGCCCGACCCGGACGTCGCGGCCAGGGGGGAATCAGCCGGTGTCTTCAAAAGCCCGGTTGACGTCGTCGCTGTCGATCACCACGTCCTGGCGCAGGAGCTCGTTCTCGAAGGCCATGCCGACCTGGGAGGTCGCGAGCTCCAGGATGTTGATGTCCTGGATCTCTTCCCTGAGCGAGCCGTTGTCGGTGTAGATGACCGAGATCGTGTGCTCGGCACCGAGCACCGGGAAGAGGACCACCTGGCCCGAAACGGGACGTCCCACGAGGCCCTTGAAATCCGGCGCGAGCGCCGCGTCGTCGAAGTCGAGGATGAGGGGCTCGGACTCTTCGACCACCCGATGCATAGGGCTTCCCTCGCTCGGACGAAGGCGAAAGCCCCGGGTCGCCTCGGCCAGCGATGTGCCGTCGTTCGAGAAACCGAACGCGCCCACGGCCACGAGCTCGTCGCCCTGGACGAGGAAGAGGATCGCCCGCTCCACCGAGTCGGAGATCACGTGCATGAGGTTCAAGGCCATGGTCGCCGAGGCCAGCCCCGACTGGACGTCGAAGACGACCTGGCGGAAGCGCATGAAACCGCTGTGGAGCCCGGTCACAAAAGCGCCGCGGGGCTGCGGGTGGGTCAGGACCCGGATCAAGTTGCGGCAGCAGTCGACGACCGAGCCGCGGCCGGGCATGACGACGGCCAGGGCTCCGGCCTCGTAGGCCGGAGCCTCCTCCTGGGGGCTCGTCACGAGCACCACCACCGGCGCCGCCGGCCGCGTCCGCGCCAGGGTGGCGACGTCGCTCGGGCCGAGCTCCGGGCGGCGCAGGTCGAGGATCACGATCGGCGAGGTCGACTCCCCCGGCAGGCGCGTCCCGGCCTCGCGCAGCGGCACGGAGATCACCCTGGCCCGGTCCTCCGGCAGGGCGTCGGCGAGCGAGCGCACCATGGTCTGGTCGTTGGTCACCACCTGGCAGCGAATCGCCGTCAGGACCATGGCGGCGGTACGGGTATGGCCGTTGCCGTCCTCCACGGCGGCGGGATTCCCCTCTTCACCGCCGGTTCCAAGCCTTGCCCGCTTGAGGCGCTCCTCGAGGACCGAGGACTCGCTTTCCTCCTTGACCTTCTGCTCCACCCGGTCGCGGTGGCGCTCGTCGAAAAGCCGCGTCGCCTCGAGCACCAGCATCTGGGTGTTGAGGTCGAGGTTCTCCAGCAACTCGTCCGGCGTCAGGCCGAAGTCGTCCATCGGGTGAAGCTCGTCGACCTCGAACTGAAAGAAGCCGTGGCGCCAGTTGACGAGATCGAAGACCGTCTTCTGGATCTGCTCCTGGATGACGCCGTAGATCTGCGCCTGGGTCACGGCGTTTCGCTCGATCAGGATCTGGCCGATCGACTTGCCCTTGGCGTCGGTCTTCTGGAAGACGAGCGCCGTCTCGAGCGCCGGCAGGTCGAGGACGCCTCCCGAGACCAGGAGGTCGCCGAGCTTGCGCTGGTCGGGCTTCCAGGCCGAGACGATCCGTCCGTCGTGGAAGCCGATCTCGGCGCGTCGGTCCTCGCCCTGCCACATGTAGAGCGTCCCGGTCCGCCGTCCCAGGTGGATGAACTGCAGCACGTCGGCGAGCGGCAGGTCTTCGAGAACGCCGTTGATGCTCATGTCACTGCTCGCGAGGCGACACCTAGCCTCGAGAACCGAAACGGTCCGCGGGGTCGGGGGTGGAGTGGGTCAAGTCGGATCCTTCCCGGGAAGTCGGGCGCGCTTCACTTCGACACGCCGGAATCAAACCCCGAATGCTAACGCACCCGGCGGGCGAAAGCCAAGCTCCATCGTAGATAGATTACGTAGCTTTCGCCCTTGGCTTGGCTTGCCTCGCCCCGTGGCTTGGCTTAGAGTCGCGTCTTGTCATGACGTCGACTCCGAATCGATTCCCGGCCTTCGCCTGGGGCGTCGTCTTCTTCAACCTGGTGGTCATCGCCTGGGGCGTCGTCGTCCGGGTCACCGGATCCGGTGCCGGCTGCGGCAGCCACTGGCCGCTGTGCAACGGCCAGGTCATCCCCCTCGCCGGCTCGACGGCCACGGCGATCGAGCTCACGCACCGGGCCACCAGCGGCCTGGCGCTCGCCGCCGTCGTCGTCCTGCTGGTCTGGGCCTTTCGCGCCTACGAGCGCCGCCATCCCGTACGCACCGGCGCCGTCGGTGCCATGACCTTCATCCTCGCCGAAGCCGGCCTGGGTGCGGGGCTCGTCCTCTTCGAGCTGGTCGGCGACAACGCGTCGATGACCCGTGCCGCGGTGATGGCGCTTCACCTCGCCAACACCTTCATGCTGCTGGCTTTCCTGGCGCTGACGGCCTACTGGGCCGGCGGCGGAGAAAGGGTCCGCCTGCGCCACCAGGGGTCCCTCCCCTGGGTCGTGGGCCTGGGGCTTGTGGGCACGCTCCTGATCGGTACGAGCGGCGCCGTCGCGGCACTCGGCGACACCCTCTTCCCCGCCTCAACGCTCCGTGAAGCCCTACGCCAGGACCTCTCGGCGACCTCGCACATCCTGATCCAGCTGCGCATCTTCCATCCGATGATCGCGGTCTTGGTGGGCATGTTCCTCGTGCTGGTCGCCAGGACGCTGCGCAACAGCGGGCTCCCGGCGGCCCAACGCTGGGGCAACGCGCTCTTTACCCTGGTCTTCGTCCAACTCGCCGCCGGCGGGATCAACCTCATCCTGATGGCGCCGATCTGGATGCAGGTCCTGCACCTCCTGCTGGCCGACCTCCTGTGGATTTGCCTGGTCCTCGCCGGTGCCGCTAGCCTCGCGGAGTCGCGCCAGGAAGCCGCAGCCAAGACGGCCCTGGCCGAGGCCTGAGCTTTCGGAGCCGGATCCGTGGAGCGAGGACCCTGACATGCGCTTCGCCTACTTCGTTTCTGCCCACGGCTTCGGCCATGCGGCTCGCGCTTCGGCGGTAATCGCGGCGATCCGGCGCCGGTTACCGGAAAGCAGGTTCACGCTATTCACCACCGCTCCCGCGTGGTTTTTCACCGATTCGATCGGCGAGGACGTCGAGCAGCACCAGGTCGCTCCGGACCTCGGCCTGGTGCAGGACGATCCGTTCCGGGAGAACGTCCCGGCGACGATCGAGCGGCTTCGCGGCCAGATCCCGTTTCCCGACGACGAGGTCGAAGAGCTCGCCGGACGCCTCCGGGAGCTTCAGGCGGACCTCGTCCTCTGCGACATCACGCCCCTCGGCCTTGCGGCGGCGCGGCGGGCAGGCATTCCGTCGCTCCTGATCGAGAACTTCACCTGGGACTTCATCTACCGCGCCTACTGCGACGAGCACCCCGAGCTACGGCCGATCGCCGACTACTTGCAGGAAGTCTTCGCCAGCGCCGACCATCGGGTGCAGACCGCTCCGGTGTGCGAGCCGCTGCTCGGCGCCCGCCAGGTGGGTCCGGTGAGCCGCCTGCCGCGTTGCCGGCGCGGCGAGGTGCGCAGCCGGCTCGGCGTGCCGGCGAAAGCGGCCCTCGTCCTCGTCACGATGGGCGGTTTCGAATGGAGCCACGAGCGGCTCGCGACGGAGCTCGCCGCCGAAGACGACCTCTGGGTCGTCGTCCCCGGCGGCGGCGAGCATCGCCGCAACGGACATCTCGTCCGCCTGCCCCATCGTTCGCTGTTCTTTCACCCCGACCTGATTCACGCGGCCGACGCCGTGGTCGGCAAGCTCGGCTATTCGACCATCGCCGAGGTCCACCGCGCCGGCCTGCCCTTTGCCTACCTCGCCCGGAGCCGCTTCCCCGAGTCTCCGATCCTGGAATCCTGGGTCCGGCAGAGGCTTCCCTCCTCTCGCCTGGAGGTCGAGGAGCTTCACGACGGCCGGTGGCTCGCCAAGACGCGGGCGCTGCTCGACTCGCGGCCTCTGCCCCCCTCCACCCCCGACGGTGCCGCGGCCATCGCCCGCTTCGCGGCCAAGATCGCCGGCGCCGACTGAGGCCCATGATGGGACGCCGGGGTGTAGCCGCCGCTTTCCTCCTCCTGGCGGGTCTTGGCCCCCCCGCGACCGCTGATGAAGTCGCCGAAAGCCTACGCCGGGCGCGGGCCCTGGTCCGGACCGGGCAGGAGAGCCAGGCGATCTGGGTCTACGAAGAGGTCCTGAAGACGATCGGGGCCGGCAGCACCGAGCCCGCCACGCTCGGTGCCGTCTTGAACGAGCTCGGCAAGCTCTACCATGGGCAAGACGACGTCGAGCGTGCCGAGGAGCTTTACGGCCGCGCCCTACCTCTCCTCGAAGAGAGCTTCGGCGCCGAGCACCTCCACGTGGCGGCCGTCGTCTACAACCTGGGCCGGTTGCGTCATGACCAGAATCGCCTCGACGAAGCCGACCAGCTCTATCAGCGCGCGCTCCTCGTCTGGCTCGAAACCTACGGTCCCCACCATCCTCTCTCGCTCTCCGCCCTCGAGGACCTCGGCAGCTTGAACGTCGAGCGCGGCAGCTACGGCGACGCCGAGACCATCCTGAAAAGGCTGGTCACGCTCAAGGAGGACGTCCACGGTACGGGCTCGCCCGAAATCGTCCCCAGCCTGAGCGGCCTGGCCGGGCTTTACGTCCGGCTGAGACGCGACGCCGAAGCCGAGGCCCTCTATGGACGGGCCCTGGCGCTGCTGCAAAGAAGGGACGACGCCGATTTGGACCGCGCCGCCATCCTCGGCCACCT
Source organism: uncultured bacterium (assembly GCA_965371445.1). Classification (GTDB taxonomy): domain Bacteria; phylum Acidobacteriota; class Thermoanaerobaculia; order Multivoradales; family J023; genus DASWIG01. The sequence goes on along the minus strand of CBDUYN010000202.1, from coordinate 4,355 downwards.
GGCACTCCTGAGCGCCCGGCACTCGCGGCCCGCCGTCGCCGAGCGGCTCCTGAGCCAGGCGATCGAGATCTATGCCACCAAGGCGGGCGAAAGCGCCGAGCACGCCGCGGCGCTCAACAACCTGGCGAAGCTCTACGCCGAATCGGAGCGTGAAGCCGAGGCCGAGGACCTGTTCATGCGGGCGCTCTCGATCGCCGAAAAAGTCCATGGCGACACAGGCGTCGAGCTCGTGCCGAGCCTCGTGAACCTGGCGGCCCTCTACGACCGCCAAGGACGCCACGGCGACGCCTACGTCGTCACCCGGCGGACGGTGGAGCTGCTCGGCCCGGCCCGCGTCCAGCGCGCCCGCGACGCGGCAGAGGCCGCCTCGCCCGAGGAGCGCTCCTGGCGCGAGGCCGCGGCGCTTCACGACCGCCAGGTGCGCACACTCTCCGGCCAGGACACGACGGGCGCCGCCTCGCCGGCGGCGTCCAGCGCGGAAACGACGACCACCACCATCCCGCCGACGACCTCCATCCCTCCCACGACGACCACTCTCCTGCCGACGACGTCCATCGCTTCGACGACCTCCATCGCTTCGACGACGTCGATCGCACCGCCGACATCGATCGCACCGACGACGTCCATCGCTCCGACGACGTCGATCGCACCGCCAACGTCAATCGCACCGACGACGAGTACGGCGGTATCGCCCGACGCCGTCTATCGCGTTCAGATCGCTTCGCGGCAGGATCCCGGGGAGATCCGCCAGATCCTGCGGCAGGTGTTGGACGAGAACGCGGACCTGCTCGCCGGGATAGGCTCCCGCATTCAGGAGGTGGACCTGTCGGAGAAGGGCGTCTGGTTTCGCGCCCAGCTGGGGCCTTTCGTTCGGGGCGACGCCCGCGAGCTCTGCGCTACGCTCAAGGAGCGGGGCGGGGACTGCCTCGTCGTCAGGGCGCCGTGAGCCGCTGAATTTACATTTCTGACAATCCTCTTGCACCTCCTTGACGATTCTTTCGTCGATGGCTCGCTAGATTCAGGGAAAGGCTCCGGCCCGTGACGCGGTCCGGGGGGACTTACGACTTGGAACCAACCGACGGAGGACGACAGCGATGAACGTTCCAGCCCGAAAGAGAACCGTCCGGCCCCACTTCTTCCTCGGCCTGGGGTTGATCTTGACCCTCCTGGCAGCGACGGCGGCGGGTGCCGCTCCCAAGACGCTCAAGAGCCAGTGGCGCGACCGCGAGGTCACGATCGACGGCGTCGCCGACGAATGGGAAGGCGCCCGGACCTACCTCAAGAAACAAAAGATCGACGTCGGCGTCTTGAACGACGAGGAGTTCCTCTATCTGAGCTTCGTCACCGAAGACGAAGGGGTCCGCCGGCAGATCTTGATGCAGGGCTTCAAGGTATGGGTCAGCCCCGAGGACGTACCGAGCTTTGGCGTGCAGTACCCTCTCGGCCTGCGCAATTCCGGCCTGATGCCCGACAGGGGAGGACCCGGCGGTGGAGGGCCTGGCGGTGGAAGCGGCGGCTTCGGCGGCGGAAGCGGTAGCGGTGGATCCGGCGGTGGCTTCGGCGGATCCGGCGGGAGCGGTGGCTTCGGCGGCGGCCGTCGCGCCAGCATGGATCCGGCGCAGATGGGCGAGCTCGTCGACGTGATGCTCGAAGAGCTGGAGATCCTCGGACCTGGGACCGGAGAGCCCGTCCGCCTGGCGGTCGACGAGACCGCGGGCATCGAGACCGCTTTCGAGATCCTCGGCGACCGGGTGGTCTACGAGCTCAAGATTCCTCTCGTGCAAACCGTCGAGCACCCGCATGCCGTCGGCCTCACCGGGGATTCTGGGGCGAAGCCGAAGCTCTCGGTCGGGCTCGTGTCGCCCGAGATGGAGCAAGGCGAAGGCCGTCGTGGCGGGTTCAGCTTCGGCCCCGGCGGCGGTGGCCGTGGCGGGGGTATGGGCGGCGGAAAGGGTGGTGGCAGCATGGGCGGTGGCATGGGCGGCGGTGGCCGTGGTGGCGGCTTCGGCGGTCCCGGCGGCGGCCGTGGACGCAGCGAACGTCCGGAGCTCAAGCCCTTCGAGGTGTGGACCGAGCTTCAGCTGGCGACGCCGGGCACTTCCTAGAAAACCCCGTTTGACGGCCCCGTTTCCGCCTTTCCAACTCTGGGTGGGGAGGGCAAACGCCGAGAATCGAAGGTTGCTACTCATCTGTAGACCTCCCAAGCTTCCTTACCCTTGTTGGCTAGGGTACGTGCTACGATGGTCGAGGAGGCTATCATGAGCGAGATCAAGCTGTCCCTGCCCGACGAGACGCTACTAGCCCTCAAACTGGCACCAGAGGCTCTGGCTGCCGAGCTCCGCCTGGCTGCCGCGGTCAAGCTCTATGAGTTGGGCCGCCTGTCTTCAGGAGCGGCGGCTACGCTTGCCGGAATTCCCCGGACTCTGTTCCTGACCAAGCTTGCCGACTATGGCGTTGCGACGTTCCGGATGACCAAAGAGGAGCTTGAAGAGGATTTCCGGTGTGCCTGAGGTGATCTCCAACACCTCTCCTCTCCAGTACCTCCACCAGGCTGGCTGCCTAGATCTGTTACCGATGCTTTACGGCTCGGTCATCGTCCCTGAGGGAGTCGTCCGGGAGCTGTCCGTAGGACGAGAGCTGGGGCACGATTTACCGAGAGTCAAAGACCTGCCATGGGTTCGAATCCGCAAACCCCCTTTCGAACGTCTCCTGTCGATCGCCGCCGATCTCGGGCAAGGCGAGCGGGAAGCCATCGCTCTGGCCGTCGAAATCGAAAACTCTCTGGCAATCCTCGACGATGGGCTTGCCAGGCGCTACGCCAGAGCGCTCGGCATTCAGTTCACCGGTACACTTGGAGTCTTGCTTCGAGCCAAGGAAGCCGGCCACCTCACTAAAATCGGCCCCACCGTCGAGCGGCTTGAGGAGCTGGGCTTTCGGCTTGATCCCGGAACGCGGCGCTCGGTTCTTGAGCTTGCCGGTGAGAGCCCCACCCCATGATCGACCCCGTCCTCTTCCCGCTCTTCGCCAAAGCCTTCGTCCAGGTCGCCGGACCCCTCCTGCGCAAGGCCGCCGAGAAGCACGTCGAGTCCTTCTTCGGCTCCGCCCTCGAACGCCTCGCCGGCATTGGACGACCGGACCTGGTGGTCGACGCCAGGCCGGCAGGACATGCTCCGGCTCCTTCTCACAGCGACATGACCTGGGAGCATCGGCAGGGATTGCTGCATACCTTGCTTCAACGGCCTCGCTAGACGAACGTGGTGACTTCGTCACCACGGGCGGGCGGGACGCCCGTGGTCACGAAGTGACCACCACGAGGTCATGCCCCACCGCCTGGTGGAGGTCGACGTCCTCTGCCTTCAAGGCTATGTCGGAGATGCTCGGCTATACTGGGTCCCGGCGATCACGCGGGAGGATCTGGAATGTGACCGAACCGACCTTCGAGCTCGACCTCGACACCCTCGACGGCGGCGGCGAGCTGACCCTGCGCTGGGACGGCAACACCCGCAGCCACGAGGTCCGCCTGGCGGACCACCGTCCGGCCCTGTGGGACGGTGTCTTCGACACCCACGCCTTCGTCGGACGCTACGCCGGCTCGACGCTCCTCACCGACGCTCCGGCGACGCCGGAGGAGCTTCTGCGCCAGCTCGGCCTCTTCGTCGGACGCGACGTCCTCGGAGAAGAGATCACCGGCGTCCTCGCCGACGGCACGCACCGGCGGACGCTTCTCGTCCGCCTGCCGCCCACCGCCGAGGACGAGCTCGCCGTCCGCTTCGCCCGCCTTCCGTGGGAGATCGCGCGCACGTCCGCGGACGAGAGGCCCCTCATGGGACGCAACGTCAACGTCCGCACGGTCATGGCCGAGCTGCCCCCGCAGGGCGCGGCGTGGACAGGCCCGGACGCAGAGGAAGCCGTCCGCGTGTTGCTGGTCTTCGCCGACGAGCACAACCTGGCGATGCGCCGCGAGCGCGAAGCGCTGCGGCAGGTCTTCCACGAGGTCATGCCCCACCGCCTGGTGGAGGTCGACGTCCTCTGCCACGGGGTCCGCGAGGCGGCGTTGCGCGACGCGGTGCGGCGGCGCGGCGGCTACCACGTCGTCCACTGGAGCGGCCACGGCCACCGCGACGTCCTCGCCCTGAGCGACGACGCCCTGCTGAGCGGCGACGGCTTCGCCCGCCTCTTCGACGAGGCCGGCGGCTTCATCCCGCGCCTCGTCTTCCTGAGCGCCTGTCTGTCGGGCACCTTGATCCGCAACCGCGAGGACTTCGCCGCCGCCGTCCGGGGCGAAATCCCCCCTAACCCCGGGGATTCCGGCTTCACCAGCACGGCCCTGGCCCTGCGCCGCGCCGGCGTCCCCC
>CBDUYN010000201.1:0-18111 GCA_965371445.1 uncultured bacterium | reverse complement strand
TTCAAATGGACCACCGGACCCTGAAAGTGCGCGCGTCGCATTTCTATCCAAATCGCCTCAGACCAGCGAGAGAGCAAACCATCCGACCGCTAGGATAGCCTGATGTACCACGAACTTGCACAGGTTCTTGTCAAACTAGGAATTCAGGCGAAGCCTGAGACCGAAGATATAGAGAAGCTTGGCGTCTTAGCGATGGGCCGCGCTCTAGAAGAACGCTTTGGTAAACCCGATCTGCCTCAAAAAGGTGAAGACCTTGCCATCTCCGTTAGCAACCCAAAAACCGCCGCCCTCTTTTTCGATCGCATTTGGTCGACACCCTCGCTGGAAGACGGAATTCCTAAAGATATTTCGTTCTATGGAGCGACGCCGCTAGAAGTGGCCCTCAGCGCCTCCGCCGCAGCGTATTCGGGCAGCAAGGAAATGGGGGATCTAATCTTGCAGTGGGCGCATGCTCGGAATCTTATTGATAAGAGGTGGCTGAAAATGGGAATCGGGGAATGGATGCCGGCTGAAATATGTAAGGCGATATACGGTGAACACGGACTATATAGCGCACCTCTATATCGATCCCGGGAGGCCATGAATACGGACCTCGCATCAGGGGAGCGACAAGTGTTGATATTTGCAATAGAGGGAATACCGATCATTTCCGAGGCCGACCTCGAATGGCAGCAAGTCGCAGAGTTTCGTGCCGATACAGATAATCGCATAAAGCTCAAGCGTCTCCTGCACTGGGTCCGCACAGGCATCTCTGACAAGAAATCTCCCGAGGAGATTCGAGATGAAATCGAGGTAAGGTTGAGCGATTACAAGTATGCTCTTAGGAAGCATGGCCTGAAGAGTGTGATCGGCGTGTTATCGAGCGTTCTCGATCCTAAGTTCCTTGCAGTAGGATCGGGCGCGACCCTAAGCATGGCCGCGCTCGGTGAGAGCGTCGCATCAATGGTTGGCTCGATCCTGATCGCAAGCAAGTTGGCGGTGGCGATTTCTCACGAGATGCTAAGCATCTCGGACATTAAACGAGGGAAGAATTGGGAGATCGCTTATTGTCACGAGATCCAGAAGAAATTTGATAAAGGATAACCACATGGCGCATAACAATCAGATTCTCGTGCCGAGACAAAGCCGAGAACTTTGGGATCTTCAGGCACTTTTACATAGATAGGTGTTGAAGTGAACCTGGTTAATGTTCTTCAGTGGGTGACCGACCGAGACAGCTCGGGAGGAAGTCTCATCCGACCAATGCCCGCCGGCAAGTCGGTAGGGGACCCTGCGTGCGTCTGGGGTAATCCAGGGTGCGGAGCCAGGGGGAACGAGGAGGCAGGCCGTACGTTGAGCCCCGAAATTTGTATAGTTGCGGACACTAGGATAACCCCGATGCTTCGGCAGAAGGGGAAAGCCGACGCTTTGCATTCAGCGGAAGGCAGCAATCCTCGTTCGCTCGCGGCGGTGCGGCGAGGATACCGCCCGGGTCTGAGAACACGGCATGTCTCTACAGGGAGAACCTGGGAACTCGGGAGATCCAACACTCTCCTCAAAGCAAGTCGGCCGAACGGGAGCCGGGTTATAAATGTCCCAGGCTCGACAGCAGGGAAGTCGTCTGCCCCTGTCGAGAGCAAAGAAAGAGCGACTGAGAGCTACCGGAAGGCGAGGCAATACGCCGAAGCCCAGGGGATGGAATGTTGGAAGTCGTAACGGAACGTAGTACCGATGGACGGAGTGCAGGTCAAAAGCCTAGCCGTTCGGGAAGGCGGGGAGTGAGACACAAGCGACCCGCTGTAGGGAAGGTGAAGTCGGATTCAGCTTCTGATGGAAGGAAACATGCGAGAGACTAGAGCTCAAGAAAGTATGTCAGCGGAAAGCCATCAGACTGTGTGGACAGCACGTCCTCAACGACGTGCAGTGAACTCTGCCGAAGTGGGTGGTACGCCAGAGACGGGCGCCCCTCCTCAGCAGCTCCATGCTGTGATCCTCTCCGGAAGCGGAGCCGACGGCGCCTATCAAGTTGGTGTCCTCAAAGCGCTGTGCAACGGCAATTCGCCTGCCACCAAGAAACTGCCGATCGAGCCCAGAGTCTTCGCTGGCACGTCCACCGGGGCGTTCAACGCCTGCCTGCTGGTATCGCAGTGGGACGACAACGGTGTGCTGGCAGTTCGCAATCTCGAAAGAGTATGGCGCGACCGTCTCTCCTGGAATCGGTTCGTCAACGGCAGCTTTCGCGTGCGCCTGAACCCCCTCGAGCTTCTGGATCCCAGGGCCTACACGATGGGACCTGGCTTCGCCCTCCGCCGCCTGTGGGGGGACCTCCGCGACCTGAGCAGCGCAGTATGGACGAGGGCGAGGGAGCTGCTGACGTCCCGGGAGGAGGTCTTCGAACGGCTCGCCGACAACTTCGACATAAGCATCTTGGTCGGCACCGAGCCCTGGAAGGAGACAATCGCCGACTCGATCGACTTCGAGAAGGTTGGCACGTCTCGGCGCCGGTTGACGATCGCCACGACGAACTGGGAGACCGGCGACGTTTGCCACTTCGTGAATCGTCACGGGCCCGACGCCGTCTGCCCGGAGGTCGTCCGGGCGGCCAGCGCTGTCCCGGGGGTTCACGGGCCTGAGACGATAAACGGCCAAATGCACGTCGATGGGGAGTTCCAGGTCATCGCGCCCTTGAAGCCGGCCATCGACCAACTCCACGACATCGCGGTGTCCGAGCCGGGAGAGTACGACTTCCACCTCCACGTCATCTACATGAGTGCCAAGAAGAACGAGATGCCGGCCACGGCCCTCGAGAGCATGCTGCAGACGCTCTACGGATCGCAGGTGATCAACTGGACCTCGAGAATCGACCAGGATCTGGAACGGGCTCGGAGGATCAACCAGGGGATCGGCATGATCGAGGACCTTGCAGCTCTCGACAAGTACGAGGAAAGAGGATCGCAGGAACCCGAGACCGAAGCGATCAAGAGGATCAGAGAGCGCGTGGCCTCGATGCCCATGCGCGAGAAGAAGGGGCTCCAAACCGCAGCCAGGCAGATCCTGCGACGGCGGGAGGCTGGTGCTGAGTGGAAGAAGCTGACCATTCATCGCTACTTCCCGACTCAGGGCCTCGACAGCACGCTCGGTTTCCTGGATTTCAGACGCTCTCGGCTCGAGAGCTTGATCGAACAGGGATTCGCAGACACGCTCAAACATGACTGTCAGGCGAATCGGTGCGTTCAGATCGAGCCCGGGCGGCTCGGCGGCGGCAAGCCGCCCGCCGAGAAGGCACCCGCGAACGCGCTCCCGCACCCACCACGTCACGCGCTGATCCTCTCGGGAGGAGGAGCCTACGGCGCCTACCAGGTGGGCGTCGCCAAGGCTCTATTCAACGGCGGCTCGCCGTCTACCGCGAGACAGTCTCTGGAACCCGAGGTCTTTGCGGGCACCTCCATCGGTGCGTTCAACGCCTCCTTCCTGGTCTCGAAATGGCACGACGGCGGCTCGAAGGCGGTCGCGAGTCTCGAGAGGGCCTGGCTCGAGCGTATATCCTGGAAGGGCGGCGCGAACGGTGCCTTCAGAGTGCGCCTGAACCCGTTCGAGTTGCTGTCTCCCGCAGGCGTTGCAGCGGCGGCGTTCCGTCTCGCCCTCTTCGCCACCTGAGCTCCGACGTCCGTCATCTGCGCGAGCAGATCGAGACGCGGGGACTAAACCTCTTCAGACCCGGGGACCCGTTCCTCGAGCGCCTCGCGAGCTGCTTCGACCTGAGTGTTTTCGTGGCGGCCGAGCCTTGGGAAGAGACGATCAAAGACCTGATCGACTTCGAGAGGATTCACAGGTCGTCGCGATGCCTGAGGATTGCAGCAACGAACTGGACGCGCGGCACGGTATTGCACTTCGGGAACCGGAACGTCAACCCGGAAGCGATCAGAGCCTCAAGCGCGGTTCCCGGGTTCTACCCTCCAGCGATGGTGGATGGCCAGACGTGTGTCGACGGCGCCGTTCTGATGAACACCCCTTTGAAACCGGCCATCGACAAGCTTCGGGGTATCGCTTCTCAAGCCGAGGAATCCGAGTTCGTTCTGCATGTCGTGTACATGAGCGGAGAGGTCGAGAAGTCCTCGGTTTCCCAAGGCACGCTCCAGACGCTCTTCCGATCACAGGCGATCCATTGGGGCTCCACGATCGACCAGGACATCGAATATGCCAGGACACTCAACCAAGGTTTGTCCCTCTTTATCGACAGGTTGATCGCGCTCGGCAAACAATCCGGAACGGACCTGCTGGAAGCAGAAGTTGTGGCCATTCGCGAGTCGGTCAATGCGCGATCAACGGCTGAAGGCAAGGCGCTCCTTGAGACTGCCGAGAGAATCCTGCAAAGGCGAGAGGTAGGCAGGCCCTACAAGCAGCTGACGATTCATCGCTACTTCCCGCGCAAGGGCCTCGGTGGCGTCCTCGGCTTCGTGGACGTCAGGCGTTCCACGCTCGAGAAACTGATCCAACAGGGATTCGAGGACACGATCGAGCATGACTGTGCCGCCAACAGGTGTGTGCTCGTCGGCGAATGACCCTGCCCGAGCCGCGCAACGGTAACGGCAACGGCCAGCCTTACCGCCGCTCGCGCTCAGAGGTCGTTGCACTCCTGGTAGCTGACGACGAACCAGCGCTCGCCGTCGAGTAGGGTGTGACCCTTCTCGTTGGTGCTCAAAGAGTATTCCGCGCTGCTGCCGTCCGGGTATTGCAGGCTCAGGACCGCACCGTCGCCCCGGGCGACGGCCTGCCAGCGGCCGGCCTGGTTCCCCGAATCGCTGGCGCTGGAACCGAAGGCGCCACCCGTGTCGATCGAAAGGCTGCTGCTGGAGCCGCCTCCGAAGCTCCCGTTCGGATAGAGGTAGAACCGCGACTTGCTGGAGGCGTAGCCTCCGCTGCTGGAATAGGTGCTAAGGTAGGCCACGCAGTGTCCGGCCAGCTTCTGCTGCCATCCCCCGGCGACGGGTGAGCTGATCGCGATGTCCTGGGGGGCGGCAAAGCGGGACGGGGCGGCGCATAGGATCTCCTCAGCCTCTGGTACTACCGCGAGGTCACGAGGGCGCTCGCCGCATGCGGCGGCGGCGAGATGGCCGAGGAGCTTGGCCGTGTCGTCGACGAGATCTTCTCCCTGGCCGAAGAGGGCCTTCCCCCTCCGGTTGAGGGCGATGCGGCTGGTGAAGCCGAGTGGAATCCGGTATCGTCCTTCCCCGCGTACTGCTATGGCGGCGGCGACGCCTCCCAAGGATTCTTGAGCCATGTCCGAGCTTGATCAACAGATCGCCTTCCGGCGCCAGAAGCGTGACGCGCTGGCCGCCGACGGCGTCGATGTCTACCCCCACCGCTTCGACCACGACATGGAGTGCACCGAGGTCCACGAGCGCTGGAGCGAGAAAAGCGCCGAGGAGCTCGAGGAGCTGGCCGTGGAGCTGCGCATCCCGGGACGGATCCTCGCGGTCCGCCGCCAGGGCGGGCTCGTCTTTGCCGACCTCCACGACGGACGCACGAAGCTTCAGCTTTTCCTGCGCAAGAACAAGCTCGACGACGCCTCGCGCCGTCTCGTCGTGGAGCTCGACATCGGCGACGTCGTCGGCGTGCGCGGCAAGCTCATGCGCACCCGCCTGGGCGAGCTCAGCCTCGCAGGCGTCGAGGTGACGCTCCTCGCCAAAGGCCTTCACCCCCTACCCGAGAAGTGGAGCGGCCTAAAGGACGTCGAGCTGCGCTACCGGCAGCGCTACGTCGACTTGATCGCCAATCCCGACGGGCGGCGCGTCTTCGAGACGCGGGCCGCGATCGTACGCGGCATCCGCCATTTCTTCGACGAGCGCGGCTTCATCGAAGTCGAAACGCCGATGATGCAGACCATCCCCGGCGGTGCCATGGCCCGTCCCTTCAAGACGCACCACAACGCGCTCGGGATGGACCTCTACATGCGCATCGCGCCCGAGCTCTATTTGAAGCGGCTGATCGTGGGTGGCATCCCGCGGGTCTACGAGATCAACCGCAACTTCCGCAACGAAGGGATCTCGACCCAGCACAACCCCGAGTTCACGATGCTCGAGTTCTACTGGGCCTACGTTGACTACACGGAGCTGATCACCCTGACCGAGGAGCTGGTCGTCGAGCTGGCCGAAAAGGTCCTGGGCAAGACGAGCCTCGAATGGAAGGGCGAGACGCTGGAGCTCAAGCGGCCGTGGAAGCGCTACACCATGGCCGACGCCACGGTCGAGCTCGGCGGGGTCGACCGCGCCGCCCTGCGGGACGAGGAGACGCTGCGCGCGGAGCTTTTGCGCCGCGGCGCCGAGCTGCCGCCGGTCTTAAGCTACGGCTACCTCCTGATGGCGCTTTTCGAGGCGACGGCGGAGGAGCGCCTCGTGCAGCCGACCTTCATCACCGACCACCCGACCGACGTCTCGCCGCTCGCCAAAGAGCGGCGCGACGACCCGCGCTTCGCGGAGCGCTTCGAGCTCTACGTCGGCGGCATGGAGATCGCCAACGCCTTTTCCGAGCTCAACGACCCGGACGTCCAGGCCGAGCGCTTCCAGAGGCAGCTCGAGAGCCGCGAGCGCGGCGACGAGGGGGCCCACGCCTTTGACCACGACTACGTCCACGCCCTCGAGTACGGCATGCCGCCGACGGGCGGGCACGGCCTGGGAATCGATCGGCTGACGATGCTCTTTACGGGCCAGGAGTCGATCCGCGACGTCATCCTCTTCCCGCTGCTCAAACCGCAGGCCGAGGGTCCGGCGGGCGACTCCGACGCCGAGGACGAGGAGCGGTGAGCCCGCCCGGCCGGCGACCGTATCGCCTGGCTTGGCAGATGACCCTGCCGCTGCCCTTCCTCCTGGCGCTGCGGTACTTGAAGAGCGCCCGGAGCGAGGCTTTCGTCACTTTTCTCTCGGCCCTCGCCACGCTCGGCATCGCCCTGGGGGTGACGGTGCTGATCCTCGTGCTGGCGGGTCTTTCCGGTCTCCAGGCGTTTCTGCGTACCGACGTCATGGCACGCACGCCCCATCTGCTCGTCGACGCCTCCGAGGATGACGCCGAGGGCCTCGCGGAACGGCTCGCGGCCGTCCCCGGGGTGGTCGAGGTCCGGCGGCTCCTGCGCGGCCGTGGCTGGCTGCTCTCGGAGGACCGTCCGCTGTCCGTCGCGGTGGTGGGCTACGAGGGCGAGCTACCCCGTTTCTTCCCCGACGCGAGCAGCCGCGAGCCGGGGCTCTACGTCGATAGCCTGACGGCGCGGCGCTGGGGCCTTCAACCGGGCGACGTCGTGGAGGTCGTTTCGCCGCGGCCGACGCTGACTCCACTGGGGCCGCAGCCGCGCATCCATGCCCTGGAGCTCTACGGGACGTTCGCGGTCGGCCGGACCGAGCAGAACGAGCACCGGATCGCCTTGCCCCTGGAGACGGCACGGCGCCTCTTCGGCGCCCGCCAGACGCGCTACGAGGTGACGGCGGCCGGCTTCGAGGAAGCTCTGGAGCTCGCCGGGCGCATCGAGCCGCTCCTCGGCACAGGGAGCGAGCTCAAGACGTGGAAGGACCTGAACCGCGGGCTTTTCTTTGCGCTGCGCCTCGAACGGATCCTGATGTTCGCCTCGGTCTTTCTGATCGTACCGGTCGCGGCGGGAGCGCTGGTCACGGTGCTGGGGATCCTGATCTCTTCGAAGCGGGGGGAGATCGGGATGCTCCAGGCCATGGGTGCGGCTCCGGGAGACCTGCGGCGGGGATTCTTGGCCCTGGGTTTGCTGCTCGCGGTGTCGGGGCTCGTCCTGGGGCTTGCCGGCGGTATCGGCGGTGCCTGGGTCCTCGACCGTTTCGAGCTGGTGCGGCCGGGTGAGGCCTACTTCATCGACTACGTCCCATTTTGTGTGGAGGCCGCGGACCTCGTGGCGGTGATCGTGGCGACGCTTCTCTTGACGGTCTTCTCGGCCGTCTACGCCGCGCACCGGGCGGCTTCGCACCGGGCGGTCGAGGCGCTCAGAGGATAGAGCGTAGAGCGTCACCCGAGACGCCCGGGGTTGAAACCCCGGGTGCTCTCAGGCGTAGCGGCTCGGGGTGCGCGGCGAATCGGCAGCCGGGGTGCGCCGCGGGATGGGCTCGCCAGCGACCGCCGTGCGGTTGCGTCCGGTCTCTTTGGCGACGTACATCGCCATGTCGGCGAGGCGCAGGAGAGCGCTCTTGTTCTCCCCGACCGAGAGCCCGGGCTCGACGTGGCGCGCGAGAGTGGCCACACCGATCGAGCAGGTGATGCCGTTTAATTGCAGGGCCTCGCGCTGGATGTCGCCCGGCTTGGCGCAAAAGGTCGTGCTGAGGAGCTTGGAGCGCACCGACTCGGCGAGGTCCAAGGCCTCCTCGAGCTCAAGGCCGGGGATCACCAGCACGAACTCGTCGCCGCCGTAGCGCGCCGGGATCGTCCCCGGACGCTTGGCGCTCGACTGCAGGAGGTAGCCCACCTCGCGCAGCACCTGGCTCCCGGCCAGGTGCCCGTGGCTGTCGTTGACCCGCTTGAAGTAGTCGAGGTCGAGGAAGATGACCGCCAGGTCCTCGCCGTTCTCCATGCAGCTCTCGAGAGTCCGCTCCAGGGCGACGTGAAGGTAGTGGTCGTTGAAAAGCCCCGTCAGGTTGTCGCGTTTGGCGAGCTCCTGGGCGCGGCGTCCGTCGAGGATGTTCTGGATCGAGATGGCGATGTAGCCGGCGAAGATCTGGAGCAGGTTGCAGTCCTCGTCGCTGAAGTCTTCGGCGTCCTCGCGGTTGATCAGCTCCAGGACACCACAGACCTCCTGCTCGATGCGGATCGGGATCGCGACGAGCGACTTGGTTCTGTAGTCGGTGATCTGGTCGATGCCGGCGAAGAAGTACTCGTCGTCGCTCGCCACCGAGGCATGGTGGGCCTCGCCGGTGGCGTAGACGCGTCCAGCGATGCCGCGCTCGGCCGAGATCTCGCGACCGATGAGCGCGGTCGCCTTCACGCCAAAGGCGACGACGAAGGTCAGGAGGTTCTCCGCCTTGCTCGGCCGCTTGTCGAGCGGGTTGTCGAGGAGGATCGAGCCGGCGGACGACGGGACGAACTCGTTGGCCTTGCGCAGGATCTCCGCCAAGTTCTCCGCCAGGTTCATCTCCGACGGGAACGCCATGGTGGCCCGGCGGCGTTCCAGGAACGCCTCCATCTGTTTGGGCTCGAGGTGATGGATCTCCAGAGGCACTAAGCTCCCTCTCCATGGGTTAACGGCCGGTTCTTCAGCCGAGTCGTCCTGGAAAAATAGCAAACGCAGACCCTGTCTTGCAAAGAATCGGTCCTTTCCGTGGCCTCCGGCGGCTAGAATCCCTGCGTCGGCCTCCTCGGAAGGCCGTTTCCGTGCCTGGGAAAGGGGTTCGAGAGCCTTGAGCGAAGCCGCCACACCACACCGTGGACGCCCGACGTTCGCCGCCGGCGCAATCCTGGCTTTCCTCCTGGCCTTTGCCGGCTCCCTTCTCCTCCATGCGGGGTCGGTGCTCTACGACACCGACGCTTACTACCATCTGGCCATCGGCCGCGCCTACGCCGCCGAAGGGACGATCGACGAGCTCCGCTGGGCGCGGATGAGCCTCCTGCACGACGGCTTCGGCGACAAGGAGTGGCTCTTCCACATGTCTCTGGCTCCCTTCGTGGCAGCGTCCGAGCCGGCGTCTCCCGGCGCCGACCTGGGAACGGGACCCTTGAGGGCGGGGCGCTGGGCTCTGGCTTTCTGGAACGCGCTGCTGGCCGCCTCGGTGGCGGCGCTCGCCTTTCGCCAGCTGGGCTTTTGGGGGGTCGCTGTGCCGTTCTGGCTGTTTTTCGCTTCGACCGAGCTGGCCTGGCGCCTGGTGCGGCTGCGTCCGGAGCTCCTCTCGCTTCTTCTTCTCCTCCTGGCGCTCTACCTGTTGGCCAGCGGCCGGCCCCGTCTGCTCGGCCTCACCACTTTGGCCTACACGCTCGGCTACACGGCCTTTCAGGCAATTTGGGGCCTCGTCGTCCTCTGCGTGGCCTTCCTCGGCTGGCGGCGGCGCCACGTGGACTGGGCACCGCTCCTCTACGCGTCGATCGGCGCCGGCTTGGGGCTCGTCTTGCACCCGCACTTCCCCAAGAACCTGGAGGTGTGGCTTTTCCAGAACGTGGCCTTTTTTCTGGAGAAAGGCCAGCTCGACGTCGGCACCGAGATCCGCGCCAACACCACGGACGTGACGCTGATGGTCCACCTTGGCTGGTTCCTGGGCCTTGTGGCGCTCTGGCTGGCCGCACGGGGTCCGGCGCGGCGCACGGCGAGCGAAGAGGATCGCCGTTGGGCCGACGTCCTGGCCGTGGCAACCCTGGCCTTCGGTGGCCTCTACCTCCTGATGTCGCGTTTCTCGCTCTATTTCTTTCCGCTTGCCACCCTCTGGTGGCTCGCCGAGATCCGCCGCCGCGGACGCCTCGTCGGCCCTTGGGCCTATCTCGGCGGACGCCGGGTGCCGCTCGCCGTGCTCCTCGCGGCAAGCCTCGCGTTGAGCTTCCCCGAGGCCTCGCGTCAGCTGGGCAACTACCGTCACCGTACCGATCCGGGACCTGAAGGCGAGCGGCTGCGTGACCGCGTGGAGCTGGCGGTGGCGCTGCCTGCGGGCGCCCGCGTGGCGGCCGACTGGGGGCCTACCGCGACCTACATGCTCTGGGCGCCCCATGCCCGGTACTTGAACGTCCTCGATCCGCTCTTTTTGGCGACGCCCCACCCCGTGGCGCACCGCACGCTGCGCGCCGTCCTTGAAGGCCGCGAGGTCGACATCCCCGCCGCCACCCTGGCGGCGCTCCGCAGCGAGTACCTCGCCTACCCGACGGTGCGCGGTTTCGACGGCCTCGACGACCGCCTGGCGCACGATCCGCGGGTCGAGGTGCGCCACCGGGGCTCCCACACCCTGGTGCGCTTCCATCCGGCGGCGGGCTTCGAGCTCGACTGGCGCGTCGCGCCGGCGCGAGGGGGGCCTCTCGAATCCCCGGCCGAGGCCGGCATGAAGACTTGGCCGCCCTATCCCCGCGCCGAGGATCCGGGGCTGCGGGCGATCGAGGGTTACGTCGACGCAGAGCGTCTCTTGCCGGATGCGCCCTGCGTCGACTTCGTCCGCGAGATCGAGGGGCCTGTCGCGACCGAGGTCGAGCTGGCTCCCTACGGTCCGGCGTCCCTGTGGCTCGACGGCCGGCGCCTCGCGGCGGTAGGCTCCGGGCTGCGGGCGGTCCTCGGCAACGGCCTACGTGTCGCCGTCGAAGCCGGCACCGGACGCCATCGACTGGCGGTCCGGACCTGCGAGGACGCCTCGCGAGAGCACAAGGGCTTCTACTTCGTGGAAGGCCGCTAACCGTCTAGGAGCTGACCTTGAAGAACCGACAAATTTCGACGCTCGCCATCCTCGTTGCCGTCACCCTGGTCTCCGCGGCCTTGGCCGAGGAACGCATCGAGATCCTGCGTGTCCCCGATGGCGGCATCCAGCCGCAGGCGTCGATCGACGCCGAGGGGACGCTGCATCTCCTCTACTACAAGGGCCAGGGGAAGAAAGGGGACCTTTTCTACGTCACCCGCGGCGCCGGTGCCGAGGCGTTCTCGGAGCCGATCCGAGTGGGCTTGGAAGCGAACGCCGCCGACAGCAGCGGCTCGATCGGACTGGCACGCCTCGCCGTCGACGGCTCTTTCCGTCCCCACGTGACCTGGTTTCACATGAACCCGCCGGCGTTTCACTACGCGCGGCTGCGCGGCGATGGCAAGGGCTTCGAGAAAGAGCGGCGGATCGTCGTCGAAAACGGCGAGGGCGTCGAGGCGGGGGCCGCGGTTTCGGCCGACGGCGACGGCAACGTCTTTCTTGCCTGGCACGCCGGAGAGCTCTCGGAGGAGGCGGAGCGCGGCGTCTACGGCCGCTTGTCGCGCGACGGCGGAGAGAGCTTCGGCCCGGAGCGCAATCTGACGGCGGGGGGTGGCGTCTGCGCCTGCTGCGGCCTCGACGCTCTGGCGGCCGGCGGCGCGCTTTATGTCTTCTACCGGGCGGCAGGCGACGGCGTCGACCGCGACATGACGCTGCTCGAGAACACCCTCGAAGGCGACGCGTTTCGAAGCACCCGCGCCGGTCCCTGGAAGCTCAACGCCTGTCCGGTGTCGACGACGGCTCTGGCAGCCGGCGCGGACAGCGTTTGGATGGCCTGGGAGACCGAGGGGCAGCTCTACCTGGCACGCCGTGACCGCCTTGACAAAGCGGTCGTAGTGCCGGGGGAGAAGGCCGGACGGCGCAAGAACCCGGCCCTTGCCATCAACGGCAAGGGGGAGGTCCTCCTGGTCTGGGGCGACGGCGCCGGCTGGCGCTCGGGCGGCAAGCTCCACTGGCAGCTTTTCGACGCCGCGGGCCGCCCGTCCGCCGTCGGCGAGGCCGACGACCCCATCCCCGACTTCAGCGTCGCCACCGCCGCCGTCCGAGGCGACGGCGGCTTCGTCGTCGTCTTCTAGGCGACGTCGGATCCCGGCTCGTGGGCCTCGACGAAGCCGCCGATCGTCTGCGTCCCCGGGCCCGACGCCCTGAAGCCTCAGCGACTGCCCGCGAGGGGCCGGACTGCCTGGAGCCGCCGGTGGTTGAACCCCGTACGCTGCCAGCTCGCGCCGCGCTCTGCTGCGCGGCGAAGGGACGACGCTCCGAGATCTTCGCCGCTCCCCGGGGCGGATCTGCTCGGCGCGGAAGGGACCGTGGGACGTGGCGAGGGGACGGCTCATGGAGCCATTGTAGCACGCTGGCTTCGAGAGCCTTCGCGAGGCGTCGGTCGTTTCGACGAGGGCTGGGGTGCTCAGGGACAGGTCGCGAAAGCCGAGGAGTCGGTGATCGCGGGCGACGAGACCCCCAACTTGTTGAAATAGCTTTGCACCTGCCCGGTCTCCGTGTCGGTGACCGTCAGGGTGTACTCGACGTTGGTCGTCGCCGCGGCGAAGACCCAGTAGTGGCCGTTGACCGAACAACCGTCGAGTACCTTGACCAGCATCTCCCAGTTGGCGGCGTCGAAGAACCAGAAAAGGCCCGAGTCCGCGGAGTGGGCCGGCGCCACCTGCCCCTCGCCGGTTTCGTCTTTGAAATTCCGCCAGCTGACCTCGACGCGGAAACGGTCCTGGTTCAAGCAGAGGGTCTGATCGTCTTCCACGCAACCGCTCGTCGCCTCGCCAGCTGTCGTCACTTCGACCCGGGCCGAGGAGGGACCCACGTTGCCGGCAAAATCGACGGCGCGTACGGCGTAGGCCCAGGTCTCGCCCGGACCGACTTCGAGGTCGCGGTAGGCCGGGTCGGTCACGACCTCGTGGGGATTGAGAAGATCTTTCGGGTTCTTTCCGGGAAGACCCCGGAGGATCTCGTAGCCGCGGATTCCGGTGACCGCACCGCCGCCTGAGTCTGTAGCCGGGGGCTGCCAGGTGAGATCCACCCACGGACGCGGCAAGCCGGCGCGGGGAGGATCGTCGCCGGCCGCGGCCGTGAGACCTTTCGGGGCGCCCGGAGCGGAGGTGTCCGTCCCCGTGACTTTCACCAGGCGCGGGTGGTCGAAATAGAGGTCCCGGCTCCCCTTACCGCTCGAATCCGCGTAGATCTCGATCCAGTTGACGTCGTCCGCGGCGCTCGTCATGCCCGCGATGGGAATCCGCACCGTCGTGGGCTCGCCCGGGTTCAGGTAAAAAAGTGAGATCGTCTCCTTGCCCGCCTTGTCGTAGACGTCGACCTCGAGCTCGGTCAGCCAAGGGGAGTCGTTGAAAACGTCCATCTCGAAGGCGTCGAAGCCGGACCAGTCGGAGGGACCGGCGGCGTCCTGCGGGAAGATCACCGGCTCTTTCCCCGCGTTGAGAAAGGTCGCGTGCAATGATTTCGAGCCGTCGGTCGTGTGCTCGGTCGAAAGCTCGATCGTCGCGCCTTCGGCCTCCCAGAGGTCGCCCTCCGTCTCGAAGGAACCGAACATCGTCTCGACGTCTCTCGCCAGGCGAGAGAGGGTGAGCTCGACGCTGCCGGTTCCCTTGGGGACGACGGTGGCCGGCAGGTAGCCGTCGGCCGTGGCGTTCAGAGGGTTCGCCCCGGCCAGGCGGGTCAGGCTGTAGGTGCCGTCTGCTCCGGTGGCGGCGGCGTAGGTGCCGTCGAGGACGAGCGCACCGGGGACCGCCTTGCCGGAGCTGTCGCGTACGGTGCCGGTGATGGTCTGGGTCGCGGCGCGGGAGGTGAGCGCCGCGATGGCGGCTGAGCGGCTTCGTTCGTACTGATCGCGGTCGGTCTTGAGGCCGTCCCAGAGCCGGGTGGGCACCGCCGCCGTCGCCAACGCCGACGCCATGTCTGCGTAACCGCTGTCGGCCAGGAGCGTCAGGTACTCGTAGTCCTCGAAGGCTTGCCGGTTGAGCTCCAGCCGCAGTGACGGCAACGGCCCGTCGATCGAGATGCCCCGCCGTTCGACGTTCTGGCCCGGCCACAGCTCGGCGCCGGCGCCCCAGCCCCAGACCGGCGTCAGGTTGGCGGGATTCCAGGGACTGACCGGATTCTCCGCGGCGTCGAACCAGGCGATCGAGCTCCAGTGCTCCAAACCCGTCGCGCCGGTCTTCCAGGCGAAGAAGCCAAGGGAGCGGTGATGGAGCGCCGGATAGTCGATGAAGTCGCCGTAGCTGTTGGGTACCAGCCAGACCTCCTCCTCGGGAAAGGAGGCGAGGCGCTCTCTGTAGGCCTCGACGTTGGTGTCGATCTCGTCGATGTAGTGATCCCAGACGTCGACGGATCCTCGGAGATCCGCATAGGGGGCCGACGCCATCACGGAATCGCCTGCCACCAGGAACGGGAACCTTTTGGCCGGATCGTCGGGATCCGGACGGTGGAAGATGTCCGCCCACGCTCGAATCCGGTCGTAGGTCGCCGGATCCTGGGTGTAGGGCTCGTCGCTGAGCTGACCCTTGTCGTCGACCTCGAGGTAGATGACGGCACGTTCGACCCATCCTCGCTCGTCGAGGTCGTCCCACAACCGGGAGTAGAAGAGCCGGGCCTGCGCGTCGAAGTGGGAGCCCGGGGTCAGGTCGGCGGAGGTGTAGGGCTGTCCGTTCGGTTTCTGGATCCGGTACTGCTCGTTCTCGTCGTCGTAAATCGGCGGCAGGTTGACGACGGAGCTGTCCCGGGTCTCCAGCCAGTGGAACCACTCTGCTTCGGCCGCGGACCAGTCGAAGCCGTCGTTGTCGTAGGACGGCAGGCGGGGATACTGGTAGCCGGGTGCGATGCGGCGCCGGGCCAGCTCTTCCAGGGCGTTACGTTCGATGGTCGCGGCCCGCGCGCCGCCGGCGTTGCCGTGGAGCGCGGAAAGGAGCGACGGATCGAGGTTGAAAAAGGCCTTGAAGGTGGGCCGCCGCGGGATCGCGAAGGGCAGGACCTCCAGGACCATCGTCACGGTTCCGAGCACGGTGCCGTTGCCGCGCCGCCGCAGCGAGAGCGTGGCCTCGTAGCTTCCCGCCCCCGCCGAGCGCGGGACCTCGACGAGCACCCAGAGTGGTTGGCTGGTGCCGGCGGGCACGTTGAAAGGAATCCCGACCTCCTGGCCGCTCCCGTAGGGATCGACGAACGGGATCAGGGCGTCGGGCACCGTCCCGGTCGAGCCGATCCGGGGATGGCCCTCGACGTCGCTGATCTCGGTCACGTCGAAGAAGGCCTCGCGGTAGAGGTGCACACGTTCGCGGCCGATGGTGCCGGCGTCGCCGGTCAGGTCCGTCGCGGTGAGCTCCAGGGCGTTGAGAGCGGCGCCCTCGGCTGTCACGACGAGGTGGAAGCCTTCGCTCTCCCCCTGAGCGGCGCGCACTCGGACCTCGCCGCGGGTGCCGGACCAGATCCGGTTCGAGCTTTCAGGTTCCGCGTCGGGAGTGACCCTCTGGGTCGCGTCGACGGCCCAGAGGACCGGGCCGGCGGCGGCCGGCAGCGCGGCAACGGAAGTGAGGAGTAGGAGGAGCACCGAGGTCTTCAAGAGGTGAGCCATGACGATCTCCCGGACGATTTGCAGGGAAGGGCCGACACGTCATGATAACCCGTTCTCGGGCGCCTGGACACCACGGCCGGTGCCGATCCGGGGCATCGTTGTATCCTTCAGGCGAGAGGATCGTATCCGCCCCAAAGAACGGAGGCCCGCCATCTCCCGCACCCTCTTCGACGACCAGAAACCGCCTCCGGAACCCGACCGGGCCACCGCACCGCCGGCCGCCGGCACGCCGCTGGCCGAGCGGCTCCGTCCCCGCACCCTCGACGAGGTCGTGGGGCAGGCCGAGGTGGTGGGCGAGGGGGCTTTCCTGCGCCGGGCCATCGCCGAGGACCGGGTGCCGTCGCTCGTCCTCTGGGGGCCGCCGGGAAGCGGCAAGACGACGCTTGCCCGGATCCTCGCCCGCGCCACCTCGTGCCGCTTCGTGCCGTTCTCGGCCGTGACCTCGGGCATCAAGGAGGTCAAAGCGGTGATGTCGGACGCCGCGCGGCTGCGCCGGGCCGACTCACGCCGAAGCCTGGTCTTCATCGACGAGATCCACCGCTTCAACCGCGCCCAGCAGGACGCGTTCCTGCCCTACGTCGAGAAGGGCGACATCGTGCTCGTCGGGGCGACGACGGAGAACCCGTCGTTCGAGGTCAACGCGGCGCTTCTCTCGCGTTGCCGCGTGGTGGTCTTGAAACCCCTGAGCCCGGAGGAGATCGGCCGCGTCCTCGAGCGTGCCCTCGCCGACGGCGAGGACGGCCTGGGCGGGCTCCAAGGCCTGCCGGAGGTCGCGGACGACGCCTTGGAAGCCCTCGCCCAGCTGGCCTCGGGCGACGCCCGGCGGGCCTTGAACCTGCTGGAACTCGTGGTCGACGACGCGATTTCCTCCGCTACGGCGCGCGTCGGCCTCGAGGAAGTGCGCCGCGTCGAGCAGCGCAAGACCCTTCTCTACGACAAGTCGGGCGAGGAGCACTTCAACCTGATCTCGGCGCTCCACAAGTCGTTGCGCGAGAGCGACGCGCAGGCGGCCGTCTACTGGCTCGCCCGCATGCTCGAGGCGGGCGAAGACCCGCTCTACATCGCGCGGCGTATGGTCCGCTTCGCGAGCGAGGACGTCGGGCTCGCCGATCCCAAAGCCCTCTCCCAGGCCCTCGACGCCTGGGAGAGCTACCAACGGCTGGGCTCGCCCGAAGGCGAGCTGGCATTGGCCCAGGCGGCGGTCTACCTCGCCGTCGCTCCGAAGTCGAACGCCCTCTACCGCGCCCTGGGCGCGGCGCGGCGGACAGTTCAGGAGCGCCCGGCAGAAGGCGTGCCGATGACGATTCGCAACGCTCCCACCCGGCTCATGAAGGAGGTGGGCTACGGCAAGGGCTACGTCTACGCCCACGACACCGAGGACGCCGTCGGCGGGCTCGACTGCCTGCCCGAGTCGCTTCAGGGGACGCGCTTCTACGAGCCGACCGAACGCGGCGTCGAGGCGCGGATCGGCGAGCGCATGCGGGAGATCGAGAAGCTGCGAAAGAAGGCCCGCAGGTCTTCGTAGGGCGGGGCCTGCCCTACAAGATCTTGACCAGGGTCGCGACGACGCCGACGGCTACGACCATCATAGCTCCGAGGCGCATCGTCATGCGCATCTCGAGTTCTTTCATCTCTTGCCGCAAGCCCACGTCGAGCTTTTTCATCTCTTGCCTCAGGCTTGCCTCGCTCTCCTTGATCTCGCGCCTGAGATTCGTCTCGAGCTCCTTGATGTCGCGCCTGAGGCTCGTCTCGAGCTCCTTGGTGTCGCGCCTGAGGCTCGTCTCGAGCTCCTTGATGTCCCGCTTCAAGGCCGTCTCGACCCCGAAGAGCTCCTGCTTGGTTGCCAGCCGGTCTTCGATCAGACCCACCATGGCTTCCGCCTGAACCTCCGCCGCCTCTTCAGAGACACCTGCGCTTTTGAGCTTCTTTACGTAGGCGTGGGTGTCGAATGCGATCGCTGAAGCCATCAGGACTCTCCCTGGACAAAGGATAGCACACGAGGCAGGCTGCACGCCCCGGGCGGTGTCGGTCCGCTACGGGCCTCAAGGCCCGTGCTATGGGCCAGTAAGACGGCTGAAGACACCCTGTGTCAACCCCTTGGTCCAAAATTGTCAGATCCTT
>CBDUYN010000200.1:0-18116 GCA_965371445.1 uncultured bacterium | reverse complement strand
CCACTCCGAGGCCGGGCGCCAGGTCGCCCACGGGGAGCTCTCGTTTCGGCTCATCCTGGAGTAGAGGGCAACCGACTAGAGTAATTGACTCCCTTTGACGTCCACCATGAGGGCTTTCCACGGCACGACGCGGTCCCCGGAGTCCAGGACGGCCGAGGGCGGCAGCTCTGGTCTTTCGGTGGATTGGCATGGGCTCCGGAGGTTCCTCAGCCGAGACTCTGACGAGCACGGCCATGTCTGTCAAGACGGTGGCAGCGAGCCGCTGTCTGCGCTATCATCGACTCTTCTCTCTCGGAAGGCGACGTGTGGGATGATCAGATCGGCGGATGAGGCGCTCCCGAAGCGATGCGAGAACCGCGAGACGTAAGCGGCCTTAGCCCCCGCTTCGAGCAGCTCTTCGAACGCTACTCGCGTCCGGTGAGCTCGTTTTTTTTCCGGCGCGGCTTCTCTCGCGAGGAGTGCCTGGAGCTCACCCAGGAGACCTTCCTCGGCGCCTATCGGGGAATGGAGCGGTTCCGTCGCGGCACGAACGTCGAGGGTTGGCTCTTCACCATCGCAACCAACGTCTGGCGTAACGAGGTACGCCGCCGGAGCGCCGAGAAGCGCGAAGGCCAGGAGCTTTCCCTCGACAAGCTCCTCGACGACGGCCGGGAGCTCGAAGGCCGTCACGAGTCCGATCCCCTCACCGCTGCGCTGGCGAAGGAACGGCGGGACCTCCTCCACGAGGCCCTCCGGGAGCTGCCGGAGCAGATGCGTGAGTGCCTGCTCCTGCGCATCGACCAGCAGCTCAAGTACCGCGAGATAGCGGCGGTGATGCGGATCTCGATCAACACCGTCAAGTCGCAGCTCTTCCAGGCCCGGGAGAGGCTCCAGACGCGGCTTGCCGAATTTGCCGAGGAGGCCGTCGCCTTGCCGGCGGTCCGGGAGGCCTGATGGAGAAGCTCCCCGAAGAGGTCACGTCGGCGGTCCGCTCCTTTGCCGAAAACGAGCGGCGCGCGATGCCCGGAGAACACCCGCCAGCAGAGGACTTGTTGGCCTATCACGAGGGCAGGCTCACCCGAGTGGGCCACGACGAGCTCAGAAGGCACCTCGTGCTGTGCTCCGAGTGTACGCGCCTGCTGATCGATCTGAAGGAATTCGGACAGCTGGAGCCGCCGGAGGAGTCGCAGCGGCTTTCCGACGACGACGTCGCGGCCCAGAAGGAGGACCTGAAGGCCCGCCTTGCCGAGGAGGACGACCTTGTGGCGACGACTGCGGTATTGCCTTTCGAGCGGCCCCGACCGTCGGTTCCGTCCGCCTACTGGGCCGCGTTGGCGGCTCTGGTGGTCGTGGCTCTGGGGCTGGGCCTGCGCGGTTGGAGACAGCCTGGGACAGGAGGGACCCCGGAGGTCTTCTATCTCTATCCCGAGACGTTTCGGAGCTCGGAGGCGAAGGCTCTCCGGATCCCGGCCTGGGCCGACTCCTACGTTCTGGCTTTCGGGTCGGTGCCGTCGCAGCGCCACTCGACGTTTCGGATCGAGATCCGCGACGCGGCCGGCGAGCTCGTCCTCGCCGACGAGACGCTGCGCACGTCCTATGACAGGACGATCAAGCGGGCTCTGCCGTGGAATCGGCTCCCGGAGGGAGTCTACGAGGTCCGGCTTCTCGGGCTTGGCCGGGGTCCACCGGAGCTGCGGGCCACCTATACCTTCCAGCTCGTTTTTGAGACGGGACGATGAGTCCACGGGTCGTCGTGAGGAGGGAAGCGATGCGATGCAACGGCCAGCGACAGAGTTTACCTTCCTGAAAGCCTTTCTGGCGGCAACTGTCTTGCTCGCCGCCGTCGGGTGCCCGGGGGGACCGTCGCAAGACGATGCGCCACCGCAAGCCAGGGAGCTCTTGCTGCCGGTACCTGGAAGCGAGGTCGAGCAAGAGCTCCGGCGCTCGGAGGTCCACAGCTACCGGATCGTCCTCGCGGCCGACGAATACCTGCACCTCGCCGTCGAGCAACGAGGTGTCGACCTGACGCTCGTGCTCTTCGACGCCAAGGGCCAGATTCTCGTGGCCGTGGACAGCCCGAACGGAAGGCGGGGAACCGAGAACCTGTGGACCCTTGCGCCGCAGGCCGGCGGGTATCGGCTGGAGCTCCAGGCATCGGACGGTGCCGGGACCTATGGGCTGCGCCTCGTCGCTCGTCGGCCTGCGTCGCAGGAGGATCGAAATCGCGCTGAGGCCGCTTCTGCCCTCGCCGAGGGTGAACGGCTGCGGATCACCGGGGGAGCCGAGAAGCGGCAGGAGACGCGGGCCTGCTACGAGCGGGCGCTGGCGCTCTGGCGGCAGCTCGGCGAGCCGGCACAGGAGGCCGTCGTCCTGGTCCGCCTGGGCGAGGTGTGGCGGCAGCTTGGTGAACGCGAGCGCCAGATCCGCACCTACGAGGAAGCTCTCCGGGTGCTGCGTGGCCTGGGCCTTGCCGGCCAGGAGGTCTACGCTCTCTTGGAAGTGGGAAAGGCACGTCGAGCCGAGGCCGATCCCACGGGAGCGCTCGCCGCCTTCGAGGAGGCCCTCAGGCTCACCCGGGAGATCGAAGAACGCTCGGAGGAGGCAACCGCTCTCAACAACATGGCCGTCCTCTTCGAGCAGGAGGGTCGGATGCAGGAGGCCCTCTCCCTTTATCGGGAAACCCTGGCGATCTACCGCGAGACGGGCCGCCGCGACTGGGTCGCCGCCGTGCTGGGCAACCTCGGCTTCAGCCACATCCTGAGCGGTCAGCTCGAAGAGGCCCGTGAGGTCTTGGAAGAGAAGCTCGAGCTTCACCGGCAAGCAGACCAAGAGCACGGAACGACGGCCGCGCTCCTTCACCTGGGCTGGATCGCCTATCTCGAAGGCGATCATTCCGCGGCGCTCGGGCTCTACGGCCAAGCCCTGGATCTGAGCCGGACGGCGGGGAACCTGGAAGACGAGGCCAACGTCCTCGATCGGCAGGGGACGGCCTACCGTGAGCTCGGCAAGGCCCGTGAAGCTCTCGCCTCGTACCAGCGGGCGCGGCAGATCTTCCGCGAACTCGACAAACCGACCTCGCTCGCCCACGTCGAGGCGAATCTCGGATGGCTGTACCTGCGCCAGGGTGACGCCGGGCGGGCGTCGAGCTTCTTCGAGCCGTCGCGGGAGGGTTTCCGGAAAGCGGGCGAGCGTCACGGTGAGGCGAGCACCCTGTTCCTTGGTGCCCAGATCGCCCGACAGCAAGGCCGTTTGGAAGAAGCACGGCGTTGGATCGAAGAGGTTTTGTGGATCGTCGAATCGAACCGTACAGCTCCCACGAAAGGACCACCACCTCAGGACCCTGAGAAAGAGCCACCACCTCAGGACTTTGAGGAGCAAGCAGTACAGATCAGCTACCTCAGCTCCCGCTACGAGTACTACGAGCTCTACATCGACCTCTTGATGGAGCTCGACGCCCGCGAGCCCGGAGCGGGCCACGCCGCCGAGGCCCTGGCCGTGGTGGAGCGCAGCCGGGCGCGAAGCCTTCTCGATCAACTGACAGAGGCGGGTGCGGGTGAGCTCGCAAAGGTGACCGGGTCTCTCGGGCTCGAAGAGATCCGCCGCGAGCTGCTCGACGAGACGACCCTTTTGCTCGTCTATTCCCTGGGCCGGGAGCGGAGCTTCGTCTGGGCGGTCGAGCCTTCGTCGATGACTACCCGCGTTCTCGTGGGTGCTGAGGAGATCGAGGGGCTCGCCACCGAGCTCCACCTCGCCCTGAGCCGCAGCCGCGAGCCCGGCGCACGGATGCAGGCGGAGCTCGCCGCGGCGGAGCTCAGCCGGCGCGTCCTCGAGCCGGTCGCCGAGAAGCTCGGACGGCGGCGGGTGGTCGTCATGGCCGACGGGGCTCTCCATCTCGTCCCCTTCGGCGCGCTGCCCGAGCCCGGCGGCGGCGGGGCTCCGCTGCTTGCCGAGCACGAGGTGGCCCACGTCCCGTCGGCCTCGGTGGCGGTGGGGCTGCGCAAGCGGCGACGCGCCAACGGCGGGAAGAGCCGCGGAATCGCCGTCCTGGCCGATCCGCTCTTCGCCCGGCCGATCCGCGCGTCGCCGCATCCGCGACGCCCGCTTCCGGGACGACCGCATCCGGGACGACGCCCGCCGCGTCCCGCGGCCTCGCCCGTCTCGTCCATTCCCGCCTCGAGGCCGAGGCGATCCGCGCTCTGCTCCCCGAGGGGACGCCCCACCTGGAAGCCCTCGGCTTCGAGGCCCGCCGCGAGCTGGTGACGAGCGGCGGCCTCGCCGCCTACCGTTTCCTGCACTTCGCCACCCACGCCGTCCTCGACACCGAGCGTCCGGAGCGCTCGGGAGTCGTCCTATCCATGTTCGACGACGAGGGCCGGCCGATCGACGGCATGCTGCGTGCCCACGAGATCTACCAGCTCGAGTTGTCGGCGGATCTGGTGGTCCTGAGCGGCTGCCGGACGGCCCTCGGCCGGCGGTTTCGCGGCGAGGGCGTCCTCGGGCTGCCCCGCGCCTTCCTCTACGCCGGCGCTTCGAGGGTAGTGGTCAGTCTCTGGGACGTCAGCGACGAAGGCGCGGCGGAGCTGATGAGACGTTTCTACCAGGGCGTCTTCGCCGAGCAGCTGCGCCCGGCCGAAGCGCTGCACCGGGCGCAGAGGTCGATGCTCGGCGAGGAGCGCTGGCAGGCCCCTGCCTACTGGGCCGCTTTCGTCCTGCAGGGCGACTGGCGCTAAGCCGCCGCTTCACCATCTTTTTCCCCCGCTCCCAACAAATCGGCGAGCGCCGTGTTCTCCAGGTAGTGAGGCCCCCAAGGGGAACGCGGACGGCCTCCACCGTGGATAGTGATCGCGTTCCTGAAACCGACCGATCGGAGGAAAAGAAGATGGAGAACGCACAGAGCTCTGCAGAATTCCTGAACCCGCAAGAGAGCCACGTCGCGCAAGAGACGCCGCTCCGCGACTCGTCGCCTCCCGACGAGAACACCGGTCCCAAGACCGGATATCCGCGCCCCGGATCGGAGGACGATTAGCCCGGCCGCGGAGGCCGGCTCATGCCGGCCTCCGCAATCCGCCCTTTGCAAAGCCAGGAGGAGGTGTCCGTGAACGAGCCGCTTCTTTTCTTCAACGGTGTCGAGGGCTCGACAGGAGCCTACCTGCAATCGCCGATGCCGCTCGGACGTTTCGCCGCCAAGGTCCGAGAGCACCGGGCTCGGCCGCGCGGTGCCACGAAGGGCGTCGCCGCGGGAGTCGACGCGACCCGGTTGGCCGAGGCCGGGTGGGGCGTGATCTTTCCCCCCGACATCGATCCGAAGGTCAAGAAGGCTTTGGACGAGCTTTGCGGGCACCGGCGGCGGCTCGCCACCGCCGAACGGGAGAACCGCTACCGCGAGCTCGTCTACCGGCCCGCGGAGAGCCTTCGCGCCGGCGCCGCGCCGCGTTCTTCGGCGTCGAGAACCCGGACGACAGGTACACCGAGATGAGCTCGCGGAAAATGGTGCAGCCGTTGTCCACGAGCCTTGCCAAGGTGTTGCCCGACTGGGAGATCGACGGCGTCACCGGCGAAGCGGCGTCCAAAGTACGGCTTCACCAGGAGCTTCACGGCGAAGCCCGGCCGGCGCTTCTCTTCACCGCCGGCCACGCCGTCTACTTCTCGGCCGAGAAAGCCGACCTCCAACGTCGGCGCCAGGGGGCGCTTTTGATGAGCGACTGGCCCGGACCCCGGGAGTGGGCGAAGCCCGTCTCGAAAAGACATTACTTCGCGGCTTCCGACCTGGAGGTTGAGGCCTCGCTTCAGGGACTCGTGAGCTTTCACTTCGCCTGCTTCAGCAGCGGGACGCCCCGGCTCGACTCCTTCGCCGAGAAGGGCGAGGGAAAGCCGATCGCTCCGGCGCCCTTCGTCGCCCGGCTGCCCCAGGCGTTGCTCGCCCGCGGTGCCCTGGCGGTGATCGGACATGTCGACCGGGCGTGGGAGACGTCCTTTCTGTGGGACGGGGCCGGTCCCCAGTTGGCTCTTTTTGAAAGCACGTTGAGGACGATCCTGGAAGGATGGCCGGTCGGGCACGCCATGGAGTACTTCGGCCAGCGTCACGCCGAGCTTGCGGTGGCTCTTCAGACCGAGCAGCTCGCGGCCGAGGGCGGCGACGCCGACGATCGCTTCACCGCACGGCTCTGGGCCGCCTGCCAGGACGCCCGCTCCTACGTCGTCCTCGGTGACCCGGCCGTACGGCTGAAGGTGGAGAGCTGAGCATGGCCGCAAGCCGTGCCGGCGAGAGCGAGCTCCACGCCCTGTTGATCGGTGTCGACCGCTACAGCCAAGACGGCCGGCCGGCCCTCGGCCTCTATCCCGACCTCCATGGTGCCACGAACGACGCGGAGCGCATGTGCCGCTTCCTGCTGGAGCGGGGAGCGGAGGAAAAAAGAGTTCGCAAGCTCACGGCATCCCGCGATCACCAGGAGGAAGTCGGCGAATCGCCGACCTACGAGAACGTCGTGACAGCGTTTCAGCAGCTCCGCCACGACGCCCGGCGGGGCGACCGCGTCCTGATCTATTTCTCGGGCCACGGCGGACGCGTCCCCACGCTTTGCCCCGAAGCGAAAGGAGCCGACGGTATCGACGAGGCCCTCGTCCCCGTCGACGTTGCCGATCCGGGGACGCGTTACCTGCGCGACGTCGAGCTGGCCGAGCTCTTGCGTGGCCTGACGGACGACGGTCTCGTCGTCACCCTCGTCCTCGACTGCTGCCATGCCGGCGGAGCGTCGCGCAGGCCCCAGGTCCGAGGAACCTGCCAGGTCGACCGCAGCCAGCGGCCCGGGGAGAGCCTCGTCGCCCCGCGCGACGAGCTCGCCCGCACATGGCGCACGATCACCGGACGCCGGCGGCGATCGCTCACCGTGGCCAGCGGTTGGCTCCCCGATCCTCGGGGTTACGTCCTGCTGGCCGCCTGCCAGGCCTACGAGCTGGCCGTCGAGAGCCCGTGCGACGCCCTCGGGCACGGCGGTGTCTTCACCTGGTGGCTCCTCGACGCCGCCCGCCGTCTGGGAGACGACGCCACCTGTCGCGAATTGCACCGCAGCGTCCACGACGAGCTTCGCCGGGAGCTCGAAGGAGCCCAGACGCCTCAGGCGGAAGGCGACGTCGACCGGGTTTTCTTCGGCCTCGAGAAGCGCGGCGCACCCGTCGACGGCCGGACGCGCTTGTTCCCCGATTCGAGCCGCCGACCGGAGCGCGGCGCGGCGTCCTCCGAGCTGGCGGGCCAGCTCCGGGTGACGCTTCACCGCCTGCCGGCGGATTTCGACCCCGAGCGGACCGGAAGGCTCTCACTGCTGGCCGGGTGTGGGCAGCCCCTGCTCTCGACGAGCTGTGTCGCGGTCGGAGAATGGCTCTGCCTGGTCCTTGCCAACACCTCCCTTCAGCCCTTGCACGTCGCGGTCTTCGACCACGACCCCGACGGCGGCGTGACCCGTGTCTTTCCGGCAGCTGGCGTCGGCGAGACCGAGCTGCTGGCGCCCGGAGCCCGCCAGCCCTTGCCGCTGCGGGCCCAGCTGTCGGAAGGGCGGTGGCGCGGTACCGACGTGATCCGGACCGTCGCCGCGACCGACGCCTCTTTCTTTCTGCCGCCGCAGCCCCCGGGGGGAGACGAGATCGTCTGCGACTGGACCGAGGTCCGCCGCGAGGTCCACCTGGTGAGGGAGTGAGCACGGCCGATGTCGGAGTTCATGCGCCGGCGTATCGCCAAGCTGGAGGCCCGCGCCGAAGAATTCGTCCGGGTGGGTGAGGACCGGCGTGCCCGCGACTCCCTGGAGGACGTCTGCCGGCTGACGCGCTGGCACCTCGGGGAGGACGATCCGAGGCTGGTCCGCTACCTGGATCTGCTCGCCGAGATCCACCTGCGGCTCGGCGACGAGCCGGCGTCGCGGCGCTGCTACGAGGAGGCCGCCCGCAGGTTGCAGGTGGAGATCGACCCCCGGCTCCTGGCGGAGGACGAAGCGTCGGAGGAGCACGGGCTCGAATCGGCACGCCAGCTCAACCGTTTCGCCCGCTTCCAATGGTGCCTCGGCCGTCACGACGCGGCGTGCCGGTTGCTTCACCAGGCCCTCGTCCTCTCCCGCCGCGAGCTCGGCGTGAAACACCCGGACTTCGCGATCCTGCTCAACAACCTCGGCGAGGTCTACCAGTCGAGCGGCGAGACGGGAAAAGCGGAGTCCTACTACCGGCGGGCTCTCAAGATCCTCGGAGAGACGCTGGGCCGGGAGCATCCGGAGTTCCTTCGTAGTCTCTCCGACCTGCTGAGCCTGTATGATGAGCCCGCCGTGCCATGAGACGCTTTCTGCTTCATCTCACCTGGATCACCGCGGTGGTCTTTCTGCTGTGGCGCTTCGGTGTCGCCGCAGAGCGCTCGGAGCGTTCGGTGCGGTGGCGGTCGCCGCTTGCGGCCACCTCGAACGTTACCCTGGCGCAGACCCCGGGCGTGGCGGAGCTTGAGCGGCGGGTCTTCGAGCTCACCAACGAGGAGCGGCGGCGGCACGGCCTGGCTCCCTTCGAACACGACGACGTCCTGGCGGAGGTCGCCCGCCGGCACAGCGCGGACATGGTGCGACGGGGCTACTTCGACCACGTGACGCCGGAAGGCGTGACCCCGGAGCAGAGGATCGCTTCCCGGCACCGCCGCCTGGTCGGGCTGGCGGGGGAGAACGTCTGGGCGGGGACGGGCTACGACGCGAGCGACCCCGAGGCACTCGCCCGCAAGGTCGTCGACGACTGGATGGAGAGCCCGGGACACCGTGAGAACGTCCTGCGTCCCGGCTTCACGCACCTCGGCGTCGGGCTTGCGGCGCAAGACCGCGAGACGCGGGCGACCCAGAGCTTCGCCGGGGTGTGGGCCTATCTCGATGTCCCCTTGCCGGAGCGGGTCGCCCCGGGAGACCTCCTCGACCTGCGCACGACGCCGTACGGCGATGTCCGCCGTCCGGCCGAGCTCTTTGTGCTCGCCTCCGACGGCGTGGCCGGCGATCCCCGACCGGTGTCCGACGCCCGAGTGGGGGTCGCTGCGGGAACCTACCAGTTGCACCTCTACTTTCCCGAAGCGTCGGCGGGTAGCTACGGTGTCTGCTTCGGCCCCACGGTCGTGGTGGAGTAGGGCTGCCCACGCCCCCTCCGTCAGATTTTCCTCCGACGTCTGAACAATCGAAACGTGACCGTGTTCTCTGCTCGGTGAAGGCACCCCGCGCACCGCGGGACGCCAGCAGCCGAAAGGAGAGCACAGGATGCCCGAAGAGCTCGTCGCCGAGGCCGCGGAAGCGGTCGCCGAGCCGCCGCCGGCCGAGTTGCCGGAAGCGGACCCGGCCGTCACGCAGGGAGAGCCGGAGGCCGCGGAGGCGGTCGCCAGCGAGGCTGTTGCGCCTGCGCCTCCGCCGCCTGCGCCGGCTTCCGAGGCCCCACCGCCGCTTCCGGAAGCGCCGGCATCCCTTCTGCCCGAAACCGTCGTCGAGGAGCTCGCCGCTCTCGGGCACCGTGTCGAGAAGGGCTCGCAGACGCTCCTGAAGGCGTTCGAGGACAAGATGGCCTTCGATCGCCACAAGGAACAGCAGATCGACGCCCTGCACGACGAGCTCCAGGAGCACAAGCGCGACCTGCTGGCCCGGGCGACCCGGCCGCTTCTGAGCGGTCTCGTGCGCCTGCACGACAGTCTCGGACGCATGGTCGAGGACCTGCGCCACGAGTCGCCGGAGGAGCTGACGCCGGAGCGCTTCTTCGGCATCCTCGAGGGTTTTCAGGACGACGTCGAGATCGTCCTCGAAGACAACGGCGTCAGCCTCTTTCTCGAACCGTGCGAACGCTTTGAGCCCCGGCGTCAGACCTCGCGCCGGACCGTGGAGACCGACGACGAGGACCGGGTCGGGAGGATCGCACACCGCGCCCGGCCCGGCTTTGAGCAGGAGGAAACCCTGCTGCAGAAAGAACGAGTCGACGTCTACGTCCGTGCCAGACCCGCGCCTGAAGAAAAACCTGAGCCTGAGCTTGACAAATCGATTCCAGAACCGGAAGGAGCTTGAGGAAATGAGTGAGAAAGTCTACGGTATCGACCTCGGAACGACCTATTCCTGCATCGCCCACGTCGATGAGCACGGCAAGGCCGTGGTGTTGCCCAACACCGAAGGCGACCTGACAACACCGTCGGTCGTCTACTTCGAAGACGAGGAGAGCATCGTCGTCGGCAAGGCCGCCAAGGAGGTGGCCGCCGTCGAGCCCGACAACGTCGTCTCCGCCGTCAAGCGGATGATGGGCGAAGCCGACTGGGAGATGGGAGTCTTCGGCAAGACCTACAAGCCCCAGGACGTCTCGTCGTTCATCCTGCGCAAGGTCGTCGTCGACGCGGAAAAGGCCCTGGGGGAAGGCGAGAAGATCGAAAAGGTCGTCATCACCTGTCCCGCCTACTTTGGCGTCAACGAGAAGGAGGCCACCAAGCAGGCGGGGATCCTGGCAGGTCTCGACGTCCTCTACGTGATTCCCGAGCCCACCGCCGCGGCGCTCTGCTACGGCATCGACCAGACCGAGAACCAGGTCATCATGGTCTACGACCTGGGCGGCGGCACCTTCGACGTCTCGCTGATCGAGATCAAAGGCGAAGAGATCAAGGTCATCTGTACAGGTGGCGACCATCAGCTCGGCGGCAAGAACTGGGACGACGCCCTCGTCAACTACCTCGCCAGCAGCTTCGAGAAGGAGACCGGGATCTCTGCCGACGAGGTCATCGACGACGTCGAGACCTACCAGGAGCTCTTGAGCGGTGCCGAAGAGGCCAAGAAGACGCTTTCGACCCGCAAGACGACTGCCCGCCCGGTACGCTTTGCCGGCAAACGCGCCAAGGTCGAGCTGACCCGCGAGAAGTTCGACGAGATCACCGCCCAGTACCTGGAGCGGAGCCTGAGCCTCACCGAGCAGGAGATGGAGAAGGCGAAGGGGAAGGGCTATGCGAAGATCGACAAGCTCCTCCTCGTCGGCGGTTCGACCTACATGCCACAGGTCATGGAAGGTGTCCGGGAGAAGTTCGACGTCGAAATCCTCCAGTTCGATCCCAACCAGGCGGTGGCCAAAGGAGCGGCGCTCTACGGCTTCAAGTTCTACCTCGACGAGGAGATCAGGATCAAGGTCGCCGAGCAGACGGGCCAGGACGTCCACGAGGTCGACCTGACGATCGGCGGCAAGGTGGTGGAGCAAGCGCAGGGACAGGTGGCCCTGGACCACGGCCTGACGCTACCGGCGGTCAAGAAGATCGTCGAGAAAAGAATCTCCAACGTCACCTCGAAGAGCTTCGGTATCGTCGTCATCGATCCCCAGCGGGGTGAGGAAGTGGTGTCGAACCTGATCACCAAGGACACCCAGGTCCCGGTCTCGGTCAGCAAGCAATTCGGGACGCATGCCGACAACCAGGAGTCGGCCGAGCTGCGGTGCATGGAGAATCAGGCTGACAACGGACAAGTCGTAGAGATCAGCGATTGCAGAGAGCTGGGAAAAGGCGAGCTCGTCTTCAGGGAGGCATTGAAGGCCGGCTCGCCGGTCGAGATCACTTTCAGCCTGGGCCCCGACGGACTGCTCCACATGAAGGGAAGGGACCTGACGACAGAGAAAGAGATCGAGGCCAGGTTCGAAACGGATTCGATCATGGAAGTCGAGGAGCTCGCGGAAGCCAAGAGTCGAAACCTGTCGATGGCGGTCTCCTGAGGGTTCGTCGTTTCATCCCGCGCCCCGTTCTTCAAAGGAGCATGAGCCATGGCAGAGCGCAGCAACTTCTACGAGATACTCGATCTCGACCCCTCGGTCGACAGCTGGGACGAGATCCGGAAGGTGATCGACAAGAAGCGCAACCGGTGGATGAACAGTCGCACTCTCGGTCAGACGCACAAGCAGCGGGCCGAGGAAGGGCTCAAGTACGTCGACGAGATGAAGCGTGTGCTCGAGAACCCGGAGACCCGCCGGCAGGAGAGGGAAGCCTTCCTCAAGCAGCGTGAGGCCGATCTCGCCGGCAAGCGCGAAGAGCTACAAAAGCTCATCGCGAAGATCAAGGATCGGGGCGCGGGGTGTAGCGCGGACCAGTTCCAGGTGCTTGTCGAGAAGTTCGCCGGTGTCTTCACGCCCCTGGAGATCGAGAAAGAGCTCGACGCCGCGGGCATGAAGGTGGGTGCGGAAGCCGCCCCCGAAGCGCCGGCGTGGGATCGGAAAGACTATGTAGAGGCCGACCTGGCGAAGGACATCGCCCTCAACCTCGAAGTCTGCAAGAAGGGCGACCTCTATGCCTTTCTCGGTGTGGATGCCGGGATCGCTGCAGCGGAGCTTTTTGCGCTCGCCGATCGGCGATACAAGGAGAGTGTCGGCGTCGGCAGAACCGACAAGGAGGCGACGGCGGAGCAGAAGCTCGCCGGTATCTGCCAGACGCTCTTCAAGACCGAGGAAGGGAAGGCGAGCTACGACAACTACCTGCGAGCTTTACCGATGCGCGAGCTTCACGACGACGTCGATCTGGCAGGAGCGTCCAAGGAGCTCCAACAGAGCTATCTCGACGATCTGGCAAGGCGGGGCGTTAACCTCGGAGTCGAAGAAGCGGACGCCTATGCCTATCTCCTGTGGTATGCGGACAAGCGGGGCTGGGAGATCGTCCAACCGTCTCCGGAGGAGGAGGCCCAGGCGAGGGCGAAGAGGCAGCACGAAGAGATGATGGAGGCGGCCGAGACCATCAGGAAAGCGGCCGAGGAGGCGAGAGCCGAGGCGGAAAGGCGCCGGGACCAGGAGGAGATCGAACGGCAACGCCGAGAGGCCGAGGAAGCACGGCGTCGGGAGCCGACACCTCCTCCACCGCCGATCTCATCCGAGCCGCTGCCCCCTCCGAGCGGACTGCGCGTCGAGCCGCGCGGTGACGGCTTCAGGCTGATCTGGCAGCCGGTCTCCGCCGCCGGTAAGGCCGTCAGCTACTGCGTGCTACGCAAGGAAGGGAGCCCGCCCGTCGATGAAGGTGACGGCAAGTTTATCGGTGACAACCTGACCATGACCCGGCTCGACGATACCGAGGTACCGCAAGGCCAAGAGCTCTACTATGCTGTTTTCAGTATCTGCGGCGAGGAGTTTTCCGAGGACGCCGCAATTGGTGGGCCGCATCGCTTCGCAGAGCGCAGCCACGCCCGGTTGGCGGCGCTGGCGGCGTTGCTCGTGCTGGTCATCGGCTCCGTGTACGCGCTGCGCGCCATGAACCAACCGATCTCCGTGTCGCCGCTTCCTCCTCCGGGCTGGCCGAAAGCCATAGAAGATGTGGAAGAAGGGACCAGCAACGTCAAAGGCAGCGGTCAAGGAGGCGGGGTCGTGGCGCTACCCCCTCCGTCCCCTCCACCTCTTCCCGCTCCGCCGCCGCCGTCCCCCCCGCCGCCACCGCCCAGGGTCGTGGTCCCGGAACGTCCACGTGTCACCGTCGTCGCCACCGGCGACCAGCGACTGACCTCGGCTGTCGAAAGATATCTCGGCGGCGAGCTGAGCCGCAGCTTCGAAATGGCCAGCCGCAGGACGCTCCTGCTGAGAGGTCCGAGCCAGATCGGCAACGTCTTGTCGACTCTCAAGACGAAGGACGTCCACGTGCTCGTCCAGGCCGAAATCGAATACGTCGGCGAGCGCGAGCTCCACTATCTCGGCCGTACGAGCATCGCCACCACGTCGCGCCTCAACGTCGACGTCTTCCTCGTCGCCGACCAGCGCGGTCTCGGACGCGGCTGGAGCGAGCAGTTCGAGCACACCACGATCAACGTCGACGGCAAGGTCGAAAGCACCGTGCTCGCGGTGGTCAACGACATCGTCGACGAGATCGAAGGCGGCTGGACGAGCTACCGCCGGAGTCTCGGCTTGACACCGTAACCTGAGGAGGTGAATTCAAAATGTATGCGCTCGCTATAGGAAAAGTCGACCAGGTCCTCCGGAGGTTCCAAGGAGTCAACAAGGCTCTTCTCCAAGCGGTGCTGGCCGGAGCCGGCGCCCTCCTGGGCTCGATGCTCGGGCTCGGCGTCGTGACGCTTGTGCTTGGGCCGTCGCCTTGGCCGATCCTTCGCGTCGGCCTCTGGGACGTTTTCATAGGCCTCGGCGTCGGGCTTTCCGTCGCGGTGGTCCAGAGCTGGCACCTTGGGCGTCTCGCCGTGGCGGGGACGGACCTCCTCAAGGCTGGCGCGCTCTCCGCTCTCGGCGGCTTTCTGGGAGGAAGCGCCCTCGTCGCCGTCAAGACGGGGACGGGCGTCGTCTTCGGCTGGGCCGGGTTCGGGGTCACCGGTCCCCACGTTCTCGGTTGGACGGTCGAGGGCCTCGTCTTCGGTTTCTTCGTGTCGAAGGCGGTCCCCAACTTGACGAGCCGGGCGGCGCTTCTGGCCGGCACGGCGGCCGGGCTCCTGGGGGGCCTCCTGACGGCCTTCTACGTCCCGGTGGCCGTGGGCGACGTTTTCAAGGGCGTCTTTCTCGGCCTGGCGATCGGTGTCGTCGAGCAGGTGGGCAAGAAGGCCTGGGTCGTCCTGCGGCGCGAGGTGCCGGAAAGCGCCCTGGCCTCGCGCTCGTTGGTGCTTTTGGAGCGTCCGCCGACGTTGCTGCTCGGCGAGAGACCGCTCCTGGTCGGCAGCTCCCGCGAATGCGACGTCTTCGTCGACACCGGCGCGCGGTTGCCGGCGACGATCGCCACCGTCGCGCTGCGTGACGGGGCCGTGGTCTACGAAGACCTGGCCGCGGGTCGCCGACGCACCCTCGGTCACGGCGACGAGGTTCGCCTCGGCGACCTGACGCTCGAGGTCGGTTCCAAGCTCGTCGCGTCACCGGAAGCCGCTGAGGCTTCCTAGAAAATCAAGGAGACAGGTAATGACAAACCGAAACGTGAAAAATTGGCACACGTCGCACACGCGATTCGCCCGGAGAGCCTTGCTGACCCTTCTGACGTTGGGGCTCCTACTCCCCGGCCTCGCCACCGCCGGCTTCCTGGACGCTTTCGTGTCGATGGTCAACGTCGAGCTCGAGCATCCGCCGGACCTTGGATTCACCGTCGAACGGATCGCTTTTGCCGAGGCGAGCGGCCAGTGCTCCGGCGAATTCGTCGACGCCCTGATCTCGAAGTTCGTCGCCAACGGCGTCGAGGTCGTCGAACGCGAACGCCTCGAGGACCTCCTCGAGTCGATCGACTTCTCCGCCAGCGGTTACGTCCGCGACGAGGACGCCGTCGCCCTGGGTCAGATCCTGGGTCCCAGCGCCCTCGTCTTCCTCGACGTGCAGCGCTGTACCGAGGAGCAGAACCGGTCGACGAAGTCGTCCAAGACCAAGGAAGGGACCCGCTACACCTACATCTCGACGACCACGGCCTACTTCAAGAGCTCTTTGAAGATCGTCGACGTCGCCACGGGCCGGATCTTCTCCTCCAAGGTCGTCGAAGAGACCCGGTCCGACAAGAACACTTCTTCGGACGGCTATCCCGAGTACCCGTCGAAATACGAGCTCCACGACGCGGCGATCGCCGGGGCCACGGAGCAGGTCCACCGGATGTTTTTTCCGTGGACCGAGGACAAGGAGCTGAGGTTCTTCAAGGACAGCAAATGCGGTCTCAAGGACGCCTACCGAATGATCCAGGTCGGCGACTACGAAGGAGCCGAGGCGAAGTCGAGAGCGAATCTCGAACAGTGCAAGGCGGAGTCGAAGGTCAAGCCCAAGGTCCTGGCGCGTGCCTACTACAACGCCGGGATGGCGCATTTCCTCCAAGACGAGCACGCCGCCGCCTTGAGCCATTTCGAGGCGGCCCATCGTATCAAGCCCGGTGATCGGATGCGCGAAGCCGTCAACACGTCGAAGCAGGCGATTGCGCTTGCCGCCGAGATGAGCGCCTACGAGAGCCGTCTCGCCCAACGTCAGGCAGGCGGTGGGGGAGAGCTGCGACCGGCAGAGGCGGAGAAGGGCTCCCCGCCGGAGGCCCAATCTCCCGCGCATCGTCTGAAGAGGCTTAAAGAGCTTTTCGAGCAGGGCCTCCTGACGGAGGAGGAGTACAAGGAGAAGAGGGCGGAGATCCTGGCGGAGCTTTGACGGTGCTCTACGAGGATTTCGTCTTCCGGCTCGAAACGAACGGGAACGGCTGGACGGCCCGCGTCCTCGACTCGCCGGCGGGGGAGGGGAGCGGACCCTTCGAGCTGGATCTCGACCCCGACGAATGCCTTCGCCTCTGGGTCTCCCAGGCCGACGCCGTCCGTGGCGGACGCCAGCTCTCCACCTATGGCCGGCGGCCTCTTTTTCCCGAGCTCTCGCAGGTTGCCGGCGACCTCTTCCGAGCCTTATTCCCCACCGAGGTGCGGCGGCT
The DNA here is from genome assembly GCA_965371445.1 of uncultured bacterium. GTDB lineage: Bacteria > Acidobacteriota > Thermoanaerobaculia > Multivoradales > J023 > DASWIG01. The sequence continues at coordinate 1,792 of CBDUYN010000200.1, read as the reverse complement.
CTGGGAGCGGAGCCTCGGCCTCGCCGCGCCCCGGTGGCTGCGAATCAAGCTACGCATGGATCCCCGGGAGCCTGGGATCGCGCCACTGCTCTCTCTGCCCTGGGAGCTGCTCCAGGACCCGGAGACCCGCGGCTACTGGGGTCTCTCGCGCGAAACGCCGCTCCTGCGCTACGTGGAGATGGCCGAGCCTCGGAGCAGTTCGCTCGCGCTACCGCGTCCCCTGCGGATCCTTCTCGTCGGCTCTCAACCCTCGGACGCGCCGCGGCTCCAACTCGAGCGGGAGCGGCGTCGGATCGAGGAGGCCTTTGCCGGCGAGGAGGGAATCGAAGTCGTTCCTCTCGCCGAGGCACGCTTGGGAGCTTTGCGCGAGGCGCTCCTCGACGAGGGCTGCCACGTCCTCCACTTCATGGGGCACGGCGACTTCATGCCGACGACGGGAGAGGGCTGTCTGCTCTTCGAGACGTCGCGTCGAGAGTCGGAACGCGTTTCGGGGGAGGCGTTGGCCACCAAGCTTGGCGACCTGAGGAGCCTGCGCCTCGTCGTCCTCAACGCATGCCACGGCGCCGCGATACGAGGCGGTGAGGGGCGCGACCCCTTTGCCGGCGTCGCCTCGGCTCTGGTGCGCCGGGGGCTACCGGCGGTCGTGGCCATGCAGTTGCCGATCTCCGACAGCGCGGCGATCGCTTTCAGCCGCGGTCTCTACCGGCGTCTGGCGGCGGGCGACCCGATCGAGGTGGCGGTGGTGGAGGGCCGGCAGGCGATCCATTCCGAGGAGCACCGGAGTCTGGAATGGGCCGTACCGGCGCTTTTCAGCCGTCTGAGCGACGGGAGGCTCTTTGAGCTTCCGAGCGAAAAGCCGCCGCAAGCCGGGGTGCAGGAGCCAGCGAGGCCCCTTGTCGCCGCGGGGGAGGCCGAAGAACGGACTCGGCGTCTGCTCGCGGCGGCCGTCGCCGGTCGCTTGCCCGACGACGTCTCGGCGGGGGCTTTCCGCGAGCTTCTGGACGGCGAGCACGCGGCGCGGGTCGAGCGGGTGCTCGTCGAGTCTCTGCGCGAGGCGCCGGTGACGGCCCGCGCCGCGGCTCACGTCGTGAGGCTTGTCGAACGGTGGACGCCGGCCGTTGCCGAAGCCCTCACCGCGGCGCGTCCCTGCGACGTCGCACCCTGGCCGATCGAAGCCGCGCTGCGCGGCGTGGCGGCTCACGATCCCGACCTGCTGGACCATTCCCGCGGCTCCTTGCGTCGTACTCTGCGCCGCCGTCACGACCTGGCGCAGCGTTTCCTCGACGACAGCGGCTGGCGGCGGCTGGGGCTCTTCGTCTACGGCGGGCTCGACAAGAAGGGCGAGATCACCTTCGAGCGCTTCCACCACGAATCTCCGGAACTGGCCCGGGAGGTCCTCGACGCCCTAGAAGAGGACCGTCCCGCGACGTCGCTCGTCCCCGCGTTGCGTCGGATGGTCCGCGACGCCGCGTCGGAATCTCGGCACGACGCCGCGCTCGCCCTCGCCGCTCTGGGGGTGCCGCTCGACGGCCTCCTGCCGATCGACGAGCTACGGCCTGCCCTGGAGCGGCTGCGGGCTTCCCTGAAGACGGCGCCGGTCACTGTCCGGTCCTTCGGCGTCGCCCTCGCGCGGCGCCTCCGGAGCCTGGAGGCACCGCGCCGCGACGAGGTCGTACGAGGCGTCCTGGCGCTCGTTCCCCGGCGGCCGACGGAGCCGGCGGCGCTCCTGGAGGTCGCGGAGACACTGTCCCCCTCGGGGGATCAAGGGGGGGAGACACTGTCCCCCTCGGGG
>CBDUYN010000199.1:0-18197 GCA_965371445.1 uncultured bacterium | reverse complement strand
CGAGAGCCTTGCTCCGCTGCATCAGAAGCAGCGTCTTCGGAGTCCTCTTGTCCACCCAGGCGCAGAGTCATTGATCCTTTCCACGACACCCCGTCTCTACCCGCTTCATCTCTGCGCCTGGTGGCCCTTGACCCAGGCACAGACCCTGCCCGATCACCCACACCCATCTGCGCCCGGGTGCCTTTTTTTCACCCAGCTCGGTCTGCGCTCCGGGCGAGCCCGGCGGCTGTACGCCTCAGCCCGTCGGAGCCGGGAGCGCTCGCCGAGCTGGCCGAGCTCGACCCCGCCGCCCGGAAATCGCCCTTGGCTCCGGCGCAAGCCAACGCAAAACCAGCAAGGAGGCCAGCCATGAGCGATTCTGAAGACAGAGAACCTGAAGAGCGCGACCTGCGAGAGCTTGCGGTCCGCGCCCACGCTTTTGCCGATTGGCCGGAGTCTCCCATGCCGGCAAAGGAAGAACAGGAAACAGAACCACCGGAGGCAACATGAAGAACTTGAGAGAAGGCTGTGAGGAAATCGTCGCCGAGGTGCCCGTCCTTGCGGGCTTGCTGAATCGTCTGCCGGACTTCGCAAGAGAGCTTTCCGACCTGGAGCGGGAGGTCGTGAGCGCGCGGGATCAGATCCGCTACTCCCGAGAAGAGCTCGACACGCCGACGCCGGCCGTCTGTCTCCACGGCGACCTGTCGACGTTCGCCCGCGCGCTCGAGGAGGCGCTCGTCGCGGCCCGGGTGGTCGTGACCGGGACCGAAGTCGAAGCCGTTGGAGAGTGACAATGCACATACTCAGGAATCCGTCAAGAAAGGAGAGGCGTCATGCTTGAAGGTGACGATTCGATTCGTCAGGAAGTGGAACAGTTGCGAACATCTCTTCGGACCTGCGTCGAGGAGTCGGGCATTTCGCGAGGGACCGTCGCTCGGATGGCCGAGCTGAGCGAGGAGGAGCTGGCGGAAATCCTGCGGGAGAACGGTCCGTCCCCTAAATTCGACCAGATCCACGCCGTCCTCGAAGCTCTCGACGTCACGCCGGAAGAGTTCTACCTCGAGCTCTACGGATTACGGGCCGCGGGCTCGCAAGAGCCGGGCGGAGCCGCAGAGCCGAGCATAAACTGACGTCTCGCGAGGGCAAGCATGAAATCCGCCGAAGCTCGCTACTCGGCGCTCAGCGACGTCGAAGTGTTACGACGACTCCTGATGCTCCGGCGGCCCGGCCGGGCGCTGAAGCTTCTGCACGGCGGCCTCATGTCCTTTCTTTGGATGGAAGATCTGCGGGAGCAAGGCTTCTCGTCCGTCTGTCAGCGAAAGATCGGGGCGGCACAGTACATGGTTTGCAGGTTCGCCGGGCAAGCCGTCGGGAAAGAACCGCTGTCGAGCGCCCCCGAACCTGTCGTGCGTTTTCTCTTCCTGAAATACTCGAAACCTCACGAGGACGTTCGTGGGCTGCTCTTTCTCGACGAGGACGGAAGAGGGCTCGGGTCCTACACCTTGGATCGGCCTTGTCCGGAAAGGCCGACGTCGGAGGTGCGGAATGCGCTGCAGGCGGCGGTGTCGTCCTCGGCGGCCTACCTCGTGCTCTTCCACATCCGGCCCGGTGGCGGCCCCGACGCCACGGGCGAGGAGGCGGCTTTCGCCGAAAGGCTACGCGCGCCGGCCCGGGCTCTGGGGCTGGAGATCGCCGACACTTGGGTGATCACGGGTCCTGCCCGGTGGCGCTCCCTGGGTCCGGGGTCCCTCCCGGCGGGGCGGCTACCAGGCCGTGGCCATTTCGTCGGCCTCCGGGAGATTCCCCTCTCCGAGGTCCGTGAACGGCTCGACGATCTTCTCTATCGCGGGAAATGGGAAGGCAAAGACTGTGGGAGCCTGGCGCCGGAGGTGCCGGCGGTCCGGGAGCTGGTGAAGGACGCCCGTGCCTTGCGGGAGCTCGCAGCCACGCCGCCGGACGAGCTTCACCACCCCGGCCTTTCGCTCCAGGCCAAGCAGGCGCTGGCAGCCGCCCTGGAGCTTACCCAGCGGCTGGGTCAGACCGAGTTGGCACACCGGGCACTGGCCGGTGGTCCCGAGTGGCTGGCCCGGGTGAATTTCCCGGAGTTTCGGCATTGCACCCATAAACAGGTGTGGCTCCTGGGGATCAACGCCCACCATCAAACCGTTTGGCGACAGCACGTCCCGACGAGCACGCTGCAAGACAGCGCCGAATTGTCGCGGCTCGTCCTCCGGGTCGCCCTGAAGCACAAAGTGTTACGGCTGGTGCCGTTGTGGTTCCACCCGGCGGCCCCGCCCTGGGACCTGGCGGAGAAGCTCGCTTCCGAGGTGAGGAAGGATCTTGCTTCCGTGGGGGTTCGGTGCGACGACGCTCTCGCGCTCAGCGCCGATGGGAGTTGGGCCGGCCAGGAGCAAAGCGGCAAGCTGATCACGGAGCATGACGGCTCCGGCGGAGCGCCCCGCGCACGACCCACGCAGAGCCGGCACCGGGCTGATGGCGCAGAGCATGAAAGCAAGGAGTGAGCCATGAAGAGACCGCGTCTGCTGGTCATCGACGAGGAGGTGGATTTCCTCCTTTTTCTCAAGGCCCTGCTCCCGGAAGACCAGTCGGTCGTCGAGCGGGCCTTGAAGAGCTCGGCCGCCGGCGCGGCCCGACGCCCGCTCGGTGCTCGCCCCGGCTCTTCGAGAAGGAGGCGCGCTGCTGCTCTTTCACCTCGCCCCCGGTTCGGTGCGGGCTCGGGAGGAACGAGAGCTGGCGGGGCTCGTGGCCCAGGCCGCGCGGCTCGCGGGCGTTCACTTTCTCGGCTCGTGGCTGATCCGGGCTCCGGCGTTCTGCGAGCCCCTGGGCCCGGAGGGCGACGTCTCCCGTCCGCTCTGGCCCTTGCAGCCTCCCGTCTTGCGGTCGCGTTCCCGAGCCGCGGAAGGTTTCAAGGAAGACCTAGCCGAGATCCTGGGGTTGCCGGTGTCTTCCGAGATCTTGAGCGCCTTCGGCGCGGCGGATGATAGACGCCCATCTGCATGTTGTCAACACAAAAAAGCCCCCCAGAAGCCTCCGGGGGGACGTAGGGTTCAGAGGTTCGGTGGCGCGGCTCTAGGCCGTGGTTTCCTCACCGCCGTCGTGGGTACCGGCCTCGGCCTCCGAGGGATCCTCGGCCGGGTTCTCGCCACCGCTGTCGCCGGTGGCGGCTTCGCTCTGCGAGAGGTCTTCTGCAGCCGGAACCTCTCCGCCGTCCTCGGAGACGGGCGGATCCTGCTCCGTACGGCCCGGACGGGACGTCGAGGGCCGCACCCGGTCGGCGAGGGCGTCCTCGCCGGCCAGGCGGCAGAGGTCCTCGAGGACCCGGACTTCCCGCACGAAGGTCAGGTCGTAGGTGTCCCTGGCCTCGTTGCGCCTCCCGGGTGGCGGGCGGTGCCGCGTCCACATGAAAAGGATACGCACAGAAAGGCGGCGGGCGAGGACCCGTCGTGCTTTTCGAGAATTTGAACGCTCGGTCGGTTCACGGTCGAAAGCGGCCGGACCCGCGGGGGGCCGAGGCCCGCGGGGTTTGAAGAAATCTCAAGGACGCCTCTTGTCGCGGAGGTTTTCCACAGGCCGGCCCGGCCCTTCCGGTGATTCAGGAGACCCTGCCGTCAAATGAGGGTGCCTCTCCTGGCGATGCGGGAGACCCTGCCGTCAAATGAGGGTGCCTCTCCTGGCGATGCGGGAGACCCTGCTGTCAAATGAGGGTGCCTCTCGTGGCGATGCGGGAGACCCTGCCGTCAAGTCAGGTCGCCCTCTCGGGGAAATGGAGTTGACCGTTCGGTCAAGTGAGGTCACCCCTTCTGGGGCCGGGCTTTACCGTTCGGTCAAGTGAGGTCGACCCTCCGGAAGGTTCCGGAGAACCCAGGGTCAGGTGAGGTCGACCCTCCGGAAGGTTCCGGAGAACCCGGGGTCAGGTGAGGTCGACCCTCCGGAACGTTCCGGAGAACCCGGGGTCAGGTGAGGCCGCAGCTTCCAAGAGCTCCGAAAGAGGCGGTTCCGGTCGAGGTCGAGGTCGAAGTGGAGGGCATCGGAGAAGAACGACATCTGCTGGAAGATCCGCAGGTGCTCGAGGGGGTTGACTCGGGTAGACCGTGCTGATACGGTCGCCAAATGCGAGATAGCCTGAGATCGCCACGTCGCAAAGCGACACCGATCCACCGTCGCGAAGGCAGAATCACGCAGATCGTTCGCCCTGTTGGCAAGCATGAGGTATAGTTAAGCTGCCATGACGAGAGTCCGGAACATGCTCCTCATCCTCGCGCTGCTCGGCGTCTGCGCACCGCTCCTCGCGGCAGGTTTGCCCTGTGGCAGGGAGGAGGGCGACGAAGATTGCGATGTCGACTGTGCCGTGTGTCTGTGCTGCTTACAGGCGCAGGCGGCCCTGAATGCAGTCGGCAACGGATATACCGATGACGGTTTGGGCAACGTCGGCGTATGGGATGGCCGTATGCCGCCGACGCCGCTTCCCCGGGACATCCTCCACGTCCCGAGGCCCACTCTCTCCCGCTGATTCCCCCGATAGCTCCATTCTTTACGACCCGACTTCTGTCGGGCGAAATGAGAATTGTGTAGATAACGGCGAGACGGCGCGCCGCGGCGCTGGTTTGGGTGCTGTTGCCATCCCCACCGCCGCGGTGCAAGAAAAACGACGTAGACGAGGTTCGTCCTGCGAGCGGTCGCGCCTTGCCACAGAGGCACAGGTATGCAGTCGTCACGACCAGGGCTTGCCTACGACAGACGAGGGACGGAGCTATGAAGGCGATTCGGAGTTGGATAGTCCTAGGGCTGGCCTTGGCCGCTCTTCTCACCGGCTGTCGCGGCGACGAAGGCGTTCGAAGCGAGGCGGACGAGCGGCATGAGGCAGAGGAGCACGACGAGCATGGTGATGCGCACGACAAGCATGGGGACGCGCACAGCGAGGAGGGCATCGTCGAGCTCTCCCCCGAGGCGATCGCCCGCGTGGGCCTCAAAACCGTCCCGGCGTCGCTTCGATCGCTCGTCGTCCGGCACGCCACCACCGGAAAGGTGGGCTTCGACGAAAGGCATCTTGCTCACGTGAGCGCTCGCGTTTCGGGACGGTTGGTGCGGGTAGAGGCCGAACTTGGGGATCGGCGGCGGGAGGGCGAGATTCTGGCGGTCGTCGATTCGGTGGAGCTCGGCCAGGCGCGAGCCGCCTATTTGCGGGCACAGGCGCGACACGAGGTGACTCGACGCCGCTTCGAACGGGAACGGTCCCTGCACGCCGAAGCGATCTCCTCGGAGCAGGAGGTGCTTGAGGCTGAGGCCGAGGCTCGGGAAGCGGCCGCCGACCTCGCTGCCGGCCGAGCAACGCTGCGTCTCCTCGGCCTCTCCGACGGCGAAATCAAGAGGCTTTCCTGGGACGACGCCAGCGCCTCCCTGGTGCCGGTGCGGGCTCCCTTCGCCGGGCGGGTGGTGGCCAAGGAGGCGACGCGAGGCGAGTTAGTCACGCCCGAGCGCATCCTTTTCACGGTCGCCAACCTCGACGAGGTCTGGCTGTGGGTCGACGTTTACGAGCGCGACTTGCGGTGGGTGCGCATTGGGGAGACGGTAGAGGCACGCTTCGACGCTTGGCCAGGCGAGACCTTTACCGGTGAGCTTGCCTACCTCGCGGACCAATTCGACCCGGCGAGCCGCACGGTGAGGGCACGGGTCGACCTACCCAACCCGGGGGGACGGTTGAAGGCGGGTATGTTCGCCCGCGTAATGCTCTCCAGCGGGGGCGAGGACGGTACCCAGACTGTCCTCGCAGTGCCCCGCGAGGCTGTGCAGCGCCAAGGCGAGGCGGCTATTGTGTTCGTGCGCGCCGGAGACACCCGCTTCGAACGGCGCCAGGTCGAGCCGGGGCAGGTTACGGAAGAGTGGGTCGAGATCCGCGCCGGCCTCGCCGTCGCGGAGGAGGTGGTCACCGCGGGCGCGTTCCTTCTGAAGTCCCAAGCCTCCGCCGACCAACTCGGCGGTCACCAACACTGAGGAGGGAGCAATGATCCGCCGGCTTATTGACTTCTCGCTCGACCACCGGCTGGTGGTGGTGATGCTGTGGGTCCTGCTGGTCGCACTCGGCGTCGATTCCGCGCTGCGCCTGCCGATCGATGCGGTTCCGGACGTTACCAACGTCCAGGTGCAGGTGCTCACGGACAGCCCCGGCCTCGCCCCCGAGGAGGTCGAGCAGTTCGTCACTTTCCCGGTGGAGACCGCAATGAGCGGCTTGCCGCGCCTCGAGGACCTGCGCTCCCTCACCAAGTTCGGACTATCGGTGGTCACCGTGGTGTTCGAGGAGGGTACCGACGTTTACTGGGCGCGCCAGCAGGTGGCCGAGCGGCTGGCGGCGGCACGGGAGGCGATCCCAGAGGGGTACGGTGAGCCCTCCCTCGCCCCGATCACGACGGGGCTGGGAGAGATCTACCAATTCGAGGTGGCCGGAAGCCCGCGCTGTGCCTCCGGCGCGCCCGACACGCCGGAGTGCTGGTCGCTCATGGAGCTGCGCTCGATCCTCGACTGGATGATCACGCCGCGCCTGCGGGCGGTGCCCGGGGTGGTCGAGGTCAACGCTTTCGGTGGCGAGGTCAAGACCTTCCAGGCCACCATCGACCCCGACCGGCTCATCGCTCACGGCCTGGGCATCGACGACGTCATAGTCGCCGTCCGCGAGAACAACCTCAATGCCGGCGGCGGTTACATTCCTTTCGGCGGGGAGCAGTACGTGGTGCGGGGCGAAGGCCTACTCACCTCGCTCACCGATCTCGAGCGGGTCGTGGTGGCGAGCGACGGCGGGACGCCCGTCTACTTGCGCGACGTCGCCGAAGTCGAGTTCGCGCCCCTGCTGCGGCAGGGGGCGGTGACCCGCGACGGTGACCGCGAGGCGGTGGCCGGCATCGTGCTGATGCTCCTCGGCGAGAACTCGCGCACCGTCGCCGATCGGGTCGACGCCACGGTGGTCGAGATCGAAAAGACGCTGCCGGAGGGGGTGACGATCGACGCCTACTACAACCGGTCGGATCTGGTGCGCCGCACCCTCCGGACGGTGGCCACCAACCTGCTCGAAGGCGGCCTGCTGGTGGTGGTGATTCTTCTGCTGCTCATCGGCAGCCTGCGGGCCGGGCTGCTGGTGGCCTCGGTAATCCCCTTGTCGATGCTGGTGGCGTTCTCGGCCATGCGTTGGGCGGGGGTGTCGGGCAATCTGATGAGCCTCGGCGCCATCGACTTTGGCCTCATCGTCGATGGCGCGGTAGTCATGGTCGAGAACATCCTGCGGGTCCTCCACGACCGGCGTGGAGAGCCGGGAGTCCGGCCGCTCGAGAAGGTCCGTGCGGCCGCCCACCAGGTGGCGCGCCCAGTGGTGTTCGGCGTGACGATCATTATCTTGGTCTACCTTCCGATCCTCGCGCTGCGCGGCATCGAGGGGAAGATGTTCCGGCCCATGGCGCTGACCGTAGTGTTCGCCCTGGCGGCCTCCCTGCTCTGCGCCTTGACCCTGATGCCGGCCCTTGCCAGCTGGCTGCTGCCGAGAGCCCGGATCCGGGAGCCGGCCCTCTACCGCTGGTGCAGACGCCTCTACCGGCCGGTACTCGACCGGGCGCTGGCGCGCCGGAAGGTGACGTTCGCCTGCGCCGGAGCGGTGTTCGTCGCTAGCCTCTTCGTCGCCCCGTTCCTCGGCGTGGAGTTCATTCCCACCCTCGACGAGGGGGCGATTGCCATGCACATCCAACGGCTGCCGTCGATCTCGCTCGAGAAGTCAAACGAGGTCAGCCTGATGGCCGAGAAGGTGATCCTGGAGGAGTTCTCGCGGGAGGTCGAGACCGTTGTCTCGCGCACCGGGCGACCGGAGGTGGCCCTCGACCCGATGGGGGTGGAGGTCGGCGACACGTTCATCATGTTGAAACCCAAGGACCGGTGGCGCTTCGAGAACAAGGAGGAACTCGTCGAGGCGATGGAGCACGAACTCGAGGCGCAGGTTCCCGGGGCCAAGTTCGCCTTCACACAGCCGATCGAGCTGCGCTTCGCCGAGATGATCGCCGGCGTCCGTTCCGACGTGGCCGTGCACGTCTACGGCTCCGACCTCGATCTGCTGCGAGAGAAGGCGGAGGAGATCGAGTCCGTGCTGCGCAACATTCCCGGCGCCGCCGACGTGGCCGCCGAACAGAGCCAGGGGCTGCCGCGCCTGCGGGTGGCGATCGACCGCGAAGCGATCGCCCGTTACGGGCTCTCCGTGGCCGACGTGTTTCAGGTGCTTGAAGTAATCGGCGGCGTCCAGGTGGGCACCGTGCTCGAAGGGCAGATGCGCTTCCCGGTCCAGGTGCGCTATGCGGAACGGGTGCGCCTCGATCCGCGCCGGATCGGGGAGCTGCGGGTGTCGGCCGCTCCCGCCGACCCGGGAGGGCCGCCGCGCATGATTCCGCTTGACCAGCTGGCTACGATCGAGATCACCGAGGGACCGGCGCAGATCAACCGGCAGTGGGTGTCACGACGGATCGGAGTCGAGGCCAACGTCCGCGGGCGCGACCTTGCTTCGTTTGTCACCGAAGCTCGGCAGGCCGTGGAGCGGCAGATCGAGCTGCCGCCCGGCTGGAGCCTTTCCTGGGGTGGCCAGTTCGAGAACCTGTTGGAGGCGTCTAAACGCCTCGCCTACCTGGTGCCGTTCGTGCTGATTCTGGTCTTCGTGCTGCTCTATAGCGCCTTCGGTTCGGGTAGCCTGGCAACGCTAGTCTTCCTCAACGTACCGCTGGCTCTCTCGGGCGGACTCTTCGCCTTGGCGCTACGAGGCTACCCGCTCTCGATCTCGGCAGCGGTCGGCTTCATCGCCCTGTTTGGCATTGCAGTGCTCAATGGCGTGGTGTTGCTTGCTTATGTCGGTGAGCAACGGCGGGAGGGTCTCTCGCCTCTTGTGGCCGCGCGCGAGGGAGCGCGGGTGCGACTGAGGGCGGTGCTGATGACCGCGTCGACCGACATCATCGGCTTCCTGCCCATGGCCCTCGCTACCAGCGCCGGAGCCGAGGTGCAACGGCCGCTCGCCACGGTGGTGATCGGCGGACTCGTCACCTCCACGTGCCTGACTCTCCTGGTGCTGCCGGCGATCTACGGCTGGTTCGCGGAGCGGCGCTCCGAGGTCGAGCCCGGCCCTGATATGGGGATGCTCGAGTCAAATTGAACGGGTTTCGTAAGGAGATTTCGATGTTGAAACTGCGGTGGTTACCGCTTTGGTCCGGCCCGATCCTCGCCCTCATGGGACTCCTGGAAATCCCGGCGTTCGCGACGAGCTCCGAGGCTCTGGAGGACCACTCTCGCCTTAACCTCGAGGAGGCGATTCAAAGGACCGGGCGTCCTCGGCCGGCATCTCGACACAGCAGCCTGGACCATAGAGAGCAGGACGAAATCGCCCGCGCTCGAAACGGGCGAGCCTGGAACCTACGTCATGGCCGTTCTTGTCGAGCCGCGTGTGAGCCCTATCCCAAAACACCGATTGACAATCGGTCTTTCTCGGTGTACCGTTCTTGGCGTACCGGGCCGGGCTGATCGCCGGCCGGCAACTACAGGAATCCAGACGATGCGCCCGAACCGCCCGCCCTACCTCGGAGACCTCGAGCTGATCGTGCTCGGGCACCTGTGGTCCGAAGGCTCCGGTGACGCCAAGGCGGTACACTGCGTCGTCGGCCGCCCGCGCAAGATTACCCTCAACACGATCCAGTCCACCCTGAAGCGGCTCCGAGAGAAGGGCCTGCTGTCGCGCGAGAAGGTGAGCCACGCGTACGTGTACGCACCGATGGTCAGCCGCGAGGTTTTCCACCGGCGGGTGCTGCGCGAGGTCATGGACCTGGTGATGGACGGCGAGCCCGATAGCATGCTCGCTGCCTTCGTCGATCTGACCGAGCGTGCCGGCCCCGAGCACCTCGAGCGGCTGGAGCGAATGGTCGAGGCGCGGCTGAAGGACCACAGGGGTGAGGACGGATGAAGGCGGCGGGGCTCATCCAGCTCGGCGTGCTCGCCGCGGTTCTGTTCACGACGGTGGCCGCCGTCGCGGTCGCGGTGACCTACCCTCGCCTGCGCCGGAAGCTCGCGCGCGCGGCACCCGCCGAGCATGCCCGGTCGGTGCTCGCGCTGTGCGCTTTGCCGGCGGCCTCGGCCGTGGGGCTTACGGCGTTGTGCTTCCTCCCGTCGGCGCTCGACGCCCTGTGGCCGGGCCTCGACCACTGCCCGCACCACGGCGACGGGCATTCTCACCTCTGCCTGGTTCACCTCCCGCTCGCGCCCGGTAGCATCGCCGGCTGGGCCGTGGCGGGAACCCTGGCAGCGGTGCTCGCGCTTCGCCTGCTCCATCGTCTGCCGAGGATGGTGCGATCACGGAGGGCCCTGCGCCAACTCGCCCGAACGGCCGTTTTCGATCGCGGCCGCGGCGTCTGGATCGTCGAGTCCGAGGTGCCACTGGCGCTGACCTCTGGCCTGTTTCGCTGCCGCACCTTCGTGAGCACAGCCCTGCTCGGTTTCCTACCCCCCGCGCTGGTCGACGCCGTGATTGAGCACGAACGGGCTCATGCGCGCCGCCTTGATGTGCTCGTGAAAGTCGTCGCCTCGGTGCTCTCACTCGCTCACCTTCCACAAGCGCGCCGAGCGCTGCTAACGGACCTCGAAATGGCCGCTGAGCGGGCATGCGACGAGGCCGCGGGCATGCGGCTAGGCGACCGCCTGCGGGTTGCTCAAGCCCTGGTTGCCCTCGAGCGGCTGCTCCACGGCACGCAAGCGCGCTGCGGACTCGCCGGGGTTTCCTTCGGAGGATCGTCCGTAGCCCCCCGTGTCGAGGCCCTCCTCGCGGAACCCGCGGCGAGGGCGCCACACAACAAGACGAGACGTTGGCTGGTCGTAGCGGCCGTGGGTGCGCTGCTGCTGCTCGCCGACCCGCTTCACCACTTGACCGAGACCATCCTCGGGCCACTCGCGAGGTAAACCCGACCATGCTTCCCGACCTCCCAGCCGCAATTCGCTTCGCCGAAAAACCGATTATGGGTCGGTTTCTCAAGCTACGCTTCGTGTTCTTCTTCGTCATCAACCTTGCGCCGACGTTGGCCGTGGCCCAGGAGGCTCCTCCCGGTTTCGTCCTGACGGAGGAGGTGGCAGTGCAACGAGCGCTGGCACGTCCCGCCCTTGCGGACGTCACCGAGGGAGCGGTCGGCGTCGCTCGTTCTGATGCGATTCGCGAGGGCCTCTGGCCGGACCCGGAGATCACGTACGACCGCGAGCAGACGTCCGGCGCGCAGGGTGCGGCGCAGGATGTCCTGATGATCTCCCAGCGCTTTGATCTGTCTGGCCGACGAGCCCTGAGAACCGCTGCCGCCAACCACCGTGCGCGAGCCGTCTCTCATCGAGGGGATGCTCGTCGCATGGAGATCGAGGCCGAGGTAAGGCTGCGATTTCACGAGCTCCTCGTCGCCCAACTCCGTGCCGCCGCCATCCAAACGTGGGTGGGACGAATCGAGGGGGCGCTCGAGGTTGTTTCTCGCCGGGAGGCGGCCGGGGACGCATCGGCCTACGATCGTCGCCGGCTCGAGAGAGAGCTCGCGAACGCCCGTGGCCGGCTGGCTGTCCACCAGGCCGATAGCGACCGGGCCTGGGCCAGGCTGGCGGCTCGCGTCGGGGAGACGAACCCGCCAGGCAGCCGCCCCCCGCCGCTCTCCGGTGCGCTGCTCCCCGACGCGCCACAGCCCGCTGAACGACTCCTTTCCCGGATCGAGATACGTCCGGACATCTTGGCCCTCCGTGCGCATGTCGAGGCTGCCCAAGCCGACGGCGAAGCGGCGACGCGCTGGTGGTTGCCCCGGCTGGCGCTGGGGGCGGGATGGATAGACGTCGACCTGGGTGCAGACCGCGCAGACGGCTACGTCGCCATGGCCGCGTTGTCTGTGCCGTTGTTCGACCGCAACCAGGACGAAGTGCTCCGGGCCGCCTCGCAGGAGCGCATTGCCCGTGGACGGCGACAGCTCGCTCTGTCGGAAGCGCGCGGCGAGGTGCGTGGTCGCGTGGCCGAGCTCACCCGCCTGATCCAAGCCGCACAGCGCTTCAACCGAGAGGAGGTCGGCGGATCTGGCGCGCTGATACGAACTGCTGAGGCCGGGTATGCCGGCGACGAGCTGGGGATTCTCGAGCTACTCGATGCCTACCGCGGTGGGTCTGAGGACGAGATGACAGCGCTCGATCTCGAGCTCGCCGCGCGCCGCGCCCGCATCGAGCTGGATCTTCTGACTGGAGGCAACACCCGATGAGAAACCTTGTCCTGCCGATTGCCGCTTCGTTCGCGGTTCTCTTCCTGGCCTGTCAATCCAACGATCATCCTCACGGCGCTGAGCCGGCTGACCCTGCGAACGGTGAGGAGCACGGCCACGGCGACAGCTCAGAGTCCATCACACACTGGACGGATCAGACGGAGCTCTTCGTCGAGTTCCCGTCCCTGATCGTGGGCCAGGAGTCGGCTTTCGCGGCCCACCTGACGCGACTCTCCGATTTCGGGCCCGTCGATGTGGGCCGCGTCACCGTGGTTCTCTCCGGCGGCGAAGCCCCGGAAGAGCGCTTCGCCGTCTCAAAGCCGACCGTCCCAGGCATCTTCCGGCCCGTGGCACGACCACAGCATGGTGGCCTACGCGAGCTCTCCTTGCTTCTTGAATCGGACGCTCTGACCGACACGCATGCACTGGGCGAGCTGACCGTGTTTCTCGACGCAGATGCCGCTGCCCATGCTGCTTCGCCAAACGAGGCCGTAGCTGGTGCAGGGATCTCATTCCTGAAGGAACAGCAGTGGCCTATCGACTTCGCAACCGCTGAAGTTGCCGAACGAGCCCTGCGGCCTTCCCTCTCCGTGAGCGGGACGGTGCGGGCGAGAGCCGATGGTGAGGTGCACGTCACGGCGCCCCGGTCCGGGCGTCTCGTGACGGCCGGAGACGCGTTTCCGCGTATCGGTCAAGAAGTCGAACGGGATCAGATCCTGGTGACCCTCGCCCCGCGTCTTGGCGTCGAGGCGGACATCGCTTCCCTCGAGCTCGCGGCGGCCCGAGCGCGGCTGGACGTCGAGCACACCCGCAGGGAACGGGAGAGACTCGAAGGGCTGCTCGCGGAGGGCGCCGTTGCGGAGCGGCGTGTGCTCGCCGCCAGACGTGACGAGGCCCAGGCTCAGGCAGAGCTCACCGCCGCCCAGCGCCGTCTCCGCCAGCACGGGCGTATTCAACGCGCCTCGGCGTCCGGATCCGTGGGTGAGATCACGGTCCGCGCTCCTCTCAGCGGGACGCTCGTGGCGGTCGACGTCGCCCCGGGGATGTTCCTCGAACAGGGTCGAGAGATGTTCCACGTTGTCGACCTCGACCGGCTCTGGCTCGAGGTCCGGATACCTGAAGCGAACATCGGGCGCGTCGAGCAGCCCACTGGGGTGTGGTTCGAAGTCGCAGGCTTCGACGAGCCCTTTGAGGTCGCGGGCGATCGGGTTGTGACCACGGGCGGCATTGTGGATGCGCGGACCAGGACCATCCCGCTCATCTTCGGGATCGACAACCCGGAGCGTCGCCTGCGCGTCGGTATGTTCGCCCGCGTCCGTGTGCTCACCGGAGCGCCCGTCACGGCGGTCACCATCCCGACCGCAGCCGTGCTTGACGACGGCGGCCAGGAGGTCGCCTACATCCAGAGTGAGGGAGAGACCTTCGAGCGCCGCGTTGTAAGGCTCGGCATCCGCGACGGCGGCCACGTCGAGGTGATCCAGGGCGTGCGCTCGGGTGAGCACGTCGTCATCCGCGGCGCCTTCATGGTGAAGCTCGCTGCGTCCGCCACGGAGGCCCCGGCACACGGGCACGCACACTGAGGTAAATCATGTTGGACGGCATCATCCGCTGGTCGCTGAGGAACCGGCTTTTCGTCATTCTCGGCGCGGGGATCCTGCTCGCGTGGGGCGCCATCGAGACAATTCGCATGCCCGTAGACGTCTTTCCCGATCTCACGGCGCCCACGGTTACCGTCATCACCGAGGCCCACGGGATGGCTCCCGAGGAGGTGGAAACGCTGGTCACGTTCCCCATCGAAACGGCGCTCAACGGTGCGTCGGGTGTCCGTCGCGTTCGCTCCTCTACGGCGGTCGGGATCGCCGTCATCTGGGTCGAGTTCGAGTGGGGCACGGACATCTACCGCGCACGCCAGATCGTGTCCGAGAAGCTCCAAGACGTTCGGGGCTCTCTCCCCCCTGAGATCGATCCGCCGCTGATGGCGCCGGTCTCCTCCATCATGGGCGAGGTCATGTTCATGGCGCTGACCTCCGACACGCACTCACCGCTCGAGGTTCGGACGGTCGCCGACTGGGTCATTCGCCGCCGATTGCTGGCCGTGCCGGGGGTATCGCAGGTGACGCCCATCGGGGGCGAGGAGAAGCAGTACCAGGTCATTTTGAACCCGGAACGCCTCACCGCATACGGGATCTCAATCACCGAGGTCATAGCCGCTCTCGCGGCGACGAACGAGAACACCTCGGCAGGCTTCTACCTGGAAGGAGGGCAAGAATACCTCATCCAGGGCCTGGGAAGAGTGGTCCGTCCGGAAGACATCGGCGAGACGTTGGTGGCCACGCGAGACGACCAGCCGATACTCGTTCGGGACCTGGCCGAGGTGCGCCTCGGAGGGCCGCCGTTCCGACGCGGCGACGGGTCGTTCAACGGCCGGCCCGCCGTGGTGCTGGGGATCCAGAAGCAGCCCGGCACAAACACTCTTGAGCTCACCGGCCGCCTCGACGAGGTCCTGGACGACATCCAGGCGTCCCTGCCCGAGGGGATGGTGATCCATAGCCACGTCTTCCGTCAGGCTGACTTCATCGAGGTGGCCATCCACAACGTGGCGGCGGCCCTGCGTGATGGCGGCATCCTCGTCGTCCTCGTCATGCTGGTGTTCCTGATGAGCCTGCGAGCGACGGGGATCACCGTCCTCGCAATCCCGCTCTCGCTGCTCGCCGCGGTCCTGGCCATGAAGGCTCTCGGGACCACTATCAACACCATGACATTGGGGGGCATGGCCATTGCTGTCGGGGCGCTGGTGGACGATGCGATTATCGTGAACGAGAACGTAGTTCGGCGCTTGAGGCAGAACGGGGCTCTGTCCGAGGGTAAGCGGCGGCCCGTGCTCGGGGTGATTAACGATGCGACCCAGGAGATACGCAGCTCAATCGTCTTCGCCACGGTCATCATCATCCTGGTGTTCATGCCGCTGTTCTTCCTGTCCGGGGTCGAGGGCCGGCTGCTCCGGCCTCTCGGTTTCGCGTACGTCGTCTCCCTGTTCGCCTCGCTGATCGTCGCGCTCACCGTGACTCCCGCGCTGTGCTCGTTCCTGCTCCCTCGATCGCGAACGGTGCTGCGCGGAGTAGAGCCCATCGTGGTGCGCTGGCTCAAGGCCGGCTACAAGCCGATACTGTCAGTGACCATCACGCGCTGGAAGTCGGTCGCCTTCGTGTCCATCGCAGGGCTTGTCATGGCGGGGATCGGGCTCGGTCAAGCAGGACGGGCGTTCCTTCCCGATTTCAACGAAGGGGCCCTGACCATCGGGGCCGTGACCTTACCCGGCACCTCGCTTGAGGAGTCAAACGCCCTCGGCCGGATGGTCGAAGAGATCCTCCTGCGTCAGCCGGAGATCGTCGCCACGGCGCGACGCACGGGGCGGGCCGAGCTGGACGAGCACGCTCAAGGCGTCAACGCGGCAGAAATCGACATCAAGATAGACCTGGGGGAGCGCAGCAAGGAGAAGTTCCTCGTCGACCTCCGGCAGGAGCTGTCGGCCGTTCCCGGCATGAACATCACGATCGGCCAGCCGATCTCCCACCGCATCGATCACATGCTCTCCGGGACGCGGGCCAACATCGCGGTGAAGATCTTCGGCGACGACCTGTACGAGCTCCGGCGCATCGCGGAGAGCGTGCGCGCCGTGATGGAGGGGGTCGAGGGGGTGGTGGATCTGTCTGTTGAGCAGCAAACGGACATCCCGTTCGTCACCGTGCGGTTTGACCGATCTGCCATCGCGCGGCACGGTCTGCGCGTTGGGGACGTGGCAGAGGCCATGGAGGCCGCCTTCCGCGGTCGTGTGGTGTCTCAGGTGCTGGACGGTCAGGCCGCCTTCGATCTCGTTGTTCGCTACGATGTCTCGACGCTGGAGAGCTTCGAGACACTGCGAGAGACGCTCATCGCCACTCCCTCAGGCGGGCGCGTTCCCCTGCACGCTCTGGCGAAGATCCGCAAGGACAGGGGACCCAATACCATCAGTCGGGAGAACGTGCAGCGGAAGATCGTCGTCATGTGCAACGTGGCCGGACGCGACCTGAGCGGCGTGGTCGGTGACATCCGTCGTGGAGTGCGGGAGTCGGTCTCGCTTAAGCAGGGCTATCACGTCGAGTACGGCGGACAGTTCGAGAGCGCCGAGGAGGCTTCCCGCACCCTGGCTCTCCTCGGTCTGGCGGCGGTGATCGGCATCTTCCTGCTCCTCTACATCGCCCTCGGTGCTGCACGTGATGCCGTACTGGTCATGGTCAACCTCCCGTTGGCGCTCATCGGCGGCGTAGCCGGTGTGCTCCTCTCGGGCGGGATCCTGTCGGTCGCGTCCATCATCGGCTTCATCACGGTCTTCGGGATTGCCACCCGGAACGGCATCATGATGATCTCGCACATCCATCAGTTGGTAGAGCACGAGGGCGTGCGCGACCTGGTTACGGCAGTGAAGCGCGGCGCGATGGAGCGGCTGGCTCCGATTCTGATGACTGCGCTCGCGGCGGGTCTGGCCCTGGTCCCGTTGGCGCTTTCCGGCGGGGAGCCCGGCAGCGAGATCCAGACACCCATGGCGATTGTCATCCTCTTCGGCCTCCTGTCCTCGACCGTCCTGAACATGATCGTCGTGCCCGCCCTCTACCTGCGCTTCGGCGCCGTCAAGCAGAGGCTGAAAGCCATCGCAGCGGGCGAGCGCTCCCCCGAGCTGTCATCAGCCCCATTTGGGGCATCGTGAGCGCGAGGGATTCGAAGCCCATCCTGTGGTGCCTCGCCGAAGGTGGTTGCTTCGCTCGGAGCCAACTACACCTTCGCTCCCCGCAGGCGAAGTGCATTGGCGATGACCGACACCGAGCTGAAGCTCATCGCCGCGGCGGCGATCATCGGGCTGAGCAGGAGACCGAAGAACGGGTAGAGCACTCCCGCCGCCACGCGCCCCGTGCTCGCACTTCTGCATGGTCTCGTCTCCTTTGCTGGTTAGGTATCTTCTCGGTGTCGCCTCGCTCCTGCGCTCTGGCATCTGTGCAGGGTACCTCAATGGGCCGCGAGCGGCGTGACCTTCAAGGAAACGACGCGCAACGACCCGCGGCCGTCGAAGAAGAGGCCGCAGCCGCCCTTCGGTCCGGGAGCGATGTGCCCGTGGACGATGGTACGGTTGTCCAGAACGCCTTTGAGGTGGCGTCGGACTTCGGTTACCGTGGCACCCTAAGAGGGGCACCCTAACGGCTCGATGCTCACCGGCGCCCCTCAACCAGCTTGACGTTCTCGGAGGCAGCGTCCCTTGAACCGTCGAGGACGATTCATAGTGCTGCAGCGTCCGGTGAAGCATCTTTGTTGGGCGGCCCATCTCCGGGCGTTCCTCGTCATTCCGGGACCTATCCCTTCAGCACAACGGAGCCCCGGAGGGGCAGCAGCATCTAGCCCGGGGCGCGAGCCCCGGGTGGGCGATCCGAAGAATCCCCTAGCCCCGGAGGGGCGGCAGTAACTCTCGTTCACCCTCGGAGCTAGAACTTCGTTTCCCCTGTCGACCTTTCTCAGTCCCATATGCGATCCTTGTCGTAGTCGATGTCATTCAATTCAAGAAGCTCGATGAACTCTTCTTCAAACGTGTGCTTCCGGTGGTGGTGAGGCTGATTTCGAATGTAGCGGCTGACATCGGCAACCATGGACTTACCGACCGTGAACGCACCATATCCGGTTTGCCAACGGAAGCGATCAGAGACTACGCTTTCGTTGAGCCACTTGGACGAATTTGCCTTGACCAGGCGCGCCGCCTCCGCGATAGCCATGGTCGGGTTGAAACGAGCAAGGAGGTGTACGTGGTCTTCCATGCCGCCAATCTCAAGAAGGGCTCCACCTTCCTCTCGAGGTACCTGCAATTAGACCGGGGGGCATGCAGACTGCGCGCTGGCGACGTTAAAC
>CBDUYN010000198.1:0-18417 GCA_965371445.1 uncultured bacterium | reverse complement strand
TTCGCCTCCTCTTCCCGGGTCCCGTTAAGTCCACTTGGATTTTTCAAGTCCTCTTACCGGGACCCGGAAATGCCACCCGGATTTTTCAGGTCCCCTTCCCGGGTCCCGGGGACGCCACCCGAAAAATCTCGCCGGTCGCGTCCACAGGCGGACGGGTCCACAGGCGAACTGGTACCATGGGGTCCGAGGAACCTACCAAGCTCCGGAGCGACACCCGATGCCCCAGCGACACCCACGGACCCTGCTCTCGACCGACGCCGGTCTGACGGTGCTCCTGTTGAGCCTCGTCCTCGTGCTCTTCGTCCTCTATCCCTTCGTCGAGCTGCGCGGCCCGGGACGCGTCCTGGTCTCGGTCTCGGTCTCGGTGATCCTTGTCTCGGGCGCGTTTTCGCTCTCCGATCGGCGAGGCCTGCGCATCGCCACGGCGATCCTCGCCGCCGCGGCGCTGCTCGTCCGCTGGCTCGACCATTTTCTCGACAGCCCGGCCGTCACCGTCACGAGCCTCGTCGCCACCCTGGCCTTCCTCGGGCTCACGATCGGCGGCGTCCTCGCCAAGGTCCTCGCCTCCGGCCGGATCACGTGGCACCGGCTTCAGGGGGCGATCGCCGTCTACCTCATGCTCGGGCTCTCCTGGGCGCTTCTCTACTCGCTCGTCGAGATCCGGAACCCCGGATCGTTCAACGTGCCGAGCGTCGAGGCGTCGGTCGAGGAGGAGGGGATGGACGATTTCGTCTACTTCAGCTTCGTGACGCTGACGACCCTGGGCTACGGCGACATGACCCCGAAGGGCTCCGAGGCACGGACCCTCACCATCCTCGAGGCGCTCGTCGGGCAGCTCTTTATCGGCATCCTGATCGCGCGGCTCGTGTCGCTTCAGATCGCTCACTCGCAAGAAGAGTGAGGCGGCTGGAGTCGGCGAGGGCCTTAGGGGAGAAACGGAGAATCTGCTAGCCTCTCCGAATGCGAAACTACCGAATCCTGCCTCTCATCCTATTGCTCTTCCTGGTCAGCCACCTCGCCCTGGCGCAAAAAGTCCACATCGACTTCGACGGCGCCACCGCTTTCAGCGAGTACAAGACCTTCGCGCTCCAGGAGACGAGATACGATCTGCGCAGGTTTTCCTCCCCTCTGCACCACAAGATCGTCCAACAGCTCACCGACTACGCCGTGGAGGGCGGGCTAAAGGAGGTCGACGAGGAGCCGGACGTCTACCTCGCCTACTACGCTGCCTTTCGCGGCGACCTGCGGCTCGTCCTCGGCGACCTGGAGTACACCTACGGCCCCGGCTTCTCCCTAGGTTCCTACTGGGAGGGCGGAGTCGGCACCCGCGAGGTGCGCGAGAAGTCGTTCACTTTCAAGGCAGGCACCCTCGTCGTCGACGTCTGGGACCGGGAAAGGAAGGTCCTGGTCTGGCGCGGCATGGCGACGGCGGCCGTCAAGAGCGATGACGAGAAGAACGAGAAGAAGCTCGACAAGGCCCTCGCGAAGCTTATGAAGCAGTGGGAGAAGATGTACGGAGGTCGCGCGCGGGCGCTGCGCAAGCTCAAGGCTAAGCCAGGCGGGTAGATGTACCGACACCTACTCTGGCTCCTGCTCCTCGTCCCTGGCCCGGCCTGGGCGAGCGATCCCTGCGCCCTTCCTCCCGAGGTCGTCGCCTCCAGGCCGGCGGCCGACGGGCCGACCGAGGTGAAGGTCGGCGTTTACGTCATCGACGTCCTGGCGATCGACGACGTCGAGCAGGCCTTCACCGCCGATTTCCTGCTTGCCCTTTCCTGGCACGATCCGCGGCTCGCGGCCGAGGCGCGGGGCGAGACGCTGGCCGGCTGCCGCCTGGGCGTGCACGAGCTTTGGCACCCCGACGTCCACGTCTTGAACCAGCGTTCCCTGACGGATCAGCTCAACGAGCCGGTCCAAATCGACGAGGCGGGCCGGGTTCTCTACCGCCGGCGCTTCTTCGGCCAGCTTTCCGCACCCGTCGACCTGCGAGAATTTCCGTTTGACCGGCAGAAGCTGCCGCTCGCGATCGCGTCGCGCTACGGCCCCGACGACGTCGTCTTCGCGGTCGACGAAAGCCGCTCGGGACGCCGGGAGCCGTTCACGATCCCGGGTTGGACCCTCGACGTCGGCGAGGTTTGGACCGGCTCCGAGAGGATCGTCTCCCTGGACCGTGAGATCGCGCGCCTCGACGCCCATCTCCTTGCTCACCGCGAGGCGGGCTTTTTTCTCTGGAAGGTGCTCTTCCCGCTCGGGCTCATCGCCTTCATGGCCTGGACGGTTTTCTGGATCGACCCCACGTCGCTCCCGCCCCAGGTGGGCGTGTCGACGGCGGCGGTCCTGACGCTCATCGCTTTCCAGTTCAGCTTCATCCACATCCTGCCGCGGGTGTCGTATCTGACGCGGATCGACAAGTTCGTCCTCGGCTCCTCGATCCTCGTCTTCCTGGCGTTGGGCGAGGCGATCCTCGCGGGACGCCTCGCCGCCCGTGGCCAGGAGTCCCTGGCGCGTCGGATCGACCTCTGGGCGCGCTTCGTCTATCCGGTGCTCTTCGGCTTGATCGTCGTCGCGACGCTGGTGATTTGAGGAGACCCGGAGTCGATGAGCCGTAGCCGATCCATTCGCAAGCAGCTCCTGGGCGATCAGATTCTCGTCATCCTGCTGCTCGCCGGCGCCATCCTGGCGACCACCTTCACCGGCGCCCGGCGAACGGTCGAAACCCTGTCGCGGACGATCGTCGAGCGCTCCGTCGACGAGGCCGACGGCAAGCTCCGGCGTTTTTTCGATCCCGTCTCGGGCGGCCTCCTGGCCCTCCGGGCCTGGGCGGAGGCGGGGCTCCTCGACATCGGGGATCCGAGCTCGCTGGAGCCGCTCGCCGCTCCTCTCGTCGCTCGTCTGCCACAGATCTCGGGCGTGCTCCTGGCCGACGGCGAAGGCCGCGGGAGCTATCTGCTGCGTACCGCGAACGGCTGGCAGAGCCGGCGTGTCGGCGCGGACGACCCGGACCCCCGTACGCGGCCCTGGTTCGTGGGCGCCCTCGCCCGCCGCGACGCCGCGGCGGACGACGGACCCGCGATCCACTGGACCGAACCCTACCTCTTTCAGACCGCCCAGCGTCCCGGGCTCACCGCCTCGGTCACCTACCCGAGCGAGGACGGTGTCGACCGCGTCGTCGCTTTCGACGTCCTCCTGGACGACCTCACGCGCTACGGTCGCGAGATCGAGGTCAGCGAACGGGGCAGCCTGTGGCTCGTGACCAAGGACCGCCGTCTCCTCTCCTGGCCCGAGGATCCCGAGATCTGGCAGGACCGGGACCCCGCCTCGGCGCTGCTCGAAACCCCGCGCGAGCTCGGCCTGCCGCTCATCGACGCCGCCGTCGAAGCGTTGGCGGAGGCCGGGCCGGAAAACGCCGGCCAACCGCTGCGCTTCACAAGCGGCGGCGAAAGCTGGTGGACGCTCGGACGCCCGTTCGAGCTCTCCGACGAGCCCCGACTGTCCCCCTCGGGGGAGCAAGGGGGAGGGACACTGCTGATCGCCGTCGCGTTGCCGCACGCCGATCTGCTCGGCGAGAGGGCGCGCCAGCGCTGGTGGATCCTCGCCATCACCCTCGCGGTGCTTCTGGGAGCGGTGGCGCGTGCCGTCGTCCTGGCGCGGCGCTTCAGCGAACCGATCGAATCGTTGGTCAAGGAAAGCCACCGCATCCGCCAGGGAGACCTGGAGCCGGGCAAGCCCATCGTGACCCCGCTGGCGGAGGTCCACGACCTGGCCGACGCCCACAACGAAATGCGCCGGGGCCTACGGACCTTGATGAAGCTCGAAAGCGACTTGCAGCTGGCACGCCAGATTCAGCAGAAGACCTTTCCCAGGGAGCTGCCGCGGCTCCAGGGTTTCGACCTCGTGGTCTGGAGCGAGCCCGCCGACGAAACCGGCGGCGACAGCTACGACGTCATCGGCCTCGACGGTGACGGCACCATGACCGAGGGCGAGGCCGACGCCGAGCGCGCCGTCCTGCTGCTTGCCGACGCCACCGGCCACGGCGTCGGCCCGGCGCTGTCGGTGACCCAGCTCCGGGCCATGCTGCGCATGGCGGTGCGCCTCGGCTGCGACCTGTCCGGGCTCGCCACCCACGTCAACGAGCAGCTCTACGCCGACTTACCCGCCAACCGCTTCATCACCGCCTGGTTCGCGGAGGTACGCGTCGCCGACTCGACGATCGCGACCTTCAGCGCCGGCCAGGCGCCGCTTCTCGTCTACCGGGCCGCGGACGATCAAGTCGAGGTTCTAAACGCCGATGCGCCTCCTCTGGGGCTGTTTCCGGCGTTGCCAATCCTGGCTCCACCGCCGGTCGAGATGCGTCCGGGCGACATCTACGCCGTCTTGTCCGACGGTTTCTTCGAAGCCGCCGACCCGGCCGGGGTGGAGCTGGGCAAGGAGAGGGTGAGCGAGGTGATCCGTCGCTACCGGCGGGAGACGGCGGTCGACATCCTGGCGGCGATCCGGGCGACGCTGCGCGAGCTCACCGGCGACGCCCCAGCCGACGACGACCGCACGGCCGTGATCGTCAAGCGGCAAAGCTGAGAGGAGCGCTAGTGGGTTGAATTCATCCCCGGGTGCGGCCGGAACCGGCCTCCCAGAGACGAATCCCGAACACCGATCCCCGTCTCGCGAGAGAGGCAAGCATCGACCACCTGGTTATGACGAGGCCCGCGATAGAGCTCGGAGGATCACCGCCGGGACTACAACTTCCCGTGGCGGTCGTCTGGGCCGGCTCTTGGCGACGACTTTCCGCGCTGGAAGCTCCGGCGTCCCGCCGGCTCTTCGGTGAACCGTTCCGCCAGCCGGCCGCCGAACCGCCAGGACGTGAGCCCAGGGCGGACTACGACCAATGTCCCATATGCCCCCCAGTGGCTTTCTGTGACATAGTCGGCGAACGGCACCGAGATCAGCTGGTCCGTCCGCTCCCCCGGCTTCGCCGCGGTGGGCTTCGGATCGTCCGGCGCCGATCTGATACAGGCCAGGCAGCAAAGGAAACAACCGATGAGAGCGATGAGAACGATGAGAACAACGCTGACACTCTGTTTGACCCTCGCCATGGCCACGTCGGCCGCCGCGCAGGAGTTCACCGTCGACAAAGAACAGGCGGCGTACAACGAGCCCGACTACTCGCCCTTCGTAGACCAGCACTTCCCGAATCGCGTCTTCTGGGGTGACACACACCTGCACACAGCCAATTCGGTGGACGCCGGTTTCGTCGGTAACAAGCTCGGCCCCGCGGAAGCCTATCGCTTCGCGCGCGGTGAGGAAGTGACCTCCAGCACCGGGATGCGCGCCAAGTTGCTCCGTCCTCTGGATTTCCTGGTCGTCGCCGACCACGCCGAATACTTCGGTCTGGCGACCATGATCCGGAATGGCGACCCCGCTTTGCTCGCCGACCCGGTCGGCAAGCGCTGGTACGACATGTTCAACGAATCCAAGGAGGGTGGGTACCAGGCTTTTCAAGAGATCGTGCAAAGCGGAGCGGGAGACAACCCACAGGAACTGATCAAGAACCCGGCTGCCAAGCGTTCGCTCTGGGAGCGCGTCAATGCAACGGCTGAGGAGTACAACGAGCCGGGTCGGTTCACGGCGCTGATCGGCTTCGAGTGGAGCTCGGTTGAATTGGGCGGCAATCTCCACCGCGTGGTGATATTTCGGGACGGCGCGGACCGTACCAACCAGGTGCTGCCGCTTCCCATGTACAAAAGCCGGGACCCTGAATACCTGTGGAAGTACATGGCCGGCTACGAGGAGAAGACCGGCGGACAGATCCTGGCCATTGCCCACAACGGCAATTGGAGCAACGGTCTGATGTTCAAGCTGGAAACGCTGGACGGACGGCCTCTCGATCGCGCTTATGCCGAGACGCGCATGCGCTGGGAGCCGGTCTACGAAGTCACCCAGATGAAGGGCGACGGCGAGACCCACCCGTTCCTGTCGTCGAACGACGAGTTCGCGGACTTTGAGCCCTGGGACAAAGCCGATGTGCCCGCGACGCATCCAAAGGAAAACTGGATGCTCCAGTACGAGTACGCGCGCCAGGCGCTCAAGAACGGTCTCGCCCAGGAAGCGAAGTTGGGTGCGAACCCCTTCAAGTTCGGGATGATCGGCTCCACCGATTCCCACACCTCGCTGGCGACCAGTCGGGAGGACAACTTCTTCGGCAAGATGCCGCACCTGGAGCCCAACGACCATCGCACCGAAGAGACCGTCATCCGTTCCCCAGTGGACCCGAAGCTCTCCTCCTATGGGGCGGAGACCGGGGCGGCGGGGCTCGCCGCGGTCTGGGCTCGCGAGAACACCCGAGAAGCGCTCTTCGACGCCATGATGCGCAAGGAAGTGTATGCCACGACCGGGTCGCGCATCACGGTACGTGTCTTTGCCGGGTGGGACTTCAAGGCCGACGAAGTCGAGCGTCCTGACTTTGCAGAGCGCGGCTATCGTGACGGCGTTCCCATGGGCGGCGACCTGAGCGCCGCGCCTGAGGGCAAGACGCCGAGCTTCATGATCCGCGCGCTGCGCGATCCCGACAACGCCAACCTCGATCGCGCCCAGGTGATCAAGGGTTGGCTGGATGCCAAGGGCGAAACCCAGGAGCGGATCTACGACGTGGCGGTTTCAGACGGTCGCAAGATCGGTGCCGACGGTCGCTGCAAGACTCCGGTCGGCAGCACGGTCGACGTCGCCGATGCGAGCTACACGAACACCATCGGCGACCCGCTGCTCACTGCCCACTGGACAGACCCCGATTTCGATCCCAAACAGCGCGCCTTCTACTACGTCCGTGTGATCGAGATTCCGAAGCCGCGGTGGACTGCGTATGACGCGAAGTACTTCGGGATCACCATGCCCGACCACGTCAAGATGACCGTGCAGGACCGCGCCTACACCTCGCCGATCTGGTACACCCCGTAGACTGCCGACTGCCATCACCTGAGGAAACAACCATGAGAAAGACACTCACGTTCTCCCTGCTCCTGCTCGCGTTCACGATCCCCGCGTTCGCCCAGCAGTCCGAGACCCACCACCAGGTGGGTGAGATGACGCTCACCGCCGCCGACGCCGCGAGCCTCTTCAAGGCGCCCGGGTACTCGCCCTACGCCGGGCGCAACTTCCCGACCCGGGTCTACTGGGGCGACACCCACCTGCATACCAACCTCTCCATCGACGCGCGCGCCTTCGGCGTGACGCTCGGCCCGGAGGAGGCTTACCGCTTCGCCCGCGGTGAGGAGGTCACCGCGACCCACGGCGAGCGCATACAGCTCTCGCGGCCGCTCGACTGGCTGGTCATCGCCGACCACTCGGACGGCATCGGTGCGATGAACGAGATCGTCGCCGGGAACCCCAGCCTGCTCGCCGATCCGACGGTGCGAGACTGGCACAACCGGGTCGTCCAGGGCGGTGACGTGGCTCTCGCGGCTACCATGGACATCATCAACAGCTTCGCGCTCGGCACGCTCCCGGAGGTCCTCAAGAGCGAGGACTTCACCAGGACGATCTGGGACCGTTATCTGAAAATCGCCGAGCAGTACAACGAACCCGGACGCTTCACCACCATCATCGGCTACGAGTGGACGTCCACCGAGGACGGCAACAACCTGCACCGCAACGTGCTCTACCGCGACGCCGCCAATCTGGCCCGCCAGATGCTGCCGTACACCACGGACGAGAGCTTCAACCCCGAAGATCTCTGGGCCTGGATGCAGCGCTACGAAGACAAGACCGGCGGCCGTGTGCTGGCGCTGGCCCACAACGGCAACATATCCAACGGCATCATGTTTCCGGTCGAGGTAAACCCGGCGACGGGCCGACCGCTCACCGGTGACTACGCGAAGAATCGCATCCGCTGGGAACCGCTCTACGAGGCCACCCAGATCAAGGGTGACGGCGAGACCCACCCGTTCCTCTCGCCGAACGACGAGTTCGCCGACTACGAGACCTGGGATCAGGGCAACCTCAATCTCAGCGTGATCAAGACCGACGACATGCTGCAGTACGAGTACGCCCGCGAGGGGCTCAAGAACGGCCTCAGGCTCGAACAGGAGCTCGGCACAAATCCGTACAAATTCGGCATGGTGGGGTCGACCGACGCGCACACCGCTCTCGCCACCGCGGAGGAGGAAAACTTCTTCGGCAAGCACTCGGGAAACGAGCCCAACCCTCACCGGGCGGAGCACATCATCGGCCAGTTTGGCGAGAGGAAATACGTTGGATATGACCTGGCCTCCTCGGGCTACGCGGGGGTCTGGGCGACCGAGAACACCCGCGAGGCCCTCTTCGACGCCATGATGCGCAAGGAGGTCTACGCCACCACCGGCCCGCGCATGCTGGTGCGTTTCTTCGGCGGCTGGGACTTCGAGGCCGCCGATGCGAACAACCGCCAACCGGGTGCGGTCGGCTACACCAAGGGCGTGGCGATGGGCGGCGACCTCCGAGCCGCTCCCGCCGGCAAAGCTCCGACCTTCCTGGTCGCCGCCCTCAAGGACCCCTACAGCGGCAACCTCGACCGCGTCCAGATCGTCAAGGGTTGGCTCGACGCGAGTGGCAAGACCCACGAGAAGGTCTATGACGTCGTCTGGGCCGACGCCGACAAGCGTCGGCCCGGAGCCGACGGTAAGCTGCCGCCGGTAGGCAACACGGTCGACGTCGCCAACGCCACCTGGACCAACACCATCGGCGATCCCGAGCTGATCACGGTGTGGAGCGACCCGGACTTCGATCCGGCGAGGCGCGCGTTCTACTACGTCCGGGTCATCGAGATCCCCACCCCGCGCTGGACGGCCTACGACGCGAAGCGCTTCGGCGTCCAATTGCCCGACGAGGCGGAGATGACCACAACCGAGCGGGCGTATACCTCGCCGATCTGGTACACACCTTGAAATGGCTTCGTGAGCCTCTCCTCCATTTCCTGGCCCTGGGAGCAGGCCTCTTCCTCCTGTACGGCGCGGTCGCCGGTCCGGTCGAGGAGGCCTCTGTCGTCGAAATCACCGCCGGTCAAGTCGAGCAGCTCGTCCAGGGCTTTCAAAAGACGTGGCAGCGTCCGCCCACCGCGGCGGAGCTCGACGGCCTGATCGAGGATCGCATCCGGGAGGAGATCTTCTACCGGGAAGCGCTGGCCATGGGCCTCGACCGCGACGACACCATCGTCCGTCGCCGACTGCGGCAGAAGCTGGAGTTCATTTCCGAGGACATCGCCGCGCTGGTCGAGCCCACCGAGTCGGATCTCGCGGTCTACCTCGAGGAACACGCCGACGCGTTTCGTCGTCCGTCGCGCCTCAGCTTCCGCCACGTCTACCTGAACCGGGACCGACGTGGCGAGGCCGCCCTCGCCGACGCCGAGCGTCTCCTCGCGGAGCTTGAAGAAAGAGAGGCGGCCGCCGTCGCCGTCGACGTCAGCGCCCTCGGGGATTCTCTGTTGTTGCCGAGCGTCTACGAGTCGCTGCCCGAGGGCGAGGTGGCGAAGCTCTTCGGCCGCGACTTCGCGGCGCGGCTCGCGGAGGTTCCGTCGGACCGCTGGGAAGGACCGGTGGAGTCGGGGTACGGTCTGCATCTGGTTCACGTCAGCGAGCGCTGGGAAGGTGAGCTGCCCGAGCTCGACGAGATCCGCGACGTCGTCGAGCGGGAGTGGGCTGTGGTCCGTCGGGCGGAGACCGCCGAGGCGTTCTACCAGAGCCTCCGGCAGCGCTACGAGGTGAGCGTCCAACGGCCGGATTGGGCGAAAGTGGCGGAGGCGAGCCCGTGAAAAAGGCCGCCTGGCTCCTCCTCGCCCTCCTCGCAGCCGCCCGCCTCGACGCGCACGAAGTGCGACCGGGTTACCTGGAGATCCGCCAGACCGGACCGGCAGCGTCCCATTTGTCCCCCTCCGGGGCAGCGTCCCATTTGTCCCCCTCCGGGGCAGCGTCCCATTTGTCCCCCTCCGGGGGAACCTACGAGGTGCTGTGGAAGGTGCCTGCCAAGGGAGACCTGCGCCTGCGCCTCGACCCACGGTTCCCCGACGGCTGCGAAGCGGTCACACCGGTCTCCAGCTACGCGGCGGGCGGTGCTTTCCTCGAACGCTGGACTCTCCGATGTCCGCAGAGCCTGGTCGGGGGGACGATCACCATTGACGGCCTTCAGCAGACGCTCACCGACGTCCTGGTGCGTTTCGAGCCCTTGGAGGGACCGGCACAGACCATGCGGGTGCTTCCCGCGGAGCCGTCGTTCGTGATCTCGGCGACTCCGGCCTGGACCGAGGTGGCCAGGACTTACCTGTTGCTCGGCGTCGAGCACATCCTGGGCGGGATCGACCACCTCCTCTTCGTCCTGGCGCTGCTTTTGATCGTCGAGGGATGGCGCCAGCTCGTGGCGACGGTGACGTCGTTTACGCTCGCCCACTCGATCACCCTGGCCCTGGCGACGTTGGGCTTCGTCCATGTGCCCTCGGCGCCGGTGGAAGCGGTCATCGCCCTCTCGATCCTCTTCCTGGCTTCAGAGATCGTCCACTCGCGCCAGGGGCGTCCGGGATTGACGGAGCGGTCTCCGTGGGTGGTAGCGTTCACCTTCGGGCTGCTGCACGGATTCGGCTTTGCCGGAGCTTTGAGCGAGGTCGGGCTGCCCGAGAGCGCCATCCCGCTGGCGCTCTTTCTTTTCAACGTAGGCGTCGAGGTCGGTCAACTCCTCTTCGTCGCGGCGATCCTCGTCGTGCTGGCCGGGAATCGACGCTTTGAGCTGCGCTGGCCTGTCTGGGCCTGGCGCCTCCCCACCTATGCCATCGGAACTATGGCCGCCTTCTGGACCGTCCAGCGGGTCGTGGCCTTTTGGTAGATAGACTCAACACCAAGGAGAAATGCAATGAGAAGGACGACATCCCTGTTCTTCGTGCGGCCGGCTCGTTCGCCGGCATCTCGGT
The DNA here is from genome assembly GCA_965371445.1 of uncultured bacterium. Taxonomy (GTDB): domain Bacteria; phylum Acidobacteriota; class Thermoanaerobaculia; order Multivoradales; family J023; genus DASWIG01. The sequence continues at coordinate 7,499 of CBDUYN010000198.1, read as the reverse complement.
GGACCACGACAAGTCCGCGGACTTCTCGAAGTACAAGAGCTTCACGATCGAGGAAGAGGGCCTCCTTCATCTCTTCGGCGCCCAGGAAGGACATCGAGCTTCTCCGTAGCAACGGCTGCACCGAGGTCGTCCGCCTGCTGCTCGAGCAGCGGAGCCCGGGTGGCCGACCGCGACTTCATGGGGCGTACGGCGCTGAGCGCACGCCGAGCTTCTTCATCCGATCTCGCCCGTGGTAAGCTGAATCAGCCGGGCCTTCCACCAGGAGACAACGATGCAAGCCACCCAAACCCTGTCCGAGTATGAAGCCGAGCGTGGCAAGCCGATGCCGAGTAGGAACCATAGTCTGGCCCAGACGAACCTGATCGTCGCCCTCGTTCGCGGTGGGGAGCACTCGATCCTTTCCGAGCTCACGCTCGACCTCCCAATGGAGCTCACGCCTGACATCTCGATCTACCCCAAGCTGCCGGTCGACTGGCGCCACGATGAAATCCGAATGTCGGAGGTGCCGACGACGGTGATCGAGATCCTCTCCCCGACACAGGGGATGGATGAGCTGAGCAAAAAGGCCGACGCCTACTTCGAGGCAGGTGTCCAGTCGTGCTGGATCGTCGCGCCGATGCTCCAGGTCATCTCGATCTTGCAGCCCGACGGCCAGACCCAGACCTTCTCGAGCGGTGAGGTCCGCGACCCCACCGCCGGGATTACGGTGACGGTCGAGGAGGTTTTCGGCTGAGAGACGCCGCGAACAGGCGATAGCGTGCTCGGTAGACGAGGGAGCGATGCGCAGCTCCTTGAGCTGAAAGCGCCTGTGAAATGAGCATCCCTCCTTCCCGACTACGCCGTGCGGCCCGCGGCGCTTTGTTTGCCGTCCTGTTCACTGTCGCGCTGGTGGCGCTCGCCGCCGTCGGCCTGGTCTTCGCGAGCCGTCATCCGGCCGTAGGACGCCTCCTGCTGGAGCGCCTCGCCGCGACTCTCGACGAGACGGCGGGGCTACGTCTCACCGCCGAGCGGCTCGACCTCCATCCCGCCTCGCTTCGCCTGGAGCTTGTCGGCGCCGCCCTCGCCGCCGGTGAGACGGCGTTGCCCTTCCTCACCGTGGACCGGCTGCAAGTGAGCGTCGACACGCGGTTGCTGCGCGGCGACCTCGCCCTGCGCCGCCTGGAGGTCGACGGCGCGACCCTCGACCTCGGCGCCCCATTGCCTCAATCCGAGACGCCGGCCCCGCCGCCTTCTTCACAGGACCTTCGATTCGAGATCGACGAGCTGAGTCTCAACGGTGTCTACATCGAAGGACTGCCCGGCGAAGCGCCCTTCGACGGCCTCCTCGTCGACGGCCTGGACATCGACGGGACCCTCCGCGACGCCCGGCTCGACCTGGCCTTCGACGTCGGACGCGTCGAGATCGTGGTCCGTGGGCAGCGGTTTGCGGCGATCCGGCTGCACGGCGAGACGGCGGTCCTCCTCGACGATGGCATCGTCCTCGAAAGGGCGAGCCTCGCCGGTGACGGCGTCGAGCTCGCCGCCCGCCCTCTCCCGGGAGACGAAGGCCTCGCGGTCACGCTTCGAGCCGAGCCCCTGACGCTAGTGCTGTCCCCCCTCGTTCCCCCCAAGGGGACGGTGCCGGGCATCACGTCCACCCAGGGCTTCCTGGAGGTCGTGGGCGAGCTGCGCTTCGGCGCCACGCAGGGCGGCGAGCTGCGTCTCGAAGGACGCGAGCTGCCGCTAGCTCTCATGGGCGAGCTCCCCGGCGTCGCCCCGCTGCCTGATCTCCTCGCCACGACCGTCATCGACGCTGAAGGGGAGATCGTCCTCGACGACGGCCTGGAGAGCGGCCACGTCGCCCTCGTCCTGCGCCGGCGCGCCGGGGAGGGACCCATCGTCGAAGCCGAGATCGACGTCCGACGGGGGGAGGTTGCCGACGAGTCGCCGCTCGTCCTGCGTGCCGACGGTCGGTTACTACCCGGCCTCGACGGCAAACGGCGGCTTACCGGCGAGCTCCGCGCGACAGGCTGGGACACGATCCTCGACGGCACCGTGAGCGCTCACCTCGAGGTCCGCCAGGACGCCAAGGGCGACGACCTCGCGGCACTCGAACGCGGCTGGCCGGGCCTCCTGCCGCTCCTCGACGCCCAGACCTGGGCCGCCAGGCTCGAGGAGCTTGTCCCCGGCGCCGCCTGGCAGGTCGACGTCCGTGCCGAAGGACCGCTGCGACAGCCGACAGCGTCCTTCGCGCTCCTCGTCGAACGCCACGCCGAGAGCCTGCTCACGGCCAACGCCGTCGGCGAGCCACGACTCGGTGAGCCACGACTCGGCCAGCCCTGGAGCTTTGACGTCGAAGCGACCCTCCTGCCCCAGCTGGACGGATACCGTCGCCTCACCGGCGCCGTCACCGTCGACCTCGGGCGTCCGGAGGTCGTCGATCTCGACGCCGCGCGGGGTGAGATCGAGCTGCCCCTCGCCGATCTCCGACGCGACCTCGGCGCGCGCTGGAGCGAGCTCGCGGCGGCGCTCGAACGCCGCCTCGTCGATGCCGGGGGCGAGCCCGCCCGCCTGTCGGGCACCCTGAGCGGTGACGTCCGCGTGCGGAACGGGGAGATCGACGCGTCCTTCCGCGTGGACTCTTTGGACCTGGCGTCCTTCGGTCACGGCCTGGAGGGCCGGCTCGACGGGGAGCTCGGCTGGCACCAGACGTCCGCGGGACGCGAGCTGAGCCTCGACCTCGACGCCCCCGCCGTCGTCCTCGGCGACGTCGTTTTGGAAGAGGCTCACCTCCGAGCTACCGGCGACGCCTCATGCCTCCACGTCGCGATGCTTGCGGCGCGCTTCGCCGACGGACCGCTCGCCGGCGTGGGTGTCGAGGCCCGCGTCGAGCTGCCGTTCCGCGAACCGTTCACGGGTGCCGAAGCCGTCGTAACCTTGCGCGACCTGCCCCAGGGTCTGGCGCCCACCGAGGTGACGCTCCACCTCGACGGCGGCACGGTCCGAGCTCGAAGCAACGTCGAGCTCGGCGACCGCCAGACCTCTCTAACCGCGGCGCTGCCTCTAGCCACCCTGGCGCGGGCCGTACCGTCGCTGGCACCGTCTTTGGAGTCGCTGCCGCTTCCCGTCGACCACGGGCCCCTGGTGGCGACCTTCGAGGGCTTGGAGCTGGAGGAGCTTCCACCGTACCTGGGCTTTGATGGAGAAGAGAAGCCGGCGTGGCCCCGGGCGACGGCCCACGGCTCGCTGCGCTTCGACCCCGACGTCCCCGGCGAGGTCGCGGGCCGGCTCACCCTGGAGGGCCTGCGTTTCGCGGCGCCGCGCGGCGAGATCGCCGCCACGGCACCGCTCGAGCTGACGCTCGAAGGCCGGGAGCTGACGCTGCATCCGGTCGAGCTGCGGCGCGGTGACCAAAGCCTCAAGGGACGCGGTCGTGCCCGACTTGCGGCGTGGCCGGTACCGGCGACGACGAGCCTCGACGACTGGATCGAGTCGCTCGCGGTCGAAGCCGCGGGGGAGATCGGCCTCGACTTCCTGGCGCCCTGGACCGGCGGTCAAGGCCACGGCACGCTCCAGCTCGACGCCCGCCTCGCCGGTCCGCCCGAGGCCCTCGGCGCCCGCCTCGTGGTCACCGGTCCCGACGCCGAGCTGACCTATTCGTCGCCGTACCTGACCCGGATCACGGTCCCCGACGTCGTCCTCGTCGCCGAGCGCGGCGAGCTCACCATCGAGTCGGCGCGGGCGCGGCTCAACGGCGGCGAGCTGACGCTGGGCGGCGGCTGGCGGCGCGGCGAGGGTTTCCAGCTCACCGCGGAGGCTCGCGGTGTCCGCTACCGTCTCGACTACGGCCTGACGGTCCTCGGCAACGCCGACCTGGAGCTGACGTCGTCCCCCTGGGGGGAGGGAGGGGGGCCGCCCGAGGAGTCGCCGCGTCTCAGGGGCAGGATCTTCCTCGAGCGGGGAGTCGTGAGGCGCGACATCCCGCTGACCCGCGAGCTCCTGGCGCGGCTTTTCGCCCCCCAGCTGACGATCACCGACGACTTCAGCGACACCCTGGCCCTCGACCTCGTGATCGCCACCCGCGAAGGCGTCAGAATCAAGAACAACCTGGCCGACCTGCGCGCCACCTGGACGCCGCTGTTGGTGAGCGGCACCCTGACGCGTCCGGTCCTGGCCGGCCTCCTCGAGGTCGATCCCGGCGGCAAGCTCTATGCCTACGGCCAGACCGTCCGCCTCGACACCGCGACGATCCGCTTCCCCGGCGACCCGGAGATCGCCCCGCACCTGGAGCTCGAGACCACCTCCTCCCTGGAGGACCCCTCGCTACGACACGACGCCGGGATGTGGGGCGAGGAGATGTGGGAGAACCCGATCGAGGACCTGGAGACCGGCCGCGACGACGGCGACGTCGACGTGACCGACCAGTTGAACGAGGGCCTGCGCGAGCATTACGGCGACCTCCTCGCGGGCTCCCTGGGCAAGGCCCTCGGCACCGATCTGAGCTACCGTCCGTTGGCCATTTTCGGCGAGTCGAATCCGGAGGCGCGTCTCGTCGTCACCCAGCACCTGTCGCCGGAGGTCGACCTCTCCGCCGCCTTCGACGTCAGGACTGCCGAGGGACAGATCTACCTTCTCGAGGTCCACAACCTGGCCGCCTTGCCGCGCTTCAGATTCCAGGCCTTCACCAACGACCTGGCCAAGGCCGGGCTCGTCGTGCAACAGACGGTCGAGATCGACGGCCGTCCCCGTGGAGGAGAAAAGGGGGACCCCCTGGACGCTCGTGAGCAGGAGGGAGAGCGTCAGCTGCGCCGTCTGATCTTCGAGGTGCCCGAGGGCGTGCGCAAGCGGCGCCTCGAGCGCGCCGTCGATCTCGACAAGGGCGACGCGCTGCCGGCAGGGAGCGCCTTCGACGTCGAGATCGACGTCTTCGAGGCATTGCGAAAGGCCGGCTATCCGAACGCCCGAGTGACGGTGGAAGAGCGTCCCGCGGGTGACCGGCACAGCGACTTGTTGGTGACGGCCTCGCCCGGTGCTCTTGTCGAGGTCGCCTTCACCGGCGACCGGCCGCCGCGTTCCTTGCGCCGTTCTTTCGCCTCGATCTACCAGCCGGGACCCCGCGACGAGGCGACACGCGACGAGCTGCGCCAGCGGACGGTCCAGGCCCTGCGCGGCCTCGGCTTCCTGGCGCCCGAGGTGACGGTGAGCCGCGAGAGCGACCCGGAAGAGACGGTGTCTCCCCCCCTTGATCCCCCGAGGGGGACAGTGCGCGTGCGTGTCCACGGCGTCGGCGGACGACGGATCGATCCCGGTCCGCCGCGTTTCCCCGACCTGGAAGACGTCGATGCGGCGTACCTGGCAGGACGTTTCGCGGATCGACAGAGCCGTGTCGAGCTGGCGGCCGGCGACCCGGCAGCCCAGAGGCGGCTCGTCGACAGCCTGGCCGCTCTCGGCTATCCGGCGGCACGCGTCACCGGCCAGGAGCTCTCCGCGGACGGCGGCGACCTCGTCGTCCACCTGGACCCGGGGCCGCGTCAGCGCCTGGCGTCGGTGAGGATCGAGGGCCTGGACAAGGGCGAGACCCGCCGCCTGGAGCGCGAGCTGCTGGTGCGTCCGGGTGATCCGGTGCGGCGCGACGCCCTGGCACGCTCGGCGCTCGCCATCGACAAGGCCCTGAAGGAACGCGGCCACGCCGACGCCCAGACGCGGATCGTCCTCGCCGACGCCGGCGACGACGTCCCCGGCGGCACCCCTGAAAACGCCATGACACTGGTTTTCGACGTCGAGCCGGGTCCCAGCTACCGGGTCGACGCGGTGCGTTTCGAGGGGTTGGGCGTGACCCGGGAAAGCTGGGCGCGCAAGGTGGCGCGGGTCGAGCCGGAGACGGTGCTGGTCGGCGACGTCTTGAGCGACGCCCGCCGTCGGCTTTATAGCTCGGGTGTTTTCGAGCGCGTCGCCACCTCGGCCGAGAAACGGGACGACGCCGGCTCGACGGTGGTCTTCGACGTCGAGGAGAAGCCACGCTACTCGGTGGCCTACGGCGGGCGTTGGGAGGAGGGCGAAGGCCTCGGTGTCGTCGTCGACGCGACGGACCGCAACCTCCTGGGCCACGGCGTCACGATCGGGATGCGGGCGCTGTGGAGCGACGCCGAGCAGCGTCTGCGCGCCTACACCGCCTTGCCGCTCCGGGGCAAACACAGTCGAGGCACGAAGAGTCACCTGGAGCTTTTCGTCGAGGCGAGCGTGGACGAGCGTCAGCCGGAGAGGCGGGAGAGCGCCTGGACCACCTCGGCCCAGATCACCATTCCGCTGCGAAAGGACCTCCGGACGCGCTTCTACGGTGTCTACGCGGACCGCCGGCTCCGCGAGCCGACGCCCGACGGCGCCTTCGTCGACGAACGGCTGGTAAGCCCCATCCTCGGCTGGCAGCTCTTCCTCGACCGCCGCGAGGACCCGCTGGGCGTCAAACAGGACCCGCGGGGCCGCTTCCTGAGCATCGACATTTCCGGGGCGTCCCAGACTCTGGGCAGCGACTTCTCGGCCCTCGGCCTCTTCACTCAGCTCAAGCTTTTCGAGCCGCTGGGGAAATCCTCCCGGCGCCGGCGTCCGCCGCCAGGGGGAGGCCGGGCGCGTTCCGCCTGGACGTGGGCACAGTCCTACCGTTTCAGTCTGTTGGAGACGTTTGACAACGAGCTGCCGCAGGTCGACCGCCTCTTTGCCGGCGGCGAATTCTCGGTACGCGGCTATCCGTTCAACAGCCTGGGACCGAAGAGCGCGGACGGCGGACCCCTCGGCGGCGAGGTGATGCTGGTGGTCAACCAGGAGCTGCGTTTGTCGATGGGGAAGAAATGGACCGGCCTCGTCTTCTTTGACGCCGGCAACGTCTGGGAGACGAGAGCGAGTTTCGCAGCGAAGCTCTTCACCTCGGCCGGCGTCGGGGTGCGGGCGACGACGCCGATCGGTCCTCTGCGTCTCGACTTCGCCCTGCCCCTCGACCGGCGCGAGGGAGATCCGTCGTACAAGGTGTACTTCGGTTTCGGCAACGCCTTCTAAACGGTGCGGCACCGTGACCACGGTGGCTGCTCTGACGATCATATTGAGTATTGTGCTTCATGGCGTCACCGCAAATGCCTGAGCTGATCGCTGGGCGAGGTGAACGGGCAGCATGAAGAAAGTTGAAAGCAAGCAAGCCATGCCGGCCTGCTTGAAACGCGCCTTGAACTCGTCGAACGAGCCGAACGCTTCTTCGATCGCCTTGCCGACGATCCGACCCGGGGCGTTCGACGTCGTCAAGGGTGCCCGCGGTGGCGGCCGGCGATCCGGTGGCCGCGCCGGCCGGCGTACCGCCGGCCACCACCGACCAGGCGCGAAGCTTGAGGACGTCGCCGTGACGCTTTTCAAGCGCGCGCCGGTAGTCCACAAGTTGATCTTCCGCCTCGACAGGCCGGGTCAACTCTCGTCTTCGTGGGGGTCGGGCCTTGAGGCGTTCGAGCTCGGCCAGGGCTTCCAGGTGAGCCTTCGTC
>CBDUYN010000197.1:0-18442 GCA_965371445.1 uncultured bacterium | reverse complement strand
GGCAAACTCCTCGGCGTCGGCCTCTCCCGTCCGCTGGCGCTCCGCGTACTCCCGGCTCCGGTTGTACCAACGACCGGTGAGCAAAGGGCTGTCCGGAGGAGCCGTGACGCCATGGACGCCGGGCCACTGCTCAGGACGCTCGACCAAGTCCTCTTTCACGGAATTCGAAATCAGGTACTTGAGCCGATCGACCTGCGCCTCCTCCTCGTCGCTGACCGGGACCATGTGGTACGACTGGAGCTTCGGACCCTCGATCCCGTGAAGCCTGCCGAGCTCTTTCGAGAGATTCGTGTTCACGAAGTTCATGAACCGGGCGAGATGGCTCGCGTCCCTCGGTTGCAGGATCGCGTGATAGTGTGACGACATTACCTTGATGTCGCACACTGTCATCTGGTACTTCCGCTGCGCCTTGCCGAAGACACCGACGATGATCTTGTTGACCTTCGCCGACGGGCTCATCAGGCGGCGGTTGCCGATCGTCACCGTGGTGACGTCGACCAGAGTGTATGGCTCGAAGTAGTGGATGTCATGAGACATGCGCGTCCTCCATCTTGGGGAGCTTTCGGCGGCCCCGCCCCGTGCGGGAGCGCGACCCGGCCCTCGTGGACCGCGGTCACGCCGCGTAGAGCTCGCGTACACCCCTATAAAGACGGAAAACGGCGCTCGGCTCTGACATCGATCTGCTGTGGAATTCACCTCAGAGCGACTTCGACTCCTTCCTGGAAGAAGAAGGCCTGCTTGAGGAAGCGGAAGCTGTGGCCACGAAACGGGTCCTGGCCTACCAAATCGCCCAGACCATGAGAGAGCAGAAGCTCACCAAGGCCGCCATGGCGCGGCGCATGAAGACTAGCCGCTCAGTGCTGGATCGTCTGCTGGATCCGACGATCTCCTCGGTGACGCTTCTCACGATCGAACGTGCGGCGCGCGCTCTGGGCAGGAGGCTGCACGTCGAGATGGTCGAGGCTTGACGATCCCTTGCCGGATCCAAGTCGACGAGCGGCGGTAAGGCGGATTCCAGACCGGATCCCCGGGCTCTATGCCCCTCTGGGACTCCTGAAAGGCAGCCAGCCTCGGAATCGACGCGACGCGGTGGGATTTCCGGTGTCCGGGGGCTCTTGCGGTGTCGTCCCTTCGGGACGAGCCGGCGAGACGTCGGTGTTCCCAGCAGGGGAGGTTTCCGGTGTCCTCAATTCGCGAGGCTCGTCGTCCTGGTTCCCGCTCTCCTCGACTCCACCTTACCTCTTCGCCGACGCCTCGGCGCGTCCGGCGCCTGGCCGTCGGACGCACCCGCTCCGCCAGCTCGTCCTTGCCGGCGTGGCGGCAGAGCTCTTCGAACATCCGCGCCGTCCGCAGATAGACCTGGTCGTACGACGCCATGGCCTCGCGCTTGGCCACGAGCGCCTCGTCACGGCGACCTACCGGCGCTTCGGCAGATACAGGTCGGTCAGCGTCCCCGCGAACGCCTCCGCCGAGAACGCCACCGTTTCCGAGAGCGTCGGATGCGGATGGACGGTCAAGCCGATGTCCCCGGCCGTGCAGCCCATCTCGATCGCCAGCGCCACCTCCGAGATCAGGTCCCCGGCGCTCTGCCCGACGATGCCGGCGCCCAGGACGCGGTCCGACTCCTCGTCGAAGAGCAGCTTCGTCTTGCCCTCCGAGCGCCCCATCGAAAGCGATCGTCCGCTCGCCGACCACGGAAAGCTGCCGACGCCGTAGGCCACCCCCTTCGCTTTCGCCTCAGTCTCCGTCAAGCCGACCCAGGCGATCTCGGGATCGGTGTAGGCCACCGACGGGATCACCCGGGCATCAAAAGAGCTCCGCATCCCCGAGATCACCTCCGCCGCCACTCGGCCCTCGTGGGCCGCCTTGTGGGCGAGCATCGGCTGGCCGACGACGTCGCCGATCGCGAGGATGTGTGAGACGTGGGTTCGGAGCTGCCGGTCGACCGGGATGAAACCCCGCTCGTCGACCGTGACGCCCGCCGCCTCGGCTCCGATCTCGTGCCCGTTCGGGCGCCGGCCCACCGCCACGAGGACTCGTTCGAAGAGGTCCGAGTCGGGCGCGTCCTTGCCTTCGAAATGGACTCGGAGCCCTTTCTTGAGGGCTTCGACCCGGGTGACCTTGGTTTCGAGGTAAATGTTTTCGTAACGCTCCGCGAGCCGCTTGTGGAGCGGCCGGACGATGTCCCGGTCGCAGCCCGGGATCAGGCCGTCGAGAAGCTCGACCACCGTGACGAGCGATCCCATGGCATGGTAGACGGTGGCCATCTCCAGGCCGATGATGCCGCCGCCGACGACCAACAGGCGCTTGGGGAGCTTTTTCATTTCCAGGGCCGAGGTCGAGTCCATGACCCGCGGATCACCGGCGGGTAGCCCCGGGATCATCATCGGCTGCGAGCCGACGGCGACGATCGCGTACTCGAAAGCGATGCGCTTCGGGCCGTCGGCCGTCGTGACCAGGAGCTCGCGCGGGGAGGTGAAGCGTCCCGTGCCTTCGACGACCTCGACCTTGCGTTGCTTGGCCAGGGTCGCAATCCCTCCCGTCAGGCGGGCGACGACGCCCTCCTTCCAGGTCCTGAGGTCCTCGACGTTGATCTCCGGCTCGCCGAAGCGGATCCCGTGCTCGGCGAAAGCCGCCGCTTCGTCGAGGACTTTTCCGGCATGGAGAAGCGCTTTCGACGGGATGCAGCCGACGTTCAAGCACACCCCGCCGAGGGTGGAGTAGCGCTCGACGAGCACGACTTTCTTGCCCAGGTCCGCGGCGCGAAACGCCGCCGTATAGCCGCCCGGTCCGGAGCCGAGGACGAGGACCTCGGCGTGGTAGTCGGCCGGCGGGCCGGTGACCGACTCGGGTGCCGCGGGCTTGGGTGCCGAGGCTTTTGCCTTGGCTTCGGCCTCGGCCCTCTCGTCGATCTCAAGAACGGCGATCAGGTCGTCCATTGTGACCTTGTCGCCCACCGACACCTTCACCTTCCGCACCGTCCCGGCGTGGGGTGAGGGGATCTCCATCGAAGCCTTGTCGCTTTCGAGCGTGATCAGCCCCTGCTCGAGCTCGACCCGGTCTCCGGCCGAGATCAGGACCTCGACGACGTCGACCTTGGCGGAGTCCCCAAGGTCGGGGACACGGATGTCAACAACTCGACCCATGAGGCACCTCCTTAGAGCAACAGTCGCCGGACGTCGGATAAAAGCCCCGCGAGGTGGACGACGAATCGGCAGGCCATGGCGCCGTCGACCACCCGGTGGTCGTAGGAGAGCGAGAGCGGCAGCATCAGCCGGGGGAGGAAGGCCCCGTCGCGCAGGACCGCCCGGGTCTGGGTCCGCGAGACGCCGAGGATCGCCACCTCGGGGGCGTTGACGATCGGCGTGAAGGCGGTGCCGCCGATGCCGCCGAGCGAGGTGATCGTAAACGTCGCGCCCTGGTAGCTCTGGGGCGGGAGCTTTCCCTCGCGGGCCTTCTGGCTCGTCGAGCCGAGCTCCTCGGCAAGCTCGAAAATGCCTTTCTTGTCGACGTCGCGGACTACGGGGACGACGAGCCCGTTGGGCGTGTCGACGGCGACTCCGAGGTGGTAGTACTGCTTGTGGATCAGCTTCTCGCCGTCGGGATGGAGGGAGGAGTTGACGTCGGGGAATTCCCTGAGCGTCGCGGCGGCGGCCTTCAAGAGGAGGGCGACCGGGGTGAGCTTGAAGCCGCGGCGCTTCGCCTCCTCGGAGCTGGCCTTGCGAAAGGCCTCCATCTCGGTGACGTCGGCCTCCTCGTGCTGCGTGACGTGCGGCACGTGGAGCCAGCTGCGATGCAGGTTCTGCGCCGCCCGGACGCGGATCCGGTGGCGCTCGACCTCCTCGACGGGGCCGAACTTCGAGAAGTCGACCTCCGGCATCGCCGGCAACGCCAGGCTACCGGGCGCCACGGCCGGCCCGGCCTGGTGGCCGAGCGCCGCCTTGACGTAGGCCCGGATGTCGTCCTCGACGATCCTTCCTTTCCGTCCGGATCCCTTGACCCTCCGGAGGTCGACGCCAAGCTCGCGGGCGTAGCGGCGCACGGCCGGGCCGGCGTGAGCTTGTTTGAAGCTTGCCTCGTCGATCTTCTCGTCGAGAGCCGCCGCCAGTGGAGGAGGAGCCTCAGCCGGCGGTGGGGGAGCGGAGGCAGGCGGCGATGCCGCGGTCTCGGCTTTGGGCTCCTCGGCCGCCGTGGCGGCTTCGTCGACCTCGATCGTGGCGAGGACGCCGTTTTCCTCGACGCCGTCTCCCACCCGGACCTTGACCTCGACGATCTTGCCCGGATAGGGCGACGGTACCTCCATCGACGCCTTGTCGCTTTCGAGCGTCAAGAGCGACTCCTCGACCTCGACCACCTGCCCCGGCTCGACCAGGACCTCGACGACGGTGACGCCTTCGGTCTCTCCGACGTCGGGTAACCGCACCTCTTGGATCTGTCCCATGGTCGCGACCTCCTAGCAGGTGACGGGATCGGCCTTCTCGGGGTCGAGGCCGTATTTCTTGATCGCGGCCTCGACCTTGGACGCCGGGATCGTCCCTTCGGCGGCGAGCGACTTGAGCGCCGCGACGGCGACGTAGTAACGGTCGATCTCAAAAAAGCGCCGCAGTGCCTCACGCGTGTCGCTACGGCCGAAGCCGTCGGTGCCGAGGACGGTGTAGCGTCCGGGGACGAAGGCCCGGATCTGCTCCGTGTAGGCCTTGACGTGGTCCGAGGCCGCGATGACGGGTCCCTGACGCTCCTTGAGGCATTTGAAGACGTAGCTGCGGCGTGCCTCGTTGTCGGGATGGAGCAGGTTCCAGCGGCCGACGGCGTGGCCGTCGCGGCGCAGCTCGGTGAAGCTCGTCACGCTCCAGACGTCGGCCGCGACACCGTGATCCTCTTCCAGGAGGTCCGCCGCTTTCAGGACCTCGATCAGGATCGAGCCCGAGCCCATGAGCTGCACCTGCGGTTTTTTCTTCTTGCCCCGCGGCTTGCGCTCTCCCCCCTCATTCCCCCCAGGGGGACGGGGGGCCTCACGGAAGAGATACATCCCGCGCCGGATTCCCTCCTCGCAGCCCTCGGGCATCGGTGGGTGGACGTAGTTCTCGTTGAGCGTCGTGATGTAGTAGAAGATCGGCTCGTTGTCCTGGTACATGCGCCGCATGCCGTCCTGGACGATCACCGCCAGCTCGTAGGAAAAAGCCGGGTCGTAGGCCAGGCAGCTGGGCACCCAGGAGGCTGTCATGTGGCTGCTGCCGTCCTGGTGCTGGAGGCCTTCGCCGTTCAAGGTCGTGCGCCCCGAGGTGGCGCCGATCAGAAAGCCCCGCGCCTGCATGTCGGCTCCCGCCCAGATGAAATCCCCGATGCGCTGGAAGCCGAACATCGAGTAGAAGATGAAGAACGGGATCATCGACACTCCGTGGTTCGAATACGACGTGCCGGCGGCGATCCACGACGAGATGCCGCCGGCTTCGGTGATGCCCTCCTGGAGGATCTGCCCCTTCTCGTCCTCGCGGTAGTACATGAGCTGGTCGGCGTCGACGGGACGGTAGAGCTGGCCGAAGGGGGCGTAGATGGCGAGCTGGCGGAACATCCCCTCCATGCCAAAAGTCCGCGCCTCGTCGGCGATGATCGGCACCAGCCGCTTGCCGACCGACCTGTCGCGGGTGAGCGTCGTCAGCACCCGAACGAAGGCCATGGTCGTCGAGAGCTCGCGGTCGCCGGAGCCGTCGAGGAGCGCCTTGAAAGCGCCGAGCCCCGGCACCTTGAGCGGCTCCGCGTCGGGCCGCCGGGCCGGCAGCGGGCCGCCCAGGGCCTCGCGCCGGTCCTTGACGTAGCTGCTGAGCGGCGTGTTCTCGTCGGGCTTGTAGAAGGGCGTCCCGGCGAGGTCCTCGTCGGAGATCGGGATGTTGAAGCGGTCGCGGAACTCGCGCAGCGCCTGCTCGCCCATCTTCTTCTGCTGGTGGGTGATGTTCTGGCCCTCGCCGGCCATGCCCATGCCGTAGCCCTTGACGGTCTTGGCGAGGATCACGGTGGGCTGCCCCTGGTGATGCACGGCGGCGTGGTAGGCGGCGTAGACCTTGTCGGGATCGTGCCCTCCGCGCTTCAAGAGCCACAGGTCGTCGTCCGACATGTCGGCGACCATCTCCAGGAGCTCGGGGTACTTGCCAAAAAAGTGCCGGCGGACGAAGGCGCCCTTGTTCGCGGCGTAGGCCTGGTAGTCGCCGTCGACCGCTTCGTCCATGCGCCGACGCAGGATCTTGTCCTTGTCCTTGGCGAGGAGGTGGTCCCAGTTGTGGCCCCAGAGGACCTTGACGACGTTCCAGCCGGCGCCCCGGAAGACCCGCTCCAGCTCTTGGATGATCTTGCCGTTGCCGCGCACCGGGCCGTCGAGGCGCTGGAGGTTGCAGTTGATGACGAAGATCAGGTTGTCGAGCTTCTCGCGTACCGCGAGCGAGATGGCGCCCAGGGCCTCGGGCTCGTCCATCTCGCCGTCGCCGAGAAAAGCCCAGATCTTGCGGTCGCCGGCGTCGACCAGGCCCCGCTTGTCGAGGTACTTCATGAAACGCGCCTGGTAGATGGCCATGAGCGGACCCAGGCCCATCGAGACGGTGGCGAGCTGCCAGAAGTCGGGCATCAGCCGCGGATGCGGGTAGGAGGAGAGGCCCTTGCCGGTCGACTCCTGGCGGAAGTTCTCGAGCTGCTCCAGGGTCAAGCGTCCCTCGAGGAAGGCGCGGGCGTAGATGCCCGGGGCCGAGTGCCCCTGGAAGTAGACCAGGTCGCCGCCGTGGCCCTCGTGGGGAGCCCGGAAGAAGTGGTTGAAGCCCACCTCGTAGAGCGTGGCGGCCGACTGGTAGGAGGCGATGTGGCCGCCGATGCCGGAGCTCTCACGGTTGGCGCGCACCACCATGGCCATGGCGTTCCAGCGGTTGATCGACTTGATGCGCCGCTCCAGGCCCGGGTCGCCGGGCCGCTTCGCCTCCTGCGACGGCGCGATCGTGTTCAGGTAGGCGGTGTTGGCGGAGTAGGGGAGGTAGGCCCCCGAGCGCCGCGCTTTTTCCACCAGCCGTTCGATGAGGAAGTGCGCGCGGACCGGGCCGTCGCGCTCGATGACTCCTTCCAGGGCGTCGGCCCATTCCTGGGTCTCCACCGGGTCGATGTCTTGGGTCCAGTCGTCTGCCATTCTCCGTTCCTCGATGTCCTTGGGTCCCGCGGTGGGAAAACGAGGGCGAAGGTTACCCCAGGAGGGGGGGCTTGGCTAGCTGAGGCGCCAGAATCGCCCATGGTGACCTCCTCGCCGAGCGCCGGCGCCGGCGCCGGGGCAGTCCTCGGCCGGGGCGTGGTCGCGGTGGTCGTAACCGGCCGGCCGCCCGCCATCGACGAAGAAGCGCCCGTGCAAGCCGATTTTCGGCCGGACGCGCCTGCGCTATACTCCCCGCAGGGAGAAGACTCATGCCATCGTCGAACGATTCACGGGAGCTCGACGAAGAGCGCTCGCAAGCTCGCGGCTGGCGACGGATCTTCGAAGAAGACTTTCATCCTCTCGCCCTCGACGCACGCGTCGAGCTGGCCGGTAAGGCGACGGAGGAAACTCTCTATGCCCTGTGCTACGACCCCTCGTCGAGGGTGGTGGCGGCCCTCCTCGCGAACCCGCAAGTCGGACTGCTGCACGCGCGGCTGATCGCGCAGCATCACCGCTCGAGCACCGGCATCGACGAGCTCGGAAAGCGAGCTCAGCTCCTGCGCGACCAGCAGGTCCAGCGCTACCTCTTTCGAAACCCTCAGTGCAGTGACCGGCTCCTTGTCCGGCTCCTCCAAACCAAGCGCATGGCCGAGCTCTACCAGCTCAGCTTGAGCCGCGATTCGACCGAGCGCGTACGGAGCCGGATGCGAAAGGAGCTTCGTAAGAAGTTCACCTCGGGAACCGCTGAGGAGCGCGTGGGTCTCATCCTCGAATGTCAGGGCCGCTGCCTGGTCCTGCTCATCGGGGTCCCCCTCGACGGCAAAGCCGCGGCCCTGCTTTATCAACGGCCGATAAGCTCCACGCTGCTCATCCAGAACCTGGCCCGCTGGCCCTCCACGCCGCCGTCGCTGCTCCAGAACATGGCGCGCCAGCCGTCGGTGCTGCGCTCCCCGGTCCTCAAGAACCTGATCCTCCGCCATCCCAACGCTCCCGCGCAGCTCAAGTTTCGATGAGGCGCCCTGAGCGCGACTACGCCAGATCTTTCCCCGCTCCCCGACGTATTCTCCTCCAGAGACCACCGCCCCACGGCGGCCGAAGCCGGAATCTTCACCGAGGAGCGCCTCCATGAAGCCAAACTCCGTCGATGCCCTGACTCTGAAGACACGTCTCCTGAGCGCCACCGCGGCGTGCGCTCTGACTCTGCTCGCCTGCGCCTCCCTGGGCGCCGAGGGGAGCGAGAAGGACCGCCTGGCCAAGGCCCTGGAGCTTCACCCCGGGATGCGCGTCGCCGACGTCGGTGCCGGCGGGGGAGAGTGGAGCGAGGACCTGGCCCGCCGGGTCGGCGAGCAAGGACACGTCTACGCCACCGAGATCGACGAAGACGACGTTGAGAAGATGAAGAAGCGCTTCGCGGAGGCGGACCTTCAAAACGTCACCGTCGTCCTCGGCACGGACGAGGACACCGGCCTTCCCGAGGGCTGCTGCGACGCCGTCCTCCTGCGCCTGGTCTACCACCACTTCACCGATCCCGAGAAGATGCGCCGGAGCCTCCACCGGGCGCTCGTCCCCGGCGGCCTCCTGGTCGTCGTCGACATCGAGCCGCAGACGACCTGGCGCGAGCTTCCGGGCGTACCCGAGCGGGGCGGTCACGGCATCCCGCCCGAGGACCTCGTCGCGGAGCTGACGACTGACTGCTTCCACCTCGTCGAGCGCCAGGACGACTGGGACGAAGGCGAAGAGGACCATTACCTGGCCGTCTTCCGGCGTTGACGTCGCCGCAACCTGATGGCCACCCGAATTCGATCCGTACCGCGGCGTTGGTCAGGTTCGGATCGGCCGGACCTGCACGGTGGCCAGGCGCCGGGCCTCTCCCGAGCCCAGCTGGAACGTCGCTTTCCCTTTCACGAGCGCGTCCGTCCTCGTCTCGGCGGCAAGCGGCAGCTCGGCGAGCGCGGTGTCGGGCGCGAGCCGCCGCGTGAACGCCACGAGTCGTTCGTCCGGCCCGGACTGGCCCAGAAGGAGGCGGACGATCTGCTCGTCGAGCTTGAGGAAATGGGGGAGAAGCGGCGGCCGCGTCTGGCGCGACGCGGCCAGGCGGTCGGCGCAGATATCGCGATAGAGCGCCGTCGTGGCCTCGGCGGGCTCGACGCCGAGCTCCTCGTCGAGGGCCGTGGTGCAGACTGGATCTCGACGATGGCGTTGATCATGGGAACGCGCTCCGCGTCAACGACCCGGCCGTGAAGCCGGCCGTCGCCCAACCGCAGGTCCACATCCGCGAAATGGTCAACGCCCGGTTCGACCTTTACTTTGCGCAGCTTTCGCAAGACCGGTGGATCTTTCGCCTCGACATCGACACGCCACTCGCCGGGCCGGGGTAGCACACCATGGAAGCGGCCCTCCTCATCGGTCAGGAGCTCGACGCGAACCGCACCGCTGCGACCCCCGAAATATTAAGGTCGACAAGAGGGGCTCGTCGCCGAGGAGCACCTGGCCCGTGACCTCGACGGAGGGCAGGTCGACGTTCATCGGTCCTTGGCCGGTTTCGAGCTCGAAGCGTTGGGCCCAGAACCCGTCACCGGATTGAAAAAGGATCTTGAGGGTGTAGAAGCCGGGCGCGAGACCGGGAATCGTCACGGCACCGCTTTCGGACACCGTCTCCTGAGCCACCGGGTCCGAACCCCGCCCCAACCACCTTTGGGGTAGTGTTCTTGGGCTACCGGTTGACGCGAATGCGCGACCCCTTCGGCAACTCCTTCGACCTCACCTATGCTTCGACCACCTGGACCCTGACCGACTCCCACGGCCGCGTGCAAGGCCGCAAGGTGCTGGGCGTCTGGCGCGGCGAGATCCCGACAGCTCACGTCCCCCGCCGGGCGGCCACAATGCACACCAGCGATGGCGCCCGATCACGCCTCAGAGGGGGGGGCGGATCTGATCCGGCTCTGAAGAATCCTCGTCAACGGACGCCGGGGTCAGGACCTCAAGCGCCTCCGGAGCGTCCGCCTTCGCGGCTGAGGAGCTCTGGAGAAACGCCAACCCTCTGGGGCGGCGCCGGCGGGTGGCGCTCGGTGCGCCGCCTGGCCCTCGAAGGCCGAAGGCCCTCCGATCTGTCCTTTCGCGTAGCGGATTGGCGGCGCTCTTGATCGTCCTGGCGGCGGCGGATCAGTGGGCGGGCAGGGGCCCGAGCCCGCCCGCCAGCTGACGGTGATCGCGCCCGGCGTAGGCCTCGATGAACGCCACGATCCGCTCTTCCTCGAGCTCGTCGAAGGTGGCGATCCGCCCCCAGGCGGTGAGCGCGATCCTCGCCTCCATCAGCGGGTAGGGGGCGAGGATCGCCTGGTCGTAGCGGCGGACGATCCCCGCCAGAGCGGCCACCAACTCGGGGCAGCCCCGGGAGCAGTTGTACTGCACCAGCACCCCGCCGTGCTCCAGGTTGTCGACCTGGAGCACCAGGGGCACGGGGACCTCATGCACTCCCCAGTCGGCGATCTGATCGACGCGGGCTCCGGAGGTCGGGGGGTTGCTGTTGTAGGGCGGATGCGGTTGCCAGGGGCTCCCGAGGTAGCCGGTACCGAGGATCGGCACCGCGCGTCCGGGGCCGTCCGGCGCCGGCCGGGTCTCCACCGGCTGGATGAGCTCGGACGAGGCGGCGGCGCCGCCCAGGCGGGAGAGCGAGAAACGTCCCTCCGGCAGCTCGCGGTCGAAGCGGACGTCCTCGAGGCGCACCTCCAGGGTCCTCTGGCCGTCGATCACCCTCTGCAGCCGCGCCGGCATGCGGCGGCCGCCACGGTCGGTGAAATCGCCGAACCGGGTCTCGACAAGGCCGGTGAAGCGGCCCGCCTCGTGGGATCCCGAGCGGAAGGTCGGGATCTGCTCCACGAGGTTGATCGGCCGGCCGGTCTCCGCCTCCACCCAGAGCTGCGACACCCGGGCGCCTTCGGCGAAGGCCCCGATCACCGCGATCCGCCGGTCTTCCTGCTCGACCTCGGCAGCGACGTCGATCGCCAGCCCGGTGTGCAGGAAGGGGCTGCCGGGGACGTCTCCGGCGAGATGGCGAAGCGCCTCCTCCGGCGACAGGTTGGGCAGCGCGTAAACGACCGAGACCAGCTCCTGGCGGGGGGTGACCCAGAAGCGGCCGGTGCCGTCGAGCGCCAGGGTTCTCCCATCCTGCGCCAGCCGGACGCGGCCCTCTTCCGACTCGCTGCGCAGGGCGCCGGACGCGTCGAGGTAGAGCTTAAGCTGCCGCGTCTTCTCGATCAGCTCGGGCTTCGGCGGCTCCTGCTCTTCGGCCGACTCTTCCTCGGCCGCCGCGCTCTCGGCCGCCGGGGCGGTCTCGTGCCAGGTGATGGTCTCCTTCCAGGAGACGTTGGTGAACGGCGCGCCGTGCTGGCGCAGCCGGGCGATCGCCTGTCGGGCGATGCGCCGCGCCCGGCTCTCGCCCGGCAGACGGTCGCGCACCGCCGCCGGTACCGCCACCACCGCCACGTCCATCGGCTCGTCGCCGGTGGGGAACGTCCGCAGCACCTCGAGGGTCTCGGCGTCGACCTCGAGCAAGAGCTTGCCGGTCCGCTCGGCGAGGTAGATCCGGTCTCCCGCCGGCGAGAACGCCCCCGCCACCACCGCACCCTCCACCGTCAGGGTGTCCTCCTGGTGGATGTCGGGCCAGGGACGCTTGGAGAAATCCGTCACGTAGCTCCACACCTCGCTCCGGCGCGCTCCGTATCCCCGCCAGCAGACGACGACCATCCGCGTCTCGTCGGGAGAGAAGAGGATGCTCCGGGGGGCGGGGCAGGTGGTCACGGCCCGGCCGTCGCGCAGCTCGTTGATCAGGCTCAGGCCGTTGGTCCCGTGGTCGGCGGTGAGGAGGAAGGGGTGCCTCTTGAGCTGGCGCACCTGGCGGGGGTCGCGGCCGGTGCTGAGCGAGAGCGGCTTCGGCTTCTCGGCCTCGCCGCCGGCCCAGGGATAGCTCACGACGTAGGCGTAGACCTTGCGGGGGCCCCGTGCCATGGGGTCGAACTGCACCAGGTTGAGAGCCTCCTCGTTGCGGCTCACCACGAAGTCGTAGACCCACCTTATGTCGGTCGCGTACTGCGACAGCTCGGCGAAGGTGCTCGCGTCGATCTGGTGCAGAGTGGAGAGAGGCCAGCTGAAGCTCAGGAATCGCTCGCCGCCGGGGACGAAGACGCCGGGACCGCGCAGCGGCAGGACCCGCAGGACCTCGTGGTCGTCGAGGTCGATGACCGCGGTGGTCGCCGAGTACCAGTGTTGGGCCCAGAGCTGACTCCGGTCGGCGGAGAGGAGGAGCCGCCAGGGGGTGGTGCCGGCGTAGATCTTGCGCAGCGTCTTCCCGGACTCGAGGTCGAGGACCTGGATGTGGTTGTTACCGGCGTTGGCGACGTAGGCCAGGGGGACAGAGTCGGCGGCGAAGGCCCCGGCGGCGGCCAGGGCGAGAATCGCCGTCCACAAGAGGGTGTGGGCTCGGGATGTCATCATGGTCGGGGGCTCTTTTCCAGTGTCGGGATTGGCAGATTCGTCGGATTCGGCCAACCTGTCAAGAGAACACCCGCACGCCGCCATCGGCGCGCGGGCAAGGACTTCGAGCCGCGGCTCTCGGCATCCGTTGTTGCCGGTCTTGAGCTGGCTCGACAAAGTTAGATGGAGCGGGGTCGGCTCGCGCCGGCCCCGCCCTCGAGGGCTTCCTGTGACCGGAGTCACATGCAGACTAGAACTAGATGCACGTGAAGCCGCCTTCCGAGCAACGCGAGTCGGTGCAATCGATGGGGTTTTCACCCCCGCCGCCGCCACAGCAGAAGCGGTTGGCGGGCTTGCCACCCTGCACGCCGTTGCAATCTTGCGGGCAGCTCACGCAGTCCTCGCCGCTTCCCGGGGCGGTGTCGCAGACACCGTCGCCGCAACCGGCCGAGCACAGCGGATCGATGTCGAAGCAGTCGGTGTCGTCGCAGTCGATATTCCCGTCGCAGTCGTTGTCGATCGTGTCGAAGCAGGTCGAGCCCGGGACCTCGGTCGCTGGCGGAGTCCCGCAATCCTGCGGGCAAGTGCACGGGTCCTCCCCGGCACCGGCATCGCAGACCGCATCACCGCACGCCATTGCCATCATGCCGAAGCCGAGGGGCACCTGGGTGTCGCCGGTGCCGTTGGCACTGCTGGTGGTGAAGGTCCACACTACGTCCTGTGCCAGGCAGTTGCCGAAGGTGTCGCAGATCGGTGCCGCGACGGTGGCGGTGTAGGTGTCGTTGGGCAGGAAGATGTCGTGGGGGAAGAGAGCCCAGACGCCGTCACTGATCTGATCGACGTCCGCCGGCACCGTCAGGCCGCCGTCGTCGGTCAAGGTGAAGGTGGTCGCGTCGATCCCGACCACCGGCTCGGAGAAGCCGATCTTCACCACCACGTCGTCGTAGGCGTCAGTGGCTCCGTCCATCGGGTACTGGAAGAACGTCATGGGCGCGTTGAGGTCGGGATCGACCTCGATCACCCAGTTGGCCACCTCCACCGGCACCGGCGGCGCGCCTTCTACCACCGCCGGCTCGGTCGTCGGCGTGCGGCCGTCGCAGGCGCCACCGAGCACGCAGGGCTCGATTATGTGGTCGGTGTCGGTGTCGGCCAGGTTGCCCAGCAGCTCGAACGACACCACCGCCTCCACCGACTGGTAGTAGACCACGGCGGTCACCGCCACCGGGCCGACCGTGCCGGCGGGGATGACCACCGAGTAGCGGTCGAGGCTCAAGCTGGCGCCGGCGTGAGGCATCGGCCGCAGGCGCGAGTCGACCAGATAGGCGTCGTCGTAAAGGTCGCCGTCGCCGTCGAGGTCGTCGAACTTGGGCAGACGCTGGGGGTTGGCGCCGTCGACGGGGTCGCCGTTGGCGTCCACCGGAACGCCGGTGACGGCGTCGACCCGCAGGTTGAGCGGCTTGGCGTAGGGCAGGGCGAGGGTCGGGCAGCCGTCACCGAGGGAGGCCACGGCCCGGAACTGGTAGGAGTAGGGATCCGGCGCTCCCGCCGGCTGGTGCCAGTTGCAGCCCGGGAAGTTGGGGTCGGCGGCGATGTCGGCGGCGGTCAGGTAGCCGACCCCGAGGGAGGTGCGGCTCCACACCGAGTCGGAGATCTCCAACTCGTTGCCCGTGTCGATGTCCCAGGCGCGCACCGCCACCCAGCCGTTGCGCGCTTCGGGGAAGCCGGTGGGGAAGTTGTGGCCGCAGCCCGTGTTGTCCACCGTGACGGTGATCGGCTGTGTGGTTCCCGCGGCGGCGCTCGCCGGGCCGGTGACGCCCACGTCGAGGGCGTTGCGCAGCCGGTCCCAGGCCATGCGCTCGTGCTGGGTCCGCGGGCCCTTGTCGGTGACGTTCTCAAAGAAGGCGCGGTGGTAGTCGCTGTCGGGGTCGGCGGAGGAGTAGCTGAAGTTGGACAGCTCCGGATAGGGCTGCACCGCACCGCTGCTGGAGGTGGTGGCTCCGAGCATGCGGGTGAGGTAGGCGTTGCCGCCGACGAAGTGGTGGGTGTAGAAGACCTGCACCGTGTCACAGCGGTCGCAGGGGTTGCCCTGGAGCGGCGCCACCGCGCCGCCGCCGGGGTTGAGGGTTTGGGCGGTGCCCGGCTGGCCGTAGTGCTGCTGCATGTGGCAGGTCTGGCAGTCGCGCTTGTAGCTCGGATCGTAGTTGGGGTTGTTCGGCCGTTGGGCGTAGCGGCTGTTGCGGTACTCGCTGTAGGTGCGCTCGATGGGGAAGCCGCCGACCCAGTGACCGAGGGGGTTCTTGATCGGCAGCGGGTTGGTCACGTCGTGGCACATGCCGCACCACTCGGAGCGCTCCATGAACACGCTGTAGTAGCCGTCGTGACGCGAGAAGCTCCCCTGCTCGTAGTTGAAGGTGATGGGGAAGACCTCGCTGATGTAGGGGTCGACCATGCCGGTGTAGTCGTTGAAGCTCAGCGGGCCGAAGCGCTCGGGACGCTCGATGGCGTGGGGCGAGAGCTTGTAGGCCCGGGCGCCGATGGCGTAGCCGAGGTTTTCGCTCAGAGGGTCGGCGACGTTGAGCAGGTCCTGTTCCGCCATACCCACCAGGGAGTCGCGCGGCCCGGTGCCCACCGCCGGCACGTAGTCGATGCCCGACTTGACGTAGTTGTGATAGGGGGTTTCGCGGCTCTCCACCATCGAGTGGCAGACCTTGCAGAAGATCCCCCGCTTGCCGGCGTCGGTGTTGGTGTAGTTGGCGCTGACGGTGGCGTAGGCATGGGGGGTGCCGGCGGCCGAGGTGGGATCATAGGCCGGGTTGACGCTGCCGTCGGGCGCCACGTTGTCGATGTAGTTGGTCGGCATGTGGCAGGCCGAGCAGAACTCGTCGAGCAGCGACCCCGAGCCGCTGGTGGTGTGGGTCGTCGTGCCGGCGAGGTTGAAAGTCGAGGTGCAGTCGCCGTTGGCGAAGGGGTTGATGAGGTTGCGGGGGGTGGCGTCCGGCGGGTCGGGGATGTCACAGTTGCCGTCGGTGGCGGTCGCCCGGCCGAGGAGGAAGAAGGCCGACCGCCAGATCGGGTCGCGCCACGCGTTGGCCATCATCGACCCGTTCCACTGGTCGAACATGCCGGTGTGGCAGCCCGAGCACTTGCCCGGGTTGTTGGTGCCTTCCCAGCTCGATTCCCAGGGCGGCGGGAAGACCACCGCCTCGGCGACGTTGTAGGGAGGTTCCTCCTGAATCGCGCCGGGGAGCTCCAGGTGTCGGGCGTAGGCCTGGAAGGCGATGGCGAGCGTCAGCACGCCGAGACCGCAGCCCACCAGGGATAGGGTGTATTTCTTGAACATGCAGGACTCCTTTCCGAGTGTTTCTTCCTGTTCTGGCAAATCGACGCCTCCGGCCGTCAACGCGGGCAGGAGGCGCCGGAGCCACCACACTAGGCAGACGGACTTGCTGACGTCGAGGGGGTTCTTATGAGACCGATTTCTACGGCAAGATGTCCTCGTTTGGCTCGAGCGGAGTCCGCAGCCGGCGGAGAAATTCGATCAGCCGGATCTGGTCGATCGCCGACAGGCTCAGGAAAGCGTCCCGGGCCGGCCTGGCATCGCCGTCGTGCGCCTCGATCGCCTGGCGCAGCGTCGTGGCGCGGCCGTCGTGCAGGTAGGGCGCCGTGTCGGCGATGCCCCACAGCCGGGCGGTGATGAACTCCTCGTTTAGAACGGCACAACCCTCGCAGGTCTCCGCCAGGCCGGGCCCCATGTCGTGGCGCTTCAGGTCGGAAAAAAGCGGCACGATCAGACCCGTCCCGAAGGGATCCGGGTCGAAGCCGTACTCCTTCAAGGGAATTCTGACGTAGACGTTCTTGTTCCAGGGTTCGATCGGGTCCTCGGGGAACGCCAGGGGCACCCGTCGGTATTCGGTCCGGATCTCGGAGTAGTGGCAGCCGCTACAGCCGACCGTGCCCTTGAAGAGGTCGTAACCGATCTGGCTGTCCGGGTCGAGGGGCTCCATGAAGGGCGCCGGATTGGTGACGTCGAAGATGTGCAGCACACTCATCTCGCTGTCGATAATCTCGTTGACGACCCCGTCGAGGTCTTCGTCGACGTTGAAGCCGACGACCTCGGTCGGCTGCATGCCGAAGTGGAACTGCATCGCCCCACGGTCGAAGTCGCGCATCGAGAACGCCTCGCCCTTGCGCCCGAAGGGCCGGACCACGAGCTGCTCTTCCGCGGAAAGGTCCGGGTCGAGCAGGCCGATGCCGTCGAGGTGCAGCTCCACGTCGTGATGGCCGAGGGAGATGAGGTAGCCGAAGTCGACGCCGTGCGTCCAGAGGGACCACACCTGGCCCGCGCTACCGCGGCGCGCGTTGTAGAGGATCGCCTGGAGGTTCTTGGTCATCTCCTTGGCGATCAGCTCGACGCCGCCGCCGCCGAAGAGGAACGGCGCGTTGATGAAGCGGCCGTTGTAGTCGGCGACCCCGTCGCGGACGAGGGGCAGGTCGGGATCGTGGCCCGGCACGTAGCTGATGCGGTCGTCGAAGGTGTCGGCGATGTCGAGGAGCGTCCCTAACGGGAAGGCGCTCTGGGCGACCGTACCGGCGCCGCCGATGCCGAGGGTCGGCGGGATGGTGCTGTGACTCAACAGCGAGTGACACTCGTTGCAGCTCTGCGCGTCGAGGCCGTTGATGCGCAAGTACAGGCCGTTGCCCTGCAGCGTCGGCCGGTGGCCGGGCACCGTCGGCGGGACCTCCAGCGGATTGAACGGCCCGTCGCCCAGGCCGTCCATGGTGTTGAAGGGGGTGGTGAAGACCACCAGACCCCTGGTGCGGAGGAAGTCGATGTAGCTTGAGTAGTCCTTGGTCAGAGCGGCTTCCAGCTCTTTCTGGTCCATGCCGAAATCGTCGAGGGCCGGACCTTCTTCGGCGATCTGCGCCCAGGCCGGAGCCCCGAGGAGCGCCAGGATGCTGAGGAGGAGGAGTAGCTTCCGTGTCACGACGAATTCCTTTCTGTGTCGTTAGGAGCCAAATCGCTTCAAGTCCCGCTTCGGCGAAACGTGGCTTGAAGGGCGGGTGAATCTCTATATCCGGGATTATCCAAGATCCCTGCCGGCGAGAATGTCAAGGAGTTGACAGTGGAGTGTCCGGTACTTGACAGGGCCGTACTTGACAGGGCCGGGCAACCGGTCGAATAGCTCGCCCAACGCAAGGATTAGTAAAGCCGTCAATCTTTTGCTGGCCGTCTTTCGATCTGTGAACATCTAAGCTCTCATGAATTACCGCTGGAAGACGTAGACGACGCCCGGGTTGAATCCCACGACGGCGGCGCGACGAAGGCGGTAACAGAGCAGGGGAACCGTAAGCTCGACCGTTCGTTCATTGATCGGTCCTCCTCCGTCTGCCTGGTAAAGCTACTAGGCAAAGACTAGCTAGCTAGGAGGTGCCGGATCGCTGCGCGCGAACCGTGGCGCGTCAGATGCTGGCGTCGGCCGACGGCGCGGTGCGGGCGGTGGTGGTGGGTGCCGAGGCCAGCCCCCGGAGGGCCGGCTAACCCACACCTCCGCCCGAGGTCTTCCTCGCCGTCCGCACCGATCTCGAGGCACGACGAGCGGCTTCAAAAGGGAGCCGGAGGCCTTACGCCCCGCACAGCGTCCGTCGAGGCCGGATCGGGAGGCGACGGGAAAAGATTCTGACCTCGTCGCACCTTCGCGGGAGGCGATGGAAAAAGATTCTGACCTCGTCGCACCTTCGCGGGAGGCGATGGAAAAAGATTCTGACCTCGTCGCACCTTCGCGGGAGGCGATGGAAAAAGATTCTGAC
>CBDUYN010000196.1:0-18481 GCA_965371445.1 uncultured bacterium | reverse complement strand
TCCCCATGAAGGACTCCGGCGTCGAGTGGCTGGGGGAGATTCCGGCGCATTGGGAGGTGAAGAAGCTAAAAAGCGTGAGCACGCTGCAGACGGGAATCACGCTAGGAAAGCGGTACGAGTCGGTTGGCCTAACAACCCGACCGTATCTACGCGTCGCGAACGTACAGGATGGCTACTTGGACCTTAGCGACGTCGCTGAAATCGAGATGCCTGCCGGAGAGGTGCGACGATATGAACTTCTACCAGAGGACGTCGTCGTGACCGAAGGTGGTGACTTCGATAAGCTAGGCAGAGGATACGTCTGGGAAGGACAGATTTCGGGCTGCCTGCATCAGAACCACATCTTTGTGATTCGTGTTGAGCGAACGGAGCTGGACCCTCATTTCCTTGCCGCTGTGATGGGAAGCGGATATGGTCGAGCGTACTTTACCGCGACCTCCAAACAGTCGACAAATCTTGCCTCAACCAACAGTACCAAGCTTCGAAGCTTTCCTGTTCCTTTACCTGACCGAAGTGAACAGAATCGCGTTCTTGGCGTCGTGTCGGCGGAGGGCGACAATCTCGGTCGCCTGCTCGCCCAAGTCAAAGGCGCCATCGACCACCTCAAGGAGTACCGCACCGCCCTCATCTCCGCCGCGGTGACGGGCAAGGTCGACGTCCGAGAGGAAGCGGCCTGAGCCCAGTCGTCAGAAATCGTCACTGTTGACGAAGTGCCATGGCGGCCGAACGGAAGACGTGTACTCCGCCGTCGCTTCAAGAGCGATCTCGATCCGTCGCCGGACGCCTCCGAAGCCGATGGCGTGGAGCGCATGGAGAACCGCATAGGCCCGGAGCCGTCCGCTCCCGATGGCGGCAAACGGTCCCTCCTGCATGACGGAGAGGTCGGGTCTCATGCACCAGATCTGCCCCAGAAGCCCGATCAGAATGCAGGTCTTCTCGCCCAGAAACGCACCACCGCCTCCCGCGGCACCTTCGGCCTCGACGGCCTCTCGAAGAGCCGGCGCAAGCTCCCGGATCAGAAAGCGCTCGACCTCGGTAGAGCCTGAGGGCAATTGGGGCAGCTCGACGCAGTGTCGGAGGATCTGCCCGATCCGATAGCACCCGCAGTGCCCGAAGAGGTAGCCGTCGCGCTGGAAGACCTTGGGGGTCTTGAGGGTGTAGATCTCGTCGCCGTTCGTGGCGGCGGAGTCCGCTGCCATCGTGATGATTCCCTGCTCTGTTTCCGCGATCACGACCGTCATCCGTGCCTCCCTTCGTCAGGTCTTGTGTGAGAGCGACGGTAGCGGCCTTCCCGGGGCCTGTGCGACGTGGCGCAAGACCTACCGACCGGCCGGTTGAAGTCACGGACCCTGTAGGCTGGCTAGAGCGTTCCGGCTTTGGGCGATGGTGCCCACTGCTGAGACCGCTGAAGGAGGTAGTCATGAAGATCGGGACTCAAGTCCGGGCCGGTATCGGTCCCCATGTCGCTGTAGATGGGTAGAGCGAGATCTACCGACCGACCGGTTGAATCTCCGGGACCCCTGTAAGCTTGGTGGAACGTTCCAGCTTGGGCGATGGAGCCCCGGCTGAGGGCGTGGAAGGAGGTCCCATGAAGATCAGGACGCAAGTCCGGGCCGGTATCGGTCCCCACGTCATTCTTGACGGGTAAGTGGCAAGGTCTGTCGACGTCCAATGTCCCTGTCAAAAGTTCGAGAAGGGCGGACGATTTCGCCCTTCTCTGCTAAGATGGGATCATTATGGGGGTTCGGAGGTCGAAACGGTTGGCACTGGAATTGATTCGCGACCCATGCTTGAGATTGGGTGAGCGCCATATTTCCGCTCCGGTTCTCCGGCGTTTGCTCGAAGCGGCCGATGAGCTGACGACCAGCGGTGACTGTGACGGTTTGCGGGTGGCAAGCCTTGGTGTCAGAGTCGCGGGGGCCTTGGCGGGGTTGGTTGCCAGGCGCAGGCGTCGGTTCGCAGGCAGGCGGTTTTTGGTTTCGCCGGATCTGGCACAGAGCTTCGCCCGGCTCGCCTCCGCTCTGCGGCTCAGGAACCGCCTCGATCATGCGCAGCGAGCCTTGGAGATCGCCTTCGGTGTCGCTCCTCCGGATCGCAAGGGCGACTTGTACCGCCGCCGGGCTTGTATCAGGCTTTACCAGCGGCGCTTTCCCGAGGCTGTTCAAGACGCGCAGACCGCCGTTGATTGTACTGTCGGCCAGGAGCATTCTCTCGCCCTGAGCACTTTGGGCGTCGCGCTCGACTACCACGGTGATCCTCGAGCCGCGTGCCGCTGCCTTGGCAAGAGCCTTTCGATCCTGGATCCTGAATCCGAGCGCCAGTACTGCGGAACGCTGATGTCCTATGCCGTTGTCTTGGTCAAAGGATCGGACGAGGACGCGAAAGAGGGGCTCACGATCTGCGCCAAGGCACGCCAGCAGCTCAAGGACCGCCATAGAATGCAACGAGCCAAGCTGTGGTGGACCGAGGGGCTCTTACATCACCGGCTCGGCGATCTGCCGACGGCTTGGTGGGCGCTCGACATCGCCCGGCGTTCCCTCATCGCCCTGAAAGCCGCGCCGGAGGTCGGCGCCGTGATCGCGGACATGGCCCGGATCTCGCCGAAACCCCTGGCCGTAGCTTATCTCTGCGAACAGGCCGAGGCGGTGATCAGCGCCTCGCATCCGCTGGCAAACTCCCTGCAAGCTCTGGCCGAAGCCGACGAGGGAAGCCTTAAGGCAGCAGCCATGGTTCTCCGGGAGTCCGCGGCCGATCAGTTGAGCGAGAGCGGCACCGCCTTCATCTCTGCCGCGGTGACGGGCAAGATCGACGTCCGCGAGGAAGCGGCGTGACCGCTGCCCCGCCGCCAAGCCTCATCGCCCTCGCCGGACCCAACGGCGCCGGCAAGTCCACCGCCGGCCCCGCTCTCCTCAAGGACACCCTCGGCGTCACTGAGTTCGTCAACGCCGACCTCATCGCCCAGGGCCTCTCACCCTTCGCGCCGGAGGCAGCCGCCTTCGCTGCGGGCCGGATCATGCTGGCCCGTCTGCGGGAGCTGAGCCGTCGCCGGGCGACCTTCGCTTTCGAGACCACGCTGGCTGGTCGCGCTTACGCCTCCTGGATCGCCAGGCTTCTAGACGACGGATACCTCTTCCATCTGATCTTCCTGTGGCTGCCCAGCCCTGAGCACGCTATTGCCCGAGTCGCCGATCGTGTGCGTCGCGGCGGTCACGGCATACCGGAGGAGACGGTCCGCAGGCGGTACCGTCTGGGCTTGAAGAACTTCTTCGACCTCTACCAGCCCATGGCAAGCGCCTGGCACGTCTACGACAGCGCGAGCGGACCTCTCCCGCGGCTCATCGCCGCCGGAGGGCGAACGACGGAGACTCGGGTCGTCGATGATAGGATCTGGAGGCTCCTCTCCAAAGGACTCGATCGATGAGCGTCAAAGCCAAGCCACCCGTCGACATCCTCCGGACCCTCCAGCAGGGCGAACTCGTCGAGCAGGCCCTCCGTGACGCGGCCCGGAAGGCCATCTTGGAGCACAAGAAGGAGGGGATCCCGCTGGCCATGTGGCGCAACGGCAAGGTGGTCTGGGTGTCGGCCGAGGAGTTGGAGGCCCAACTGGGCGAATCGTCCTCTGGATAGAATCTACATGGCCTGTGCAGAAGTCATGTAGATTCTATCCGCGATACGGAGGGACACTTTGATGCCCGACCTCACCGAACGCGCCTTCGAGGACGCCATCGAGCAAGCCCTCCTCGCGCACGGCCCCGACGCCGAGGCCGGCGGCGGCGAGGAGGTCGCCGAGCAGCCCCTCCCCTTCAACGCCGACACCTTCGGCGACGGCAGCGTCGCCGGCGGCTATCGCCGCCGCCGGCCCGCCGAGTACAACCCGAAGCTCTGCCTGATCCCCGGCGACGTCCTCGGCTTCGTGACCGGCACCCAGCCGAAGGAGTGGGCGCGTCTCAAGCAGCACCACGGCGCCGAGGTCAACGACCGGTTCTTGAAGCGTCTCCGCCGCGAGATCGAACGGCGCGGCACGCTCGACGTCCTGCGCAAAGGCGTCAAGGACTCGGGCTGCAAGCTCCGTCTTGCCTACTTCCGTCCGGCGAGCGGGCTCAACGAGGAGCTCGAACGCCTCTACCGGGGCAACCTCTTCGCCGTCGTCCGTCAGCTGCGCTACAGCGAGAAGAACACGAACGAGCTCGACCTGGCGCTTTTCCTGAACGGCCTGCCGCTCTTTACCGTCGAGCTCAAGAACCTGCTGACCGATCAGGGTGTCGAGGACGCCGTCCGGCAGTACGAGAGCACCCGCGATCCCCGCGAGCCGCTCTTCGCCTACGGCCGCTGCCTCGCCCACTTCGCCGTCGACCCCGACCAGGTCTACGTGACGACGCAGCTTGCTGGGACGGAGACGCGCTTCCTGCCCTTCAACCGGGGCAAGTACGGCGGCGCGGGCAACCCGCCGGTGCCGCCGACCCAGCCGGGCTTCGCCACCTCCTACCTCTGGGAAGAGGTCTGGGCGCGCGACAGCGTCCTCGACCTGTTGCGTCAGTTCATCCACGAGGTCGAGGAAGAAGACGAGTTGGGCAAGAAGACGGGCGAGCGGTCGATCATCTTTCCGCGTTACCACCAGCTCAAGACCGTCCGCCGCCTGGTGTCCCACGCCCGCGAGCACGGCGCGGGCCAGAGGTACCTGATCCAGCACTCAGCGGGCTCGGGCAAGTCGAACTCCATCGCCTGGCTCGCCCATCAGCTCTCGACGCTCCACGACGCGAGCGACGAGCGGGTCTTCGACTCCATCGTCGTCATCACCGACCGGCGGGTGCTCGACCGTCAGCTGCAGCGTACGGTGCGCCAGTTCGAGCAGACCCTCGGGGTGGTGGAGAACATCGACCAGAAGTCGTTGCAGCTCAAGGAGGCCCTGGAGGCGGGCAAGACGATCATCGTCACCACGTTGCAGAAGTTTCCGTTCATCGCCGAGGAGATCGGATCTCTGCCCGGCCAGCGTTTCGCGGTGATCGTCGACGAGGCGCATTCCTCGCAGTCGGGCGAGAGCACGAAGAGCCTCAAGTCGGTGCTGGCGGCGGAGGACCTGGCGGCGGCCGAAGCCGAGGAGGCCGGGGCAGAGACGCCGGAGGAGGAGCTGGAGAACCGCGTCCTGGCCGAGATGGAGAAGCGCGGTCCGCTGCCGAACCTCTCGACGTTCGCTTTCACGGCGACGCCCAAGCCGAAGACGCTGGAGCTTTTCGGCACCGAGGGCGACGACGGCAAGTTCGGGCCCTTCAGCCTCTACAGCATGCGCCAGGCGATCGAGGAGCGCTTCATCCTCGACGTGCTGCGCAACTACACGACCTACAAGGCCTACTGGCGGCTCCTGAAGACCGTCGAGGGCATGGGCGACCGGGCTGGGACCTGCATCGATCCCGGGATCCAGATCGCCCAGGGTAAACCGGTGTGTCTGGTGAGCTGCCAGCGCAGTCCCGAGCCGGTCTTCCTGAAGTGGAAAGGCGTCGAGAAGGACTTCTTCGTCCGCACCGGGGCGCAGACGAAGAAATTGACCCCGGAGAGTGCCGAGGAGTACGTCCGGACGCGCTTTCTGCAGGTGGACACGCCGCATCGCCCCTGATAGGATGGCCGCCACCGAGGAGACCACGATGACCGAGTTACTGACCCAGGCCGTCGAAGAGGCGTCGAAGCTGCCCTCTGAGCTCCAGGACGAGCTCGCCCGTCAGATCCTGGAGGATCTCATCGGAGAGAGCCGCTGGGAGCAGACCCTGGTCCGTTCCCAGGATCAGTTGGAGAAGCTAGCCGATCAGGCGCTCGCGGAGCTGCGGGCGGGGCGGACGCTCGAGATGGGATTCGACGAGCTTTGACCTCACATCTGACCGCTAGCTTCCGGCGGATGTTTGCGGGTCTTCCGGCTCATGTCCGGGCCACGGCGAGAAAGAATTACAAATTGTGGAAGGAAAATCCTTCCCATCCCAGCCTGGAGTACAAGAAGGCCCATACCCGCAGACCCATTTATTCGATCCGGGCCGGTATGGGTTGGAGGGCTCTGGGTGTCCAGGAGGGTGAACGTATCGCCTGGTTCTGGATCGGCTCCCACAACGCGTACACCAAGCTGCTTTCACAGCTTTGACGGATAAGATCGTCCGCGCCAGGCAGAGGTCTCCGAGGGAACGGGAAGGATCCGAGGAACGCAAAGAAACGATGCCGCAACCCCTCGACGCCTTCCTCGACCGCTCCTCGATCTCTAGACCCGGGGCAAGGGGAACCGCGACGCGGTAAGCTAGGGGAGGAGGAGCCCTGGTTTGGCCTACCGGATCGAGTACGACCCCGAAGCAGAGGACCACCTGGCCATTCTGACGGCTCGGGACGAAGCCATCGTCCTCGCCTCGGTTTCACGGCAGCTTGAGCACCAGCCAACGGTCGTCACGCGCCATCGCAAGCCCATGAGGCCGAACCCTGTGGCGCCCTGGGAGCTTCGGATCGGGAACCTGCGGGTATACTATGATGTGCAGGAGGAGCCCGAGGCGTTGGTCACGATCCGTGCCGTCGGGGTCAAGGACCGCAACCATGTTCGCATCGGAGGAAAGGAGATCGAGCTATGAAGACGATCGAGATGGCTGAAGCGACGGGTCCTCTGGCAGGATACGCGCAAGACGTGTCCAAGGAGACGGTGGTGGTCACCCGAGACGGGACGCCGGTGGCCGCCGTGGTGCCCGTCGACGGGGTGGATCTCGAATCCCTGTCGCTGGCGACGAACCCGGACTTCCTGACTTTGATCGAGCGTTCCAGAAAGCGTAGCCCGGCGGGTAGCGGCATCTCTACCGAGGAGATGCGTCGCCGTCTCGCTGCGAGAAGGGCAACCGATTAGCCGGGTCCCTCTGGGTTGGCCGAGCGGCCCGGAGACCCCGTCAACGGCCTTGTTTCTGCCACTCCGGGAACGATGCCCGAATCCCTCGACGCCTTCCTCGGACGCTCCATCCTCCTCGACCTCGAGACCCGAGGCAAAGACGCCGTCTACCACATCGGCGCCGTCCGCGGCTCGAAGACCTTCGAGCGCAAGGAGCCGTTCCGCCTGGGAAGCGCCCTCGTCGACCTCGACCGCTTCGCCCGCGGGGCCGAGTACGTCCTCGGACACAACCTCCTGGGCCACGACCTGCCGCTCCTCGCCCGCCTCGCACCCGACCTCAAGCTCCTCGAGAAGCCCGTCGTCGACACGCTTTACTTCTCGCCCCTCGCCTTCCCTGAAAACCCCTACCATCACCTGGTCAAGGACTACAAGCTCGTCCGCAGCTCCTTGAACGACCCCATCGCCGACGCGCGTCTTGCGTCCCGCGTCTTCCGCGACCAGTGGCAGAGTTTCTCCGCAAGCGACCGGGACCTCCTCGCCTTCTACGCCTGCTGCTTCGTCCACGACTCGGACCGCCACGGACTCGCCCGGGTGCTGGAGACGATCGCCGGACGCCAGGCGATGGCAAGCGACGAAGCGGTCGCCTATCTTGAGAAATCCTTTCCGAAGGACGTCTGCCGGCAGGCGCTTTCGGAGGTCTTGGCGGACCCCTCCTCTTTCCAAGGCCGTCCGGCCTGGGCCTACGCCGTCGCCTGGCTGCGGGTGGCCGGCGGCAACTCGGTCCTGCCGCCCTGGGTACGTCATCGCTACGGGGAAGTCGTCGAGATCCTCCACGCTTTGCGCGACGTCCCCTGCGACGGTCCGGAGTGCTCCTACTGCCGCGAGACCCACGACCCGGAAGGACAGCTGCGGCGCTACTTCGGCTTCGAGGCCTTCCGCGACGAGCCCGCGGCGGAGGACGGCGGCAGCCTCCAGGCGGCGATTGTCCGCCAGGGCCTCGGCGAGCGTCCGCATCTCGCGATCCTCGCCACCGGCGCCGGCAAGTCGATCTGCTACCAGCTGCCGGCGCTCGTCCGCTACCTTCGCCGCGGTGTGCTGACGGTCGTCATCTCTCCCCTCCAGGCGCTCATGCACGACCAGGTCGAGAACCTAAACCGCGTGACCGGCAGCGCCGCCGCCGCGGCTCTCTACGGACTCCTGACGCCGCCCGAGCGGGGTGCCGTCCTCGACCGGGTGCGCCTCGGCGACGTGGCGCTCCTCTACGTCGCGCCGGAGCAGCTCAGAAACGCCTCGTTTCGCCGCGTCCTGGAGCAGCGCGAGGTCGCCACCTGGGTTTTTGACGAGGCCCACTGCCTCTCGAAGTGGGGACACGACTTCCGTCCCGACTACCTCTACGCGGCGCGTTTCATCAAGGAGCTGGCCGAGCGACAAGGCCTGTCCCCCTGGGGGGATCAAGGGGGGGAGACACTGTCCCCCTGGGGGGATCAAGGGGGGAAGACACGGCCGGTGCCGCCGGTGGCCTGCTTCACGGCGACGGCGAAGCGCGACGTCCGCGAGGAGATCGTGGCGCACTTCGCCCGCGAGGTCGGTCAAGAGCTCACCGTCTTCACGAGCGCCGTCGACCGTGAGGAGCTCCGCTTCCGGGTCGAGTCTGTAAGTGCCGCCGAGAAGCTGCCGCGTATCGCCGCTCTCGTCGAGGAGGCCCTCCACCTCGACGCGGGCGAGCCGACGGGGAGCGCCGTCGTCTACTTCACCAGCCGCCGGCGATCGGAGGAGGGCGCGGAGTTCCTCCGCGAGATGAAGATTGTCGCCCACGCTTTCCACGCGGGCTTGAAGGTCAGCGAAAAGCGCGACGTCCTGGACGACTTCCTCGAAGGACGCGTCCCCGTCGTCTGCGCCACCAACGCCTTCGGCATGGGGATCGACAAGGAGGACGTACGCCTCGTCGTCCACGCCGACGTTCCCGGGTCGCTCGAAAGCTACCTCCAGGAGGCGGGACGGGCGGGACGCGACCGGCTGGAGTCGGACTGCGTCCTGCTCTTTGACGCGGGCGACGTCGAGACGCAGTTCAAGCTGGCCGCCGGCTCGCAGCTCCGCCACCGCGACGTCGTCGAGCTGCTGCGCGGCATCCGCCGGGCGCGCCTCTCGGACGACGGCGAGGTCGTCGTCACCTCGGGCGAGCTGCTCGCCGACGAGGAGGTCGAGACCGGCTTCACATCACAGGACGTGACGGCCGACACCAAGGTCAAAACCGCCATCGCCTGGCTCGAGCGGGCGGGATTTCTCCAGCGCGACGAGAACCGCACTTCCGTCTTTCAGGGCAAGATCCGCGTCGGGAGCCTCGAGGAGGCGGAGCAGCGAATCGCCGGCCTGCGGCTCTCGAAAGCCGAGGGCCGCCGGTGGCTCGCGATCCTGCGGGCCTTGATCAACGCCGAGCCCGACCAGGGCCTGAGCGCCGACCAGATCGCCGAGCGCCAGGACGTGCGCTGGCCCACGGCCGAGGACGATCGCGAGACCCCGGCGCAGAAGGTGCTACGAGTCCTGCACGAGATGTCGGAGGCCGGGCTCGTCGACCGCGGCCTGCGCCTCTCGGCGTACGTGCGGCGGCGCGGACGCGGCAACGCCAGCGTCGTCTTCGGCAGGATCTGCGCCCTGGAGCGCGCCCTGATCGACGTGATGGCCACCCACGCCCCCGACGCCGAGCCGGGCGGCGAATGGCTCGAGCTATCGCTTCGGGCCTTGAACCAGCGGCTGCGCGACGAGGAGCATCCGTCGAACCCGGAGGTCCTGCTACGTCTGCTCCGCAGCCTCTCCGAGGACGGCAAGGGCCTCGCCGGACGCCACGGCAGCCTCGAGCTCTCCTATCGCGCCCGTGGACGCTACCGGGTTCGTCTCGGGCGCTCCTGGCAGACCCTGCGCGAGCTGGCCGAGCGCCGCCAGGCGCTGGCCGGTGTAGTGCTGAAACGCCTCCTGGCGGAGGTGCCGGCGGAGGCGACGGGAAAGATCCTGGTCGAGGTGGGAAGCGCCGAGCTCGTCGCGGCGATCCGCGGCGACCTGGTGCTGCGCGGACAGGTCCGCGACTACCTGGCGGCGGCGGAGCGGGCGCTGCTTTTCCTCCACGAGCAAAAAGTCGTCCAGCTCCAGCAGGGCCTCGCGGTCTTTCGCCAGGCGATGACGCTCCGGCTCGACGAGGGGGCGCGCGGCCGCGGCTACTCGCAGGGCGACTTCAAGCCGCTCGAGGAGCACTACGGCGAGCGCACCTTCCAGATCCACGTCATGGCCCGCTACGCCGAGCTCGGCATGGAAAAAGTCCGCTCGGCCCTGCGGCTGGTGCAGGACTACTTCGAGCTCGGCCGGAGCCGCTTCGTCAAGGCCTACTTCGCCGGCGAAGAGGAGGTGATCGCCCGCGCCACGGGACGAGACTCGTTTCGCCACATCGTCGACGAGCTGCAAAATCCCCAGCAGATCGCGCTCGTCGCCGCGGAGGCGGAGCGTAACCTCCTGATCCTGGCGGGTCCGGGCTCGGGCAAGACGCGGGTGGTCGTCCACCGCGCGGCCTACCTGCTACGCGTCGTGCGGGTGCCGGCGCGCTCGATCCTCGTCCTCTGCTTCAACCGCAACGCGGCTCTGGAGATCCGCCGCCGGCTCCGCGAGCTGGTGGGTGAGGACGCCCGCGGCGTCACCGTCTCGACCTATCACGCGCTCGCCATGCGGTTGACGGGGACGTCGTTCGTGGCCTGGGGCGAGCGTCCCTGGGAGGCGAAGGACGAACGGCGCGAGCCGGATTTCGCCCGCCTGATCCCCGAAGCGATCGAGCTGCTGCGTGGCGGCGACGAGCTGTTGGGGCTCGGCACCGACGAGCTGCGCGAGCGTCTCCTGGCGGGCTACAGCCACATCCTGGTCGACGAGTACCAGGACGTCAACCGCGACCAGTACGAGCTCGTCGCCGCGATCGCCGGCCGCCACGCCGAGGACGGTGACACCCAAGCGGACGACGCCAAACGGCGCCTTGCGATCCTGGCGGTGGGCGACGACGACCAGTCGATCTACGGTTTTACCGGGGCGAGCGTCGAGTTTATCCGCCGCTTCCGCGACGACTACGACGCCGAGGTCGCCTACCTGACGGAGTGCTACCGTTCGACGGCCCACATCGTCGAGTGTGCCAACGCGGTGATCGGGGAAAACGGCGGCCGCATGAAGCGCGAGCATCCGATTCGCGTCGATGCGGCGCGGCGGCGCGGTCCGTCGGGCGAGCGCGTCGCGGTGCTGCGCGTCAAGGGCGCCGGAGGCCAGGCGGTGGCGGTCGCCGGCCGGCTGCGCGAGCTCGTGCGGCTCGACCCGGGGCTCGCCTGGCAGGACTGTGCCGTTTTGGGGCGGACCCACGACGTCCTGGCGAGCGTCCGTTCCGTTCTCGAGGCGGAGGAGATTCCGCTCAGCTGGACGCCGGAAAGCCCGCCGCCCCGGCTCGTGCGCGTTCGCGAGATAGCAAGGTTTTTTGACACGATGACGGCGGAGCGAAACATGACCTGTCGTGCTTCGCAGCTTGCAGAGCGCTTGCAGGAGATGCGGGGCCTGGACGCCGAGAATCCCTGGTGGACGCTTCTTGAGGAGATCCTCGAGGAGTGGCACGAGGAGACCGGCGACGCCGAGGTGGGTAGCGCGTCGACGGTCGAGTTTTTAAGTGAGGCCCTCGCCGAGCGGCGGCGAGAGCCGGCCTTCGGCGAGGGGGTGCGGCTTTTGACCGTCCATGCGGCGAAGGGTCTGGAGTTCCGGCACGTCTTCGTCGCCGACGGCGGCTGGAACGTCGACGAGGACGTCGAGGAGGGGCGCCGGCTCTACTACGTCGCCATGACGCGGGCGCGGCAGACGCTCTGTCTCTTTGAGCGCGCCGACGCGTCGAATCCGCACGTCGGCCTGGTCACGGGAAAGCACGCCGAGCGCCGCGAGCCGCGCCTCTCGGCGCCGAGCGAGGACCTCCTCGCTCGGCGTTACGACGTCCTCAGCCTGGGCGACGTCTTCCTCGACTTCG
This sequence comes from uncultured bacterium, assembly GCA_965371445.1. Taxonomy (GTDB): domain Bacteria; phylum Acidobacteriota; class Thermoanaerobaculia; order Multivoradales; family J023; genus DASWIG01. Next base: position 6,611 of record CBDUYN010000196.1, on the reverse strand, counting down.
CCGGGCAGCGCGCCCCGAGCGACCCGATCCACCGCCGGCTGGCGGCGCTCGGACCCGGCTCGGTGCTCGGTCCGGTGGGGATCGGCGCCGCCCGGATTCGGCTCTGCAATCAGGCCGGCGAGATCGTCGCGGCGCTTTCCGCCGAGGCGGTCCGGACGTGGGGGGAGCGGTTGCCGGGGATCGAGGCGATTCGTGTCCTGGCGATGGTCGAGCGGCGGGCGGAGGATTCGACGGGGGACTTTCGCGAGCAGCTCAGCTGTGAGCGCTGGGAGGTGCCGTGGGTGGAGGTGGTGTGGCGGCAAGGCTAGCGAGGCGAAGAACAGCCGAAGAACCACGGGTGTGAACCCGTGGCTCTTCTCCGACGCTCCGCGTCGTCTTGTAGGGCAGGCTCTGCCTGCCGTCCGGAAGAGAGGATCGCTCTAACTCGCGCCGCCCTCGCCCGGGGCTAAAGCCCCGTGCTATAGATGAAAAGACCCCTGAAGGGGCCTCCCAGAGGAGCCTGTCCTGGCCCCCCAGAAGCCTGCCTTGTTCCTACCCGTGATGCCGTCGCGCAGCGCCAGTACATACTCAATACCCCCAAACGATACCAAGCGACCTCTCGAAGAAGACAAGGGGAATCAGCCGTTGTCCTACCCAAAGGGGAACACCCTGCGAACCGTCGTCCTCCTCCTCTGCGCGCTCTGCCTCCCGCCGGCCGAGGCCGCGCCGCGCCGCGAACGCCTGGCGCTCCGTCACACGTCCCTGGAGCTTCCCGGCGCTCCCGCGGCCATCGTCCCCGCCGACCTCGACGGCGACGGCTTCCGCGACCTCGCCGTCGTCGTTGCCTACACCGAATGGGACGAGATCTCGATCGAAGAGAGCGCCGAGATGGACGACGTCGAAGGGCTCGTCGAGGTCCTGACGATCATCCCGGCGCTCTTCGACCGCCGCGAGCTCTGGGTCTTCGCGGGCTCGGCCGACGGCACCTTCACCGCCGCCGCGGCGCCCCTCGACCTGCCGTCGTCGGTGCTGTCGCTCGCCGCGGGACCACCGGGCCATCCGATCCTCGTCCTGCGCGACGGCGGGCTTTCCGAGCTACGGCTTGAGAACGGTAAGCTGCGCCTTCAAGGCCTCGTCGAAGAACGCTCCCTCCTGGCGCGAACGGAGAGCTTCTTGCCCGATCTCGGCCTTGTCCACGATCTCGACGGTGACGGCAGAGGCGACGTCCTTTTCCCGACGGACCATGGCGCTACAGTTTTCCTGAGCGGCGAAGGCGGCCTGCGAACGGAGCCGGCCGCACGGCTCGTCTACCCCGAAGCAGGCCGAGGCGGGGAGCTCGTTCGCCACCACCCCTTGCCCGAGGTGCGCGACCTCGACGGCGACGGCTTGCCGGACCTCGTGCTGCTCCATCCCCGCGAGCGCTTCGAACGCTTCCACGTCCTGCGCAACTCTGGCGGCGGACGCTTCGAGCCGCCCCGGGCGCCTCTCGGCGAGCCACCGCCCGAGCGGTACCGTGCGCCGGTCGACGAGGCCGAATTCGTCGATGAGGCGGGGGAGGAAAGGAAACGACAGCGCGGGCGGCCGCGTGTCGTCTACTTCGGCGACCTCGACGGCGACGGCGTCGCCGAGTACGTCACCGAGGAGGACTTGAGCGCCGAGGACGCGGGTTTTCGCAAGGGGCTCAAGGAGGCCAAGCGTCCGCCGTTCCGTTATCGTTTCTATCGTTCCGGCACGGATTTCGAGAGGACCGCCGAGCCCTACGCCGAGCTCATCGCCCTCGGCTACGCCTTCGGCGGCGACGAGGACGACATGTTCCTCCCCGGAGGTTTCGAGGACCTAAACGGCGACGGGCGCTCGGACCTCGTCACCCTGACGCTCGACTTCTCGCTTTTTCAAGCGGTACGGATCCTGGCCACGAAATCGATCAGTGTGGGCCTTGACTTCCACATTTTCTGCCAGGACGAGCGGGGCTCGTTTCGCGAGGTCCGTGACCTCGACCTGTCGGGGAAGTTCCGCCTCAACTTAAACAACCTGACGCTTGGCCAGTTGTCGCAGTTCGCGGGCGACTTCGATGGCGACGGGCGGCTCGACTTCCTCCAGATGGGCCGCGGCAAGGACGTCACGATCCACCGCGGACGTGAGGATTGCTTCTACGCGGCGCAGCCGGATCTCGTCCTGCGCCTCGAAGAGGCGCCGCGCGACCTCGCCCTCGTTCGAGTCGAGGACTACGACGCCGACGAGTTGAGCGACCTGCTCGTCATCCAGCCGCAGAGGAACGACGAGAACGCGGCGACGCTGCCGGTGCGGCTCGACGTCTACCTGAGCGGCGGGGAGGGCGAGAGATGATCCGGACCCTGGCCGCGGCGCTCCTGCTCGCCACCTTGTCGGCTCGCGCCGACTCCCGGGTCGAAACGCGCGACCTCGACGGCGGACGCCTGATCGCCGTCGCCGTCGAGGGAAAGTTGCTCGACGTCGCCCAGGGTCTCCTGCTGCTCGTCGCCCCGCCGGAACAAGGCCCTCCTCAGCTTTACCACCTCGATTCGGGCTCGACGGAGCTTCGCCTGCTCTCCACCTCTCTCCCCCGGGAGATCGACACCGTCGCCGTTTTCGACCTCGACGGCGACGGACGCCGCGATGTCGTCCTGGGCGAGCCTGGCAAGCTCTACCGAGCCGGGACGGTGGGCGAGAGGATCGAAGTCACCGCGCCCGTCGTCGTCCTGGAAGCCGAGGTCGACCTGAGGGAGCTCGCTGCCGGCGGCTTCCTCGCTTCGCCGCTCACGGTGCCGCAGATCGGCCGCCTCACGACCTTCGCGCCGGACGACGACGGAAGGCTCGCCGCCGCCCTGGAGCGTGAGCTGCCGCGACGCGCCCGGCGCCGGCCGACGGGGCTCGTCCTTTCGACGCCGCGGGTGCGGCTCGTCGAACGGCCGGGGCAGGAGCCGCTTTTCGTCGTGGGTCCGGAGGCTCTGGGTACCCGACGTTTGCGGACGCTTCTTCTCGGTCCCGGGGAGGAGAGGGTCGAAGCCTGGTCCTGGCTACCTGACGCGGAGGAGGTCGTGGACAGCTGGTACGCGGATCTGAACGGTGTCCCAGCGCTCCTGGTGGCCACCGTGAGCGCGCGGCAGATCGGACTCTTCGAGCAAAAGAAGCTGCGCGTTTTCCCCCTGCGCGGCGGCGACCGCAGCCGGACCGGAAGGGGAGCGTCGCTCAAGGTGGAGACAGCGAGCCATCGCTGGCAACGGCTCGATCCGACCGCCGTCGACGTGACGGGCGACGGCCTGCTCGACCTGGTCGTCGTGCAGCCGGAGGGGCTGGGGGGCAAGAAGCTGATCGTCGAGGCGTATCCCGGCCGTGCCGACGCTCGCTTCCATTCGATCCCGTTGCGTACGGTCGTGCCGGCGCGCCAGGCCGTGTGGAGCTTCGGCGTCGACGTGACGGGCGACGGCGCAGCGGACCTCGTGGCCCGCTCCGGTGTCGACCTGCGCGTCTTCGCGGGGATCCTCGCCTCCGGTAAAAAGCAGGTGCTGGAGAAGCGTCCGCGCTGGGAGGTGGAGCTCGGCTCGCCCGACGCCGCGCAGGCTACGGAGGGTGAGCCGGAGCTGGTGATCCGGGGACGGCCGGAGGTGCGGGACATCGACGGCGACGGCCGAGCCGAGGTTCTCGTCCGGGGGCGGCGGAGCGGTTGGAGCGTCCTCTGGGTGCTCGACCCCGGGTAGGACGCAGGACGCCGAATCGTCTCTTCGGGTCCCGCTAGCGCTTCGCCGCCGCCACCGTACGCGCCGCGAGCGGCGCCTCCGGCGCTTCCGGCGCCAGCTCGAGGAACCGCTTCAGGTCGGCGATCAACATGTCCTTCTTGCTCAACCGGCTCGCCGCCTGGCCACGGTAGTAGTAGGCGTAGGCCAGGTTCCCTCTCATCTCGATCGCCTCGCTCAAGAGCGTGATCCCTTCCTGCCACTTCTTCTCGAGAACCCGGGTCATGCCGAGCTGATAGACCGGCATCGGGTCCCCGGGCGAGAGCGCCCGAGCCTTCTCCAGGTTCGCCGTCGCCGCGGCGTACTGGCCGAGATAGAGGTTCGCGACGCCAAGGTAGTACCGGGCCGTGGCATCTTTCGGATCCCTCTTGACCGCGGCCTGGGCGCGCTTTGCGGCTTCCTGGTAAGCCTTCTTGCCGTCGCCTTCCCGCTTTTGGTGGAAATAGGCGAAGCCGAGGTGGGCCCAGGGAGCCGGATCCTTCGGGGCCAGCTTGCCCGCGTCGCGGTAGCGCTTCTCCGCGTCCTTGTAGGCCTTCTCCTGTTCCAGGATGCGGCCGAGGGCGACGAGGACCCGGGCGTCTCCCTGCTGCTTCGCCAGGTCGCCAAGCTCCTTGCGGGCCGCGGCGGTGGCGTAGGCCAGGAGCTTCTGCTCGACTCGGGCGAGGCTCCTCGCGGCCTTGTCGGCGCCCGGCTGGCTCTGGGACGGCTGGCTCTGGGACGGCTGGCTCTGGGTCGGCGGCGGTGGCGGCTTGGGCCTCTGAGCGGCGGCCGCCGACGCCAGCCACGGTGTCACGCTGAGGACTAGCGTCAGGCCGAGGACTGCGGTCGTCGTCTGGGAGAGATTTCTGGTTAAGGAGCTCACCGTTGGGTCCTCCATGGTGGGTTTCTGTGCGCTATGATTCTATGCCAGAACGGCGATTTTCCAAGATGCAGACGCCCCCCGGCGAAACGCCGGCACTTTCCCCCGACTCTCCAGGCCCCCAGAGGAGGCTTCTACGGCCTCTGCTGGCTGCCTTGTTGCTGGTCCCCCTTCTCGTCGCGGTCCTCTTCGCGGCGCTACACACCGAGACCGTACAAAAGGCGCTCCTCCAAATCGTTGGCCGTACGCTGGAGCAGCAGAGCGGCGTCCGCCTCGTGGCCGGGGGCGTCGACCTCTCGCTCACCGAAAGCTCGCTCGTGCTGACGGACCTCTCCCTCGCGGCCGGCGACGCCGAGCCCTTCCTCACCACCCGCAAGCTGAGCGTCGATTTCACCTGGGGCGAGCTTTTGGGCGAGCCCAGGCTCCTGCGCTTGCTCGTGGTCGAAGGCCCGGTCCTCGACCTGCGCCGGCCGATGCCCGAAACCCGGGACGACGGCGGCGACGCGGAAATCGCCCTCGAAGTCGGCAAGGTGGTCCTCGTCGACGGCACGGTCGAGGACGAGGCCTGGAGCGTCCGCTGGCCGCGGATCGCGGGGTCGCTCGGCGCGGGCCGCTTCGAGCTCGCCGTCCAGGAAGGTGAGGAGGCGAAGGCGACGATCGTCCGCGAGCGCGAGGCGAGCCTCGAGCTGGCGGTCTCCGTCAAAGCCGCCGGCCCTCTCGCCGCCGGATCGCCGGCCGGACCCTATCGTCTCGACGAGATTTCCGTCGCGAGCGGCACCTTACGGCTCACCGGCTCCGCCGAGCTCGACGGCGAGGGAGCCCTGAAGCTCGACGTCGACCTCGACGGCGACCCCTCCTTCCTGCTGAGCGGGGCAGACGCCGACGACGGTCCGGAGGCCCACCTGGAGGCCGTCGGCGAGGTCGACCTGCGCCGTTTCCAGGGACAGCTCGACGTCGTGACGGTCGCCTTTCCCTCCGAGCTCCTCGAGCCCTGGATCGGCGACGCCGCCCGGCCCCAGGGCCGGCCGTCGCTCCTCGACCTCGAGCTTCACCTCAAGAGCGACCCCGACGCCACGCCGCAGATCGCGGGCGACGGCGAGCTGCGCTGGCACCAGGACGGCACCGATCTCGCCCACGCGACGCTTCGCCTCGTCGACGGACGGCTCGACGAGGACGGTCCCGTCCTCGATTCCCTCGCCGGCGAGGTCCACGCCACGGCCGCCGCGCTGCCGGCGGAGGTTCTGCGGCCGTGGCTCGACGCGGACCTCTACGACACCCTGGCCCTCGCCGGCACCGAGCTCGGCGTCGACGTCCACGCCACCGTTCGCGCTGAAGAGCCCGGTGCTCCCACGGGACGCGTCGAGATCGCCTGGCGGCGCGGTGCCGAGATCCTCGCCGAGGCCCGGGCCCACACCCTCGAGGAGACGGCCCCTCTGGCGCTCGTTTTCGAGCTCAAGCTCCTGGCCGCCGAACCGGGACGCCGCGAGGCCGGCGGCCGGCTCGCCGCGCCCTCCTGGGCGCGGCTCGGCGAAGGCGAGCTCCAGGAAACCCGCGTCGTCCTCGACCTCCCCGACCTCGCGGACGCCGTCGCCGGGCTCCGCGAAAGGTGGCCGGGGCTCCTCGCCGAGCTCGACCCTGAAGTCGAGGCGCGGCTCGCCGGCCGCATCCTCGCCACGGCCAACGTGCGCGGCACGCTTCGCGATCCCGAGGCGAGTCTTGAGGGGCGTTGGGAGCACGCTCGCTCCGGCGTCGTCCTGACCGGTTCGGGAAGACCGTTCGAGAAGAGCGGCGAGGGGACCGTCACGATCGAGCGCCTCGATCTCGCCCAATTCCTCGACGAGACGGCCGGCGAAGTGACAGGGAGCGTCGACCTGCGCGGCTCGCCCGAGGCCTGGACGGCCGATTTCACGCTCGACGGCGCCGGCCTGCGCCTTGGCGAGGACGGACCGGAGCTGCCGGCCCTCCACGTCGCGGGGACGACCGGCGACGACCTCGTCCTCGTGCTTCGGACCCTCTCCGGA
>CBDUYN010000195.1:0-18784 GCA_965371445.1 uncultured bacterium | reverse complement strand
AACGCTCCGCCGCCAAAGTGGGCATCCCCCAACCGGGCCGCGACGGGTTCGCCGCGACTTGGGGGGATCCTCCAAATCGTGGCGAAGCGTTCAGCGCGCTTTTTTCCGTGCGGCATGTCGCGGCGAAGCGTTCGGGCCGCTCTGCCAATGTGCACCCGTTCGCGGCGAAGGGTTCTCGGCGTTCTTGGGGACCTCAGAAGTCGCGGCGAAGCGTTCTCCGCGTTTTCCTGCAATGCACCAGGTCGAGGAGGACGCTTCGCCCCGCTTTGGGGGCTTTCGAGGGTGCCGGGAGAAGCTATTGGATGGCGCCTTCCTTGCCGATGATCCGGCGCAGGAGGCCTGTCTGGCCGACGTGGTAGGACTCGTGGAAGATGAAGGTGGCCAGCGCGGACCCCATGGTCTCGGCGTCGCCCTTCAGGTAGCGCATCGTCGTCGAGGCGGCGAGGTCCTCGGCGGTGAGCGCCTTCACCGCCGCGAGGACCGGCTCCTGCGACGCTGCGAAGTCGGCGAGGATCTCGTCGAAGGGGAGAGCGGTCTCGGCGGTGATCGCCTCCGAGCCGCGTCCGTAGAGCTTGGCGCGATCCGCGTCCCAGACGGGCTCGCGACCGAGCAGCCTCAACATGCCGTTGCGCGACGCCACCAGGTGTCCGAGGATCCAGTTGAGGCAGTTGCCGCCGCCCGGCGGGGCGACGAGGCTGTCCTCGTGGGTCAGGCCAATCGTGTTGATCTTGACGGTGCCCAGGTTGAGCGAGAGTTGATCGGCGAGAAGCTCGGCGGCCATGGCGGTTCCTCCTGTTGTTGTGCCTTCGCCACGATACCACCCCGATGCGGCGGTGGGCGCTCAACGATAGCTGAGCTCGGGATAGAGGAGCTTCAAGGCAAGGTTGAAGACCGGTCCGAAGATCTGGTGAAAAACGTTCCAGGCAACGACGAGCCCCAGGAGGCTCCACTGGCGCATGAACTCCTGGTAGCGCTGCGCCAGCCGCTCCGAGATGACGAGGGGCAGGACCCCGGCGCCGTCGAGGGGCGGCAGCGGCAAGAGGTTGAAGGCGAAGAGCAGGAGGTTCAGGGAAAACAGGATCGAAAGCAGCGTCGCCAGGCTCTCAAGCCCCGGCTGGGCCGCCGCGACGAGCTGCGTGAAGCTCACCGTCTCGGGCGCGGCCAGATAGCCGAGCGCCATGCCGATGCGGATCGAAAGCCCCGCGAGGATCACCAACAAGAGATTTGAAACCGGCCCGGCGAGCGCCATCCAGGCGGCCCGCCGCGGGTAGCGCTCGGCCCAGCGAGGGTCGTACGGAACCGAGGCCCAGCCCATCATCCAGCCGGCGAAGAGGTAGCTCAGGATCGGCACGACGATCGTGCCCACCGGCTCGCGCTGGACGTGAGGCAACGGATTGAGCGTCACCTGGCCGCCGAGGTAGGCGGTCTTGTCGCCGAGCCTCAGGGCGACGAGAGCGTGGGCCGCCTCGTGCAGTGTCGTCGAGAAGAGGAAGACGACGAACCAGACGAGACCCATGATCAGCTGGTCGGGAGTGAGCGCCTCCATGGGCGAGAGCTTAGCAGCAGGACGCCGGAGATTTCCGTCTCCTGAAGACCGGGCCCAGGCCGGTTTGGGCTAGACTGGACGGGAGCCACGGCCCAGAAACCGAGGGAGCACGCGATCCATGAAGATTCCATCACTCATTCTGAAGCAGCTCTACACCTTCGGCAGCCTCGACAACGTCCCCGGAGGCGCCGTTTTCGTCATCAGGAACCGCCTGAGCGACGCCAAGGTGCAGGGCGTGCGCCACGTCAAGATCGACGGCGACGAGATCCCGCCGGAGAAGATCACGTTTGAAGCCGGGGACAACGGCAAGCTCAAGGGAAGCGAGCTTTCGGCCGAGCGGCCGCTTGCCTTCCCGCTGCGCAAGAGCATCCGCGTCCAGGTGGCGGTCCAGGAGAAGCTCGCGAAGGGCAAGCACGAGATCGACCTCGCCTTCGCCACGGAACCCTTCGGCGACCTGCGCTTCACGGTCACGGACTCGATCGTCGAAACGAAAGACCAGCGCGTCACGATCCCCTACGACAAGGAGGACAACACCTCCTCGCGGGCCATCCGCCAGCGTCAGCGGTTCATCCAGAAGCACACCGGGACGGCGGCGAAGCACCTCTTCAAGTACTCCTTCGACCCCAAGACGACCGGCGGCAACATCGAGAACTTCACCGGCGTGGCCCAGGTGCCGATCGGTTTTGCCGGACCGCTCCACGTCAAGGGAGAGCATGCCGAGGGAGAGTTCCTGATCCCGCTGGCGACCACCGAGGGGACGCTGGTCGCGTCCTACAACCGGGGCATCAAGGTCTTGAACCTCTCGGGCGGAGTGCTCTCGACGGTGGCCGACGACTGCATGCAGCGCGCCCCGGTCTTCGTCTTCGACTCGGCGCGTGAGGCGCGGGACTTCCGCGCCTGGGTCAACGAGCACCTCGACGACATCGCCCAGGTCGCGGAGGAGACCTCGTCGGTAGCCAAGCTCCTTTTCATCGACACCTTTCTCGCCAACAAGTTCGCCTACCTGCGTTTCAACTTCGCCACCGGCGACGCGGCGGGCCAGAACATGGTGGGCCGGGCGACCTTCGCCGCCTGCTCCTGGATCCTGGAGCAGGTCGACCACGTCCGGCGTTTCTTCCTCGAATCGAACCTCGCGACCGACAAGAAGGGCTCGCAGATCAACGTCATGCGCACCCGCGGCAAACGGGTGACGGCGGAGGCGGTCGTCAAGCGCGACGTCCTGATCCAGCACATGCGGGTCGAGCCGGAGGCGCTCTCCTATCACGCCGGAGTCGCCAACGTCGGGGCCTTCCTCTCCGGGGCCAACAACAACGGCTGCCACTCGCCCAACGCGATCACGGCGATGTTCATCGCCACCGGTCAGGACGTCGCCAACGTCGCCGAGTCCTCGGCGGGAATCGTCTACACGGAGGTCACGCCCGACCAGGACCTCTACATCTCGATCACCATCCCGTCGCTCATCGTCGCCACCTACGGCGGCGGCACGAAGCTCGCGACGCAGCGCGAATGCCTGGAGATGCTCGGCTGCTACGGCCACGGCAAGGTGCGCAAGCTCGCCGAGATCGTCGCCGGCGTGGCGCTGGCGGGCGAGATCTCCCTCGCCTCGGCGATCTCCTCGCTCGATTGGGTGTCGAGTCATGAGAAGTACGGACGCAACCGGTAGGCCGGCCCCCGGTAGGCCGGCCCCCGGTAGGCCGGCCCCCGATAGGCCGGCCCCCGATAGGCCGGCCCCCGGTAGGCCGCCTTCCAAGGGCGCCAGGTTGGGCTTTCGCCGCTTCGACGACATCCGCGCGGCGATCGACCAGGTGCTCGCCGCCTCGGTCGCCGACGAGACCGAAGTCGTCTGGTTGGAGCGCCGGCGGGCCGAGGTCACCTCCTTCGATCCGGAGCCCAAGCCCATCGAGAGCCCTCGCCTGTCCGTGATCGTGCGGGTGGTCGAAGGGGGGCGCCAGGGATGGCACCGTACCGACACGCCCGACGCCAACCTGCTCGAAGGCGGCGTGCGCCAGGCCCTGGCGATGGCGAAGGGCCGCTCGAAGCTCAAGCGGTGCCCCATCCTGCCGACCGACGACGACGAGATCCGCGCTCCGCGCCATCTGCTCGACCGAGACCTCTCGCGCCTCCGGCCGTCCGCCGCCCGGGTCTGGGTCGAGAAGCTTTGCGGCGACGGCGAGGCGGCGCGTCTGGGCTGGTCCGAAGCGCGGCTCGTGATCCACAACAGCCACGGCCTGCGGCGCAGCGCCGCCCTCTCCGAGGTGACGCTCGACGTCCGCTCAGGCTCCGGACCCGGGGCAGGCTACGCGTCGGGTTCGGCACGGCGCATGAAAGCCCTCGCGGGTGAGGCCATCCGTGACCGCGCCCGCAACCTGCGCGGCGAAGGCCCGGCAGCGGCGTTTGAAGGTGGCGAGCTCCCGGTCCTCCTGGCGCCGGAAGCCACCCTCGAGTGGCTCAACCTCCTAAACGCCTTCGCCTTCTCGGGCCGCTCCTTTCTCGAGGGGACGTCGTTTCTTACGCGCCACCGCAACATCCAGGTCTTCGACCGGGCGCTGAACCTGCGCGACGACCCCGAGGCCGAGGGTCTGCCCTTCCCCTTCGACTTCGAAGGGTCGCTCAAGCGGCCGCTCGACCTGATCGTCAAGGGCCAGCCTTCGACCCCGGCGCTCACCCAGGTCCAGGGGGCCAAAACGGGGCTCAAACCCACGGCGCAGTCGGTGGGCGGGCAGGACGCTTTGTTCTCGAACCTCTTCCTGCTGCCGGGTTCCTCGTCGGAAGAAGAGCTTCTCGCCGCCGCCGAAGGTGGAATCCGCATCGGCCGGCTGGAGCGCTGCGAGTGCTCCGAGCCGCAGACGCTTCACGTGCGGGCGATCGCCCGCGGCGTTCGGCGGATCAAAAGCGGCCGGCTCGCCGCGGTGCTACCGGACCTGGCTTGGGAGGTGAGCCTGCTGGGAAGCCTCGCCCGGCTGCGCGCCGTCGGCTCCGAACCGGTCGTACGTTCCATGCCCACGACGCCGCTCGGCGGCATCTCGGCCCCGGCCCTGGTCCTCGAGGAGACCGGAGGACTGCGGCCGGCTCCGGACTCTTCGTAGGCCTCCGATGCCGGGGCTCGCCCCGCGAGCCCCGGAGGCGCCGAGGAGGAACCCCAAGATTTTCTCGTGATTGGCGAATTTTTCTCTGCCTTGGTATATTTTTCTTGGCCCGGAATCACCCTACATGGAGAGACAGAGGCTCTTGTAGGGAGAGACCAGGATCAGGAGAGGACCCATGACCGATTTCAACATTGTCCAGTGGTGTGATTTCGTCCGCGGCGTCACAGACGCCGAGGAAGAGTCGGCGATGCGCGAGCATCTTGAGGAAAATCCGCAGGCCCTGAGGACAGTGGAGCTCCTCTCACGGGTCCAAGGCGTTGCAGAAGCCGACAACGCGCTCTTTATCCCGGACTACGCCTTGCGAATCGTCAAGGCGGCCGCCAGCGTGTCTCGGGCGCCGGCCGAGGTTCCGGAGGCCTCGTCGTGGCGTTTTCTGCCGTTTCGAATTGCTTTCGACAGCTTGCGCTCACCGGCCCAGGCCGGTACCCGAGACCTTCACGCCTCGTACCGTCAGGTCAGCTTTCAGACCGACGAGTACTCGCTCGACGTTCACCTGGAGCATGGCCCCGGCCCGGAGGGCGACGCCGTGATCGGTCAGGTCCTGAAGCTTGGCGACGAGCCGGCTCCAGTGGCCGAGATCCCGGTCCTGGTGGCCTCGAAAGGCCGGGTCGTCGGGCGCTCTCTTACCAGCCGCTTCGGCGAGTTCCACGCCGAAGGCCTGCCGTCAACGACCCTCCACCTCTATGCGTTGGTCGGTGAGGACTCCTGCATTGCGGTGCCGCTCGAAGCGGAAGAAACGGATTGAGCGGCGGGCCGGATCAGCTGACGAGCTCCAGCTCTTCCTCCAGGGCCGGCGGCCGCGCCGCGTCGCGTCGCCGGGTGCCTCGGAGCTCGTCCGCCTCGTCGAGCCGGACGTCGATCAGCTTCGAGAGCTGCTCAAAAGTGACGCCCAGCCGCTCGGCGGTCACCGCGGCCAGCGATGTCGTGGCCACGCCGGGGAGGAACTGGTAGGTCGACCGCTGGCTCGCGTCGATCTCCACGTGGATGAACTCCAGGCCCGAGACCGGGGCCTCCTCCTCGAGACCTTGAGCGTAGTCGAGGAAGTGGGTGCTGATGAAGGTCACCGTCTTGAGCCGGTCGAGGAGCCGGAGCACCAGGGAGAACATTTCGATGCCCTCCGACGGATTGGTGCCCGAGCACAGCTCGTCGAGGATCACCATCGCCGGCGAGCGGACGCCCTCGAAGAGGCTGCGGATGCGCAGCATCTCGCGGCCCAGCCGGCCCTCGTCCTGGTCAAAAGACTCGCTCTCGATGACCGAGACGAACATCCCCCGAACGATCTGCATCCGGGCCTCGGCCGCCGGGACGTAGAGCCCCGACTGACCCAGCATCTGGACGAGACCGAGCGTCTGCAAGAGGCGCGTCTTGCCGCCGGAGTTGGGTCCGGTGACCAGCGTCACGCCGGAGTGGTTGGCGCGGGAGACGTCGGCGGGCACCGGCGGGCTCTCCTGCTGGAGGAGCAGCGGGTTGAAGACGCGCCTCAGCCGGAGCGGCGCCTCCTCGTCGAAGCTGGGGATCGAGACCTGGAGGCCCTGGTTCTCGACCTCGCGCCGGAAGGTGAGAGCCGTCAAGTAGAGCTCCAGGTGACCGATCAGCGCAACGAGCGTCACCAGCGACGGCGCGAAGCTCATGAAGACCCGGTGCATCAGGCGGTTCACCATCTCGCGGTTCGAGAGGAGGGTGCCGTGCCAGACGAAGAGCTTGAAGCGGCTCAGGATGCGCTTCCAAGGGGAGACGTAGAAGGTGTTCTTCGAGCTCTCCGAGATCTCGTGGATCTCAAGGTCCCGAACCCGGCCGTCGGCGCCCAGGTTGACGTTGACGTTCAAGCTCAGGAAACGCCGTTCGTAGTCGAGCAGGCTCGCCACGTAGCCGTACTCCTCGGAGGCCAAGAGGTCGCGCCCGGTCTCGTGCAGGCGATGGAGGCCCGAGCGGGCGCCGCCGAAATCGGCCTCCAGCCGATGGACGACGTCCTGGATCAGGTTGAAGAGCTCCATGCGGTGGGCGTTGATGTCGAGCTGCGCCATGTGGTCGGGGATCTTCAACATCGTCACCAGACGCGAGAGCTTCATGTAGAGGTGCTCGGTCGCGGCGCGGAGCCCCTCGTCCTCGGCCAGCTCGCGGAGGATCTCCTGGCGGAAGCGGATGGTCTCGACGTCGGAAGGCGGGTCGCTTAGGACCCCGACCAGAAAGGGCCGGTTGACGATCTGGTCCATGCCCTCGAGCCGGAGGGTAAAGAGGTCGCGGACGAGGTCCTCGAGGAAGAGGTCGGTGGCAAAGAAGCGCCGGTCCCAGCCGCCGCGTTGCTCTCCGCTGCCGAGGAGCTCGTCGATGGCACTGCCTGTGCCGCGGCCCAGGAAAGCCATCTCGAGCAGCTCCAGCACACTGTCGCGCTCGACGTGCAGGTGGGGCTCGAGGTGAAGCAGATCCGCCATCTTGATCATGGTTGGTCCTTCTCCTGGTTGATGCGGCATCCTAGCACCGGTGGGCCAGGCCTCCAGGGCCGGGCCCACCGGTGTGGCAAGCATCTCGATTTCAAGCTTCGTTGCTCGTCGCTTCCCAAGGTAGAATGGATCGTGGAAAGGAGCCGACGATGCAGTCACAGCCCGAACCAGCCCTCCGCCGACCGTTTGCGGTCTTCTTGCTGCTCCTCTTCGCCGCCTTGGCGGCGTGGGCCCAGGAGACGAAATCCGAGCCGCCGCGAGAGGGCGGGGCGCCCGAGGGACCGTCGCCGCGGCGGGCCTGGAAGGGCTTCCCGGTCGTCGAGGTCGGTCCGCCGCCCCACGTCTGGCGGGGCAAGCCGATCAACCTGAGCCTGCGCGACGCCGACCTCGTCGAGGTCCTGCGGTCCTTTGCCAAGCTCACCGACGTCAACATCGTCATCGATCCACGGGTCAAGGGCCGGGTCACCGTCGAGCTCAAGGACGTCCCCTGGGACCAGGCCCTCTACGTCATCTTGAAGACCCAGGGCCTGGGGGTCGAAGTCACGGGCAACGTCTGGACGTTCCAGTCGCGCCAGGCCATGACGAAGCCTCGCCCCTAGCCACCTTGGACGGCGGCCGGCGCCATTCGGTTCCCGGGACCTACGCGTGCTTGCCCTCACAGGCCTGGCAGACGCCCTGGATCTGGAGGGTGTGCTTGTCGGGGTCGAAACCGTGGGCGAGGCAAATCTCGCGCTCCAGGGCCTCGATCGCCGGGCTCACGAACTCCGCCACCCGGCCGCAGCGGCCGCAGACCAGGTGGTCGTGGCGCTGACCGATGTGGACGTGCTCGTAGACGAAGCGGTTGCCCACCAGCCGCTGCTTCGTCACGAAGCCGTACTTGGCGAGGAGATCCAGGTTGCGGTAAAGCGTGGCGCGGGAGGTCTTGAGCCCCTTCTCCTTCATCGACGCGAGAAGCGCTTCGGCGTCGATGTGCTCGTGCTGCTCGTAGATCTCGTGGAAGAGCTTCAGGCGCTCCGGGGTCACCCGGTGACCGTCGGTCCGCAGCTTGAAGAGGAACTGCTGGAGCTCGGGGAACTTCGCCATCGGCGCTCTTTTACGCCGGATGGGAGGGCGCGTCAAGCGCTGGACCTGTCTGGATTTGCTGACAGTCGTCCTCGGGGGGGCACATACGGCTGCCCGGAGACCCCCGGGTGGACGCTGCCCAGAGACTGGCACAGCCTTTGCTATAGGCTTGTCCTATGAGCCACCTCCCCAATCGTCCAACTCGGAGACCACGACCTTGAGCCTTCGCATCTCGCTCCTCGCCGTCGCCGCCGTGGTGGTGGCCGCGGCAACCTTTTTCGCCTTCCTGCAGCACCGGCTCTCGGGCCCGCTGCTGGGCTTCGGCCACCACCCGGAGGTCGCGGCGCGCCTGGAGGAGTCGCTCGCCGACCAGCGGGCCCTGGCCCGCTTCGATCCCACGAACGAAACGCTCTACCGCGAGCGCTTCTCGGCGCTTGAGACGCTCCTGCAGCGCCTTTACGTCCTCGAGCACAGCCGCGAGGCCATCGTCCGCCGCTACGACACGATCGTCCTCGGCTTGATGGGCGCCGTGGTGGTCGCGGTGACGGGGGCCTTCCTGTGGCACGAGCGGCGCCAGGAGGCACGGCTCCTAAGGCTGCAAGGGGCGCTCACCGACCTCGCCGCCGGACGCACCGACATCGACGTCGGCGAGCCCGCCCGCGACGTCGTGGGACGAATCGCGCGCATGGTCGAGGAGACCTCGCGGCGGATGGCACGCGACCACCGGCGCCTGGCGGCGCTCCAGAACCTCTCCGCCTGGCAGGAGGCCGCCCGGCGTCACGCCCATGAGATGCGTACCCCCTTGACCGGCGCCCGCCTCGAGCTGACGCGCCTCGCCACCCTGATCGCCGACGATCCGTCCGGGCGCCGCCACGAAATCGAGCAAGCCGCCCGCAGCGCCGGCCAGGAGATCGAGCGGCTCGGCACCTTCGCCCAGCAGTTCACCTCGTTTGCCCGCTTGCCGAGCCCCGAGCTGCGCCGCCAGGACGTCGGCGCGCTGCTCGCCGAATTCGCCAGCACGTTCGATTCGGCCTGGCCGGGCTTGGAGCTCGTCCTCGTACCGGCCGAGGGGCCCTGTGAGGCGGCCGTCGACCGCGACATGCTGCGCCAGGTCCTGGTCAACCTCTGCGACAACGCGGCGCAGGCGGCGGCAGGAGACGGAGGCCGCGTCGAGATCTCTCTCGCCGGCGAAGGCGAGAGCGTCGCCGTCCGCGTTGCCGACGACGGGCCGGGCATTCCCGACCCGGTGCGCACACGGCTCTTCGAGCCCTATACGACGACCCGCAGCGTCGGCGAGGGCATGGGCCTGGGGCTCGCGATCTCGCGCAAGATCCTCCTTGACCACGGCGGCGACCTGGAGCTTGAGGCGACCTCGGAGGCCGGGACGACGTTTCGCTTGACGCTGCCCGGTCAGGAGGTGGAGCCATGACGAGCATCCTCATCGTCGAGGACGACGCCAAGATCCGCGCCAACCTCCTCTTCCAGCTGCGCGACGAGGGCTTCGCCCCGACGGCGCTCGACAACGGCGAAGCGGCGCTCGCCGTCCTCACCGACGGACCGCGGCCGGACCTCCTGCTCCTCGATGTCCGCCTCCCGGGAATGAGCGGCATGGAGCTGGTGCGCCGCCTGGCGCCGACGGGCGAGCTGCCGCCGACGGTCATCATCTCGGGCGAGGCGTCGATCTCGGAGACCGTCGAGGCCCTGCGGCTCGGCGTCCACGACTTCATCGAAAAGCCGTTTTCCAAGGAACGGCTCGTGCAGTCGATCAAGAACACCCTGGAGGCGACGGCGCTACGCCGGGAGGTGGCACAGCTGCGCTCGGAGCTGACCGGAGAACAGGAGCTCTTCGGCATCTCCGAAGCGATTGGCGAGCTGCGCGAGAGAATCGCCCGTGCCGCGGCGACCGACGCCCGGATCCTGATCCGTGGCGAGTCGGGCACCGGCAAGGAGCTGGTCGCGAACGCGCTGCACCACCGCAGCGCCCGCGCCGAGGGTCCCCTCATCAAGATCAACTGCGCCGCGATCCCCGCCCACTTGATCGAGGACGAGCTTTTTGGCCACGCCAAGGGCGCTTTCACCGACGCCCGCCAGGCGAAGCCGGGCCTTTTCGAGGAGGCCCACGGCGGGACGCTTTTTCTCGACGAGATCGGCGACATGGACTACGCGCTCCAGGCGCGTCTCCTGCGCGTCCTCGAAGACGGACGGGTGCGGCGCATCGGCGAGACCCGGGACCGCGAGGTCGATGTCCGGGTGGTGGCGGCGACCCACTGCGACCTCGAAAAGGCGGTCGAGCGCGGCGAGTTCCGCGAGGAC
Source organism: uncultured bacterium (assembly GCA_965371445.1). Taxonomy (GTDB): domain Bacteria; phylum Acidobacteriota; class Thermoanaerobaculia; order Multivoradales; family J023; genus DASWIG01. The sequence continues at coordinate 8,276 of CBDUYN010000195.1, read as the reverse complement.
CTCTACTTCCGGCTGGCGCACCTTCCTCTGGAGATCCCACCGCTCCGGGAGCGCAAGGACGACATCCGTCCTCTCTTCGACCATTTCCTGGAGCACTTCTCCCGGCGTCACAAGAGAGCGCGGCTCGGCGTCGACGAGGGGCTCTACGAAAGCCTTCTGGGCTACGGCTGGCCGGGCAACGTCCGCGAGCTCAAGAACCTCTGCGAGCGCCTCGTGGTCTTCGGCAGCGACCCGTTGACGGCGGAGCAGCTGCCGTCGTCGTTTCTCGAGGGCACGGGAGGCGAGATCGGCCTCGTACAACTGGGCCACCGCCCGAGCCTGTCGCTCAAGGACTTCAAGGCGCAGTGCGAAAAGGAGTACATCGAGAGCGTCCTCCAGCGGACGCGGTGGAACGTCTCGGCGGCGGCGCGGTTGCTCGACATCCAGCGTACTTACCTGCACCAGAAGATGACGGTGCTGGGGTTGCGCCGTCCGCAGGGGGACGACGAGGAGTAAGGCACCAACCGATGGGCCATCGTCCTACCCGGGCGGGTGGTGCGGCCCGGTGACGTTTGGCGTAGGCTGATCTTCGGGGTCTCGGAGAAGCCAGGTCGAATACGGGGTGCACCGGAAAGGAGACACTAGCATGCAGGCCCTCGCCATTGCGGAGAGTGACGTCTATTCGGCCCTGGAAAGCAGCGGCCTTCGTCCAGATACGCTCCCGACCATCGTTGAAGAGCGGCTCCTACCCGATGGGCTGGTGAAGCGGCTCCACGCTCTCTATCCGCAGCATTCGGGCCTCAAGAGCACCGCGCGTCCTCTCTTCACCGGGAAGGGGAGGTACGCCGGTCTTTCAGGCTTCCGGGAGGTGTGCTCGATCCTGAAATCGAACGGCATCGAGATCGGCTTCGAGGAGGAGCGGGAGCTCTTTATCGACGTCTACCGCTTTCTGGCCACCCGGCACACGCTCAACAGCATCGATTGGGAGGGCTTCGCCACCGATTCGATGTTCCAGCTGGTTTTTCCGCAGCCGGGAATGATCCGCAAGGAAATCGTCGAGGCCTACGTGGCGGCCACCACCCGGGAGGAAAAAGAGCGCATCGCCTCAGAGTACATGCGCGAAACGAATCCGCACGACGGCAAGCAGCAGCTCAACAAACCGTGGCTCGTCACGCCGGCGGGCGACGTGGAAGTGCTTCACGGCAGCCAGCACAAGTATCCGCAGATCCAACTCATCTTCGACAAATCGACGCAGCACTGCTTCTCCTTTTGCACTTACTGTTTCCGACACGCTCAGGTCCGGGGCGACGAAGACATGTTCCTGCAAAAGGATGTCGATTGTGTTCATGACTATCTGAGAGCGCATACCGAGGTCAACGATCTGCTCCTTACCGGCGGCGACGCCGGCTTCATGACCGCGGAGCGGTTCGAGCGCTACATAACGCCCCTGATCGAGGATCCGAGCCTGATCCATGTCAAGACCGTTCGCCTGGGGAGCCGGGCGCTCACCTATGAGCCGGAGCTGATTCTGCGTCCGGGGTACGAGCGGATGCTGGAACTTTTCGAGCGGCTCTACGAGAACGGCATCCAGCCGGCCTGGATGACGCATTTCTCGACGCCTCGGGAGGTCCTGAACCCGTTGACCATCGCCGCGATACGGCGTCTGCAAGCGCATCGAGTCGTGATCCGCAGCCAAAGCCCGATCATGAAGCACATCAGCATGTTCCCCGACCTTGAGGGCGGCATCGACATCGACAAGTCGGCGCAGAATTGGATCGACCTGGCCAACGTCCTCGGCATGCTCTCGATCGGTTTCCACTCCATCTACTGCGCGCGCCCGACGGGGGAGCACCACTACTTCTCCGCGCCGCTTGCCGACGTCCACAGAGTGTTCGACAAGGTCTACCGCTCGTTACCTTCGATCAACCGTCCGTCGCGGCACATTTCGATGTCCACTTCGGCGGGCAAGATCTCTATCCTGGGCATAACGGAGGTAAACGGCGAAAAGGTGTTCGCGCTGAAGTTCTCCGAAGGACGCAACATGAGATGGTTGGACCCCGTCTTTCTGGCGAAATACGACGAGCACACCAACAACGTCGCACTGCTCGAACCCTACGACACCGACGAGTTTTTCTTCGCCGGCGAGCTGAGGCAAATCGAAGAGGAGCTGTCCTCGGCCTTGGCTGAGATGGCACGCACATGACCGACAAGACCTTTGGCTCTACCGCGGAGGCCGTCTCCTGCATCTGCGACGGGGCGGTCGTGATGATCGGCGGCTTCGGCGAGGTAGGAAGCCCCATCGAGCTCGTCCACGCGCTGATCGACCAGGCGACAACAAACCTCACCGCCATCAACAACAATACCGGGAACGGCGAAGTCGGTCTGGCAGCGCTGATCGCCAACGCCCAGGTCCGGAAGATGATCTGCTCCTATCCCCGCTCCAGTCATTCCAAGGTGTTTCCCGAGCTCTACCGGGCGGGCAAGATCGAGCTCGAGCTGGTGCCGCAGGGGACGCTCGCCGAACGAATCCGCGCCGGCGGCGCCGGGATCCCCGCTTTCTACACCAAGACCGCGGTGGGAACGCCGCTCGCCGAAGGCAAGGAGACGCGGCAGCTCGACGGCGTCACATACGTCATGGAGCCCTGGTTGAAGGCGGATTTTGCCCTGGTGAAATGCGAGACCGCGGACCGTATGGGAAATCTCACCTACAACAAGACGGCGAGGAATTTCGCCCCGCTGATGTGCATGGCGGCAGAGACGACGATCGTACAAGCTCGCCGCGTCGTGGAGCGTGGCGCCATCGATCCGGAGCACGTCGTAACTCCCGGCATTTTCGTCGACCGGATCGTCGAAGTCGCCGAGCCGCTCCAGGAGTCGCGGCTGATCGCCGAAGGGAGGCGCTATCCATGAGCTGGAGCCGTGAGCAAATGGCCGCGCGGGCGGCGCAAGACATTCCCGACGGCTCCTACGTGAATCTCGGCATCGGAATTCCGGAGATGGTGGCGAAGCTCGTCCCCGCGGGCCGCGAGCTCATCTATCACACCGAAAACGGTCTTCTGGGCATGGGGCCGCCGCCGTCGCCGGGCGCCGAGGAGGCGGAGCTCATCAACGCCGGCAAGAAGCCGGTCACGACCGTCCCCGGCGCCTCTTTTTTTCACCACGCCGACAGCTTCGCCATGATCCGAGGCGGGCATATCGACGTGTGCGTGCTGGGAGCCTTGCAGGTCTCCGCCACCGGCGATCTGGCCAACTGGTCGACAGGCGCTCCCGACGCCATTCCCGCCGTCGGCGGTGCCATGGACCTGGTGGCCGGGGTCAGAACCATCTTCGTCATCACCCAGCATACGACGAAGACTGGCGAGCCGAAGCTCGTCGAGGAGTGCACCTATCCCCTGACCGGCAAGGGGGTCGTTTCCCGAATCTACACCGACCTTGCCGTCGTCGACGTGACGCCGCAGGGGTTCCAGCTGCTGGAGATGGCCGCGGGCGTGACTCTGGAGGACGTTCGCGCAAGGACGGCCGCCTCGCTTCAACCCGTCCGTTGAGGGAAAACCAGATGAAGAGCCGTAGCGCGGAGCTCTTCCGTCAGGCGCAGGAGGTCTTGGCCGGCGGCGTCAGCCGCAACACTCTGCTGCGCTCGCCCCATCCCATCTATGCGGCGAAGGCGAGCGGCTGCCGGATCGTCGACGTGGACGGCGTCGAGCGCATCGACTTCGCCAACAACATGGCCTCTCTGATCCATGGTCACGCCCATCCGGCGATCGTCGAGGCCGTGACGTCCCAGGTGAGCCGGGGAACCGCCTTCACCATGGCGACGGAGGTCGAGATCGAGTACGCACGGCATCTTTGCGGCCGCTCCGCGAGCTTCGAGAGGATACGGTTCATGAACTCCGGAACCGAGGCGGTCATGGCGGCGCTCAAAGCGTCGCGCGCCTTTACCGGCCGGCCTCGATTCGCCAAGGTCGAGGGGACCTATCACGGGGCCTACGACTTCGCCGAGGTCAGCCAGGAGCCTGCTCCGCAAAACTGGGGACGTCCGGATCGTCCGGCTTCGGTGCCGCTGGCCAAGGGCACGCCCGAAAGCGTCCTGGGGGATGTGGTGGTGCTGCCGTTCAACGACCCGGAGGGCGCCGTTGCCCTATTGGACGAGCATCGTGACGATCTCGCCTGTGTGCTTCTGGATCTGATGCCCCATCGGGTCGGCTTGATCCCGGCCGACGAGGCGTTCGTCAAGGCCCTGCGCGACTGGACCCTGGCAAACGGCGCGCTCCTGGTATTCGACGAGGTGATCACGTTGCGCGCCGAGGTGGGCGGGATGCAGGCGCGTTACGACGTGCAGAGCGACCTGACGGCCCTGGGCAAGATCATCGGCGGGGGGCTACCCGTCGGGGCGGTCGCCGGGAGGGCCGAGGTGATGGACGTATTTTCAACGGGAGGAGACGGCCCTCGGCTTCCTCAATCCGGCACTTTTTCGGCCAACCCCCTGACGATGACGGCCGGGTTGACGGCGATGAAGCTCTTTGACGCGGAAGAGGTGGCCCGCTTGAACCGCCTCGGGCGTCTGGCGCGCAGCAGGATCGAGGAGGCGATTTCGGTGGTTGGCGCGCCAGCCAGCGTGACCGGCACCGGGTCTCTCTTCCGCTTGCACCTGAAAGCACAGCCGCCGACGGACTATCGATCGACGTTTCCTACCGCCCGGGAAAAAGCCGCCCTCGGCCAGCTCATCGACGCTTTCTACGACGCGGGCATCGTGACGATTCGCACCGGTATGGGGGTTTTGTCGACGCCGATGGGCGAGGACGAGATCGACACCTTGGCGGAGGCCGTCCTCTCGAGCCTTCGCAGGTCCCCCCTTTAGGAAAGGGGGTTAGGGGGATTTGACCGCGCCGGCCCAATACGCGGCCACCACCTCGCGGGCGACCTCCAGCCCGCCGTCGAGATCGGCAAAGCGTCCGTCAAGTTGGGCCTCGAAGCACTCCTCCAAGAGAGGTCCGAAATGCGGGCCGGGCTTCAGGCCCAGCTCGATCAGGTGCCGTCCGAGGACGATAGGCCGCGGCGCGCTCTCGCGAATCTCCATGGCCTCGGCTTGCTCCAAGAGCTCCCTCCGTGGTGCCACCCACCTCGGCAGTTCGCTACTTCTTGCCGCCCGGATCCGCCGACGTGCGGCCACGGGGTCAGTAGACGGCGTCGTGACCACCGATGTCAATGAAAACAGCTCTTTCCTCGTCGACGAAGTAGAAGATCACCCGCACGTCGTAGGTTACGCTGAAGCTCCACAAGTCTTTCAATGAACCGGAGAGTTTGTGTGTCCTCAGTCTCCTGTCGAAAGGGTCGCGAATGAATATCTCAACTTTCTCCCAGAACGTCCTTTCCAGAGACTTGGTCCCCTTCACGATTTTCTTGAACGCCCGCTTGAAGGACGAGCTGAAGGTGATCTGCATCCACTCAGCCTTCAAGGTCGTTGCGAAGCCGATCTACGTCGTCGGTGAAGTCAAGTCGACCTTCTCGAAGCTCGGCAAGACTCTCCTGGTGGCTGCGGGCGATTCTCTGCCGCTCCTCTTCGGCGAGATATCTGTCGAGCAGGCCCCTCATCTCCAGCTTCTCCTCCAGGGAGAGCTCTCGGACCTCGTCGACCAGGGCGTTGAATTGCATGGGGTCGTCTCCTTCCAGTGGGTCGCCGTGTCGTCGTGGGTAGCGCTGCTCGCAGCCTACCACGGCTTGCGTGCGAGGGCTATCCCTCCGGAGATGGTAGAGAACCAAGGGCTTGAGGAGGCTCGTAAGATCCCCGGATTCCACGACAAGACCCTCGGCGGTTCCCGGCAGGGGCAGCGCTCCATCCGGCTCAGCCAGGCTTACCGCGCCATCTACGAGATCGACACCGATGCCGCTGGTGAGCTGGCCCGGGTCAAGGAGGTCACCAACCATGAGTACTGAGAACACGAGCGAGGCGATGGCGTTCTTGGAAGGCGTGACGGGTGGACCCCTGACGCTTGGGGACCTGCTTCTCTCGATCCGCTTGGGAGAAGGGGTGAGCCAAAGCGGACTTCGCCCGTACGCTGAAGATTTCGCGGTCCCATCTTTGCGACCTCGAGAAAAGCCGTAGGACGCTTAGCCCGCAACGTGCGGCCCGCTTTGCCCGGATCCTCGGATACAGTGAGACACAGTTTGTGCGGTTGGCCTTGCAGGCGATGGTCGAGGAGGCCGGTCTGCATTTGACCGTCCAGGTCGTTCCGGCCTGAGCTCCCGGCTCCCGCACCGCGATCACCAGCGCGGGGATCCAGATGCGTGCGTCCCCGTCGTCGGCCGCGACGAGAGCCTTGCGGGCGCCGGCACCTAGACGCTTCGGTGCGTAAAAATGCCAAAGAAGGGCATGGGTGTCGGTGACGTACTCGTTCATCAACCCGTCTGCTCGATTTCGGCAACAAGTGCAGTCCCTCGTACGTCAGACCTCGCCAGGGCGGGTCGCCTGGCACGGCCACGTCCGGCGCTCTGGCGATACTCTATTGTGGAGCCGAGAGGGGCTTGCGGCGTGCCGGACTCTTCCCTGAGACTCTATAGGCGGCCACCACCTCGCGGGCGACCTCCAGACCGCCGTCGAGATCGGTGAAGCGTCCGTCGAGCTGGGCCTCGAAGCATTCCTCCAGGAGCGGTCCGAAGTGCGGACCTGGCTCGAGCCCTAGCTCGATCAGGTGCCGTCCGAGGACAATGGGCTGCGGCGCGCTCTCGCGAATCTCCATCGCCTCGGCCTGCTCCAGGAGCCATGTACCCGCCGGGTAGCCGTCGAAGGGCAGCGGCGGACGTCCCTTGTGGTCGGCACGGGCGACGCGCACCAGGCGGTCGATACGTGCCACCCGACGCGCCAGGCGGCGGATCGCCGACGCCCCGGCCCGCGACTTGTAGAGGGTGATCGGACGCAGGTGCTCCCGGACCAGCGGCACCACCTCCGAGACCAGCTTCTCCTGGTGGGTCAGTCGTCCGAGAAAGGCGCGGGTGGGCTCCTCGCCCGCCTCTTCGTGACCCTTCGAACGGATGCGTCCGTCCTCGTCGTGGGTGGTGGTCGCGGGCTTGCCGAAGTCGTGGCAGAGGCAGCCGAAGCCGACGACGAGGTCTTCGGCGTCCTCGCCCGTGCGCTCGGTGGCGAAAGCGTCCATGACGTGGAGGGTGTGGACCCAGACGTCGCCTTCCGGATGCCACTTCGGATCCTGGGGACAGCCGATCAGGGCTTCGAGCTCCGGCGAGTAACGGACCCAGCCGCAGTCGCGCAAAAAAGCCAGGCCGAGCGAGGGGCGTACCCCCTTCAAGACGAGCTTCGTCCACTCGTCGAAGAGCCGCTCGCGGGGGAGCCCCTCGGGCTCGATCGTCCGGCACAGAGCTACGGTCTCCTCGGCCACCGAGAGCTCGAAGCGGGCGGCGAGCTGCATGGCCCGCAGGACGCGGAGCGGGTCCTCGGCGAGCTTCTCCGAGACGTGACGCAGCCGCCGCGCCTCCAGGTCGGCGACGCCTTCCACCGGGTCGAGGATCTCGCCGGTCAGCGGATCCCAGGCGATGGCGTTCAACGTGAAGTCGCGCCGCGAGGCGGCCTCGGCGAGCGGTAAGTCCGGGTCGGAATGGACCTCGAAGCCACGGTGCCCGAGCCCGTGCTTGGACTCGCGGCGCGGGATCGCGACGTCGATCGGCAGGTGACGGACCTTCAGGACGCCGAACGATTCGCCCACGAGGTCGAGGGCGAAGCACGCGCCGAGGACGCTACGCAGCCGTTTCGGCGTGAGGTGGTAGACCTCGAAGTCGAGGTCCTTGGCTTCGCGTCCGAGGAGCGCGTCGCGCACCGAGCCGCCGACAAGGAGCGCCCGTCCACCGGCGCGGGCGACGGCGCGGCAGAGCTTCTCCTGGGCGCGGCGGAGGTCGGGGTCTGGGATCCGGACGTCCATCAGGGTGGATCATAACCAATGTCGCTTCTCGACCCCTGTGCCACGCGGAAGCCGTGTCAGGTTTTGCCGCGATTTCTCCTTTTCCAACGGCCGTTGGGACGCGATGAAGAGTTTCCATCCGCTTTCAACGGCCGTTGGAGGCCTTCGCTCAGAGACTCCAGGTGCTGGCCCTTGCCACCCAGAGTAGGGAGGGCTTCCACTATCGATTCAAGTGTTACAGTCCACTAGGCGGGCGGCGCCGGTGTGGTAGGTACGGTAGAGGAGACCGTTTGGGTGCCGGCATGCCCCAGGGCCCGAGCAGGAGCTGCTGGTATTGCCAGCGCCCCACCTCGGTCCCGGCAGCGTCGACGAAGCGGCGGTTCCCCACCC
>CBDUYN010000194.1:0-18824 GCA_965371445.1 uncultured bacterium | reverse complement strand
GGTGTTGCTACGTTTGCCATCTCTCCTCCCTCCTCTTCCCGAACGAAGATCCGACCTCTTCGAGCTTGTCGATGAGCTGGTCGCGGTCGAAGGGCTTCTGCAGGAAAGCGATCGCGGCAGTGGTTTCGTGCCATGTCTCGGAGGCGTTGCCGCCGCTGGTAATCACCGCCCGGAGGCCCGGGCGGATCTCGAGCATCCTCCTGAGAGTCTCTTCTCCGCCCATCCCCGGCATGAGCCAGTCGAGGATGACCGCCTCGAATTCCTCCGCCTGGGCCTCGAAGCACTCGAGGCCCTCGCGGCCGTCCTCGGCCAATACGACCTCGTAGCCCACTTGGACGAGCATGTGTCTCGTCGCTCTGCGAATCGCCGGCTCGTCCTCGACGAGCAACAGCAAGCCCCCGGCGGACGGCTCTTTCCACGCGCCGGAAGACCGTTCGTCCAGGAGCGACCCGATCTTCCGGAGCAGGACGTCAGGATCGATCGGCTTCTGCAAGCAAGCCCCGCCCTCGAGGGCGACGGATCCGGCTCGGGGTGCATATCCGGTGATGAAAAGGACCGCTAGCCGCGGATTCTTCCGTAAGAGGTCCTGAGCGAGCTCGTCGCCCCTTCGGCCTGGCATCACCACGTCCGTGATCAGCAGGGCCACGTCGTGACCGGCAACGGCGAAGAGCGAGCCGGCCTCTTCCGCATCCCCGGCCTCCAGGACGTGATACCCGGCGTGGCGCAAGACCCGGCTCGTCGTCTTTCGAACCGCCTGCTCGTCTTCGACGAGCAACAGGAGCTCGCCTCGGCCACCTCGGTCGGTGGTCTCCAAACGGCGGTCGACCGAGGCCGACGGCGTTTCCTCGGAGCGCGGAAAGCAGACCCTGACGGTGGTTCCCTTCCCGACCTCGGAGTCGATCGCGAGATGACCGCCGGTCTGGTTGACGATGCCGAAGACGGTCGCCAGACCGAGCCCGGTACCTCGACCCGCACTCTTGGTGGTGAAGAAAGGCTCCAACGCATGGGCCTTCGTGTGCTCGTCCATTCCACACCCGGTGTCGGCGACCGAGAGCATCACGTAGTCCCCCGGCGTGGCCTGCGGCTCCAGCCGGCAGTCGCTTTCGCTCAAGCTGACGTTACCGTTCGCAAAGCTCAGCTTCCCGCCTCCGGGCATCGCGTCGCGGGCGTTGAGCGCGAGGTTCAAAATCACCTGCTGGACCTGGCCGGCGTCGGCACGGATCGGCCATAGGTCCGTCCCGGGTGAAAAGCTTGCCTCGATGTCCTCTCCGATGGTTCTCCGGACCATGGTGACGGCTTCTCCGGCGACCCGGTTGAGGTCCAACGACTCGGGGTGGGTCACCGCCTGACGGCTGAAGGCCAGCAACTGCTGGGTCAGCGCCGTCGCCGACTCGGTGGCCTTGGAGATGCCCTCCACGTCGTCGCCGGACACTTCCTGGGGGGACACTGCCTGGCGGACGAAGTGGAGGTGCGAGGAGATGACCTGGAGCAGGTTGTTGAAGTCGTGGGCGATGCCTCCTGCCAATCGGCCGATCGCCTCCATCTTCTGTGACTCTCTCAGGCGTTTCTCGAGGGTCACGGTCTTCTCGACGTGGGCCAGCATGTTGTTGAAGGCGTCCGTGAGGAGGCCGAGCTCGTCCTCGGAGTCTCGGCGGGCGCGGATGGAATAGTCTTCGTCCTCGGTGACCGCGCGGGCCGTTCGGGCGAGCTCGAAGATCGGCCCGGAGATCACCCTCTGCACCCTCGACGACAGGACGTAGGCGACGATCGAGGCGAGCAGGACCATCAGGGCCAGAGCGAGGAGACTCTCCCGTCGAAACGCCGTCAGCTCGCTCAGGTCCGATCGGAGGTAGATCGTACCGATCGTCTGCTCGTCCAGGATCACGCGCTTCACCAACACCACGTGGTCGTCACCGAAACGGTGACCCTCCCCGTCCGGCGCCCTCGGCGGCACCGAGTCGGCCGTCCGCCGATAGCTGGCGAGCAGAGTTTTGTCCCCCCGGTAGACACCGGCGACCAGGATCGGCGTCTTGGCTCGCAACGACGCCAGCACCTCCTCGGCGTCGTCAGGGTCGTCGAACAACAGAGCCCCGGCGCAGTTGGTCGCCAGCATCTGCGCTTGGGTCTCGAGGTCTCGGGCCATCCGCTCGCGAAAGGAGGAGTCCTGGTAGACGATCAGGGCTCCACTCGTCAACATCATCGAAAACGCGCTGACTGTCATGATGATCAGCACCAGCTTGTGCCGGATGGACAGCTGGCTCATCAATGAGCGGCCGGCGATCCGGATCGCCCCCGTGCGGCGAGTCTCCGCTGGCAGGTTGGCGTTCACTCCGACCCCTCAACGATGCGATCGGCGACACGCAGAAGCCTGGACCGGAGCTTGATCCCCACCCGCTCCGCGGCGCCGCGGTTGATCTCGAATCCCACCGAGTTTTCCCGGGTGACGAAGTTGATCATACCCCCGGCGTGGGCGAAGCCTTCCACCTCGCTGACGCTGAGCACCGGATACCCCGCGAGCGACCGGAGGATGTCGCCGGTCTCGTCGGCCAGCGAGGCGCGGATGAAGAGGAGGTCACAAGCCCGTAGTGATGCGGGCTCGGCGTCGCCGTTCAGGTGCGCGACGACCAGCTTCCTGCCTTCGACCGCTCGACCCTCGACGCTCGACAGAGTGTCGCTCAACGAGCTCCCGCCGGCGACACAGAGAGCGATCGACTCGTCGTCGCCCCGCTCTTTCGGAGGCCATTCGACGAAGAAGATGAAATTGTAGAGGAACCCGGCCTTGACCTCGTCCTCGGACAAGGCGTCGGCACCGAGGCCGGCGGTGCCCACGAGGCTCGCCAAGCCGAGGGCGAGGCCCAGGTGGGCCCATCGCCTTCGGAGCCTGTACGCCGGCTTCGGCGTCTGCCGATCTCGCTGAGGCACTCGAAGCTGCATGTCGCCCTTTCTCGGAGGCCTTCAACGCCAACCTTGAGCGCTGGTTGGCGCCGGCTCCCCGGGCGAGTGTATCGGATCTGACGACGTGTGTTACCCTTTACTCCTTGTGGACCACGACGAGCTCTTCGATCAGGCCTTCGAGGGTGCCGGGATCGGCATGTACCTCGCCGATCCCTCCCTGCGGATCCGCCGGGCCAACCGCGCGCTCTGCAAGATTCTCGGCTACACCAGGGAAGAGCTCGACGGCCGGACGACGAGCCGTTCGAAGCCCAGAGCCACCACCGCCCAGGCGCGAAGCTTGAGGACGTTGCCGTAACGCTTCCCGAGCGCCCGCCGGTAGCCCGTAAGCTGCGTTTCGGCCTCGTCGAGCGCCGCCTGGACCGGCCCGAGCGCCGCCAGCTCCTCGCGCTTCATGGCCTTCACCTCCTTGCCGCTCTTTCTCAACTTCTTCAAGGGCAGCCGCTTGAATTCGAAAAGAGACCGCGCATCACCTCGTTGGGCACCACGAGCTCCAGGGTCTGCTCGGTCGTCTCCTCCTGGCTCAGGGTGAGCATGCCAAAGTAAAAGAGATAGGAGCCTAGGAAGCTCGCGTCCTGGGCCGAGCGCTCGAGCATGGCACGCAGAGTGAAGCGGTCCATGAGCTGGCGAGAGGCCGCCCCTTGCGGATCAGGTCGATCACCGCGTCCTGGCCCGCGGTCACCTGGGCGAGGTAGTCGAGCTTCCCCTCGTCGGCAGCGAGGTTCGCATCGAGCATCTGGCGCGGGTAGGTGCCGGTGCGCTGGAGGTGCTTGAGGAAGTAAAGCACCAGCGTAGGGTTGTAGACTGCGGCCTCGGAACCGGTGGCGAAGCGGTAGCCGTTGTACCAGTCGCGGAGTATGTCGCGCGCCGCTTCGGCGTCCCAGGACGGCTCACCCGTGGCGGCTTTTTCGGCATGAAGCTCTGCGAGCAGACCGCGCACCTCGTCGTCAGTAAAGCCGCACAGGTCGTTCAGCTCGCCGTAGAGGTAGACGTTCTCGGCAACGTTCATACCGCTCGTGACGTCGGACATCACCACCGGCGAGACGCCGGTGATGAAGAGCCGCTCCAGCCCCTGGCCGGCCATCGCCCTTTTCACCCACTTGAAGAGTCGCTTGAAGGGGCCGTCGGTATGGACCAGGTCGTGGTAGGCGTCGGGGTCGGAGGTCATGACCTCGTTGGCGAAGTTGTCGTACTCGTCGATCAGGAGATAGAGACCGTAGGCAGTCCGCTCGATGACGGCGAGCAGCCGTGCAAGGTTACGAAAAGCGTCGGCTTCGAGCTCGACGGTGGCCGGCAGGTGCTCCTCGTAGCGCAGGAGGAACGTCTCGAGGGAGCTGTTCACGTAGCCGTGAATCTCGTCGCCGATGCGCTGGGCACGGGAGAGCGAGCTGATGTCCCTGCCCAGGGGCGGCGGGTCCAGGTCCAGATCGGAGAAGTCCCAGTCCAGGACGAAGTAGCGGTGGGCGAGCGGTGTGGGGTCCTTGCCGACGGCGAGGTCGCCGAAGAGACGCTCGTGCTCGGAGGCGTAGCGCAGGTCGTAGTAGCAGGCCAGGGTGCGGACCCACAGCGACTTGCCGAAGCGACGCGGCCGCAGGAAGAGGGGGTTCTTGCCGAGCTCCTCGAGGAGAGCGATGCGGTCGGTGCGGTCGACGTAGAGGTAGCCTTCAGTGCGCAGGGCGTAGAAGTCGGCAATGGCGTAAGGGATCTTCATGCGGGGACCTCCGAAGGGCGCCTCCCTCCTTGTCTACCACAGGCGGCCCCTGGTTCCAGAAGCGACGGTTCTTCGAAATCGCCATGCCGGTCAGGAGCCCGCCGTTGCTGCCGCTGAAGACGCCGACCGAGGGAGCGGGACGCGACCGGCCCGCGGCTCAACCCGGTTGGGTGACAATCGCTTCCATCGACCGGTCGTGGAGGCGTCCAAGTAGAACCTGGGCGGCGACGCATCCTAACAGTGCCAGAAACATGTCCCACTGAGTGTCCCACACGTCTCCCTGCGTGCCGAGAAAGGACTCAGCAGACTCGCCACCGATGAGCGCTGCCCACCACTCGATGAGCTCATAGGAAGCGCTGAAGGCTAAGCACACACAGATGACGAGGAAGACTAGCCACTTCCCCCGCAGCAGGGGGGAGAGCCGTAGGAGAATCTCGCGGCTCAAGATTGCAGGGATGAAACCCTGGGCCAAGTGACCCAGACGGTCGTAATGGTTCCGAGACAGGTCGAGCAAGTCCTGAACCCAGAAGCCAGCTGGCACCCGGGCGTATGTGTAGTGGCCACCCACCATGAGGATCACGGCGTGGAGGAAGAGCAAGCGGTAGAGAAGAGGGGACAGGCGAAAACGCGAGTAGGATACTACGAGTACAGGCACCCCCATCAACACCGGGGCGACCTCAAGCCACCAGGTGCCCCGCTCCAGTGGCTGGACGCCGGACCACACGAGCACGAGCCCGGTCGCTGCGAGGAGAGCTAGCGGTTCTCGGAAAGTGACTTCTCGTTGTACCATCGGAGCGTTCACCGCGACCTGACTCCTAGGGTTTTATCTGACATCCGTGCGCACCCCGAGCCGCCGGCACTCGGTGGCGGCTCCAGCGGGTCTTCAGGGGGGGTGAACAGGGCCAAATCAGTGCTCCCAGGGCTCGCAGAGCGCCTCGGCGCCCGGAGCCGTGCTCGAAATCGTCGCTCGGCGACGTATTATGGCAGAAAATGGCCGAAATCGGGTAGACGAATCCCGAGCCGTCGGCTTCGTGCGAGCCCCGGAGGCGACGACAGACCGGAACGTCGGCTTCCCGGCTCGCGGGAAGGCGATCAAAAACTCTCGCGAGCTCTTCGCACCGTCCGGGAACGCGACGGAAAACTCTCGCGAGCTCTTCGCACCGCACGGGGACGCGACGGAAAACGCCGGCGGCAACACCTTCGTCGACGTCAGCGCCAGGTCGGGCATCCTCGACCAGCAGGGCTGCCCGCCCGGCTTCGAGGGCTCGCCGACAGTCACCTGGGCCGCCGCCATGGTCGACTACTCCCTCGACGGCGACGGCGACATCATCAGCGCCGATTCAACCACGTCCGCCGAAGGCGACGGCCGATATCGTTAGACTAGGGCCATGACGGGCAACCCCTACGTCGAGCTAACGGCGGATCTCAACCAGGGCCGGCTGCGCGCGGTCCTGAGCTCCGGCCAGGCCGTCGTCGTCCATCGCCTGGCCGTGATGAGCAAGGACGGCGACTGGATCCTGCGCGAAGACGACGAGGCCCTGGCCCATGTCCTCGCCGTCCTCGGCGAACGGGGAGCTCGCTACCGCTTCGGCGCGCCGCTCGACCGGCGCTGGCTTGCTGGCGGCTGGAGCTCCCATCTCGAGCACCGCCTCGACCGGCTCCGTCTGCGAACGGACTTCGTCACCGGCCCGCCCCGCATCTCGCCGGACGAGCTGGCACAAATCTGGCGCGACGCGGAAGACGAGGACGTCCCAGTTGTCGGCCTGGAGCCGCTCGCCGAGCTCAAGAAGACCAATCGGGAAAAAGACTACGTGGTCATCGGCGAGTTGGCGCGTCGGATGGAGACGCGCGCTCGCAGCTCCTCTTCTCGCGGAGCGCTCGCGATCTGATACGGCTGGCCGAGGCGAACCAGGGTCTTGTGCGGGAGCTCGCTCGGCACCGTCCTGTCCTCGGGTGAATCTGGAAGGGCCGGGAGGAGCTGGAACGAGCCCTCGACGCGGAAGGGCGTGCCCTCATCCGGGCCAATGAAGAGCGCCTCGGCGTTTACCAGGACGGAGGGGCCGGAGGTACCAGCCAAAAAAATCTGGCCAAAATCGGAGAAACGCCTGGATTCATGCCTACTTACGCATATAATGGTCGATCGATGAACGGCGTCCAAGGCGCGACGAGCCGCCTCCCGATTCAGCTGACCGCCCGAGGGCGGTGGCGCGGTACCGGAGGCCGGGAGTCGCGGCGGCGGCGCCGGCAACTGTAGACGAACTGGAGGACGAGGAGCCATGCGAGCCCTGCAAGCCCTGAATCTGAAGACGACGCGTGTCGCGTTGCTCGTCGGCACGACGCTCTTGGCCACAGCGAGCGTCGGTTTCGCCGGCGCGGCCAACTACCCGCACGGGGGCGACTTCAACGGCGACGGCCAGGACGACCTGGCGATTGGAGTCTTCAACGAAGGCCTCGGCAACCTCCACGGCGCCGGGGCGGTCAACGTCCTGCACGGCGTGTTCGACTTTGGCCTCGACTCGACGGACGACCAGATCTGGTACCAGAACGTCTTGGACGTCGAAGGGACCGCGAATTTCGACGAGCGCTTCGGCTCCGCTTTCGCCGTCGGCGACTTCAACGGCGACGGCTACGACGACCTCGCCATCGGCGTCCCCGGCGACCGGGTGGGCGCCGCCATCGGCGCCGGCTCGGTCAACGTCCTCTACGGCGGTCCGACGAGCCTCACCACCGTCGGCAACCAGATCTGGAACGAGGCGTTCGTGGGAGTCCTGGACGCCGCCGAGGCCGGCGACGCCTTCGGGGCCTCGCTGACCGCCTGCGACTTCAACGGCGACGGCTACTTCGACCTCGCGGTCGGCGTCCCCGGCGAGGACGTGGGGGGCGCGGTGAACGCCGGCGCGGTCCACGTCTTCTACGGGTCCTTCGGCGGGCTGACCTCCGCGGGCGACGAGATCTGGACCCAGGACTCGATCGACGTCCTGGGCCTCGCCGAGACCGGCGACGCCTTCGGCTTCGCCCTCACCTCCGGCGACTACAACGGCGACTTCTTCTGCGACCTCGCCGTCGGCGTGCCCTTCGAGGACCTCGGCTACGTCGGCGAGGACGCCTCCGCGGCGGTCAGCGTCGGCGAGGGCACCGGGGGTGGTGTCGCCAAGGTTGGCCCCAGCGGCGAGCCCCCCCCCGGCACCCCCCCCCCTCCCGCGGACGATGACCCAGCCCCAGCCTCCGAGACCTTCGTCGACGCCGGGGCGGTCAACGTCCTCTTCGGCGCCTGGACGGGGCTGCACGCGACGCACCCTCAGCCCAACCAGTTCTGGAACCAGAACATCTTCGCCGATCCCACCTCCCACCAAGGCGCGAACGACGTCTCGGACCTCGCGGTGGCGGGCGACTCCGACCCCGGGGACCACTTCGGCTGGGCGCTGACGACCGGCGACTTCAACGGCGACGGCTACGACGACCTGGCGGTGGGCGTCCCCCACGAGGACCTCGGCACGCTCCAGCACGAGCTCGGCCTGCCCGACGCCGGGGCGGTCAACGTCCTGCTCGGCTTCCACGAGGGCCTCATCATGACGGACAACCAGATGTGGCACCAGAACGTGGGCCGCATCTGCGAAAGAGCGGAGCCCGAGGACTACTTCGGCGCCGCGCTGGCGGCGGGCGACTTCGACGGCGACGGCTTCGACGATCTGGCGATCGGCGTCCCCCACGAGCTCGTGCGCAGGACCCTGGGCGCCGGCACGGTCAACGTCATCTACGGCACCAGGGTCGGCCTGGAGGAAACCGGCAACCAGTGCTGGCACCAGGGCAAGACCGACATCAAGCAGAGCCCCAACCGGTGGGACCAGTTCGGTTTCTCGCTCGCCGTGGGCGACTACGACGGCAACGGACGCGAGGACCTGGCGATTGGCGTCGTCAACGAAACCGTCTACAGCCAGGTCTTCAGCGCGGGCGGAGTCAACGTCCTCTACGGTGGCCGGTTCCGCGGCCTGCGGGAACGCGGCAACCAGTTCTGGCACCAGAACAGCGCCGGTGTCAAGGGTCTGGCGGAGCGCTTCGACGCGTTCGGCTATGCCCTCGGCGGACGCTAGCCCTGCCGTAGCTTCTCGATCTTACGTTCCCGGTCGTCCTCGACACGGCGCCGGTCGCGCAGGTACTCTTCCTCAGCCTGCGGATCGGCACCCTGCCGCCTGTCGCGGTAGAGGATCTCGACCTCCGCCAGCTTGGCCTCGGCCTGCCGGCGGACCTCGCCGATCTGCTCCCGGGTCTCGTCGCTCATCGAATCCTCCCGGGGGCGCTCGATTCCCTGGCTCTCCAGGCGCTCGAGGGCGAGCTCGTAGGCCGACTTCATTCCTGTGGCTTTGTCCTTGCTCATGGCCGGAGGATATCATCCGCGGCGAGGGCCGACGCGTCAATCTGGCGCCCTCCCGGGCACCGACGACACCCTGGGTCCGCGGCCGGTACGACGATCAGCGGTCCCGGTGCAGCGTAGATCCGGCACCCTTCTTGCTTACGCGATGAGTGGGTCTCCCAGACCCGCACCTTTCAACAGCTGCGTCGAAGCCATTCGAGATCGAGGAGGAAGACGTCTAGATGATCGAAGCTCAATCCCTGACGCGCCACTACGGCGACTTCACTGCCGTCAAGGGCATCTCCTTTTCCGTCGCCGAGGGGGAGATCCTCGGCATCCTCGGCCCCAACGGGGCCGGCAAGACGACGATGATCCGCATGATCACGGGCTTCCTGCCGCCCTCGAGCGGTGCCGTGACGGTGGCGGGACACGACCTCGCCACCGATTCCAAAAAAGCGCGCCGCGAGATCGGCTACTTGCCCGAGAACGTGGCGCTCTACCCCGAGATGCGGGTGCGCGAGTACCTCGCGTACCGTGCCCGCCTCGAAGGCATGCGGCGCGGAGAGGCCCGCGAGGCGATCGACCGGGTGATCGACCGGTGCCTCTTGACCGAGGTCGAATGGCAGATCATCGGCACGCTCTCGAAAGGCTACCGCCAGCGCGTCGGGCTCGCCACCGCCATCCTCCACGACCCCGGCGTCCTGGTGCTCGACGAGCCGACGGTGGGGCTCGACCCGAAGCAGATCATCGCCGTCCGCGAGCTGATCCGGGAGCTGGGCACGAAGCGCACGCTTGTCCTCTCCACCCACATCCTGTCCGAGGTCGAGCAGCTCTGCGACCGGGTGCTGATCATCGACCGCGGCCACATCGTCGCCGAGGGGACCCCGGCCGAGCTGCGTGAGCAGTCGCAGGGGAGCTCGCTCGTCGCCGTCACCTTGAAGGAGTCCCCCGAGGGCGCCGCCGACGTCTTCGCCGGCCTCGACGACGTCGCCGCCGTCGAAACCGAGCCGGGCGAGGGCGAGACCCGTTTCGAGCTGGAGGGCGACGGCGGACCTGAGCTGCGCGAAGCGATCTTCCGGGCCGCGGTCGAAAAGGGCTGGACGCTCCTGGAGCTTCACGAGAAGAAAGCCTCCCTCGAAGACGTCTTCGTCCGGCTGACGGGGCAGGGAAACGCGGATAAACCGGCCGAGGAAACGGAGGCGGACGCTGCCGACGGCGAGCCGGAGAGCGAGACGGATGAGGAGGTGATCTCGTGAGCGGCCTCTTGGCGACCCTGGAGCGCGAGCTTCGCGCCTACTTCTACTCGACCATGGCCTACGTGGTCCTGGCCTTTTTCCTGCTGATCAACGGCTACATCTTCTCGCTCATCGTGAGCTTTCTCTCCGACCCGCGGGCCGGCGGCTCGACGACGCCCTTGAAGCTGTTTTTCGGCGACACGTTCTTTTTTTGGCTGGTGCTGCTCTTCGTCACCCCGGTGCTGACGATGCGCCTCCTGGCCGAGGAGCGCAAGAGCGGCACGATCGAGAGCCTGATGACGGCGCCGGTGACCGAGATCGAGGTCGTCGCCGGCAAGTACCTGGCGGCGTTCGCCTTCTACGGCTTCCTGTGGCTGCCGACGCTCGCCTACGTCATCGTCATCGCCCGCAGCTCCAGCGTCGACTGGGGACCGATCGCCGCCGGTTACCTCGGCGTGATGGGGATCGGCGCCGTCTTCCTGGCGGCCGGGGTGCTCGCCTCGGCGTTCTCGCGCAACCAGATCGTGGCGGCGATCACGACTTTCGCGATCCTGATGTTCTTTTTTGCCGTCGCCTTCATGGACTCGCTGGTGACGAGCGAGCTCGCCAAGTCGGCTTTCGGCTACATGAACCTTCTCGAGCACATGGACGAATTCGGCCGCGGTGTCGTCGACACCCGGCGCCTCGTCTACTACGTGAGCACGGTGGCGCTTTTCCTTTTCCTTTCGGCGCGCGTTCTCGAAGCGAAGAAGTGGAGGTAGAGATCATGAGCATGGAACGATCGGAATCTCAGCGGGCCTGGGTCGAAGGCTCGACCCTGAGCCTGGGGATCGTGATGGCCGTGGTGCTCTTTGCCATGGTCAACTATCTCTCCTACCGTCACTACAAGCGCTTCGACTGGACCGAGAGCAAGCTCTACAGCCTCTCTGAGAAAAGCGAGAACGTCGTCGCGGGGCTCGACCGCGAGGTCGAGGCGATCCTCTTCCTCTCGCCCGACTCCGAGCTCTACGCCGCTGTCGACGAGCTCCTCTCGCGCTACGCCGCGGTGAATCCGGCGTACTTCAAGAAACGGACGATCGACGCGGTCAAGAACCGCCTCGAGGCCCAGCGGTTGATCGATCAGCACTCGATCGCCCGCGCCAACGTCCTCGTCATCGCGGCGGGAGAGGACCGGCGGGTGATCGACGAGTACGAGCTCGCCGAGTACGACTACTCCGGCGCCCAGTACGGCCAGGCCCCGACCTTGAAGGAATTCAAGGGCGAGCAGCTCATCACGAGCGCCATCCTGGAGCTCGTGGAGGCCGAGAAGCCCCGCATCCTCTTCACCACGGGCCACGGCGAGGCACCGCTCGACGCTCCCGGCGAGCCGCGGGCCCTGAGCCAGGCCAAAGACCTCCTGGGCAAGGACAACTTCGAGCTCGGGGAATGGGACCCGTCGGCAAAGGTCGAAGTCCCCCGCGACGCCGACCTCCTGGTCGTCGCCGGGCCGACGACGAACTTTTTTCCTCCCGACCTGGAGCTCTTCAGCCGCTACCTGGAGGACGGCGGACGGATGCTGTTGCTCCTCGACCCGGTGTTGCGCGAGACCGGTTGGGTCGACCTGGGCCTCGCCGAGTGGCTGCGCGGCTACGGTGTCGAGGCGCGCGACGACGTGGTGATCGACCCAGGGGCCCGGCTGGCGTTTTTCGGCCCCGAGAGCATCTACACCGACAGCTTCGGGGACCATCCGATCGTCGCGGAGCTCGATCAGACGAACACGCGGGTCCTCCTCACCCTGGCGCGCTCCGTGAGCCGCGCCGAGGACGCGCCGGAGCGCTTCAAGATCACCGAGCTCCTCCACACGACGAGCTCCGCCTGGGGCGAGACCGACTTGAACGACCTGGAGAACCTCCAGGCCGACGAAGGAGAGGTCCAGGGCGTCGTCTCGCTCGGCGTGGCGGTGTCGTTCAAGGCGAGGGGCGAGGAGGCAGCCGGCGAAGACGAAGTGGCCGAGGAAGCGCCGGCCGAGGAGGCGCCGGCCGACGAGGAGGTGGGGCTCTTTGAACCCGACGAAGCGGCCGACAGCGAGGACGGCGGCGAGGAAACCCAAGACAGCCGCCAGGCCCGGCTGGTGGTCCTGGGCGACCTCGACTTCGCCGCCGATTCGCAGATCGCACAGGCCGCCAACGCCGTCTTGACCCTGAACACGTTCAACTGGCTGGTGGAGCGCGAGCAGCTGATCTCGATCGAGGGCAAGAAACCCGAGGAGACCCGGCTCGCGATGACCAGCTCCGAGCTCGCCTCGGTTTACCTGCTGGTCCTCCTCTTCCTGCCCGGGGTCTCGGTGATCGCCGGGGTCTCGGTCTACATGCGGCGCCGGAGGTAGGAATCATGAAGCCGAAGACGCTTCTCGTCCTGACCGTCCTGGTGGCGCTCGTCGCCGCCTTCGTCTTTTTCGAGAAAGACCTGCCGTCGACCGCCGAACGAGCGGAGATGGAGAAAAAAGTCCTCGCCCCGCTCGAGGACGACGACGTCCAAGCCGTCGAGATCGCTTGGGAATCTCAGACCGTCCGTCTGGAGCGGCGCGAGAAGTCGAAAACGAGCGACGAGGAAGACGAAGCCGAGACCCTGCCGCCCGAGATCGAGTGGCACCTCACGGAACCTCTCGCGGCACGTGCCGACAAGAGCACCGTGGAGAGCCTCCTGCGCAGCCTCTCCGGTCTCAAGAAAGAGCGCTCCGTCGCCGGCATGGACCGTGCCGACGCGGGGCTCGACGAGCCCCGCGCTCGCGTCAGCCTGACGACGGAAACGGGGGAGACGGTCCTCGAGATCGGTGCCGAGGTGCCGGGGACCTCCGACATGCTCCTGGCCGTCGTCGGTACCGCCGAGGTCCACCAGGTCTCCGACTCCGTGTGGAGCGATCTGACCCGCGATCCGGTCGACTGGCGCGACAAGCGGCTCTTTACAGCTACCCGCTCGGAGGTCGACCGGCTGACGTTTGGCAGGGGCGAAGAGCGGGTGCTCCTGGCGCGGCGCGGGGAGGATTTCTGGATCGAGAGCCCCACCGTCGACCGTGCCGACGAGGATCTCGTCCATTCGCTTCTGAACGAGATCACGGGACTGAGAGCCGAAGCCTTCGTCGACGAATCGCTGGAATCGCAGGCCGCGGCCGGCTTGGCGAACGCGGAGTCGGGAGTCCTCGAGGTGGTGATCCGTGGCGAGGCAGAGCCCTTCCGGCTGGAGCTTGGCGACACGTTGCCCGGGGCCGACGAGGAAGCGGCGGGAGAAGACGCGGCCCGCACCCACTACGCCCGCGTCGGCGGCGAGCTCGTTGAGCTAAAAACTCGCCTGGCGGCCGAGCTCGCCCGGCCGCCGGCGGAGTGGCGTTCCCGAGCCTGGACCTCGTACCAGGTCTTCGAGATCGAGGAGGCCCGCTTCGAGGGATCCGAGGGTGAGCTCGTGCTGCGCCGGGAGGAAGGCGACTGGTTGCGCGGTGAGGAGCGCGTGCCCTACACCGCGGCGAGCGACGTCCTTTACGCCTTGACCGACGCCCAGGCCGAGGAGGTGATCTCCGCCGCCGCGGCCACCGAGCGCGGCCTCCCCCTCGGCGAGCCGGAGCTGCGCGCCGTCTTGACCACCAAAGACGGCGCCGAGACCCTGGAGCTTTTCGCCCTCCACGAAGGTTTCGCCGCGGCCCGCAGCGACGGACGCGACGCCGTCCTCGTCTTTTCCACCGAAAGGGTCGACGAAGTACACTCCAAGCTGGCAGAATTACGCAGCGCCGAACCGCTCCCCGAAGAGGAGGAAGACGGCGAAGAAGGCGAAGGATCCGAGTGACCCGCAAACCGAGGCCGCCTCGGGCTCCGTAAAGCTCTTGCGAATCCAAGAGCAGGCGTTCGCCCCGGCGCCGCTCCCAGCAAGGCTACCCCACCTACCTGGAAAGGCCACGACATGGCAGAGCCCATCCCCTCCGAATCCTCCCCGAACACCACCAAGGCCTTGGGCGGCTGGCTGTTGCTGGTGGCAGTCACCTTCGCCGTCCTGGCGGTCAGCTTCGTCTACCTCGCCCGTTCGCTCGCCGTGGAATCGCCCACCGAGTCGGCGGCGGCGGCGATGGAGCCGCCTTCGTCCTATACCCCCTTCGAACCCGCCTATCCGGAGCCGAGCTTCCGCCTCGCGAGCCTCGAAGGCGGTGTCCTGGGCCCGGCGGATTTCAGCGGCAAGGTCGTCGTCCTGGAATTCTGGGCCACCTGGTGCGGCCCCTGCAAGCTGCAGGCGAAGATCCTCGACAAGCTCCACGAAGAGCTGGAAGGCCAGGGCGTCCAGATTCTGGCCGTCGACGTGGGCGAGGATCCCGAGACGGTGCGCGGCTACGTCGAGCGCTGGCCCTTTCCGTACCCCGTGCTCCTCGACGAGGCCGAGCAGCTCATGCAGACCTACCGAATCAGCGGCCTGCCGACGGTCATCGTCGTCAACCGGCAGGGTCACGTCTCCTTCTTGAACGTCGGCGTCACCGACGCGCCGACCTTGCGGCGCGAGATCGCCAAGGCGAGCGGCACCAACGTCTGAGCGGGGAAGAGCTGGTTCCTAGGGCAGGCTCCGCCTGCCTGCTAGCCGTCTCTACCGGCTGGGACGTCCTCTCCTGCCGGAGCGCCTCTTGCCGGCCGGCTTGGCCCACGAGGGTGCGGCGGCGGACTCGCCCGACGACCGGCGGCCCGACGAGCGGGCCGGACGGTGGCTCGTCGAGCCCTTGCCGTCGTCGCGCCGGGGATTCTCCGGGCGCGACGCCGTCTGCTGCGCCTTGCGTTCCGCCTTGGCCCGGGCCCGCGCCCGGTCCTCGGCCTTCTTGGCCCGGATGGCGGTTATGCGCTCGGCGATCGGGATCTCAAGCTCCTCGGCGCGGGGCGCGTCGGCGTTGAACCCTTCGAGCTCGCGGCGCGGCAGACGCTTGCCGACCGCCCGCTCGATGGCGTGCAGCTCGCCCCGCTCCTGCGGCGAGACGAAGGTGAACGCCTCGCCAGTGGCCTCGGCGCGCGCCGTCCGGCCGACACGGTGGATGTAGTCGTCCGGCACGTGCGGGACGTCGAAGTTGACGACGTGCGAGAGCGCCTCGACGTCGATGCCGCGGGCGGCGATGTCGGTCGCCACCAGGACCCGCGTCTTGCCGCTCTTGAAGCCGGCCAGCGCGCGGGTGCGCTGCAGCTGGCTGCGGTTGCCGTGGATCCGGTCGCAGGCGACGCCCTGGCGCATCAGGGTCTTGGCCAGGCGATCGGCCCGGTGCTTGGTCCGGGTGAAGACCAGGACGTTGCCGATCTCGCCGCGCTGCAAGAGCTCCACCAGGAGCGGCGCCTTCAAGTCCTGGCGCACCGGGTAGATCGTCTGGCGCACCCCCGTCGCCGGCGCGGCAGGCCGCTCGACGTCGAGGCGGACGGGATCGCGCAGCAACTGGCGCGACAGGGCCACGATGGGCGGCGGCAGGGTGGCGGAGAAGAAGAGGGTCTGCTCGACCCGGGGCAAGTGCCTGAGCACCCGGCGGATGTCGGGCAAGAAGCCCATGTCGAGCATCCGGTCGGCCTCGTCGAGCACCAGCACCTCGAGGCCGGAAAGGTGTGCGTAAGGCCGCGAGAAGTGGTCGAGAAGCCGTCCCGGGCAGGCGACGATCACGTCGGCTCCGCGACGGAAGGCCTGCTCCTGGGGCTGCATGCCGACGCCACCGTAGACCGCAGCGGCTCGCAGCCGTGTATGGCGGGCAAGGGCGTTGAAGTGCTCGACGGTCTGCGCCGCGAGCTCCCGCGTCGGGCTCAGGACCAGGGCACGGGTGGTGCCGCGTTTCTTTTGCAGCAGGCGCTCCATGATCGGCAACAGGAAGGCCGCGGTCTTGCCGCTCCCAGTCATGGCGCAGGCCAGGATGTCGCGGCCCTGAAGGGCCGGCGGGATGGCTTTCGTCTGGATCGGGGTGGGGCGGGTGAATCCGAGGTCGGCGACAGCGCGCCGCAGGTCGGGATGAAGGTCAAAAAAGGAATCACTCATCTGAATACACGTATACTTCCTGAGGACACACGGCTTGAAACGCACGAATTCTGAGATCGCGAGGCCGCGGCGCTCGGTGAGACCGGCTGGTGGATGACAGGGTGACTTGGTGCGCCTCTCCGGCGCAACGGGGGGATAAAACGGAGGACTAGCCGGAAGGCCGCCGCGTGGGCCTCCAAGGGCCCAGGTGAGTCAAGTCGCTGGCAGACTCGCGGCCCAGCGGGCCAGCGAATCGCCGAAGACGGCGCATCGTTGCACAGCTCGGCGCATTTGCCAAGCACTATTTCGCCAGCGGCCGCTCGAGCACCGGAACGTCCTGGCGATTCGTCAAGGCGAGGAGCGCCTCGAGTATCCCGCGCTGCACCTCGGGACGGTTCGGCTCACCGAACGGAAAACCCAGGGCGTAGGAAACGTCAAGCGCCCGCGGCGGACGGATCTTGGCGGTGATCTCCGGCAGGTTGGTGATCGACGCCGTGACGAACCCCCGCTCCTCCAGCGCCCCCTGGACCAGACCGACCGTCTGGTGGCACATCGGTCACACGGGGACGAGGAGGACGACGTCGACGCCGTCCCCGGCAAGGAGCTCCACCACCTTCGGCACGGTCTGCTTGACAAGGCGGCCCGGGGCCGTGATCGACCCCATCAGCGACACGTGACGCGGCGCCACCTCGCCGACGACGCCGTCTTCGACGAGCTCGCGGAGGCGCTCCAAGGGCAGAGCCATGTTGCGGTCGGCCTCGATACCGCCGTGGTCGAAAGAGTCGCTCCGGTGGTGTTTTTCGAGACTCTGGACGTCGACGTCGCCGGGGATGACGCGGTAGCTCCAGTCGCCTCCTTTCACCGTCTCCTCGAACGGCTCGTCGCCGGGGACGACGAGCCCCGCCGAGGTGACGAGGGCGACGCGGCTTTCCGCGAGGGGCTTTCGAAGCCGGGCCGCCGGCACTGGATCGATCCGGCGCCAGCGGTAGGCCTTGAGGAAGGTCCTGAGGGTGAATCCAAGATCGCTTAGAGAAGCCATGTTCATCTCCTGCCGGGGCCAATCCTACTTCAAATCTGCTGCCTTTACCCGTCCGTGACGGCCGACCTGGGTGGAGCGCTCCGTCCGTCTGTTACACTGCGCGCCATGCTTGTCCGGGGCCTCGGCCGGTGCCCTCGCGGCCATGGCGATCACCTACCGGCCTGCGACGCGCTTCTACGGCCTCTCACGCCCCTACGCCTTCGCCTTGCCCCTCGTCGCCGCGCTCTACATCGCGATGACAGTCGACTCGGCAGTGCGCCACGCCGCCGGCCTGCGCTCGGCTTGGAAGGGGCGGGCGTACTCCACCCCCGGCTGAGGCACGCGGGGAAGGCCCGACCTGGCCGTCCCGGAGATCCCGGTCTCCTTCGCTGGGATCGCCGGTGTGAACGCCGGCTGCTCTTCGCGTCCGACGGATTTTCCACAAGATCGATGTGAGTCCGTCTTTATAAGGGTGTACGCGAGTCGTACGCGGCGTTGTGACCGCGGCCCGCGAGGGCCGGTTCGCACTTCCGCATGGGGCTGGGCCGCGGAAGGCTCCCAAGATCTCCGGCTCTTCGGGCGCGGAATAGGAGAGGGTGTACGAGCGGCGAACGCTTCGCCCGGCATTCTCGAGAGCCCCCCAAACGCGGCGAAGCGTTCTCGCCGGACTGACGTAGCGCCCCGGAACGCGGCGAACGCTTCGCCGCGACTTCTGAGATCCCCCGGAGCGCGGCGAACGCTTGGCCGCGAGCTGCCGCGTCTCATCAGAGCGGCCCGCACGCTTCGCCGCGAAATACCGCACGGAGAAAATCGCGGCGAACGCTTCGGCACGACCTGAGAGAAGCCCCGAAGTCGCGGCCAACGCTTCGCGGGGCGATGGGTGGATCCCCCAAGTCCGCGGAGAAGCATTCTCCGCGCTCTCTGCGATCCCCAATCCCGTGGCGAAGCGTGTACCGCGCTCTTCGAGATCCCCAATTCCGTGGCGAAGCGTTCATCGCGCTCGTTGAAATCCCCAATTCCGTGGCGAAGCGTTCGTCGCGCTCTTTGAAACCCCCAATGGGGCGATTCTTCGCAGACTACTGAGCCTGCATCCCGGAACATAGCGTCTCCTGAAGAATCTGTAGGTTTTTCCCTTCGTTTGTTTCGAGATGCCGTAAGGCATTCATCCGGGAGTCCCCTCAACGCTCTGGGAGAGGGCTTCGCCTCGACTTCGCGGGGGCACCATGTCCAGAGCCGCCGCACCCGTCAAGAAGACCGGAACATTTTGAAACGACCCAGGGGAAGATTTTGTCGGCTGACCGGCCAAAACGCCCTCTTCCGGACGCGGACCAGGCCGCTCGTCGGGCGCTGCGTTTCAAAATCTTCCCCTCCCGGAGGCCGTCCCACAAAATCTTCCGCTTATTTTGGCAGTCCTACAGGCGAAGTCTGCCGCAAGCTTTCGACGTCGCCCGGCAGAGGGGATCCCACGAGGGACCGCGACGCCGGAGGCGCCGGAGGAAGCCCTGGGGCTCCTCCGGTGACTGGCCCGGTCCGGCGGCGACGCCCGGCCGGGGAAGAAAGGAGGTGAAA
>CBDUYN010000193.1:0-18899 GCA_965371445.1 uncultured bacterium | reverse complement strand
CCGGGTCTTGTCCCCCCTTTAGGAAAGGGGGTTAGGGGGATTTCCCCGGCGGACGTCGTCCGCCGGGACAGCGGTCGAGCCTATGCCCTACAGGCTCCTAGGGCAGGACGACGACCCTCTCTGGCGACTTTGGGTTCTCCCAGACGAGGGTCTCGTCGGTCGCGGTGGCGGCGAAGTCGGGGCACTTCCCGTCGCCCTCGCCCGCGATGCCTCCATAAGGCGCGCAGACGTAACCGCCGCTCTCGTCGTAGACGTCGGCGAAGAGGTCAGGTGCGTAGGGCGGTATGAGGTAGACGGTGTCGCCCTTGTAGGTGTAGCGCTGGATGAGCTGGGGCACGGTGGCACCACACTCGGAACCGATGATCAGGTTCTCCAGCCACCGCGGGACGTCGACTGCGGGCGGGTGGCGCGGCAGGTCCTCGTCGCACAGCCCCATGCTGCGCAAGCCGACGCTGTAGCGTCCTTGGGCGGTGTGGACCGGCATCACCCAGCCCTGGGCGAGGGGCGCGCCGATCCTCCCGAGACCGGGGCAGACCTCAAGGGTTCCAAAAGCCGTCTCCACCGGGACGTCTTCGCCGACGCGAAGCCGCCCGGACCGGGTCGGCGTCAGCCACTGGTAGACCCTCGGCATCAAGTCGTCCTCCGCCGGCTGGACGCCGGCCTCGTTGCGGCCGCGCAGCACCACGCCGGCGGTTTGCTCCGAGCAGGTCGTCGCGGCCACGCCGCAGGACCAAGGCTCGGGATCGCCGGAGGTGTCGTCGAAGGGGAGCCGACCCGGGTCGAGCCAGAACAACAGATCGGTGCCGTCGTCAAAGGCACCGCCGTTCAGGTAGTGCACCTGGTGCACCGCCGGCAGGGGCTGGCGGCCGTCGCCGCGGCGGTAGAACGTATTCCCGCCCGCGCCCACTCCGGCCCGCAGGGTCGCGTCGGCGCGCAGGGTCACCGCCGCCAGGCCCTGGGCGGCGTCGCCGAGGCTGTCGACGAGGAAGATCTCGCCCGTCAACACGTTTTCGTCGCCCGCCAGGCCGTCGCCCTCGGTACCGAAATAGCCCTCGTCATAGGGCGTGCGGATTCTTTCCGAGCAGCCCTTGACGACGTCCACGGTCAGATAGCCGGTCACCGCCGTCTCCTCGTCCGCCGCCGCGTAGCAGAGACCCTCGACCGGCGCTCCGGAGAGTTGCCGGCGAAGCTCCGCCGGATCGAAAACCGGCTGCGCGAGCGGCGAGGTGCACCCCGGGGGCGGATCCACCTTCGAGCCCGACTCCGGCAGCCGGCCCTCGATCAGGATCTGCCCCAGGTCGATCGACTGCAGCTCGTAGGCGTCGAGGTAGAGGTCGAAGTCGAGCACCGGGATCGCACAGTTCGTCCACATCACCACATGGGTCAGTTGGGGACGCGGCGAGAAGTTGTGGATCGACACCAGGGTCGAGCGACCGGCGCGCTGCTCGGCGTCGACCTCGAAGAAGGGGAAAAGGAGAGTGGCTCCCGGCCCGGAGCCACCGCAGGTAGCGGCCGCTGGTGTAGCCAGGACGAGGGCGCTCAACGTACCGGCGAGAGCCCAAACGGTCATCTGCCTTCTCAGTCTTTTCATCACGGGATCCTCTCTCTGCAGTGGGTGTGACGGTTACGGGACCATCTCCCGGCAAGTGGGTCTCCAGTGGCCAGGTCCCGCCAGGGTCTGGTGGGAGCATAGCATATGATGGGTGGAACTCATAGAGAGATCTCGTCGACCGACCGCTTTCCAGCGAAGCGGGTTACAATGCTTGCAGGAGGACTGCATGGGAACCGATGCCGAGAACCCGCCGTCCGAGCGGGCGCCGATCCAGGCGCTCCTCACCCTGCGCTGGCCTCTGGCGGTGGTGGCGCTCGCCGTCGTCGCTTTCCTGGTCTACCGGGAGACGCTGGAGCGGGCCGAGCGTACCGTCGCGGCGACGGTGGACACCGCGGTCGCGGTCGCGAAGGGTTTCCTGACCGGCAACGTCACCGAGACCTTCGTGTCGTCGATCCCGGAGTTCGACGACGCGGGCTCCGGCAACCTGGAGCTTGCCACCTACACCGCCACGGAGACCTTTCAGCGCACCGAGGAGAAGCGCATTCTCTGGGACCATCTCTCCCTCGGCACGACCGAGGCCGAGATCAGGGTGCCGGTCACCTACCGCTACCACCTGCGCCTCGGCGACGAGTGGCACGTCAAGGTCGTGGGCTCGACCTGCGTGGTCTGGGCGCCGGAGATCCGGCCCAGCCTGCCGCCGGCGATCCATACCGACGGTATGGAGAAACGCGTCGAGTCCGACTGGCTGCGCTTCGACGCGGCGGACCGCCTGGAGGAGCTCGAGCGCTCGGTCACGCCGACGCTCAACCGCTTCGCGGGCGACGAGCGCCATCTGGAGATGGGCCGCGGGCGCTCGCGAAAGACCGTCGAGAGGTTCGTCCGCGACTGGCTCCTCGCCCAGGGCGAGTGGGGGATCGAGGGCGTTCACACGCTGCTGGTGATCTTTCCCGACGAGAAGGCCGAGGAGCTGCCGGTCGTCCCGGAGCTCGTCCAACGCGACGGGTAGGGCGTTCGACGGGCCAACGGAAGACGCCTTCGGCCGCGATGTCGCCGGACGCCGGGTCGACGCAGAAACAGGAGACGAGATAGAGGACGATGGCTTCGAGACGGGACATGGGGGACCTCCTTGGGCTGAGGATCTGGGTTGATTCCTGCTCCTGTCTCTTGGCAAAACGGGTGCCAAGCCTTGCAAAACGCGCCGAAGCCCTTTGTTTTCAACGATTTGGACGGGAATCCGTAGAGCCCTCGCCGGCCGGCGGGCTGACAAGAGATCTGGACGGCGCTACCGCCGCAGACGGCTTTGAGGGGGCCGGACCCGCTTGCAGAGCGGGTTCCGGCCGATGTCAAAAGATTTTGACAAGCGCAAAATCTTTGGCAGCGAAGGATCGAGCCGGACGCACGACGCTCAGGACGACGACTCGTCACGCCGAGCCGACGACGTACAGCGCCAGGGTCTCGGCGACGAGCGCGGGTTTTTCTTCGCCTCGGATCTCGACTGTCGCCTCGGCGGTGACCAGGACGTGACCGGGTTTCTTCTCGCGGACGTCGATGATCTTCGAGAGCAGCCGCACCTCGCTCCCGACCTTGACCGGCTGGAGGAAGCGCACCTTGTTCAGGCCGTAGTTGATTCCCATCACCAGGCCCTCGGGCACGATGGCCACCTCCTCGGAGAGGTGCGGCAGCAGCGAGAGGGAGAGGAAGCCGTGGGCGATGGTCGATCCGAAGGGCGTCTTCGCGGCCTTCTCGGCATCGACGTGGATGTATTGGTGGTCGCCGGTGGCGTCGGCGAAGAGGTGGATGCGGTCCTGCTCGATCTTCAGCCAGGCCGAGGGCTCGGCCGCAGTGCCGGCCATCCGGAGGAGCTCCTCCTTGGGTACGATCCTGGGCATCCGGACTTCCTCCTGGTCGTTCTTGTCGTGAAACGGAGTCTCCCGGCGGCTGGGGAAGCCGGCGCCTCTCGCAGCCGGAGAGCCGTGGCTCAGTCGTCGACCGCCTGGTAGACCAGGAGCTCGAACTTCTCCCGCAGCTGGAGATGACCGTAGGGGTAGATCTGCGTCATCATGACGGCGACGATCTCCTCCGTCGGGTCCACCCAGAAGTAGGTGTTGAAGATCCCGCCCCAGGTCAGGGTGCCGGGCGAAGAGATCCGGCCCGAGGCCCCCGGGTCGAGGTGGACCGCAAAGCCCAGTCCGAAGCCTAAACCCGGCGCCACCTCCAGGTCGCCGATGTGGTTGAGGCTCAGGAGCTCGACCATCTTGCGGCTCAGAAGCCGTTCGCCGTTGTCGCCGTAGGCTCCCTTGGCGAGGATCATCAGCAGGAAACGGGCGTAGTCCTCGGCGGTCGAAGAGAGGCCCGCGCCGCCTGAGAAGTAGGTCCCGGGATTGCCTTTGGGGTAGGTCGCCGAGAAAACGAGCGGTCCCATCGTCACTTCGCCCGGCCCCGCCGGCACGGCGCGTCCGTCCTCGTCGGGCACGTAGAGCGCGGCGAGTCGCGCCTGCTTCTCCGGCGGCAGGAAGAAGTAGGTGTCGTCGATCTCCAGGGGCTCGAAGAGCCGCTCGCGCAGGAAGACGTCGAAGCTCTGCCCTGAGGCCACCTCGACCAGGCGCCCGAGGACGTCGATCGACAGCCCGTAGGTAAACCGCTCGCCCGGGTGGTGGGCGAGTGGCATGGAACCGAGCCTTGCCATGCCCTCGGCGATCGTCCCCTCGGTCTCGACGAGGCCGTCCGAGACCCCGGCGTCGCGGTAGAGCGACGTGAACGGCTGCGAGCCGTAGAAGCCGTAGGTGACGCCCGAGGTGTGGGTCAGGAGGTCGCGAACCGTGATCTCGCGCTCCGCGTCGACAAGCTCGTAGGGCAGGCCGTCTTTCTCCTCGCCCTCCGGCAGCGGCACGACGACTTGCGGGGCGGCGAATTCGGGGATGTACTTCGAGATCGGATCGGAGAGGAGGAGCCTGCCTTCCTCGTGGAGGATCAGGACCGCGGTCGACGTGAGGGCTTTTGACATCGAGGCGATGCGGAAGATGGCGTCGCCCTCCATCTTGCGTCCGGCCTCGCGGTCGGCCATGCCGAAGCTCTTCTGGTAGGCCACCTTGCCGTGGCGCGAGACGAGGGCGACGGCGCCTGAGATCCGGCCGTCGGCGACGTACTCTTCGAAGAGGCCGTCGAGGCGGGCCAGGCGTTCGGCGGAGAAACCCACGTCCTCCGGCGACGCCTGGGGGAGCTCGGCGGCGGCGAGCGGGGCCAGTAGGAGCCAGGCCGCCAGGAAGGTCAGGTAGAGCTTCCTTGGAATCATCACGGTTCTCCTCTCGAACCGGGTCCCTAGACCATCCAGGTGATCTCGTATTCGCAGAAATCCGCCTCCTTGCGCGTGCACGGAGAGTGGCGGATCGAGACGGCCATGGCGCCGGAATGCTCGACGAGCGAGCGCAAAAGCCCCTCCTGCAGGATGCAGTTAAAGGTCTGGGTACGCCGCATCCAGAGGCGGTCGTCCATGTGACGCAGGACCTCCCAGCCGCGGCCCTTGGGGTCCTGGATCATGACGCTCGCGACGGTCTTCAAAGCCTCCATGATCTCCAGAGGGCTCGGCGCCGCGGAAATCACTCCCGTCGCCACCATCTGATCGTAGGCCCTGGCGCCGATGGCGGCCCCGGCGCGGCGCAGGCTGGCGGAGCCAAGGTTGTCCTCGATCCACTGGCACATGTCGTTGTAGAGCTTCATCGAGACGGGGCGAGTCGGCTCGCTCAGGTCGAGGCCCTCGGCCATCTCGAAGAGCCCCTTGGCGAAGGTGCTCCGGCTCTTCTCGTAACAGCCGAGAAGATCGGAGATGAATCCGCAGTAGAGGGTGACGCCTTTCGTCGAGTTGTCCATGCCCGGAGCTTATCATCCGAGCGCCTGCTCTCACTCCGCGGCGACCGTGAAGGGAAGCGAGATCCGCTTCTCGTCGACACCAGGAGCCGCAGGTTCTGTCAGGTCGACGTCGAAGACCTGGCGGAGCGAATTTCCCGCCAGGTCCTCGAGGATCGTCTCGACCTCGACGCCGTAAGAGCCGGCGCGCCATGGCTCGTCCGGCGTGAACGTCCACCGCCGTTCGCCGTCGGTGACCTCGGAACGGCCCGCGACTTGACGCCCTTCCGCGTTCAGGGGACGCAGCAGCCGCAACAGCAGTGCCCGGTCGAGCGGTTCGGGAAAGCTCAGAGCGAGCGCCTCGCGGCTCCCCGCCCTCGGTGCCTCCAGCCGCCAGCTGGCGACGTCCGGCGACGTCCGGTCGGCGGACGTCACCCGAAAGGTCTTCTCGAATCCCTCCCGCAGCGGACGCCCGCTCCCGTCGAGCCATTCGGCGTCGATCGCCAACCGATAGGAGTGCCCGGCCTCGAGCGGCGGACCCACCTCGTCGTGTGGTCGCAGGCCCCGCTTGATGCGTCCCGGGTCGAAGAGGATCGTCAGGCGCCGCATCTCCGGATCCCAGAGCTCCTGGGTGATCTCGACGAAGGGCGCTTCGACCTCGCCGTCCTCGTTGAAGAGGTGGATGCGCTCGTAGGCCTCGCCGCGGCTCATCGGCGCCGAGAAGTGAATGTAGAGGCGCAGGAGGTTCTCGGGGAGCTCTTCCGCCGTCGGATAAAGCGCCGTCACCTCGGCTGACGGCCCCACGGCTCCCAGGGCGAGCTGGAAGCTGGCCCCGAGCGGCGGCACCCCGGCGCGGCCGAGGTCGAAGCGGGCGCAATAGGCCAGGCCGGGGATCAGCGGGAAGCGAGGCCGGAAGCGGACGACGCCGCCCTCGACCGCATAGCTGCCGAGGATCGCGGGCTTGCCTTCGCCTTCCTCGGGGATCTCCTGGCCGGTGTAGACAGGGAAGATCTCGCGCCACTCCTCCTCGGGCAAGTCGTCCAGCTCCGCCAGGAGCTCGCGGTCGAGCCCTTCGACGACGACGGTGGCGTCGCTTCCCGGCGCCATGTCGAGCCGCACGATTTTCCCCCGCGTCCGCGGATCGCCCCAGCAGGCGGCGAGGACGAGGCCGGCGGCGGCGGCGAGGAGCGCTCGGCGCGGCGGTCGTCCTAGAGCCACCGCTTGCTCCAGGAGCGAAGCTCCATGGAGCCGTTACGTACGTCGCGGCGCAGGACGACGAGGTTTTCGTCGTCGAAGTCGTCGAAGTGGACGAAGCCGCCCATCGCCGTCTGCTCGAAGGGCGCGCCGGCAGTGACCCCCTCGACCTCCGAGGTGATGGCGCCCGCCTTTTCGATGTCGGAGGCCTTGATCTTCATGCCAGCCCGCGAGGAGTTGCTGATCAGGACGAACTGCTCGTCACCGCGCTTCACGGCGACGATGTCGAGAGGCGTGTTGCCGAAGCCGAGCTCGGCCACGGTCTTGCCCTTGACGTGGGCGCCGTCGATGAGCTCCGAGACCGGGATGGTGACGAGCGGCGTGCAGGTGTAGGCGGCGAGCAGGTGCTCTTTGCCGCCGATCGCCAGCGTCGTCATCGTGCGGATCGGCGCGTGGGTCTCGTATTGCCCGTGGGCGCCGTGGAAGATCTCGACGCTCGTCGCCTTGGCGGCGCCCTCGAACGGATAGGGGATCTGGCGCAGGTTCGAGGCGAACTCCTCGTTCGAGAGCCCGGCCACGAGGAGGCGGCCGTCGCCGAAGGCGAGGTCGGTGATCGTGTTCGTCCGCAGCGGCCGGCCGCGCCGATCCTTCGCGTCGGGGGACGGGGCGTTCTTGATGTCGACCTTGGAGAAGCGCACCTTCGAAAGCTCGACGGAGGAGATCTCGCCCGCCGGGCTCACCTTGACGAGCACGGGCTGGGCGTCCTCGCTTCGGCCCCGCGACACCGAAAGGTAGATGTTCTTGGACTTCGGATGGACCGCCAGGTCGTTGATCAGGATCTCTCGGACGGTGGTGCCGAGAAGCGCCGCGATTTTCTCGTCGACGTCGTGCAGGCGCAGCTCCGCGGCGCTCTTGGGGCTGTCCTCGTCGCCCAGGTCGAGCGCGTAGACGGCACCGCCGAGCGAATCGCCGACGAAGAGCACGCCGTCGGGGGCGAAGGCGAGGGCCCCGGCGGAGCGCAGTCCGGGCGGGCCCGTGGTGAATCCGTCCGTGCCGGAAACCAGCAGGGCGAGGCTTGGAAGCGTGATAAACATCAGGGCGAGGCGTGTTCTCCAGGACATCGGAACCTCCTTCGGTGAGGGCTGGGCTCGGCGTGACGGCACATCCGGCCCTGGGTCTGGTGTCGGCAAATCGGCCGCATGGGGTGAAGCTCAAAAAGAGCATACGGAGCGGCGCCTGCGACGGCACGTAAGGATCCTGTAAAAACGACGGAAAAGCGACGATGAGCGAATCCTCTCATCCTTCGCCGGAGAGCCCCGCGGCGCCGGGGTCCCTGTGGCGCGAGCTGGCGGCGGTGATGCGCGGCGAGCGCCGCGACTACACCGAGGAGCCGCTCGGCCGCTCGATCCTGCTGCTGGCCGTCCCCATGGTGATGGAGACGTCGATGCAGTCGATCTTCGCCGTCTGCGACGCCTACTTCGTGGCCCGTCTGGGCTCCGCGTCCCTGGCGAGCGTCGGGTTGACGGAAGCGATCCTTGCCATCATCTTCTCGATCGGCTTCGGCCTCGCCATGGGGACCTCGGCCACGGTGGCGCGGCGCATCGGCGAAAAAGACGAAGAAGGGGCGGCGGTGGCCACGGTCCAGGCGCTCGTACTCGGGGTCTTGATCTCCCTCGTCCTGGGCCTGAGCGGAGGATTGGCGACCGAGAAGCTCTTCGCCCTCATGGGGGCTGGCGACGACGTCCTGGCGGTCGGGCTCGGCTACGGGCGGTGGATGCTCGGCGGCTCGGTGACCATCCTCTTCCTCTTCCTGATCAACGCCGCCTTCCGCGGCGCCGGGGACCCGATGATCGCCTTGAAGGCCCTGACGCTCGCCAACCTTTTAAACCTCGTCCTCGATCCGATCCTGATCTTCGGCCTCGGCCCGGTCCCGGCCCTGGGGGTGACCGGAGCGGCGATCGCCACCAACATAGGCCGCGGCGTCGGAGTGCTCTACCAGCTCTGGATGCTCTTTAACGGCGGCGGGAGGCTACGCCTGAGGCCGCATCACCTGAAGCTCGCCCTCGACGTCATGCGCCGGCTTTTGAACACCTCGGGGTTCGCGATCTTCCAGTTTTTCGTCGCCACGAGCTCCTACACCGTCCTGGTGCGGATCCTGGCGCCGTACTCCTCCGAAGCCCTGGCGGGTTTCACCGTGGCCGTCCGGGTGATCGTCTTCGTCCTGCTTCCGGCCTGGGGCCTTTCGAACGCCACCGCCACGCTAGTGGGGCAGAACCTGGGCGCTCAAAAACCGGA
The DNA here is from genome assembly GCA_965371445.1 of uncultured bacterium. Lineage (GTDB taxonomy): Bacteria > Acidobacteriota > Thermoanaerobaculia > Multivoradales > J023 > DASWIG01. Next base: position 10,015 of record CBDUYN010000193.1, on the reverse strand, counting down.
ACGGGCGGAGCGGTCGGTTTGGGTGACGGGGAGCTTCAACATGGTCTTCCTGGGCCTCGTCGCCGTGGTCTTCTTTGCCGCGTCTCGCCAGCTGATCGGAATCTTCACCGACGAGGCGGCGGTCGTCGAGATCGGCGCCGAGTGCCTGCGGCTCATCGCCCTCGGCTATCCCGCCCTGGCCTGGAGCGTCACCCTCATCGCCGCCTTCAACGGCTCGGGCGACACGAGCACTCCGACCTGGATCAACCTCGGCTGCCATTGGTGCCTGAAGCTCTCCGTCGCCTACCTCCTGGCTTCGACGTTGGGCTGGGGTCCGACGGGGGTCTTCGCGTCCATTCCGACAGGCGAGGCGGCGGTGGCCTTGACGGCGCTCGTCCTCTTCCGGCGCGGGGGGTGGAAGCACCGCAAGATCTGAACCCTGCCGTCCTGGCCGGATTCGGACGCTCCTAGAGACGGACGTGGGCTTCGAGTCCGGCCGGATGCAGACGAACCTCTCCCGTAAGACCGGCGGAACGGGCGGATTGTCGTTGAGGGTGGATGTATCATCGGTAAACAACTCGCAGTGCGAGCGGAGGGCCTCAACCGGCGGCCCGTTCGCGCCACGGACCGTCGCGGCGCGGGCTGCGGCCGACGCCGAAACGGTAGCCGAAGCTGAGGTGCTCGCTGCCGGTACCGTAACGGTTGACCGTCCATTCGACCAGCAAACCGTTGCTCAGGGCGACCTCGACGGAGGCGGCGACGGCGGAGTCCTTCATGTGCGGCTCGAGGACGTCGAGCTCGTTGTGTGAAAGACGCGGCCCGATCGCGACGTCGAAGCCCAGGCGGTCGCCCCAGGTGCTCCAGCGGCCACGAACGGCGAGCCAGGCGTCGGACTTGAAGCCCGGTGTGGTACGCACCGTGGCGTGGGGACCGAGGCTGAGCTTCGTGCCGACGTCGAACTGGCGGCCTACCTCGACGGCGAGGTGGGCGAAGACGTCGGAGTCGTCGATGTATTCGAGGTTGACCTCGTCGTCGCCGATCAGTTGGTGAAGGGCGTTCTGGGCTTCTTGGCCGAAGAGGCCTTCGCCGACGTGGGCCGCGCCGATCTCGGCCCACAGGCTCCAACCGCCAAGCCATTGGCGAGGCGCCAGGCGGCCGACGGTAAGATAGGTCTCGTCGAAGCGTACGCCGGCCTGGCGGTCGGTAAAAGCGCTCTCGCGCAGCGTCCAGGTGATCCTCCCGGTGTCGACCTCGAGCTCGAGGGCGAAGGTGTAGAGGTCGTCGCTACGGTCGTTATGGGTCAGGAAGTCATTGTCGGTGACGAGGCGAAGGTCGAGCGCCGTTGCCGGGACGGCGGCAGGCAAGGTGGCGAAGGTCAAGAGGGTCGCGAGCAGAAGGCCCGAGCTCCGACGTGGACGCGCGGGCCGGGGAGTGTAGAATCGCGTCGTGACGAATCCCATGTCGATGCTCCTGCCGTAAGTGATCTGTAGGGTGCCAAGCCACGCGCTCGGCGTTCGTTCGGAAGGTGAGTGACATGGGATCCGCGAAGATTACAGTCGATCGGCAGACGGCCCCGGAGAGAACCCGCGACGCCGCGGCGGATCGGCCGGAGGTCCTGGCGGTGACGGCCGAGCAGGTGCGTGCCCGCGACCGCGAGGCCCTCGCCCAGGTGGTCCACGCCTATCTGCCGCAGGTCCTGCGCACCGCCCGGGGCGCCGGCTTCTCGGCCCAGGAGGCGGAGGAGGTCGCCCAGGAGACGTTCAAGACCTTCGTCGAGACGGCGGATCGCTTCGAGGGCCGCTCGCACGTGCGCACGTGGATCTTCGGCATCCTGTTGCGCAAGCTCCAGGAAGCCCGCCGCCGTTTCGGCCGCGACGGCGACTTCGAGCCCCTCGACGAGGTGTTCGAGTCGCGGTTCACCGCCGACGGCCGTTGGGCCCGTCCACCCCGGCGCGCCGACGCCGAGCTCGACCGCAAGGAGCTCGGCCGGCAGATCCAGGATTGCCTCGACGCGGCATCGGTCCAGCAGCGTAGCGCCTTCCTCCTGCGCGAGGTCGAAGGCCTCGAGACCGACGAAATCTGTAATATCCTGGGGGTGAGCCGCACCAACCTCGGGGTGATGCTCCATCGCCTGCGCAACCGGGCGCGGGAGTGCCTGGAGGCGAGGGGCATCACCTGAAGACTCAACTTGACTCAACGAGCATACCACCATGAACCGACCCACCGAGCTACGAATCCTCCAGGACATAACGGAATGAACTGTGAAGAACGGGCACGCCTCCTCGCGGCGGACGAGCTGCACGAGGCTCCCTGGCGGCGCCGGTTCGCGGCCTGGTTCCACGGCTGGATGTGTCCGCCCTGCCGCGACTATGAGCGCCAGATCCAGGCGATCGGCGACGCCGTGCGGGACTACGCCCACCGTCAGGGGTCGGACGCCCGTACCCTCGAGCGCCTCGAGAGCGACATCCTCGACCGGCTTTGTCCCGAGTCCGCCGAGGGCCCGTCCGGGGAGTCCTCTTGAGCATAGACACCGGATGTCTGCAAAGCCCGACTCTCGATCGTTTCGATGTGACCAACCCGCTGACATCTGCCACCGCAGCCGACGGACGCGTCTTCCGCACCGACGTCTGGTGCCTGGCCAAGAGCTTCCTGGGCTGGATCACCCGGAGCTGCCGCTGCGCGCCCTCCGGCCGTGCGATCTGACGGTCGATCACGTCATGGCGTCGGCCTCCTTGCCGCTCCTCTTCCCGGCGGTCCACCTCGGGGACGGCTGGTACGCTTCTTCACCCGCAGCTTCGGCGCCCACGAGACGCGTAGCCCCGACTTCCTGTCGCTCGTCATGTTCCAACCCGACTACGTCGAACGGCTGATTGCCATCGGCGAACGCGACGCTTTTGCCCGCGCGGACGATCTGCGCCGGCTCGTCCTGGGCGCCGCCGAGGTCTCCCAGGAGAATGCCCATGACCGCGAGCGCGTCTGAGCGCCTTTCCCTCGACGACCCGCGCCTCCTTCCCTTTCTGCCCCAAGAGAGCCTCGGGGTCGCCGCCACGGAGGCGGCCCGGCAGTGCGCCCCGGGCGAAGCCTGGATCGGATCCAGCCTCGGCGTCCGCGGACGGAAGCCGATCGACGTCGGCCCACAGGGAGTCGAGATCCAGCTCCGGCCCCTCGCAGCCGGGGATCAATCCCGGCGGTGCCGTGATCCTTTGCGCTCATGGCCTATGCGGTGGGGTCTTCGGCAGGATGACCTCCGCGACGGCTCCTCCCTCCGACTTCGAGCGGACACGGATCGTCCCGCGGTGCGCCTCGACGATCCGCCGGCAGAGGTTCAAGCCCAGGCCGTAGCCCCGGCGGTGGCCGCGCGCCGGGTCGAGCTTGACGAACGGCTCGAAGATCCGTTCCGCCTCCCCCTCCGGGATGCCCGGCCCGTCGTCCGACACCTGAAGCTCGATCCCGCCCGCGCAAGGCCGTAGGCGAACCTCGACGGGACGGCTTTCGGGCCGGGAGAACTTGACGGCGTTGTCGAGGAGGTTCGAGACCAGCAGACGGACGAGCTCGGCGTCCGCCGGGACGACGAGGTCGTCGCCTTCGGCGGAAAAGGCGACCCCGGGACCTTGGTCGGCAAACGTCGCGGCCACCTGAGCGACGAGCTCAGGGAGGTTGACGTCTTGCGTCGTCATCTTGTCGGTCCGGGCGCGGAGCCGCTCGCGCTCGAGGAGGACGGCGATCAACGTCTCCATCTCGCGAACGTCGCCTTCGATCGATTCCCGCTTCTCGCCTTCGGGCAGCAGCGCCAGCGCCACTTTTATGCGCGCCAGCGGCGAGCGCAGCTCATGGCTGACGTCGCCGAGCAGGCGCTCGCGGTCGGCGATCATCTGCTCGACCTGCCGCGTCATGGCGTTGAACGCCTCCGCCACCTGCCCGATCTCGTCGCGGCGGACGACGGGCACACGCGTCTTGAAGTCGCCCCGGGCGACGGCGTCGACTCCGGCCCGCAGCCATTGCAGGGGCCGGAGCTGACTGCGCAGAAACCAATGCAAGGCGCCGACGCCACCTGCCACGAAGATGAGGTATCCGGCCATGAGCCGCCAGTGGGCGCTCTCCCGTGATTCCCGGTCGCCCTGCTGCGCCAGCGCGATCGCCTCGTGGATGTAAATCGAATGGAGGTGGATGAAAAGTGCCACGACAACGATGGCGGCCACGACTCCGAGGACGGCGTGCAATGCCGCCAGGCGCGACATCAAGCTAGGCTTTTTCACCGTCCGGCCTCCCCGACGAATTGGTACCCGGCTCCCCGAATGGTCTTGACGAAACGCGGCGCCCGCGAGTCGTCGCCGAGCTTCTGGCGCAGGCGGCTGACGTGCATGTCGACCGAGCGGTCGTACACGTCGGCGTCGATGCCGCGAAGCTTCAAGAGCAATTGATCGCGGCTCAGCACGCGTCGGCGGCTTTGCATCAGGACTTGCAGCAGCTCAAACTCCATCGTCGTCAGCTCGATCGTCTCGCCCGCCAGGGTGACGCCGCGCGCCGCCGGGTCGAGGGTGAGCTCGCCGGCCGTCAGGACGCCGCGGGGCTCGCCGCCGCCGGCGGCCCGGCGCAGCACCGAGTCGATGCGGGCGACGAGCTCGCGGGGCTCGAACGGTTTCGCCAGGTAGTCGTCGGCTCCCAGCTCCAGGCCGACGATACGGTCGGCGACGTCGCCGCGCGCCGTCAGCATGACGATCGGCACGTCGAGCTCGCCGCGGATCTCCTTGCACAGGGTGAGGCCGTCCTTGTCGGGCAACATCACGTCGAGGATCAGGAGGTCCGGACGCTCGCGGCGCAGCTCCCGCAGGCCGTCCGCCGCTGTCGTCGCCGTTCGTAGCCGGTGGCCGAAGCGTTCGAGGTACTCCACGAGGAGGCCGTTTAGGGCCGTGTCGTCGTCGATGATCAGGAGCTGATGACGTTGGGTCACGGGTTAATTGCTCCTCAGGGCGACGATGGGGTCGAGGCGCGACGCCCTCGCCGCCGGATAGGCGCCGAAGCCGATCGCGACGGCCAGCGAGACGGCGAAGGGATAGACCACCGAGCGCCACGTCAGGACAAGCGGCCAACCGCTGAGCCCTTCGCCGATCAGGATACCAGCTCCGCCGAGGACGAGGCCCACGGTACCGCCCAGGACGCCGACAAGCACGGCTTCGGCGAGGAATTGCAGACCGACGTCGCGTCGCCGGGCACCGACCGCGAGTCGCAGGCCGATCTCGCTGTAACGTTCGCGGACCGAGAGCAGCGAGACCGCGAGAAGCCCGACGCCGCCGAGGCCGAGCGTCACGACGGCCAGCCACGTGATGACTTTGGACAGGGAGCTGCTGGTCTTCGCCTGGGCGGCGAGCAGCGCCGCCTGGTCCTGGATCTCGAAATCCCGCTCGCCGTGGCGCCGTCGAAGCAGAGCACCGACACTGCGTTCCGCCTCCGAGAGGGCGTCTTTTGAGGCCGTCTGGACGAAGATGCGGTCGAGATAGTCGATGTTTAGCACCCGGCGGTGCGCCGTTGACACCGGCACGACGATCTGGTTGTCCTCGTTGGAGCCGTCGCCGGTGGCGCCTTTTTTTTGCAAGACGCCGATGACGGTAAAGGGAATGCCGCCGACTTGAAGCGTCTCGCCGAGGGGCCACTCGCCGAGGTAGAGCTCGCGGACGACGTAGGAGCCCAGGACGGCGACGCGGCGCCCGTCGCGGACGTCGTCCTCGTCGAGGAAGCGTCCGGCCATGAGGCCGTGGTTGCGGACTTCGTAGAGCGCCGGCGTGCTCCCCGTCACGGTGGCGGTGAGCGTTCGCCCTCCGGCGCGCAGGCGCCGGGTGCCGGAGGAGATCGGCGCCGTACGTTCGACGCCCGCGATCCCTTCGGCGATGGCCTCGCCGTCCGTCAGCTTGAGCGTCTCGTATTGCCGGCTGCTGCCGCGCAGGGCGCCGGTCTCAGTGCGTCCGGAGTTGACGACCAGGAGGTTTCGTCCCATCTGGTCGAGGACGTCGCGGAGGGCGCGGTCGGCGCCGGCGCCGAGGGCAATCACCACCGCCACCGCGGCGATGCCGATCGCCATGCCGGCGATCGAGAGGAGCGTCCGTCCTCTGGAACGCCACATGGCGACCGTCGAAAGCCGGAGGTTTTTACGCCACTTCATCGCAACGCGTCGATCGCCTCAAGCCGTGCCGCCTGTCGCGCCGGCAGATAACCCGAAAGGACGCCGACGAGCGAAGCCGCGCCCAGCCCCAGGACGACGGCGTCGAACGTAATGATCGTCGCCATTCCGGTCATCTTCGCCGCCACCGCCACGACTCCGGCTCCGACGGCGACGCCGACGAGCCCTGAGAAGAGAGTGACGGCGACCGCCTCGCTCAGGAACTGGGCCTGGATATGACCGTCCGTCGCCCCCATGGCCTTGCGCAACCCGATCTCCGGAATCCGCTCGCGCACACTCGTCAACATGACGTTGGCGATGACGATCGCCGCCACCAGCAGGACGACGCCCGCGCCCGCCGGCAGGAAGACCTGGAGCACTCGGTTGGCCTGCTTGACCATCCTTTGCACCAGGGCCGGCGTGACCAGGGAAAAGTCGTCGTCCTCACCCGGTGAGATGGCGTGACGCTCGCGCAGGACGCCAGCGATCTTCTCGGCCACCTCTTCGACGTGCCCCGCGTTCTCGACGATCAGTTTGGCGCCCCTCAGGTAGTCGACGTTTTGTAACCGGCGCATCAGGGTGGTGACCGGGACGTGGACCTCGTCGTCGCGGTCCATGCCGTGCGGATCCATGCCGTAGGGCTCGAGGACGCCCTGGACGCGGAAGGCGACCGAGCCGATCTGAACCTGCCGGCCGACGCCGTCCTCGTCGCCGAAGAGGGCGTCGGCGGTCTTGGGGCCCAGGATCGCCACCCGCGCCGAGGCGCGGACGTCTTCCGCGGTGATCGGATTGCCCACCGCGACGTAGCGTCCCCAGACCTCTTCCGCGTTTTCGGTGAATCCATGGATCGTGAGCTGGCGGCTCGTGCCCTGATAGGAGACGTCCTGACCGCCAAGCATCTGGAACGGCTCCCAGGCGGCGACCTCCGGGACGGCGTCGGCGACCGCCACGAGGTCGTCCATCTTGAGGGTCGTCGTGGGTCCGTCGTGCGCGGCGCCCATGCCGCCGCCGCCGGCCCTGACGAAGAGGCTCGAGGCGCTCATCATTTTCGAAACGTTTTCGGTCATCGCCCTCTCGGCCTCCGCCCCCATGGAACGGGTCGCGACGAGGACGGCGACACCGACGACGATGCCGAGGCTCATGAAAAAGGTCCGCAGCTTGAAGCGGGCGAGGGTCCGCAGGATACCGGCGACGAGAAGCTTCTTGTTCATGACGAGGCTCCGGCGAGGGCCGGCTTGGCCGGCGAATTGAGGAGGGAGGCGGACGGTGGCGCCGCGCTCAGGCGGCCGTCGTCGATGCGGACGACGCGCGACGCAAGCCGTGCGACCTCCGGGTCGTGGGTGATGACGATGATCGTGCGTCCGCGCTCGTTGAGCTCCTGGAAGAGCTTCAGGATGCCGTCGCCGGAGACCCGGTCGAGGTTTCCCGTCGGCTCGTCGGCGAGGATCAGGTCGGGCTCGTTGACCAGCGCCCTGGCGATCGCGACGCGTTGCTGCTGGCCGCCCGAGAGCTCGTTCGGATAGTGCTTCAACCGGTCTTCGAGGCCGACCTGGCAGAGGGCGTCGACGGCGCGCTTTTCCGGCTCGTCGACGTCGGAGTAGACCAGCGGCAGCTCGACGTTTTCGACCGCCGTCGTTCGCGGTAGCAGGTGGAACTGTTGAAAGACGAAACCGATCTTGCGGTTGCGCCGCCGTGCGAGCTCGTTTCCCGAGAGGTGCGAGACGTCCTCGCCCTGGAGCTTGTAGACGCCGGAATCGGGGCGGTCCAAAAGGCCAAGGAGGTTCATCAGCGTGGTCTTGCCGGACCCCGAAGGGCCGACGACGGCGACGAGCTCGCCCGTCTCGACGTCGAGGTCGACGTCTTTTAAGGCCTCGATGGGGCCTTCGCCGGGACGCTCGAACGATTTGTAGATGTTTCGCAGTCGGATCATGGGTATACCTCACTTGGGATTGACGCGGACGACGTCGCCTTCGGCGAGCCCGTCCAGGATTTCGACGGCGCGGTCGGTGCGCCATCCGGTCTTGACTTCCTGCTCGGTCCAGACGCCGTCGCGCCGGACGCTGACGTAGCGCCGGCCGTCGCGGCGCCGCAAGGTGTCGCGCGGCGCCGTGAGCGCGTCTTCGCGCTCGCCGACGACGAGGCTCACGTGAGCCGTCATCTCGGGCCGGACGAGGACGTCGCCGCTCGTTTCGAAGTCGAGGACGACGACGTAGTTGACGACGCTGTTGCGGACCTCGGCCTTGGGCTCGACGGCGGTGACCGTGGCGGTGATCTCGGTGTCCGGATAGGTGTCGACGGTAAAGGTCGCCTCTTGGCCGACGAAGACGCGTCCGATGTCGGTCTCGTCGACGAAGACGCGGACTTCGAGGCGTTCGAGGTCGAGGATGGTGACGAAGGTCGGGGCCGCGAAGCTGGCGGCGACGGTCTCGCCCTCGCGGGTGGTGACGGCGGCGACGACGCCGCGGATTGGCGCCACGATCCGCGCGTAGCCGCGGTTGATCTCGGCGGCTCGCAAGCGTTGACCGCCGCTTGTGACGCGGGCCGTGGCGACGTCCAGGTCGCGGCGGACGAGATCCAGGTCGGCCGGTGCCAGGATGCCCTCCTCGGCGAGACGCCGGCGGCGCTCGAAAGCGCTCTGGGCCTGGGCAAGCTCGGCGCGGGCGACTTCCAGGTCGGCTTTCGCCTGTCCGATCAGGGCGTCGAGCCCGGTGGCGTCGAGCTCGGCCAGCAGGTCCCCGGCCTCGACGGTGTCGCCGACCCGGACCTTGAGGTCGAGGACCGTGCCGGAAATCCGGGAGCCGACATCGATCTCGGCGCCCACCACCGGACGGACGACGCCGGTCGCCACGACCGTCCGGCGGAGCGTCGAGCGTTCGACACGGACCGTCTGGAAGTCCTCGTCAGTGGGGGTGGTAGTCCTCGGCAGCGAGACGACGGCGGTCGAAGCCGCCAGGACGAGGGCGACGGCCCACGGCCAGAGCCGGCGCTTTCTCATGGCGTCCGTCTCGGGTTCAGGCGTGCGAAATCTCTCATGGAGTCCTCCTTGGGTCAGGGTCGCTTCCGCGAGCGACCTGCTGAGGATAGGGGCGGGATTTCGCGGCTTGATGACGGTTATGTCACTGATTGTAACGGGCAGAGAAAAGGCCGGATCGCCGCGTTCCTCAGGAGGGGACCTTGAAGGTTACCTCAGCCACGTCGAAACAACCTCTTTCGCCCGCTCCCCGAGCCCCATGGTCAAGTCCCTGAGGATCTTTGCCTGGGTGCGCCCGAGTTCCCGATTTGTCATTCAACCGCGAGAAAATACCCACCAGCGGTCCGCACCTCGAGCCCCGGGCCCAGGGCCTCGAGGGTCAGAGGACGCCAGGCCCCTTTTCCTCTACCCTTCCCCGCGGGCGGATCTGGTTGGAAGGCGAACACGTACTGACTGCGGAGGTCTCGAGCGATGTCGTCGTAGGTGCCGCTGAGCTCCCCGACCTTCTTGATGAAGAAATACCCGCCGCCGGTGATGCGCGCAATCCGCCGCAGGGCCGACAGGTCCTTGAATTGAGCGGCGTCCCGCAGGCCGGCGAGGGCGATGACGTAGACCGGAATGCCGGAACGCTGAGCGAAATCGGCACATTGCCTGGGATTGAACTGACTTTCCTGGTCGCCGCCGTGGGTGAGGATCACCAGGGCTTTGCGCCCCGGTAGACCGCGCAGCTCGACCAGAGAATACATCAGGGAGTCGTAGAGGGCCGTGGCGCCCCCGGCCTCGGCGTCGGCGATGGCCCGCGACATGAGCTCGAGGTCCGAGGTGAGGGGGCGCACGAGCACCGGGCGACTCTGAATGCGGTGGCGTTCGGGCGTCCGCCGAGCGGGGAGCCTTGGCCCCGAACGCCGCCG
>CBDUYN010000192.1:0-19125 GCA_965371445.1 uncultured bacterium | reverse complement strand
GGGATCTGTGCGGGGGCCGCTTGGTAACGGGAGGTCCTACCGTGACGACGAGGACGGTTGACCGAAGCCTCCGGAGGTGGATGGCCGTGCTCAGAAGGGCCCTATGGCAAGGCTTGGCCTTGTCCGAGCGCGCGAAGCGTGCTCGGCCGACGGCCGAGCGAAGACAAGGCCAAGCCGAGCCATAGCGACCTTCCGAGGCTTGCCATTCACCTCCCGAGACTTCGTTCAGGGGATTCTCGGCGCTTGACCTTGCCACCCACCGTGAGCACCGGGTCCGGCGTCTGTTGCGGGAGCTGCCGTCGGATCCGTCGGCCTGGGCGGAGCTGGCAGCGCGTTGAGGATCCGAACGCCGGATCGTCGCGTGGCAGACCCGGGCCGGCGCCAGGCGCCGGCCCTTTCGTCCAAGGCCAGGGATCAGGGACAGATCTCCCAGTCGCCCTTGTACGTGCCAGGGGTCGAGCTGAGCGGATCGTCTTCGAACCCGCCGTCCATCTTGCCGACGGGGTTGGTGGTCGTGCCGACGTTGAAGATCTCGGCCTGCCACCTCCCCTTGCCCGGCGGCGAGGTGATCGTGTAGGTGCCGATGACGTCGTAGTCAGGATCGGGGGACGTGCCGTCGGAGAGGGTTCCCACGATACTGCCGCCCGTCGAGCTGGTCGAGAGCAGACGCGCCCGGAATCCATACACCGACACGTTGTTGGCGTCGATCAGCTTGCCGGAGGCCGAGCCCACCAGGCTGGTGAAGGGAAGGGACCAGCTGCCTTCGGTCCTGCCTTGGTCGCAGCCTCCCGAGCAGACGTCGGACTGCGCGTCGCCGCTCTGGACGTCGACGTCGGTCAGCGTCACCTCGTCGAAGGAGAAGCCCCGCAGCGCCAAAGCGCCGTCGGTGGCGTAGACGACCTCGAGCTGGACCGTCTGGCCCGCAAAGCCGCCCGCTTGCAGCGCCGTCGAGGTCCAGCTGCTCGAACCCCAGGTGGCGGCGGTGCCGGCCCAGCCCTCCTCGGGCTCGTTGCAGCCGGTGTAGGTGCCGGGGCCGCTGGAGTCGGCGTTGTAGAGCCGTCCGCCGTCCGGCGTCACCAGGGTCCGCGCACCGGCGTCGTCGAGGATGCCGACGTTGGCCCGGTCGTACCAGGTGCCGCCCGACTGGGGCTCGATCTCGTAGTTGTTCGCCAGCGACATCGTCGAGGCCGACTGGAGCCGCAGGAGCGGCGAGTGGATCCGGTCGCAGGCCCCGTCGGCGCCGTTCGAGGACTCGACGGCGAAGAGCGTGCCGTTGCCGCCGCCGAGCGTCCCCGAGCGGTTGAAGGTCCCTTGGGCGACCTGCCAGTCCTCGAGGTCGATCTCGAAGCTGAAGGTCTTCGTGTTGAAGCCCACGAAGTCGCTCTCCGCCGCGGTGACGACGAGCGTTCCGGACTTGACGATCGGGCTCAGCTCGTCGCTCGTCACGTCGACCTGGAAGGTCACCGTGTCGTTGAACGACAGACCCTCGGCGGTGAAGTCGAAGCTGCCGGTGCCGATCGCCCCTTCGGGGAGCGTCGACGGCGAGACCGGGGCCGGGAAGGCCGTGGTGACGGTGATCGACGGATGGGAGGTCGGCGTCACGCCGACGATCCGCACGTTGTTCTGGGTCCCCACGCCGCTGTTGGCCACGTCGAAGCTCATCTGGGCCGTCTCGCAGTTGTCGAGGAAGTCGTCGCCGTCGCCGGTCAGGAGGGTGAGCACCGCGGTGTCGGGAAGGACGTCGAGGTTGAAACCCGGCACCGGAGCGACGGTCACGCAGCTCGAGGCGGGGCCCATGCAGGTGTCGGCGCCGCCGACCGGAATCACCACGTAGGAGTAGTCGCGTCCGTTCTGGAGGCCGGTGTCGGTGAACGTCGTCTGCGTGGTCTCGCCGGCCTTGATCTTGCCGAAGTCACAGGCGAAGACGCCGTCGGTGCGGAAGACCTGGTACTCGGTGGCGCCGGCGACCGCTCCCCAGCTCAACTGAACCGACTTGTCGAGCGGCGTGGCGGTGACCACGGGCGCGGTGGTCGGAGCGCCGGGGCAGCCCGAGTCCTGGACGGTGGGGGTGGCGCAGGCGATCTGATGGCGGTTGAAGGCGTTGAAGATCGCCGTCATGTGCGGGGTGCCGTCGTTGATGTTGCCGTTGTCGTCGTCGGCGGCCAGGTAGTTGAGGTAACCGCCGCTCGCGGAGCAGCCTCCGAAGGGCGGCGTGCACTGGTACCAGGTGCCGACGCCGCCGGCGCCGAGGTAGGTCAGCCGCGTGGTCGCCTCGAGCGCGGTGTTGTCGTCCATGTTGTAGGGCGCGCCCTGGAGGTCGCGGGTGTAGAGGTCCCAGACCGCCTCGGCGTAGACCGCGCCCTCGCAGTGGACGATGCCGCCGCAGGGCGCCGGACCGCCGCCGCAGTTGGCGTTGATCCAGCCGAGGTCGTGGGGCTGGCCCGAAACGCGCAGCGCCCAGTCGATGTCGCGGATGCCGGTGCAGTTGATGCAGGGATCCCCGTAGCCGGAGCATTGGCTCACCCGGAAACCGCGTCCGATGCAGGAGGTGTTGAGCCGCAGGGCGGCGTAGACGTCGGCGATGCCTTCGCCGGGGTTGGAGATCGACGGCACGGCGTCGTTGTCGTCCATGCCGTGGCCCCACTCGTGGTCGATCACCCCGGCGAGCTCGCCGGTGTTGGCGCAGCCGCCGCCGCTGCGGTAGAAGTTGACCGTGACGCCGTTCCAGAAGGCGTTGCAGGTCTGCGGGAAGTTGACGTTCGAGGTGAGCTGCTGCTGCAACCAGGTGTTGGCCGGCAGCTGGCCGCGCGCCATTTCCTTGATGCGGTTGAGCTCGTAGAAGCCAGTGCGCGAGGAACGGGTGTTGCCGGGGCCTCCGAAACCCGGGGTCGAGCAGTCGCCTCCGGGTGAGACACCGAAGTCGATGTCGCCCGTCGCCGCCGAAAGCGAGATGGCGCCGCAGGCGTCGTTCATGCGGACGAACGCGCCGTCCAGGTTCGAGGTGATCGTGCCGGTGACCGGGTTCGGCAGGTTGCCGCCGGCGTCGGTCGTCACGGTGCCGCCCGGCGTCGCCACGTTGTCGAAAGGCATGGGCCAACCGGGCTGCTCGATACCGTCCGGCACGATGCCGTCGTTCGACACGGGCAGGACGCCGCCCATCACCTTGCGGGTGGCGTGCTGGAGGGTGTCCTCGAAGGCGATCACCTCAGCGGTGTGGGCGTCGACCAGGATCTCCCACTGTCCGAGATCGCCCACGAAGCGCGGGCCGAGAGACCACACCAGGCGGTGGTCGTAGCCCCGGCCCACCTCGACCTGCTCCCGCTGATGGCCGCGGGCCACGGGGAGCAAGACCTGTTGCGGTTTGCTCCAGAAGCCGCTGACCCGGAAGGGATGGAGGTACTCCTCGGCGGCGGTCACGGCCTCCTCCAGGGGGAGCACGCGCCGGTTCGAGCGCTTCACGTCGCCCCATTGATGGGCGCCCATCAGCACCAGGTTGCCGTGGCTGACCACCGCGGTGAGGTAGCTCCCACGCACGGGGATACCGTCGACGACGCGGGGGACGTAGAGCTGGACCAGCTCACCGTCGCGGTGGACCACGACGTTCTTCCCGGGCGAAAGCTCCTGGGAATCGATGCCGAGCGCCTGGCTGCGGGCGGCGAGGAAGGCGGCGAAGGCTTGCCAGGCGGCTTCGCCGTGGGCGGCCCCATGGGCCGGCGGCGCGATGCCGAGGTCGTCCCACTGCAAGTCGTTGCCCTTGCCGGGCAGGAGCGCCCAGGCCGGAAGCGCGGCCTCCAACCTCTCGCTCCGGAGGTCGACGCGCGCGTGCGCGGCCGAGGCTCCGAGCTCGGCGAGGGCCTGCTGCGCCCGGGCGGCGGCTTGCGGCGGCAGCTCGTCCGGACGTTGACTGAGGGGCTCGATCGTCAAGTCGGCATGCCGGTAGCTCTTCTCGGCGAGCGGCGAAGAGCCGGGTGGGACGGCGGCCCAGAGGGGACCGGCCATGGCGATGAGGCAGAGGACAGCGAGGAACCCTGCGATCGGACGGGGTTTTGATGAAGGCATCTCTCTTCTCCCTTGTTTGGATCGTTTACCGTTGCGAGGGACGCAGCAACGCCCGAGGGCCTGCCACCACCGTTCGATGGGTGCGAATTCAGACCTCGCGGGGGTAACTGGCGGATCCGCCGCAGACCGGATCGCCGTTGCCGGCGAACGGAGTCCCACTCCAGCTGGATCGCACGTCGTAGGTGGGTGTCTCTCGACCAGACTTCTGTCTTCTTAGCAGGTCCAAGGGGCGAGGTCAAGTCGACCTACGGGACCGCGGTGACCACGGGCGCCGTGGTCGGGGCGCCGGCGCAGCCCGAGTCCTGGACGGCCGGGGTGACGCAGGCGATCTGGTGACGGTTGAAGGCGTTGAAGATCGCCGTCATGTGCGGTGTGCCGTCGTTGATATTGCCGTTGTCGTCGTCGGCGGCCAGGAAGTTGAGGTAGCCCCGCGTCGCCGTGCTCCTGGTCTCGGCGGACTTCCTCGCCTCCGACGTCCTCCAGGACGAGCAGGTGCCACGGCTGCTCGAACGCCGCCGCGAGGACGGGCTCCGGGTCGTGCCGGGTGACCGGCGGTCATCCCGCCCTGGTCGACGAGATCCTCGAGCGCGGACGAGCGGAGCTCGAACGAAGCGACGAGGACGGATTGCGTGACCGCGTCCTGGGATCGGCCCAGCTGCGGACGCTGCGTCACCAGCTGGAGGACGACGAGGACGCCCGGGTGACCCTCAGCCGTCTCGTGGACGGCGACCGGAGCCGTCATTTCGACGACGGGGAAGAACGGCTCCGTTGGCTCGGCGTCGTCACGGAGGATGGGGCGTCGTCCTGGCGGTGGACGGCGCCGGTTCTGGATGAGTGGGCACGTGGGTGTCTGGGGACGAGGAAGCGAGCCCTGGATTCGGACAGAAGGTCTGGTGTAGAATGACGAAGAAGGAGCTGACGGATCGGCGAAGGCTGCTCAGCGAGCGCTCCCTCTGCTGGGCTTGACGCGACCATCCGAGGACAGTGGTGGACATCGAAGACATCCGTCAGCGCGTACGAACAGGGAACTACCTGGTCAGAAGTCATGCCGTGCAGCACGCTCTCAAGGAAGGCTTTGAGCGCAGCCATATGGTCGGGGCTGTCCTCCAGGGCTCGATCATTGAGGAGTATCCGGAGGAGCAACGGGCCCTCGTATGCGGCCGGACAACCCTCCTGGGGAACGTGGTCGTCTACCTTCACGTCGTCTGTGAATGCGCAGACCCGGTCTACGTCGACTTCGTGACCGCATATATCCCTGATGAGCTTCAGTGGGAGAAACCACCCGTCAAACGGCGCAAACGAAGAAGGAAATAGGCCATGACAGATGACAAACCAGCTCCGATTTGTGGCAGGCACAACGTTGCCAAGGTATGGCGTCTGACCTCTTTTGTATACAACGACGAGGGAATTTCTGTTTGTGTACCTGGGGTGTACGGTTGGGTCTGTCCCGAAAGCGGTGACGCGTCTTTCCCTCCTGACACGGTTGACGAGCTGATCACGACAGTGCGTGACCTCCTCGACGCAGCCAAGCGGGCCCGAGGACGACGATCTGGGCTGACGCAATATGTCATTTCGGTGGGAGAGCCCGCGTTGCAGTCAGCAGGCTAATTGGAACGATGCCTTGCCACGGTCCCCTCCCGCGCGAAGCGCGTCTTGTCGCATTCCCGCGCGAAGCGCGTCCCTTCCCGCGCGAAGCGCGTCAGGGAGAAGTTCTATGCCCTGCCCTGAAAGGACTTGACTTGGCACAGAGTATCTGCGGGACGAAGAGGCGCGGAACGGCCTCTGTAGAGTCGGCTCGACCGGGTCAGGTAAGCTTCCGGGCGACCGCTTTTTCCGAAACCTCGACGATCAGGTCGAGCTTCTCGACGACTTCGGCGTCGACGAGCTCGCGCGGAACGAATCGCGCGAGCTCGTGGTAGTCGCTCTTGCGCATCAGGTCGGGGAGTCCTTGCCGGTCGAAGAAATCGTGAAATACACGGTCTAGAAAGTCATCGCTCGCTTTGACGTCGGACCACCAGCTGTCCGATCGGTCACGCATAGCCTTGGGCGGCACCTGATCCGTGACACATTCTCTCATCAGGGAGACAAGCCGCTCGCGTTCGATGGTGACGCGGATGTTGCGAGGGCGACGCTGAGAATCGTCGTCGATCTCGACCTGCCGAAGGTGGAGATTCTTCCAGAGCAGCTCTGCTCCAGGAACAGGGATCGACACGAGGTCCCAGCGGTTGATGGCGACGCCTGAGCGCTTCTTGGCCGTAGTTCCAGTCCCACGCTTCTCATGCCAACGGCGCATCCCGAGCTCCCAGAGGGCCAAAGCCTGGAGCGCCGAGGTCTTGCCGGAATTGTTCGGCCCGATGAAGAGGACCGCGTTGCCGAGCTCGATCTCGATCTCTTCGAGCGCTTGAAGTTGCGGATGGTCAATCGTTCCAGCATGTTAGCCTTATACCATGTCCCCTCGCTGCGCGCCACGCCGCGGACCCTGAGGCCGAAGGCGATGGAAGGCCACCCCCAGGTCGCGCGTCTCGGGGGGACACTCCGGCACCGATGTGCGTTATCCTTGGGCTCAATCTTGAACCCAGGAGGTAGTCCATGGCCACCGTCATCCTTCCCTCAACCCTACGCAACCTGGTCGACGCTACCGACGAGCTCGACGTCGCGGGCGCTACGGCCGGCGACGTCTTGGAGCGTCTTGAGGAGCTCCACCCTCGGCTCCGCGGCTGGGTGCTTGACGAGCAGAAGGGCCTGCGCCAGCACGTCAACGTCTTCGTCAACGACGAGCGGGCGGAGCTTTCAAGCCCCGTCTCCGCAGGCGACGAGCTCTACGTCGTCCAGTCGATCTCCGGGGGCTCGGCTGCGGGACTGGAGCTTCTCGTCGGGACTCGGAAGGGTCTTTTCGTGCTGCGCGGCGAACGGGGAGGCCCCGCGCGGGTCGGCGGGCGGCTCTTCCCCGGCGAGACGGTGGAGTATGCCTGCCGCGATCCGCGGACCGGGACCTACTTCGCCTCCGTGACTCACGGCCAGTACGGTCCGCGCCTCTTTCTGGCCGACGACCTGGACGGCGAGTGGCAGGCGGCGGACGGCCTCGTCTTCCCTCAGGACACCGACGCCGCAGTCGAGCGCGTCTGGACCGTCGTGCCGGGCGAAGGCGACGGTGTCGTCTGGGCGGGGGTCGCTCCGGCGGCGCTTTTCCGCTCGTTCGACGGCGGAGAAAGCTGGGAGCTCGTCCGCAGCCTCTGGGAGGTCCCCGGACGCGAGGACTGGCAGCCGGGCCTCGGCGGGCTGGCGCTCCACTCGATCTGTCCCTGGCCCGGCGAGCCGTCGCGGCTCGCGGTGGGCATCTCCGCCGCCGGCGTCTGGATCACGGACGACGGCGGCGAGAGCTGGCAACGCGGCGGACAGGGACTCGTGCCGGGCTACGTCCCCGAGCCAGCGCGTGCCACGGCGACGAACATCTGCGTCCACAACATGCACCGGGCCGGCGGCGAGCCGGAGACCCTCTACATGCAGTTCCACGGCGATGTCTACCGTTGCGACGACGGCGGCTTCACCTGGCACGACGTGAGCTCGGGGCCGCGGCTGCCGGGTGCATTTGGTTTTTCCCTCGTCGCCGATCCGCGCGATGCGGGCCGCGCCTGGGTGATCCCCATGACCTCCGACGGGGACCGGGTGACGGTCGACGGCAAGGTCCGCGTCTACGAGACCCGGGACCGCGGCGAGAGCTGGCAGGACCGAAGCGCCGGCCTCCCCCAGGAGGACGCCTACCTGACGGTCCTGCGCCATGCCTTCTGCCACGACGGCGGCGAGCCCCTGGGACTTTACTTCGGGGCCCGTTCGGGCGAGGTCTTCGGCTCCGCCGACACAGGCGCCACCTGGACGACGCTCGCCCGCCATCTGCCGCCGATCCTCTCCGTGCGCCATGCCTAGGACGAGTTTCGGCTTGTTCTGTGCTAGCATCCGGGCGACAGGAAGCTAGGAAACGGATCGGGTGGGCCAGGGTGCGCACCACGGCCTGCGTGGGGTAGCGGGGCAGAGAGAGCGGTACGCCCCAGGGGCGCCGTACATCGAACCGAAAGGAGCGAAAAGGATGGAAGTAGGACTCGTCTCGCTGTGGATGCCGATCTTGGTGGCGACGGTGGTCGTCTTTCTTGCCAGTGCCGTCATGTGGATGGTGATGCCCCACCACAAGAAGGACTGGAGCCAGCTGCCGGACGAGGAAGCGGCCATGAAGACCCTGCGCGACCAGGGCCTGGAGCCCGGCCAGTACGCTTTCCCCCACTACCTGCCGGCCGACGCCAAGAACCCCGAGGTCCAGGAGAAGCTCAAGGCAGGCCCCGTGGGCCTCATGGTCGTCATGCCCTCGGGGCCGCCGGCCATGGGCAAGAGCCTGGGGCTCTCGTTCGTCCACAATCTCGTCATCTCGATCCTCGTGGCCTATATAGCCGGCGCGACGCTTCCCGCCGGCACGGACTACCTGGCGGTCTTCCGGGTCGCGGGCACAGCGGCCATCCTGGGCTATTGCGGGGCCACTGCCGTCTCCGCCATCTGGTTCGGACGTAAGTGGTCGACGGTCTTGAAGGAGATCTTCGACGGGGTCGTCTACGGTCTTTTGACCGCCGGCGTCTTCGGGTGGCTCTGGCCGTGAATTTCCTCGGCATGAGCGACTCGCAACGGACGAGCTGGATCACCGAGGTGCGAACGCGCCTCGCAACCCCTCCTGCCCGGCGCAAGCCCCCGAGCGACGCCCGGCAGGCGGCCGTCCTGGTGCCGCTCTACGTCGACACGCGGGAGCTCTGGACGCTCTTGACCAAGCGTTCCGAGGAGCTCCCGCACCACAAGGGGCAGATCGCCTTCCCGGGCGGTAGCCTCGAGCTCGGCGAAGACCCCTGGGACGGCGCCCTGCGCGAGACCCACGAGGAGGTGGGGATCGACCCCGGGAAGGTCCTTCGCCTGGGCGAGCTCGACGAGATGGAGACGCCGTCGGGCTTTCGCATCGTGCCCTGCGTCGGCGCGGTGGCCTATCCGGTGGAGACGGAGACGAACCCCGGCGAGATCGAGGAGATCCTCCCGGTGCCTTTGACGGCCTTCACCAATCCGCAGCTCGTCGAGGACCGTTCGGTGACGATCGACGGCACCGAACGGCTGCTGCGGGTCTACCACGTCGGCGGCCGCCGGGTCTGGGGCCTGACCGCGGGGATCGTCCGGAGCCTCTTGGTGCGCCTCGGTCTGGAAAGCGAAGAGCCGCCGCCCAACTGAGCGAGCCAGACACCTCCTGCATCGACGGCATGCGCCGCCGGCCCTTGGTAACGAAGCGTGAGGAAATCGACGAGATCGTCCGGCTCGTGCTGGAGGAGTAGCTTGTCGCAGAGACAAGCTGAGCTTCGTGGGCAGGCACCGTCACGTGCCCTTGCGGGCCCCGCTCTGCTTCGGACGTGGGCGCGACGGAGCCCGGAAAGGATCGGCGGTCCGACGCGCCGGAACGAGTTGAACTCGGCCAGCAGGAAAAAGAGCAGCAGCAAGGCGCCGAGCGGCATGGCACGGAGGATCGCGGCGTTGGCCTTGCCCGACTCCTCGGCCTCGCCGCTCAGCTGGAGCCGAACGCCCGACGGTAGCTCAAGCTCCGGAAGACGTGGCCTGAGCTGCTCCAGCACAACGCTTGCCGTGACGCCCTCTTCGAGCTGGGCCAGGACCTTGACGTAGCGGTCGCGCCAGAGGTGATGGATCGTCGCCGGACGCCACTCGATTCGAGACCTTGCGATCCGGCCGAGAGGTACGCCCTCACCGCCCGGAGCGGCGACCTGAAGGGTATGGAGCTGACTCACAGGGAGCTCGACGCCGGGGCCTGAACGAACCACGATCGGCACCGGGTCCTCCCCTGCCCGGTACTGTCCGACGGGAAGGCCGAGGGTGCGTCCGAGCAACACCTCCGCCACGTCGGAACGGCTCAGGCCATAGCGTCCCGCGGCCGCGTCGTCGACGCGGAAGACGATCGTCGGTGTGCCCAGGCCGAGGTTGTGGCGCACGTCCCGGGCGCCCGGAATCTTTCGCAGCTCCGCCACCAGGGCTTCCGCCGCCCGCTCCAGATCCTCCAGGTCGTGGCCCGACAAGCGGAGCTTGATCGGTGCTTCCATCGGTGGACCCTGCTCCAGGCGGCGTAGGACGACCTCGGCCTCCGGGAGCTGGCTCAAGGCAAGCTCCCGGGTCCATTCGAGCACTCGTCCCACCGCGTCGAGGCTGTGGGTCTGCGCCAGCAGCTGGGCCCGGTGAGGGCTCCTGGGGTGCGACGGAAGGTTGTAGTAGAACCTGGGTGTCGCGCGCCCGAGAAACGTCGCCACCGACGAGACGTCGGGCCGACCCAGAAGCGCCGACTCGATCTCCCGGGCCACCGCGTCGGTCCTTTCCAGGTGAGTGCCTTCGGGCATCTGGAGGTCGACGAGGACGACGTTGCGGTCGGCGATCGGAAAGAACCGCCGCTCGAGACGGCCGGAAGCGAAAAGCGTCACGAGGAGCAACACGCCCGCGGCCAGGAGGACCCAGCCCGGCCTGCCGACCGCAATCCTGGCGATCGGACCGGCCAGCCGGTGGCCCCAATTCCCGCGGCCCGCCGGCTTTCGCCGCAGGAAGAACCGCGACAGGACCGGTGTCGCCGTCAGCGCGAAGAGATAGCTCACCGAAAGAGTGAGGATGATCACGACCGGAATCGAACGGGTGAAGTCAGCCGCTTCGCCCTTCGCCAGCAGCATCGGGACGAATGCCGCCAGGGTCGTGGCGGTCGCGGTGCCGAGGGGGACGGCGAGCTCCCGGGCCGACGTGGCGGCCGCCTTCCGGAGCTCCAGCCCGCGATCGGCCCCGGCCTTCGTCAGGGCGTCTTCGACCTCGTCCCAGGCCGGCTCCGTGTCGTAGATGCCGTCGTCGAGCTCGACGTAGACGATGGAGGCTCCGGCGCGGGAGGAGGAGTCCATCCAGGCGACTTCCTCGACCTCGCTCAGGCGCTCCTCGATCGGATCCGTGACCAGCCGCTCGACGGCCTCGGCGTCGGCGCCGGGGAAAGCAGTGACGACGAAGGCGTTGCGGCTCGGGAACTGAGGGTCCTCTTCCCGCGGCATTGTGGCCCAGGAGATCGCTCCGGCGAGTGCTAAGAGCAGGGCTGTCGTGATCACCAGCCTTGGCCGGTCGAGGAGGGCTCGGAGGATCGTCATCAACTTCTAGTCAAGCTTTTCGCGCAACCGCCTCATCACGTCCTGGAACGTCGGCCTCGCGGCCGGCACCATGGCCCGAAAGTGCAGGAAGCCGTGGATCAAGCCCGGATAGCAGACGAATTCCACCTCACGGTTCCCCGCCTGCCGGAGCCGGCGGACGTAGGCGGTGCCCTGGTGCTGCAAAGGGTCGAAGCCTGCCGAGACCACGAGTGTCGGCGGTAAGGCGTCGAAGTCGTCGTGGAGGAGCGGTGAGACGCGCGGGTCCTCGCGGTCCAGGGCCGAGCGCAGGTAGGTGTCGCGGAACCATTGCATGCGCTGGCCGGTGATGAAGATCCCTTCCCCGCGGGGATCGAGGGGTGCGGTCTTGAGCGTGACGTCGAGCACCGGATAGAGCAGGAACTGGAGGTAGGGTAAAGGCTCGCCCACGCGCTTCGCGGCCTGGGTGACGGCGACGGCGAGCGAGCTGCCCACACTGTCGCCGCTCGCGACGAGGCGATCCGGATCGCCACCGAGGTCCTCGGCATGCTCGCGGACCCACTGATACGCATGCTGGGCGTCGTCGACGGCGGCGGGGAATCGGTGCTCGGGAGCCAGGCGATATCCGACGGAAACGACGATGCACTCCGCCTCCGCGGCCAACTGCCCGCAGAATCCGTGGTAGCTGTCGAGGCAACCGAGCACCCAGCCCCCGCCGTGGAAGTAGACCACCACGGGCAGAGGACGGCTTGCGGGCGGGCGATACACGCGAACGGGTACGGTTCCACCGTCGGGCCCGGGAATCCGCCGGTCCTCCCAGCGAACCGCCCCGGGAAAGCCGCCCGAGAGGGCCCCGGCGATGAAGACCCAGTCGGTGCGGGCCCTCAGGAGACCGCTGGGGGAAACCTCCTGGGGACCGCCTCCCGTCATGATCCAGTAGCTCAACCAGTGGCAGTGCAGGTCCAGCCGTTCCCCGCCGGCCTCGCGCGGTCGGCCCGCGATCCACACGATCAGCGGCCGCGGCAGGCGCATGAGGATCTGGAGCAGGACCTTCCGGATCCGGGACATCATCACGGTCATGAGAGCTCCTCGCTGGGACGGCTTACCACCGATCGAAGATCAGGTCCTCGAGCCGTTCGAGCCGTGGTTTTGCGGTGCCCCGGTTTCGGGGAGGTCTTTTCCCTTCAGCTCTCCGTTAACCAGGTACTCCCGGCCCATCTTTTCCTGGGCCCAGGCGAGCACCCGATCGACGTTGGGCATCGGCACCCCTACCCTCTCGGCGATGGCCTTCAAGACGACGAGGCCGTGGGGAATGTCTTCCCAGAAAAACCGGCTGCCGTAGTCGGGCGCGAGGCCGCCCTCCACCTCGACCATGGGCGTACGGATACCGGCGTAGGCCCGGTTGCTCGCGATCATCGCCCGCAAAGAGCTCCGGTCCAAGACGTCGTCTTGGTAGCTTAAGACGATGGACTGATTGAGGTGCCCGCCGCCGGTCAGCCGCAGGCCGGGGACGCGGCTCTCGAGGGCGAAACGCAGCACGAGAAACTCGTCGTTCATCGCCGAGAGAAGCGTCGCGGCGCTTTCCGAGACCTCTTCGTAGAAGAGTGGTGGCTCGGCCCACGGCCTGCCGTCCCAGTCCGCGAACAGGTCGTACATGATGCCAGGATGCAGCAGCTGGTTCCCGGGTATGAAGGTGATGTTCAAGAAGTTGCGGATGTCCACCACCGGTACGCCGAGCAGGTGGCTCATGAGGTCCAGGATCTCTCCCGTGCGATCGGTGGGCAGCGCGACGAGCCCGTTCTGTTGTTTCGTACCGAGGACTTTCACCTCCTCGCCGTATTGCTGGACCTTGCACATCCAGGGAATCGTACCGACGCCGAAAATCGGTACCCTTTTCTCGAAGCGGCGCAGGACGTCGCGGGCTTTCCAGTCGAATCCGCCGGGGGCTGGAATCGATCCGACGATCGCGTCGTCCTCGAGGAACGGGGCGATCTTCTCGAGCACCGGAGCTTCGACGAAGGAAGGAACCGGGAGCAGGATCAGCTGCGAGCCGGGGACGGCAAGGGCCGGATCGGCAGTGACCAACTGCGATCAGGAGGACGCTCATCCCCGCCTTCGTCGTCACTTCCAGAAAAAACGGTATCGCCGACGCCTGGAGCATCGAGGTGCAGACGTGGGTCAAGAACATCAAGGCGATCAGGTCTCGCAGACCGCGGCGCCTTTTCAAGTAGAGGAGGCCTTCGCGCAGGTCCTGGAGGATGTGTTGCGGCGAGGCCGCCGGGCCGTTTCCTTCGGCGATCGGTGAACGGAAGAGACGGATGGCCAGGTAGACCGGGAAGGCCTGAGCGACGAGCGCTGTCAAGACGACGGTCGAGACGTCGAGAGAGGAGAGCAGAAGCCCGGCCAGGATCGGCGCGAGCAGGCCGGGTAACATGATCGACATCTGGAGCAAGGCGCTCGCCTTGCCGAGGAAGCCCCGATCCAGAAGGCGGCTCGCCAAGGCCGAGAGGGCCGGATAGAGGACGACGTTGAAGAGCGCGAGGGCGAACACGCCGCCGTAGAGAAACCCCAGGTGGGGATCGCTTTGCAGGGTGAGGAGGTAGACGGGGAACAAGAACACGGCTACGGCTAGGATGCTCAGGAGCATGATCCGGCGATTTTCCATCCGGTCTGCGATCACCCCGGCGAAGGGGGAGACGAGGAGGATGGGTAGCATCACCAGCAGGGGGAAGAGCGCGTAAACGGTCACCGAATCCGTGACCTCGTAGCTCCACACGCCCAGGGAGTAGCCCGTCAGGTGCACGCCCAAGGAGCAAGCGCAAACGGCTGCCCAGTAGAGGAGGAAGTATTTCCGCTTCGACAACGAGCCGTCCTCGCTCGATGCGTCGGCGGTCTGGCCCTGGAAGAAGTCAGGTGTCTCGGCGTTGACCTTCGTGATCATGTGGTGTATAGTACTACGAAAATTCGTCAGCAGCAAGGTCCGGGACAGGGACGCACCTTGTATACGCCGGTGAGCCGGCGAAGGATCGAACCCGGCTACCACGTCCGGCCGTACGAGGTCGAGCCGGGGCGCACCGACCGATCACCTGTACTAGCCTTGCCAGGCAGGATCTTCTTCGAAGGCTGAACGGAGCTCTTCCTTCTTCGTTTCCGGAAGCCAGGCGACCGCGATGGCTTTCTCGATCAGGGTGCGGATCTCGTCCCGGGAAAAGCCGAGTGTCTCCTTGAGCAACCGGTACTCCTCGGCCAGGGAGTTGCCGAACATCTTCGGGTCGTCGGTATTGACGGTGACGACGAGACCGCGCTCGAAGTAACGCCGCACCGGATGTTGCTCCAAGGAAGCCACCACTCCGGTGCGGACGTTCGAGAGCGGACACATCTCGAGGGGAATCCGGTGCTCGGCGAGGTGGTCGAGGAGCGCTTCGTCCTCCCCGGCGCGGGTGCCATGCCCGATGCGGTCGACCCGCAGACGGCGGACCGCGCCCCAGACGCTCTCCGCCCCCGCCGCCTCGCCGGCGTGAGCGCTGGTCCGAAATCCCACTCGCCGAGCCTCTTCGAAGACGGCCGCGAAGGGCTCTGGCGGGAACTTCTCCTCCGAGCCGCCGATGCCGAGGCCTACGACCCCGAGATCCCTCACCTCGCGGACCTCGGCGAGGGTCCGCGCCGCCCGTTCCGGTCCGTAGTCGCGCACGAGATCCGCCACCAGCGCCACCTCGATCTCGGGCACCCGGGAAAGACCGTCGCGGATCGCCTCGGTGAGGCGCTGCGTCCCGAGCCCGTGATGCGTGAAGTCCGGAGGCGAGTAGAATGCCTCCACGTAGCGGATGTTCTGGCGCTCGAGGTCACGGGCGACCGCCTCCGCGATGAAGGTGAAGTCTTCGTACTCGCGGAGGAATTCGTTCTTCCACAGCCAGGTCTCGATGAAGTGCGGAAAGTCGCGGTACTCGAACCGTCGCTCGAGGGCTTCGAGGTCGGGCACCGAGGGATCCCCGCCGTATTTGCGAACCAGCTCCCACAGCGCGTCGAGGGGAATCGCGCCCTCCAGATGCAGGTGGAGCTCGACTTTCGGGATTTGCTCGTACCAACTCATCGAGTCAGCGCAGTATAGCCCGTATCCGCAGGCCAGACGGACCTTTTGGCGAACCACAGGCCGCGACTACCTGGCGCCCAACGAGGTCGCCGGCTCTTGGGGCAAGGACCAGCTGCTCCTCGTGCCGACGGCGAGGTCGCAGGGCCCTGACGAGGTGGGCCGGGGCTACGGCCATCGCCTGGTCTGGCAGCTGCACCCCACCTTCGCAGGCGATTTGGGCAGTTGGGAGCTCCTGGTCGACGCCGCGACCGGCGAGGTCGTGTCGTTCGCCGACACCAACGTCTACTCCGAGGTCAAGGGCGGCGTCTACCCGGTGACCAACGACGGCATCCCACCCGACGGCGTCGAGCAGCCCGGCTGGCCGATGGCGTTCGACAACGTCTCGACCACGAGCGGCACCCAGACCACCGACACCGGCGGCAACCTGCCGGCCACCGGCAGCATGACCTCGACGCTCACGGGCCAGTTCATCCGCATGAACGACAACTGCGGCGCGATCTCGCTGACCCAGGTACCGATGCTCTTTTTCTCGAAACGGCCGGAGATCCGCAGGGGCATGGCCTTGGACTGGATCCGTTCTGCGGGGCGAAAGGCGGCGGTGCCTCAGACCGACGAGCCTGTTTCTTCTGAGCGGTCACGCCCTACCGGCCGCAGGCGAGGCGCAGGCGCCGGGCTCGGATCCTGCTGCCGCTCTCCCAGACCACGAGCGCACCCCCGCCCTCGTCCAAGGCGAGCGACGGGTTCTCCCCCGGTCCCAGGACGATCTCCTCGCTCCGCGCTTCTCCCGCGAGAGTGAAGATACGCGAGCGCACCGCGACCGCGCCCATCGCA
This sequence comes from uncultured bacterium, assembly GCA_965371445.1. Classification (GTDB taxonomy): domain Bacteria; phylum Acidobacteriota; class Thermoanaerobaculia; order Multivoradales; family J023; genus DASWIG01. The sequence continues at coordinate 2,973 of CBDUYN010000192.1, read as the reverse complement.
TCGTCGGTGGCGCTCCACACCACCAGGACGTTGCCGAACCGGTCGACGGCGACGGCGGGCTGGTCGAAGAGCTCCGCTCCCGGATCGAGACGCCCCTCGCCCACCGGCTGGCCCGCGGCATCGAGCCAGCGGAGCACGAGCTCCGGCATGCCATTTGGCCGGCGCTCCCGCCACGCCACGACGATCTCGCCCGAAGGCGCCACGGCCACGGACGTCCGGCTGTCGATCACCTGGGCGCCGGGAGCGTTCAGGGTGATCGCCGCGCCGCGGACGGTGCCGTTCGTACGGAGCCGCTGCAGGTGGACGCTCCACACGCCCGACCCGAGCTCCAGCCAGGCCACGCTCGAACGCCCGAAGGCGTCGATCCCCACCGACGGGTGGACGATCCGCTCGCCGCCGCCGCGTAGCGTGAACGCGTTGCCGAGCGGCACACCCCCACGGCGCAGGCGCCGGGCGCGGAGCTGCGTCCTACCATCGACGGTGCTCTCCCACACCACCACGGCCTCGCCCGTGCGGCTGCGTGCCAGGGCCTGGGCCGACTTGGTGCGCCGCGGTTCCTGGTCCACCCGGCGCGGCGTGCCTACCGGCTTGCCGTGGATCGCGTAGCCGCGCGCCCAGAGAGCACTCGACGGCACGGTGCGCTGAAAGACCATCAGCACGTCGCCCAGGCTGTCAGCGGCGACGATCGGCAAGGTGTCGCCATCGACGCCGACGCGGAAACGCGCTCCCTCGGGCTCGCCGCCCGCACGATAGGCGCGCGCGAACGCCTCCCCTGCCGGCGCCGTCCACGACACCAGGAAGCGCCCCCTGCCGTCGACCGCCACGCCGGGCTCGCTCCCCGCACCCGCCACGTCGAACGCCTCTCCCATCGGTTCGAGCTCCTCGCCGCACACCTTCGAGTACTCCACGATGCCGCCGTGGGCGAGACCCGCATAGACTGCCGCCCGCGTGACCTGGAGATCCGCCACCGTCCTCAGCGTTTCCAGCTCCTCGAGCTGCTGCCAGCTCGACCCGCCGTCACGGCTCACGAAGACGCCCCGTTTCCACAATCCGACATAGATCGTGCCGGGCACGTCGGGGTCCGCCAGGATGACATTCATGAGCTCGTTTTCAAGGCCGCTGTTCGCACGCTCAAAGTGTTCGCCGGCATCGACGCTCCTGTAGACTTCCCGTCCCCCGAAGGCGAAGATGAGGTACAGGGCCTGGGGATCCCGAGGATCGACGGTCAGATCAAAGACGGTGCCGCGCTCGGGAAGGCCCTGACCGACCTCCCTCCAAGTGCGTGCGCTGTCGGTCGTCTTCACGAGAGGCATCTTCTTCGTCGCTCTCGCGTAGATCGTCGACGCGTCGGTGGGATCGATCACGACGACTGCGAAGGCGGCAGGGGAAAAGGTCCTGCCACGGTCGGTCGACAGCCAGGCCCGGGCGTCGCGCCGCACGTACATGATCCGCGGATCCGACCGCGCAATCTCGATCTGGGCTTTACACGCCGGGAGCTCGACCCCACACCGCAAGTCGAGGTCCATCCGCGTCCACGTCGTCCCGAAGTCGTCTGAGCGAAAGAGGGCCCGCGATTCGAAGAGATTTTCGGTCGCGATGGCCCACAGCCGGCGCGGAGCCGCGGAGTCCACGGCCACCTGATTCAGGAAAGGGGGCTCTTGCGGAAGAACGGGTAGCTGCCTCCAGCGCGTGCCGCCGTCGACGCTGCGCAGCAGACCGCATTGCCGTGTGCCTGCGTAGAGGATGCCCGGGTTGAGAGGATCCACGGCAAGCGAGAGCACGTCGGTGGCGAAAAACCCCCCGTTCACCGTCCGCCAGCCGTCGTCGTGGTAGCGCGCCACGCCGCAGGTGAGGCCGGCGTAGAGCGCGCCGTCGGATCCCACCGCAATCCTCGCTTCGAAGGGGAGCCCCCCGACGGCCTGCGGCGGCGCCTCGAGGAGCTCCCAGGTCTCGCCGTGATCCGTGCTTCGGTGGACCTCGTGGCCGCGAGCGGCAAACACCGTCCCCGAGTCCCGCGGATGCGCCGCCACGTCAAAGATCACGCCAAGCGGCGAGATCGACCACGAGGCGCCACCGTCGGTGCTCAACCAGAGAAAGGGGTCACGGCGATCAGGAGACACGAACGCCCGGTCGGCCAGGTTGATGGCGTACACCACGTCGGGGTCCACCGCGTCGACCGCCAGCTCCAGCATCGTGCGTTCTTGTGCCGTGGGCTCCCAAGTGGCGCCGCCGTCGCGCGAGACGTACACCGGGCCGCCGCTGAAGTCCACGTTCAACGGCCCGGTTGCCGTGTAGAGCCTCGACGGGTCGCCAGGCGAGCGCACGAGGCTCCAGCCGCCGCGGGGTAAGCCGCTCGATTCCTTCAGGTCCACCCAGTTCTCCCCACCGTCGGTGCTGCGAAAATGACCGTCTGTGGTCAGCACCACGAGATTCGAGTTGTCGCTCGGATCGATCGAGAGTGCCCTGATCGCGCGCCGGAACGGGGCGCCGGAAAACACCACCTCCCAGGTGGCGCCACCGTCCGAGCTGCGGTGGGCGAGGATCGCATCGTTGAGCTCGAAGAAGCGCGTCAAGGCGTAGACGATCGAAGAATCCACCGGATCGACGACCATGAGATCGAACCTCGACCGCACGAGCCCGGCGCTCGTCCAGCGCCACGTACTCCCGCGGTCGGTGCTCTTGAACACCCCGCCGGCGGTGCCCACGTAGAGCGTCGAGCTGTTTTTCGGATCCGGCGCGATCGACAGCGCCTGGCCGCCCGGCGGACCGAGAGGCTTCCCAGGTATGTTCTGCGCCCCGAGCGCGGCGGCCAGCAGATGCCCGCAGATGACGAAGAGAGCTCCAACTACGCTGTACTTCCCAGTCATGAAGGCCTCCTTGGCGCTTAGTGTATGCTGTATCGCCCTGGAAGTCAAGGCTTGCAGCCGGAGACCTCTCTGGAATCCGGCCCGAGCTCGGATTTGCAGCCGGAGA
>CBDUYN010000191.1:0-19239 GCA_965371445.1 uncultured bacterium | reverse complement strand
CCCGCGAAGCTCTCGCGCTCGCCGAGGGTGAAGCCGCCCAGGGGAGTCTCGAAGTTGTAGTCGCGGTCCCGCCCGGTGGCGTCGACGGCCATCCCCACCGCGGGCCAGAGAGCGGCGCGGCGCTCGGCGACCGCGGCCTGAGAAGCGGCGGCCGAGTGTCGTTCGGCCGCCACCGCCAACGGACGCTCGGCGGCACGCTCCATCGCCTCCGTCAAGGTCAGCTCCAGGACGGCGGCCTCCTCGGCCACCGCCGGACGGGCCACGACGGCCAGCAGCACGAGCGCCGCTCCGGCCGCCGCCTTCGCCGCCGGCACCGCGAGAGGCGCCCCGCCGTCGCGGAAGAGGAGACGGTAAAGCGCCGGCACCACGACCAGCGTCAGCACCGTCGAGGCCAGGAGCCCCGAGATCATCGCCCAGGCGAGCGGCGGCCACAGGGTCCCCGAGAAGGCCAGGGGCAAGAGCCCCGCCACCGTCGTCGCCATGGTCAGGAGGATCGGACGCATTCGGCGCTTGACGGCTTCGGTCAAGGCCTCGTCGATCCCCAGGCCCTCGGCACGGCGCCGTTCGACGACGTCGAGCATCACGATCGCGTTGTTCACCACGATGCCGACGAGGGAGAGCATCCCCAGCATCGACATGAAACCGAAGGGCTGGCCCGCGAGCAGAAGCCCCGGCACCACACCGACCGCGGCGAGGGGGACGGTCGTGAGCACGATACCCACCCGGCGGAACGAGTTGAACTCGGCGAGGAGGAAGAAAAGCAGCAGCAGGACGCCGAGTGGCATGGTCCTCATGATCGCGTCGTTCGCCTTGCCCGACTCCTCAAGCTCGCCGCCGAAGGCGAGGCGTACGCCCGCCGGTAGCGTCAGGGCGTCGAGGCGCGGCTGGAGGAGAGTCTGGACGGCATGAGCCGTCGTCCCCGGGGCGAGCTCGGCCAGGACCCGTACCAGGCGGGAGCGAGCCATGTGGTGAATCGCCGCCGGCCGCCATTCGACATTGAGGCGGGCGAGCTGAGCGAGCGGTACGGGATCGCCGCCCGGGGTCGCGACGTCGATCGTCGCGAGGCTTGTGAACGGCAGCTCCTCGCCGGCCGAGGATCGCACCCGGATCGGCACCGGATCCTCACCGACGCGGTACTGGCCGATCTCGGTGCCCAGCGTCCGGCCGGCGAGCGCCAGGGCGACGTCGCTGCGCGCCAGGCCGAGGCGTCCGGCGGCCGCGTCGTCGATCTCGAAGCCCACCGTCGGGACGCCGAGGCCCAGGTTGTGACGCACGTCGAGCGCCCCCGGGGTGGCGCGGATCTCGGCGACGACGGCGTCGGTCGCCGCTTCGAGGTCCGCCAGGTCGTCGCCGAAGATGCGGACCTCGATCGGCGCCATGAACGGCGGTCCCTGCTCCAGGCGCCGCGCCACCACCGCCACCTCGGGGACTTCCCGGCGGGCGTAGTCGCGGACCCAGGCCATGACGCGGTCGACGGCGGGGAGATCTGTGAGCTCCAGCAGCAACTGGGCGCGGTGGGGCTGGTTCGGCTTGGTCGGCAAGTTGTAGTAGAAATGCGGCACCGCGCGACCGACGAAAGTCGCCACCGTACGCACCTCCTGCAAAGCGGCCAGGTCGGCTTCGAAGCGCTCGGCGACCGCGTCGGTGGCTTCCAGGTGCGTGCCTTCCGGCATCTCCAGGTCGACCACGAGGAGGCTGCGGTCCGCAGTGGGGAAAAACTGCCGGTCGAGCCGGCCCGAAGCGAGGATCGCCGACAGTAGGAGAGCCGCGGCGCTGGCGAGCACCCAGAAAGGCCGGCGCACGGCGAGGCGTGCGAGCGCCTCGGGGCGGAGCGTGAAGCGTCCGGGAGGCCGCTGGGGCCGCGGACGAAGGACGAGCTCCGAGAGGACCGGCGTCACGAAGACCGCGAAGAGATAGCTCACCGTCAGCGTCAACATGATGAGGATCGGCAGCGCGCGTGTGAAGTCGGCCGTGCCGCCCTTCGCGAGCAGCATCGGGACGAAAGCCGCCAGCGTCGTCCCGGTGGCCGTGCCCAGAGGCAGGGCGAGCTCGCGCACCGCCGCCGCGGCCGCCTGACTCACCGGCTCCCCCCGGTCGAGGCGCCACTGAATCGCTTCGACCATGACGATGGCGTTGTCGACCAGCATGCCGAGAGCGAGGACCAGGGCCGCGATCGAGATCTGGTGGAGGATCCCGCCTCCGGTGGCGAAGATGCCGATCGAGGTCAGGGAAACGAGCGGCAGGACCGTCGCCACGAGCACGCCGAGGCGCAGGCCCATGGCCGCGAAAAGGACCGCGGTCACAATCAGGATGCCGAGCTTGAGGGAACGCGACAGCTCGTCGAGGCGCTGCTCGACGCTCTCCGGCTGGAAGACCACTTCCTCGACCGAGAGCGGCGCGATCTCCCCTCGCAGCTCCACGAGGCGCTCGCGCACCTGCTCGCCGAAGACGATGCGGTCGATCTTGTCGCGGGGCACGACACCGACGCCCACGGCGGACACGCCGTTCCAGCGCATGCGCTCCAGGGCCGGCTCGGCCGGTCCACGGCGCACTCGGGCGAGCTCCTCGAGCGGTACCGAGGCGCCCGAAGGCAGCACGACCGGCGTCGTCGCGATCTCCTCGACCGAGAGGAACTCTGTGCGCGGACGCAGGTTCGCGGTTTTCGTGCCCAGGTGGATCAATCCTCCGGGGACGATACGGCTGCGCTGGGCGAGCTGGTGGCCGAGCTGGCCCGGGTCGACGCCGAGGCGGCGCGCGATCGCGTCGTCGTACTCGACGGTGATCTGCTCTCCCGGGTCGGCGATGACCTTCACCTGCTTGACCGAGGCGATTCCCAAGAGGCCACGCTTCAGCCGCTCGGCGCCCGCCTTGAGCTCCAGGGGGTCTGTCGATCCCGTCACCGCGAGGAGGATCGCCTCCTGAGAGACCAGGTCGTCCTCGACGACGGGTTTGCCGACCCCGGCCGGGAGCTCGCGCCGGGCGCGCTCGACGCCGTCGCGGACCTCGTCCCAGGCGGCTTCGGTGTCGTAGATGTCGTCGAGGAGCTCGACCTCGATCATCGCGAAGCCGGCGCGGGCGGTCGACTCCAGCAGGTCGACCTCCTCGACCTCGGTCAGGTGCTCCTCGAGGGGCTCGACCACCAGGCGCTCGACGGTCTCGGCGTCGGCGCCGGGGAAGGCCGTGAGCACGAGGCCATGCCGCTGGGGAAAGCGCGGGTCCTCCTCACGGGGCATGGTCAGCCACGAGGCGAATCCGGCGAGGGAGAGGAGAAGCGCCGTCGCCACGATGAGGCGCCGGCGTTCGAGGCAACAGGCGAGAAGATCCATCTCAGTTCACCTCCACGAGCTCGCCGTCGAGGAGGCTGTGCTGGCCGGCCACGACCACCCGGTCGCCCGGACGCAGGAACGAGCCCGTGTCGTCTCCGGAGACGGGACGTACCACGACACTCTCGCCCAAGAGGTCTTCGACCTCGACGCGGAGCTTCTCCACCCGGATCGCGTTCCCGCCCTCGTCTTCGACCAGGCGAAAGACCGACGGCCGGCGGCCGCCGGGATTGATGATCGCCTCGACCGGCAGGGCGAGGGCGCCGGCAGCCGAACGGATCCGGACCGCCAGCTCCGCCGTCATGCCCGCCATGACCGACGGGTGCGGCTCCAGACGGGCGACGACGGGGAAGAGCCGGCCGCGGCCGGCGGTGGCGCGGCCGACCGATTCGATGGAGCCGGCCACGGCGTCGATGCCGAGGACCGGAAGGCGGACCGTCACCTCGTCGCCCACGGCCACGGAGGCGAGAACCGACTCGGGGACCTCGACCTCGACCTCAATGCCGCCGTCGCCCGAGAGGACGACGACGGTGCGTCCCGCCGCGGCGTGCTCGCCGGGCTCCAGGAGCACCTCGGTGACGGTGCCCGCAAACGGGGCCCGCAGCTCGGTCTCTGCCAGCAGCCGTTCGGCTTCCTGAAGCCGTGCCGCCGCCGTCTCCTCGGCGGCCCGCAGCGCTTCGACGGCGGCGGAGGTCTTTTCCACCTCCTCGCGGGTCGTCGCCTTGGCCTCAAAGAGCTGCCGCGCGCGGTCGCGGTCGCGCTCGGTCTGGGCGCGGCGCGCCGCAAGCTCCGCCACGGCACCCCGGGCGGAGAGGACGGCGTTCGTCGGCTCCGAGCTGTCGAGGCGCGCCAGGACCTCGCCCGCCTCCACGCGGTCGCCGACCTCGACCGGCCGCGCCGTCACCCGGCCGCCGATCGTGAAACCCAGCCGCGCCCGGCTCGCGGCCCGGGTCACGGCGGGGAAGCGCGCCTCGCGGGTCTGGCGGACCTCTTCGACCGCGGCGACGCGGACGTGCTTCGTCGTCTTCTCGCCTTGCGATTCCGGCAAGGCGTTCTGTTCGGCAAAGGCGGAAAGGTAGACCACTTCGCCGAGAAGGAGAATTCCGATCGTCGTCTTCAGGATCTTCTGGTAGGTCATCACGGGTCTCTCCGTTGAGCTCCTGGTCGGAAGCCCGGTTGGCTATGAACTGGCCGACCGGTCAATAACGGGAATACGGGTTGGATGCTTCGAAGTTTCCGTCTCACCACGAGTTTTTCCTCCTAGCGGGGACGGATGCCTTCGAAGAGGACCTTCAGGGTGTCTTCGAGGAAGCGTTCGTCGGTCAGGACGTCGGGGTCGAGGCCTGGGTGGGTACCGCAGACCTCACAGAGGAAGCTCTTGGTCTGGTACCAGTGGAGGCCGATGCCGAGGAAGATCTTGATGATCGCGAGCGGCTCGACGTCGTCGCGGATCGTCCCGGCTTCCTGGGCCTCGCGGATACGGTCGACGCCGAGGGCGAAAAGCTCGTGCTCCAGGTCGAGGCAGGGGTCCTCGTTCTCGATGGTGCGCCAGCTCATGAAGCGGACGGCGTTCGGGTCGTCGCGCAGGTAATGGAAGAAGGAGACGATCGAGTCGCGGAGCAGGTCTGAGGTCCCCTCGACATTCTGGAGCATCTGCTTCTGGGCGTCGTAGTAGCGCTCGAAGTGGCGCTGGCGTACGGCCAGCCAGAGGTCTTCCTTGGAGCCGAAGTGGTGGTGGATGAGGCTTTTGGTGACCCCGGCGGCCTTGCCGATCTCGGAGGTCGACGTGACGTTGGGCCCCAGCTCGACGAAGAGCTTCTCGGCGGCGTCGAGGATCGCCTGCCGGGTCGCCTCCGGATCGCGCCGGCGGCGGGTCCGGGTTTCGGGGGCTTCGAGGGTCGCGGTCGTCATCGTCGTCTTGGGCCGTCCGAGTTATGAATTGGCCGGCCGGTCAATAAGTGTAGAGAGTCGGTGTCCGGGTGTCAAGGCCCCGCCGCTGGAGACGCTGGAGAGGACGGTCAGAACGCCTCGACGGGACCCTCAAGCGGCCAGCCCTGGTCGCGGGCGAAGTCCCTCAGGTCGTCGATTCGTCCCTCGCTCGCCGGATGGGTCGTGAGATAGGCGACGAGCACCTGGGCGGCCACCGCCTCGGCCGCCAGGCGCTCGAAGAACCTCCACGCCGAGCCCACGTGAGCGTACTCCTTGTGGACGAGATCGAGACCGAAGCGGTCGGCGTCGCTCTCCTGGCCGCGGTCGAAGCCCCGGGCGGTGAGCTCCCGCGACATCGTGGCGAGATCGGGGATCGAGCCACCGCCGACGCCCGCCACGGCCGCGAAGGCCAGCGCGTAGACCACCTCGCGCCCCAGACGGCGGAGGTGGTCTCGGTTCTTGAAATGCCCCAGCTCGTGTCCGAGGACGAAGGCGAGCTCGTTCTCGCTCGCCACCTCGTCAAGCAGCGCCGTCGTCACGAGGACCGTGCCGCCGGGAAGCGCGGCGGCGTTGGAGTCGCCCGAGCTGACGACGACGGCACGGAACGTATAGGGCGCGTCTTCCCAGTGCCGGGCCAGCCGGTCGAGGAGGTCCTGGACCTCTTGTGTCCTGTCGTCGGCCACGGCCTCGAACAAGTCGTCGAGCTCCATGGCGCCGAAGAGATCGGACTCCAGCTCCCGGGGGATGAAGCGCACCGCAATGTCGACGCTTAGGGCAAGAAAGATGAAGACGAGCACCAAGACGCCGCAGATCCCGAAGATCAGGGTCGCGGCTTCCTTCAGGGGATGCGTCTTGCTGACGTTGATCCCCTCGCGCGGCGCCTTGGGAACGAATTCCATCTGCGGCTCAGCCGAGCTTGACCGCGGTGCCGAACGCGAGCATCTCTACACCGGCGATGCCCTTGTTGTCGCGTCGTCCGGTGGCCAGGCGCGAGGTCTCGATGCGCGCGTTCAGTATGGCGTTGTAGCCACGCGAGCGGGCGTCCTCGATCATCCGGAGGATCGCCTCGCGGCGTGCCCGGTCCAAGAGCGGCTCGTAGGACTTGACGCGTCCGCCGACGATGCCCCGCAGCGCCGCCAGGAAACGCTTGAAGTAGTCGACCGAGATCACCACGCTCCCCTGGGCGAGGTCCACCTCGGTGACGTTCCACTCCTTGGGGACCGTCTGGAAGGTGATCACCGGAAAGTTCCGGTGTTTCGCCTCGCGGGCGAGGAGGTCCTGGAAATGGCGCCGTTCGAGGAAGCTGCCGATGAAGTAGGTGACGATCAGGACGAATAACGGCGTGAGCAGCTGGATACAGCCTAGACAACCGGCCAGGGTTTGGTCGTCCATGGCTCCTACTCCACCCGCACGGCGGTACCGTAGGCGAAAAGCTCCGCCGCTCCCTGGGCGACCGAGCTGGTCGCGAAGCGGACGTTGACGACGGCGTTGGCGCCCATCGACTGTGCCTGCTCCACCATGCGGTCGGTGGCCTCCCTGCGCGACTCGCCGAGCAGCTCCGTATAGCCCTTCAGCTCGCCGCCGACGATGTTTTTCAGCCCCGCCATGATGTCGCGTCCGATGTGCTTGGCGCGCACCGTGTTGCCGCTCACCACGCCGTAGAACTCGACAATCGTCTTGCCTGGAATCGTCTCCGTGTTACTCAACAACATCGCAGTCTCCTATTTGGATGAGATTTGGGGAACCGTGCGTAGGATACCACGAAAACGGCCTCGGACCGCGGCCGCTACGACTTCTCTCGCGCCGGACGGGCGCCAAGATCTACGAGGAATCGGCAACGACCGTAACGTGGCCAGGGCACTCGGGAACCAGGCTGTAGCCTTGAAGGAGAAGGGCAACCCAGCTGCTATTATAGAGGTTTTCCGGAAAAGTCAGAGCGCTTGCGCGACGGTGCGGTCTGTTCTCTTCCCGGCGCGGTCAGAAGGTTCTCGAATCCCGCCAGATCAGCGTCTCGTCGCCGCGGGCGGAGAAGAAATCCGGACATTGGCCATCCCCGTGGCCGCCGACGCCGCCGCTCGGGAAGCAGACGAGCTCGCCCGCCTCGTCGTAGAGCTCGGAGAAGTGATCGCAGCAGGCGTAGACCGGCAGGTAGTAGACCACCTGACCCTGGTAGGTGTAACGCCAGACCTCGGCCGGTGCGGACGATTTCGGCTCGCACTCCAAAGCGGCGATCCGGTCGAGGAGCCACTGCCCCACCTCCTCTGTGGGCTTCGCCGACGGCAGGTCGGAACGGCACAGATGCAGCGCGTCGGTCCCAACGCTGAAGCGTCCCGTCGCCCGGTGGATCGGCAACACCCAGCTCTGGACGGGCACGTTGCAGGCTTTGAGGGAGCCGACGATGCTCGAGACCGGCACGTCCTTGCCCACCCGGAGACGCTGTGTGATCTTAGTCACCACGCGGAAGAAGGCAGTCTGCGGCTCGCCTCCGGCCTCGGGGAGCTCCTGGAGGTGGAGGTAGCGGGCCGAGCGGCAGCGGCCCAGGCACGTCATCGGCTCCGTCGGCCCACGGAGGTCGAGCCAGAGGAGGAGATCGGTACCGCCGGTGAAGGCGCCGCCGTTGAAGAATCGGGTAACGTGGACCTGGGGCAAGGGCTGGCGCCGGTCGCCGAGGCCGTAAAACGACCGGCCGTCCGTGCCGACCATCTCGTCGCCCGCCAGAAGCGTCACCGCCGCGAACCCCTGCGCCGAGTCCTGAGTGTCGTCGATGAAGTAGAAATCGCCCCACAGGATGTTGTCGTCGCTCGCCAGAGCGCTGTCGTCGGCGGCGAAGTAGCCGTCGTCGTAAGGTGTGTGGATGCTCTCCGAGCAACCCTTGACCACGTCGACCGTCACATAACCGGTGGCGAGGCGCGTCTCGCCCTCGGCTTCGGCGTAGCACAGTCCGTCGACCGGATCGGGTTCTCCGACGAGGCGCGCCTGAAGACGCGTCAACGCCGGTTTGTCCAGGACAGGCAAGGACAGGGGGACCGTGCAACCGGGGAACGAATTCTCGTCGTCTTTGGCCGGCCCCGAGGACGGCAGCTGGCCAAAGGCGACGACGCTGCTGAGATCGATCGACCGGATCGCGCCGCGCGCCAGGTAGAGATCGAAGTCGAGCACCGGCAAGCCACAGTTGCTCCACAGGACGACATGCGCCAGCGCGGGATCGGGCGACGCGTTCTTGATGGAGATCAGGGTCTTCTCGGCGTTCGGGTCGTCGAGATCGATTCCGAAGTACGGGTAAAGGAGCGTCGCTCCTGGCCGCCCCGTGCCGGCACAGACGTCGAGCTGCGCCTCGACGGCAGGCGCGATGAGCATCGCCAGGAAGGCGAGGTTGGACAAGACCTTGAGCTGCATGGGTGACCTCCGGTAGTGGATTTCTGTGTTGTGTCTATACCATAGACCGAGCCGGTCCGCGAGTCAAGGTCTCCGGGTCTCCGGGTCCCTTTTTTCGACATGCAACTTCGACCCCATCAAGCTCGTGCCCACCCCGGAAGGACCTTCCCGTCACTACCACCTGGGAGATGAGCTTCGCCGAGATCGAGAAGACCTCGAAGGCGTCCGCCGACCTGCTCCGGGCAAGCGCCTTTCTCGCCCCGGACGCCAGGGAAGAGTGACGACGCGGAGCGCCTACACCAGCTGGCTAGCTGATTCTGTGTAGGTGGCTCAGGAGCCGCCGAGGACGCTTTTCAGCCCGACCTCGGGAGAATTCAAATCGTTCCCCGTCAAGCGCTCGCTTCGCTTGGCGTCCGTCGGTCATCGTCCAGACGACTTTCTTGCCGTCGAGCCGAAACCGGTCGATCTCACCGCGGGCGCCGTCGTCTGTGAGCTCGACGGTGCCGTCGTCGTGGCGGAGAAGGCTCGCCGGCTCGACGCTTTCGACGCTTTGCGTACGGGGGCTGACGAGGATCGGCGATTCGAGGCCGTCGTTGACGATGAGGAAGACGACGGCGACCTTGGACGAGAAGACCTCGGCCTGACGTTGCGTCCTGCCGTCGAGGACGAAAAGGAAGTCGCCGTCGGGCTCGAGACGGTTCGCCTCGGCGGGGGGGACCGCCTCCTGGGCGACGGCCGGCAGCGCCGAGGCGATCAGAAGGGCGGCTACGAGAAGCGCCCGGAGTTTTTCGGAGTCGAGGATCGATCGCATGGTGTCTCCCAGCCATGAGCTTCGGCGATCCAATCCCACGGCGGGTGCCGTTCAGGAACCGCCGAGGGCTCCTTCGAGCCCGACTTCGGGCGCGTTCAGGTCGTTGCCGACAAGGCGCGCGGTCTCTTTGCCGCCGACGAAGACCACCACCGTGGGGACGCCGTGGACCTTGGCCCGATCCGCCTCCGGGTCGTCCGACATCGGGCTCGGCAAGCCGTAGTACTCGAAACGGATCTTCGAGCCCTGGAGCTCGTCGGCCACGCGCAGGATGCGGGGCACGATCTCCTTGCAATGCGGGCACCAGGAGCCGAAATAGGTTGTCACCTCGACGTCTTTCCCCAGGGCGCGCAAAGCCGCGACGTGCGAGGCGCTGGGGGCGTAGAGGCTCGCCTTGTGGGCGTACTCGGGGTTGTGCTCCTTGACCGCCGCTCCGGCCTGGCGCCCGAGCAGCCAGGGCCGTTCCTCGAGCTTGGCCTCGCGCCCGTCGGTCATCCTCCAGATGACTTTCTTGCCGTCGAGCCGAAACGGGCCGATCTGCTCGAGGACGGCGTCGGCGAGAATGTCGATGCTGCCGTCAGCTTTCTTGACGACTTTCATGAGGTTGACGCTCTCGACCATCTGGGAGCGTGGGCTCACCATGATCGGCGAGGCGAGCTCGTGGGACATGACGAGGTAGGCGACGGCGCGGTCGGAGCGGTAGACCTCGGCGTTGTGCAACGTCTTGCCGTCGAGCACGAAGACCAAGTCGCCGTTGGGCTGGAAGCCCTGCAGGACGGAATCGGAGGGGACCCCCTGAGCGGCGAGGGGTGCCGCCGAGACGGCGAAGAGGGCCGCGGCTAGAAGGAGCCCCCGGCGGTTTCCAGGAGGGTTCAGGGTCGGTCGCATGATGTCTCGTCTCCCAGCTGTGGATTTCATCGAGGGTCTACCGTTAACCAGGCGCCGGTTACGGCGTCTCGCCCGCCGCCAACGGGGGCAGGCCCGAGTACGTCGCCGTGACCCGGCCGTCTTTCACCTCAAAAGAGCGCGGCAGGGTGCGGTAGAGCGGGACCAGGAGCGACGCGGGGGCCTGATGAGGCTCGAAGGCCGGCCCGCGTCCGAACCGGAACGTGAAGATCTCCTCTTCCGAGGAGGCCGTGACCACCCAGAGGCGCGGTCCGCTGCCGGCCCAGACGTACTCGTTCAACCGGTCGACCTCGGCGGCGAAGCCCTCGTCGGCGAGGTCGGCGAGGATGACGACGTGCTCGCCCGAGGCGAGGTCGGGGAGGATATCACTGAAACAGACCGGTGGGACGTCGCCGGCGCTCGCGACGCAAAGCGCCGCCGTGTCGGCGCCGGGGCGAAGCCGCGTCGCCAGGTCGTCCAGAGGAAGCTCCGGGGCCTTCCATGCGAAGAGCGTTCCAGCGATCGTCAGGAGTCCTGTCGCTACGAGCCGCCACCGCGGCAACGCGGCGCCGCGCGGCAGGGCCACGAAGGCGAGGACGAGGGCCGGCACCATCAGCAGCAGGTCCTGCCAGAAAGCCTCCGCCGGGGTCCGCTCGACGAGCTTGCCGAAACAGCCGCAGCCCGCGTCGTCCTCGGGTAGGGTGCCCTGGAGGTCCTGGTAGTAGGTCTGTCCGGTGAGGAAGAGGAAAAAAACGACGAGGGCGGCCGTGGGCAAGAGGATGTAGAGGCGCCGGATGCCAAGCATGAGCGCGGCTCCGAGGAAGACCTCGAGCGCGAGGGCGAAAAGCGTCACGCCCGAGGCGCCGAGCACGAGGTCGAGGCCGCGGCGCTCGATCTCCGCCGCGAAGGCCATCGGGTCAAGGGCCTTGGCCCAGGCCGCGACCAGGAAGACGGCGCCTAGGAAGAGAGCGCCCAGGCCGGCCAGGCTCCGCAGCCAGGCGGCGCCGGGCGACGACGTCACCCGCCACTCGCCCGCGTTGGGCTTCGTTTCCTGTGGCAGCTCGCTCATAGGGCGAATCGTACAGGCGGCGCCGCGTGGCGGCAAGTGTCCTGAGTCATGTTTGACACGCACGAGACATCGGGCCGAAAGGCCGGGGCCTGAATTTTGGGGCAGGCCGGAATTCATCGACGAAGACGTCGTTCGCGGGCACGTGGGTTTCAGCTTCTCGCTCAAGGACAGAGCCAACTAGGGTCATCAAGGATGAAGCCCTCGGACACCTGGATCGGAACGCGCCCGGTCCTGTCCGAGGGCTGGTCGGCTCTGCTCCCGACCGACCCGAAACCGAGGAATCCTGAGGGGCGACTTCGCTTGGCCAGGGGCGGCGCCCCTGTGTTATCGTCGATGTCCGGCCCGGAGCCGCAGGAGGCCCTTATGAGCGCGAAAGCCGCCCTTCAAGATCTCGACTTCGACCTGGTCGAGTCAGACGGAGTCCCTTTGGAGACCTACTACCACGTCCTCCAGATGATCCTCTTCTTGGAGCTGGTCCGCCACCGGATGAGATCGCTCGGCCACGAGGACGCCTTCGTCGGCGCCGACATGTTCGTCTACTACTCGCTCGAACAGGCGCGGGCGGTGGCCGAGGAAGAGCGCCAGCTCGCCCTTTTCGAGAGCGGCCTCCGGCCCGACAAGCCCAAGAAGACCGCTTTTCGCGGCCCCGACGCTTTCCTCGTCAAGGAGGCCGCCAAGCGCGAGCGGTCGATCTGGGTGGCCTGGGAGGAGGACGGGCGGTTCCCCGACTTGATCCTCGAGCTGCTCTCGCCGTCGACCGCCGACGCCGACTACGGCGAGAAGAAGAGGATCTACCAGGACGTCTTCAAGACCTCGGAGTACTTCCTCTACACGCCGCGCAGCGAGGAGGTCGACGGCTTCCGTCTGCTCGACAACGCCTATAAGCCGATCGCGCGCTCCGCCGATCGCGGCCCGGCCGAGCGCCGGCTGTGGAGCCGTGAGCTGGAGGTGGATCTCGGGGTGTGGCACGGCAAGTACGAGGACGTGACGGGCCACTGGTTGCGGCTCTTCTATCCTGACGGCCGCCTGGTGCCGACGAAGGAAGAGGAGCGTCAGCACGCCGAGCAGGAGCAACAGCACGCCGAGGAACGAGTCGAGCAGGAGCGCCAACAGGCCGACCAGCGGGTCGAGCAGGAGCGCCAGAAAGCCGAGCAGGAACGCCAGAAAGCCGAGCAGGAACGCCAACGCGCCGACGACGCCGAGCGCGAGCTGGCACACCTGCGTGCCCAGCTAGACGACCAGGCCGGCTCCGACTCCTGAAGCGGAGCGAGCCCCGAGCATCGGCACCCGACTTGGGTTCCGACGTCTGTGAAGACTGAGTCGCCGATCCACGGATGTCACGAAAGCTAACCGTCAGCGATGGCCCGCCCGACAGCCAGCGCCGTCTCCAGGGCCCGGCGCCCACCAGCGCCGTCGACGAAAGGGACCTCCTCGCCGCGGCAGACGGCGAGAAACGCCTTGAGCTCCGCCTTCAGGGGCTCGCCCTTCTCGATCGGCGGCAGCGCGAGCGGCATGATCCGACGACCGCCGTCCTCGTCGAGGTAGGCGCCTTTCATCTCCTGCTCGCGATAGTCGATCGAGATGTAGGAGTTGTGCAGAAAAACCCGCAGCTTGCGCGCCGGCTCGGCGGCCACCCGCGACGCCGTAAAGTTGGCCACCAGCCCGGAGGCGAGCTTGAGCCGAGCGTTGACCATGTCGACCTGCGGCGAGAGGACCTTGATGCCGACCGCCCGGACCTCCTCCAGAGGGCTCGGGTCCATCGCGTGGAGGAGCTGGAGGTCGTGGATCATCAGATCGCGCAGCACGTCGATGTCGAGGCTGCGGGGCGAGAAGGGCGACAGGCGCTGCACCTCGACGTAACGCGGCCGGTCGTCGTGATCGAGCAGCGCCCGGACCGCGGGGTTGTAAAACTCGACGTGGCCGACGCCCAGGACCCGCCCCGCGCTCTCGGCCGCCGCGATCATCCGGTCGGCCTCCTCCAGGTTCGAAGCCATGGGCTTCTCGACCAGGACGTGGAGGCCCCTCTCGAGCATCCGGCAGCCGAGCTCGGCGTGGTCCGTCGTCGGGACCGCGAGCACCACGGCCTCGACTTGGTCAAGAAGCTCGTCCAGATCTTCGAACTTCGTCGTGCCGTGCTCTTGGGCCAGCGCCACGGCCGCCTCGTGCCGATCGTCGTAGATCCCGGCGAGGTCGGCCTCCGAGGACGAAGCCAGGATGCGGACGTGATGACGCCCCATGGCGCCGGTGCCGACGACGGCGATCCTCATCCCACGTCGCCTCCCCGGCTTCCCTCGCGGCCCGGCGGATCCTTGATCACACCTCGCTCGGAGGAGGCGACGAAGTCGGCGAAGTAGGCGACGTCGCCGTTCTCGGCCATTTCGCGCAGCCGTTCCAGGGCGGTCGGCGTCGAGAGCTTCGAGCGCACGAGGATGCGGTAGGCGGCCTCCAGGAGCTTCAGCCGTTTGGCCTCGAAGCCCTTACGCTCCAACCCGATGCGGTTGATGCCGTAACACGCCGGCCGGATACCGACGGTCTTGACGAAAGGCAAAGCGTCGCGTGTGATCACGGAATAGCCGCCGATGTAGGCGTGACGGCCGATGCGGCAGAACTGGTGGACGGAGCTGAACGCGCCGATCGTGACGTCGTCGCCGACCTCGACGTGGCCGCCGAGCGTCGCATTGTTGACGAACACCGTACGGTTGCCGACCGTGCAGTCGTGGCCGATGTGGGCGTAAGCCATCAAGAGGTTCTCGTCGCCGATCGAGGTCGTCCCGCCGCCGACGGCGGTGCCCCGGTTGATCGTCGTGTACTCGCGGATGCGGTTGCGCGCCCCGATCACGAGAAAGGACTCCTCGCCTTCGTACTTCAAGTCCTGGGGCTCGAAGCCGACGCAGGCGCCGGAGTAGATGTGGTTGTCGGGGCCGATCTCGGTCGGACCGCGCAGCTGGGCGCCGGCGTCGACGTGAGTTCCGGTGGCGATCCTGACCCGGGGGCCGATCACCGCATAAGGGCCCACGACGACGCCCTCGTCGAGCTCCGCGGCGGAGTCGACGACGGCCGTGGGATGGATGTTCGTGGTCATGTCTCGTAGGGCAGGCTCCGTCCCGGGGCGCGTAGCCTGCCCTCTTTCGTAAGGCAGGCGGAGCCTGCAGTCTTTAGGAAGGCCTCAGCGCTTGACCGTGGTGACGGAAACGGTCGCCTCGGCGGCCACCTTGCCGTCGACTGTGGCCTTGGCCGCCAGCTTGCCGTGGTTGGAGCGCAGCCGCAGCACCTCGACCTCGTAGACGACCTGGTCGCCCGGTACCACCGGGCGGCGGAATCGGGCGCGTTCGATGGCCGTGAAGTAGGTCAGGAGACGCCGGCGCTCTTCCTCCGGCTTCCCCGTCAAGAGCAGCATGCCGCCCGTCTGCGCCATGCCTTCGATCAAGAGCACGCCGGGATAGACCGGCGCGCCGGGGAAGTGTCCGAGGAAGACCTCCTCGTTGACCGTGACGTTCTTCATCGCCACGATGCGCTTCCCGGGCTCGATCTCGAGGACCCGGTCGACCAGGAGAAAGGGATACCGGTGGGGGAGGATCGACATGATCTCGTGGATGTCCCACGGCGTGCTCGTATCGCTCAATCGCTCGTCTCCTCCTCGCGCTCTTCACCGCCGCCGAGACCCTCGACGCGTTTCTCGAGGTCTCGCAGGCGCCGCATCACGTCCCCCAGGCGGGCGAGCCGTAGCCTCTGGCGATGCGACTCTTTGATGTCGATGGCCGGAATCCCGGCCACCTTCTGCCCGGCCTCGTAGGGCCTGGCGGCCATCGACTTGCCGCCCACCTGGACGCCGGAGCTGATCGGTACGTGGTCGACGACGCCGACCTGGCCGCCCAAGACGACGTAGTCGCCCAGGCTGGCGCTGCCGGCGATCCCCACCTGGCCACAGAGGATGCACCCCCGGCCGGTGGTGACGTTGTGCCCCACCTGGACGAGATTGTCGATCTTCGTCCCGGCACCGATCCGCGTCTCTTCGAGGGCGGCGCGGTCGATCGCCGAGAGCGCGCCGATCTCGACGTCGTCCTCGATCGCCGTACGCCCCACCTGGGGGACCTTCAAGTGGACGCCGCCCGCAGTGGCGTAGCCGAAGCCGTCGGCGCCGAGGACGGCGCCGGCGTGGACCGTGACGCGATCCCCGATTTCGGTGCGGTCGTAGACGACCACGTGGGGATGAAGCGTCACCTCGTTCCCTAAACGGCAGCCGCGGCCGACGACGGCATGGGCCAAGACGGCGCTCCGGGCGCCGATCACGCTTCCCGCACCGATGACGGCGTACGCCGCGACGTGGGCGGACTCGTCGATCTCGACGCCCTTTTCCACCACAGCCGTCGGATGGACACCGGGCTGCGGCCTGGAGGCGGGATGGAGGAGCTCCAGGACGCCGACGAGCGCCGCGTCGGGATCAAGGACGGCGAGGCGCGGCCCGGAAAGCTCGTCGGCGAGCCCAGGCGGCACGAGCAGCGCTGAAGCCCGCGAGGCGCGGGCTTTCTCCAGGTGCTTCGCCTCGCGCAGGAACGCGAGGTCGCCCTCCCCGGCATTCTCCAGGGAGCGGACGGCGCTAAGGCGTGTCGAGCCGTCGCCCAGGACCCGACCGACGACGACGGCCGCCAGCTCGTCCAGGGTCCGGCCTTCGGCCATCTAGCCTCCGGAGCCGGCCGCGTTCATGCGATCGACGACCATCTGGGTGATGTCGATTCTCTCGTTGGCCATCACCACCACACCGGGGACGTTGTTCAGGATGAGGTCGTAGCCGCCCTCCTCCTGGATCGCCTTGAAGATCGGCTCGAGCTGGCGCTCGATCTCACGCAGGCCTTCGGTCTGCATCTTCTGGCCCGCGCGCTGCTTGTCGTCGCGGAAGCGGCGGATCTCGATCGCCTTGTCCTCGAGCTCCTTTTGCATCTCGGAGAGCTTCTCCTCGGAGAGCGACTGGCCGCCTTCGGCCATCCGCTGGCGCAGCTCGTTGGCCGCGGTGGTCATCTTGTCGCCTTCGACCTGGACGTCTTCCTGGAACTTTTTCAGCTGCGCGTTGAGGTCCTGGCCCTGATTCGAGAGGCCGACGACCCGCTCCAGGTCGACGACGGCGATCTTGATCGAGATCTCCTGGGCGACGGCGGCGCCGCCGCAGAGCAGGAGCGCGCCGGTCAAGAGCCAGACGGCCCGGGATCGAACCTTGTTCATTGTGCTCTTCTCCATGGTCTTTCTTGGTCGTGGATGGTTGATTCGGGTGTTCTATCAGAAGGAGGTGCTCAGGCTGAAGTCGAAGGAGTTGAAGTTGTCGCTCAGCAGGGGATCGAGGTTCCTTGCGAAGATGAAGCGCAGAGGCGCCGGGAATAGCGGCACGTGCACCCGGAGCTCGGCGCCGGCCGAGTAGCGCAGGCCGTCGAGGTCGAAACCCTGGTCCTCGGTCACCCCCGTGATGATGTCGAACCTGGGATTGCCGAAATCGTCGAGCACGGGGTTGCCGTCGTCGTCGAGGATCGACTCCGTCCCCAGGATGATCGGGATGCCTCCGCCGGTGAAGACCCCTCCGGCGTCGCCGTAGAAGACCAGGCGGAAAGGGCCGCCCATCATGACGTGATACTCGAGGCTGAGCTTCAACATGCGCTCGCCGCCGAGCGGGAAGCCGTCGGTGTCGCGGAGGAGCTCGCGGGGGATACCGTCACCGTCTTCGTCGCCGATCTCGCGGGCCACGATCGAACGGGAGCGAAAGCCCCGGACGCTCGACTCGCCGCCGAGGAAGAAGCGCTGCTGGGCAAAGAGCTCGCCGTCGCCGTAGGGCTCGATGATACCGACCTCCAGGTGGACTCCGACCGAGGACTTGACGGGCCGGCGTGAGATCGGCTTGAACCAGGTCCCCCGGAACCGCGGCCGCAGGAAGCTCGACTCGCCGCCCAACGCGCCGCCGGCGATGTCGAGAGACACCGAGGTCATGAGCCCCCGGGTCGGCTCGAAGCGGCTGTCGAGCGTGTTGCGGATCCAGAACGGCTGGAGCATCGAGACCTTGAACTTCTGCTCCGACGTGACGATGCCGTCCTGCTCCTCGTCGAAGATGTCGAGAGCCGGGTCGATGAGCTGCCGCTGGGTGTCCTGGACGTCGGTAAAAGAGTAGGTCAGGTTGACGGTGTTGAAGCCCTTGAGGTTTCGGCCGTAGGTGACCGAGGCGCCGGAGAACTTGCGCTTGAAGGTGACGTCGGTCGTCACCCGGGTGTCGAGGTCCTGGTTGAAGATGCGGGCCGAGAAGCTCTGCGGACGGTCGAGGAACCAGGGGATCCGGTACTCGATGTCGAAGAGCTTGCGCCGGCCGCCGGCCTGGACCGAGACGCCGAGCGTCTCGCCGCGGCCGAGGAAGTTGGTCGTACGGATGGCGAATTGGGCAAAAAACCCGTCGAGCTCGCTCCAGCCGCCGCCGAACTGGAGCTCCGTGCGCTCCGCCTCCTCGCCGACGACGTTTAAGTCGACGGTCTTTTCCTCGGCGTTGAAGTCGAACTTGATCGGCTCCTCCTCGTCGAGGGCGAAGTAGTTGAGCTGGCGGATGCGCAGCAGGCTGTTCTGGATGGCCGACATGTTCATGACGTTGCCTTCCTGGACGAACATCTCCCGGCGCAGCACCTTGTCGCGGGTCTTGGTGTTGCCCTCGAACTCCAGGCGGCCGACCCGGAACTGGTCCTGCTCGTTGACCTTGAGGATCAGGTCCACGACGTTCGAGCCCTTCTCTTCGAGCTCGGTCGTGATCTCGGCGAAGATGTAGCCGATCGACTTGTAGAGCTTGTCGATCTTCTCCAGGGCGTTGTCGATCATCTTCGAGCGCAGCCAGCCGCCGCGGGGTTTCTCGAACTGCCGCAGGAGGATCTGGTCGTTGAAGACCTCGGCGCCCTCGACGCGGATCTCGCCCAGCTTCCAGCGCTCCCCCTCCTCGACCGGGACGGTCACCGCCAGCCGCCGCTTCTGCTCCTTGATGGTCGGCGCGCCGGGGTTCTTGACCACGACGTCGAGCTCCGGCTGGGCGATCAGGATGTCCTTGTAGCCCGCCTTGCGGTAGAGCTCGCGGATCGCCTCCAGGTCCTCGTCGATGTTGGCGGGGTTGTAGATGTCTTTCTTGGCGATCCGCGAGATCAGGCCCGACTCCTTGGTCTTGCCCATGGCGCGGCGCAGCCGCCAGTCGCCGAAGATCGTGTTGCCGTCGAAAGAGATGTCGCCGATCTTGACCTTGTCGCCCTCGTCGATCGTGAAGGTCACCCGCCGCTGTCCGGCGTTGACCGTCTCCAGCGAGTAGCCGACCTCGGCGAACCGGTACCCTTTCTCCTGGTAGAGCTCCTCGATGGCGCTGGTCAGCCGCTGCAGCTCGCCGACGTTCAAGGGCTGGCTCTCGTAGACCGAGATGCGCTCGCGGTCGATCTGCTCGCTGATGTCGGAGCGCGACAACCGCTTGATGCCGACGTAGTCGATCGACACCAGGATGGGCCTCTCGACAGTCTGTATGATCAGCTTGACACCGCCCTCGACCGGCTCCACCTCGACCTTGATGTCGTCGATCAGCTCACGGTCCCACAGCCGCTTGATGTTCCGGTTCAGATCCTCGATGTCGAGCCGGCGCTCGTCCTCGGTGCGGCGGCCGAAGAGGTAGTGCTCCATCGTGTCGGGAGGCAGACCCTCCAGGCCGCGGTACTCGATCTGCTGGATCACCTGGCCGTCGTAGCGCAGGGCCTGGCCCCACGACGGCACGGCCAGGGCCACGCACACAAGGGCGATTCGAAGCAGCCGGCGGCCGGCGATCCGGCGGCCGGCGATCCGGCGGCCGGCGATCCGGCGGC
>CBDUYN010000190.1:0-19326 GCA_965371445.1 uncultured bacterium | reverse complement strand
TGATCTCCAGGGTGCGCTGAAGATACTCGTTGGACAACTCCAACTGACCACGGGCATGAGCCACAGCCGCTAGATTGTTCAGGCACGTTGCCAGGCTGAGACTGTCGGGGGTCAGCTTCTCCGTGATCTCCAGGGCGTCTTCCCAATGGTTCGAGGCAAGTTCGAGCTGACCTCGATAATAGGCCACAGCACCAAGACCAATTTTCAATTTTGCGATATACAAACTCCTCCCCCAGGTGGCTTCGGCGATCTCGAGTGCCGATCTGTAGCTGGCCTCAGCCTGATCCCACACACTCTGGCGTTCGTAAACGTCCCCAATACGGTACCAGATCGCCACCTCAGCCTCCGGAGCCCCCACTTCCTCCAACGCCGCCCGATACGCCTCGAGGGCCTCCTCCCAGGCCCTTGTCTCAGCCCACACCTCGCCGATGCGCAGCTGGATCCAACTTCGCGGCTGCCCGTCGCTTTTCGTCTCTCCAAGCTTGGTGAGTTGGCTCCAAAGCTCGACGCCCTGCTCGATCTCCCCGGCCTCGACCTTTTCACGGCCTTGGATGTACACCTCAAGCGCCCGATCCGGCAGGCGCGGCCGTACCTTCCCGCCCCATTTCCCCATCGCCACCTCGAAGAGGCGTTCCACACCCCGCTGTTCGCCGACGAGCTTCACCGTCCCCCGTGGCGCCTGCTCGACCTCGAGCCACATCCAGTCGAAGACAGACTCGATCTCCCCCCGGGTCGGAAGGTCCTGTGCCGTCTCTGGGTTCGCCGGCGTGCTCGGCAGCCGCTCCCAGGCCCAGACCACGTCGCCAGGCTGCAGCCCCGCCTTCTCCAGGGCCGATCCTTCGGTCATCTCTTCCACCACTACGCCGGTCTCACCCGCCTGGACCTCGGCCGCTCGCATCCAGCCGAGCAGGCCGAGAACCAGAGCTACGGGAGCCACCCTGAGCCAATGCCTCGAAGCCTCAGACAGTCTTCGCATTCCTGCACCTCCTTCCGGCCGCCACACGGCGGCCGGCAGTCCTTGAAGTCTACCAGATCAGGTCGTCGCCGATCATGAGGCTGGCGAACGGCACAAGCTTCGCGGTCTTCCTGCCCGGCTAAGGACAGGTCGCAAAGGCGCTCGTATCGGTGATGGCAGGGGCCGAGCGCCCCAGGCGGTTGAAGTAGCTCTTCGTCACCCCGGTCTGCGTGTCGGTTACGCGTAAGGTGTACTCCACGTTGGTCGTGGCGGCAGAGAAGACCCAGAACCTGTCGTTGAGACGACAGCCGTTGAGTACCTTGACGAGCATCTCCCAGTTGTCGGAGCCGAAGAACCAGAAAAGGCCTGAGCCGTCCGATCCGGGTACCGCCTGACCGGAGCCCCGGTTGCCCGCGAAGTCTTCCCACTCGACCTCGACACGGAAACGGCCGTCACTCAGACACAGATCGGTCGCGTTGGCCGTACAGCCTCCTGATCCCAACGTGGAGCAGGTCAGAGAGAGAGTGTAGTCGCCCAGGTCGGGAGGGACCACGTTGTTCGCCGCAATGGTCCAGGTCCCTGCCTCTGTCAGCTCATGGTCAATTCGGGCGTTGAATCCCGACCCGCTGTCGTCGTCCTGTGCGACCAGATCGAGGGACGGGTCGTTCAACTGGAGGAAGGCGTCAAAATCGGTCGAGTCGAGGGAGATCGTCACGTCGGTGCCGGCATCGGCGTCGAATTCCCAGAAGTCCACGTACGTGCCGTCGCCGAGCTCGCAATCATGGTCCGTCAGCACTCCGCTCACCGTGGAATTGCACGAGATCGCGGAGTTGACGCACGTATGGCCCTTGAAGGGGGTCGTCGATGCCCCGGGGTCGAGCCGCACGGCGCTCACGCCGCTCGCGACCGAAGCTCCGCAGCTGTCGAGGGCTTCCGTGTCGGTGATGGCAGAGGCGGAATTGCCGAGCGCATTGAAGTAGCTCTTTGAAGCGCCGGTCAGCGTGTCGGTCACCCGCAGCGTGTATTCGACGTTGGTCGTCGCCGCGGCGAAGACCCAGTAGTGATCCGTGATGGGACAACCGTTGAGCACCTTGACCAACATCTCCCAGTTGTCGGAATTGAAGAAGTAGAAGAGGCCGGAATTGGCCGAGCCGAAAGGGACCACCCGGCCGGAGCCGGTGCCCCCTTGGAAGTCGCGCCAGTCCACCTCCACGAGGAACCGTTCGCTGTTGAGGCACATCCCCGTCGGGCCGTCGGTGCAGGAGGAGGAGGACGACGAAGTGTCGTCGAAGACATGGGCCGCGCCAGCACTGGTGCCGGTGAAAGTGTCTCCAGGCGCCCCGACGACGAGGGTGTCTCCGCTGATCGACACGGAAGTGCCGAATTGATCATGAGCCGCGGCATCGTCGGCATTGATTTTCTTGACCTGTCCCCATTGGCCCACTCCGCCCTGGTGGCGCTCAAAAACGTACGCCGAACCGGACTCGGCACCCGCATCGTCCTTCAAGCGAGCCCCGACCCCAAGGGTGTCCCCGCTGATCGACACGGAAAAGCCGAAGCCGTCCTCGGCAGTAGCGTCGTCGGCGCTAATTTTCTTGACCTGTCCCCATTTGTCCGCTCCGCCCCGGTTGCGCTCAAAGACGTAGGCCGAACCGGAACCGGCGCTGGCTCCCTCAAAGAGCCTGACCGCCCCGACGACAAGGGTGTCCCCGCTGACTGACACGGAAGCGCCGAATTGGTCACCAGCCACTGCATCGTCGGCGTTGAGTTTTCTGGCCTGTTCCCACTCGTCCTGGTGGCGCTCAAAAACGTAGGCCGAGCCGGAACAGGCGCCCGCATCACTGTCGCAGAAGGAGCCCACCACAACGGTATCCTCGTTAATCGACACGGAAATGCCGAAGGAGTCACCAGCCTCGGCGTCGTCGGCATTGATCTTCCTGACCTGTCCCCATTTGTCCATCCCGTCCTGGTGGCGCTCAAAAACGTAGACCGAGCCGGAACAGGCGCCCGCATCACTGTCGCAGAGAGAGCCCACCACAACGGTATCCTCGCTGATCGACACGGAAAACCCGAAGGAGTCCTCCGTCGCGGCATCGTCGGCGGTGAGTTTCTTCACCTGACCCCATTTGTCCACCCCGCCCTGGTTGCGCTCAAAGACGTAGGCCGAGCCGGAGTCGTCGCCCGCATCATCGTTTCCGGGCGTTCCGACGACAAGGATGTTCCCGCTGATCGACACGGAAAATCCGAAGTAGTCCTCCGTCGCGGCATCGTCGGCGGTGAGTTTCTTCACCTGTTCCCATTCTTCCGCCCCGTCCTGGTTACGCTCAAAAACGTAGGCCGATCCGGAATCGTCGCCCGCATCATCGTCTCCGGGCATCCCGACCACAAGGGTGTCCCCGCTGATCGATACGGAAACGCCGAAGGAGTCACCAGGCGCGGCATCGTCGGCGGTGAGCTTCCGGATCTCCTCCCACACTTGCGGCGGCAGGGTGAGGAGCTCGGAGTCGGGAGTTGGGGATTGGGGAGTGGCTATCGCTGCCGGGACGGTGAAGAACCAGCAGAGGATGAGTGCGGTGATCAGGTGTTTCATGACGTTTTCCTTCCTTTCTGACGGGCTCGGCCGATGCAGAGCGGCCGATCGTTGTTCGGCTCACCGAGGGCCTACCCCGGCGACCGGAGGCGGGAAAGCGATTTCCGTTCTCACCCAACACGAGCGCAAGTCGAGGCCGAAAAAGACCATCGAATCGAGAAATCCTCAGTGCGGCGAGGCTCACCTCACTGCCAGTCGCCGATCACCTGGAACGCCGCCCAATAGAAGGGCGCCGAGGCTCGAGGACCTGGCGCACACCTTCGAGGTCGAGAGGATCGGGGTAACGGAGGGCGGTGAACCCTCTCCGGGCTTGCCGGCGTGTTGGGCAGCCGCTCCCAGGCCCAGACCACGTCGCCAGGCCGGAGGCCCGCCTTCTCCAGGGCCGATTCTTCGGCCACCTCTTCCACCACCACGCCGGTCTCACCCGCCTGGACCTCAGCCGCTCGCATCCAGCCGAGCAGGCCAACAACCAGAGCCAGGGGAGCCACCCTGAGCCAACGTCTCCAAGCCTCAGACAGTCTTCGCATTCCTGCACCTCCTTCCGGCCGCCACGGAGGCCGGCAGCCCTGTACGGTCAACGGTGAGCGGACGGCTGCTCGTGGTCCGCGCTCCTGGATCGAGGGGTGATGAACCTCTATCAAGACGACGAGTCAACCGTCCGAGAAATGGACCAAGAAATCCTTGATCGGTCTGGTATGCTCCCGAGTCACGACCGGACAAGAGCCTTCGGAGGGAGGATCTGTGAAGCTCCGCGACGGCCAGGCGGCCATTTCCAGAAATCGCCAGTTAAGGGATGACGACGGGAAACAAGCTCACCGGCGAGACGGTCATCGGTGGGCAGAAGGGTCACAATCATGAATGCGTCGAGTCCCAGGGAACGGATTCGCAGGCGGGCCGAGGAAGCGGCGGCCCGTTATGGCCGAGCTCAGGCCGAAGACGAGCGGCGTGGTGGTGAGCCGCCACAGCCGGGAGATCTCTATGTGTTCGCCGAGACCGCAGACCTCCAGTGGGCGGCGCTGGAACGCGACCCCGCGGACGGACGCCGCCTGCTGGCCGTACCGGCGGACGTCCATCCCCACCTCGGCAGCGCCGACGTCGCGGTGCCGGCGGATTCCGCGTCCGGTGCCATGAGCCTGCGATGCCGGTTTGGCGTCTGGCTCGACGTCGACGACTTCGACCGCGAGAGGAGGACCGGCTCGCTGGAGCCTGAGGTCCTCGAGCGGGCGCGGCGCAAGCGCGCCGCGCTCGACGGAGACCGTCCGGTGGGCTCGTCCGCGGAGCGCGACACCGACCGGGAGCCGGAGTACCAAGATCTGGAGAAGGAGCTCGTCGAGGCTCAGGCGGCGCTGCGCGAGAGGCGTAGGCAGCGGGAGCAAGAACCGGTCGGCAAGGTCGTTCCATTTCGGCGGCCTGGGGCGAGATGGGGGTCCGTGTCGAGTCCCTACGCCATGGCGGCGTCGATTCTGCTGGTCGTCGCTCTGGGGATGGCCGCGGGCATGCTCGCCCAGCTCCGCAAGATCGGCGACCTGGAGCAAGAGCGGGCGTCGGCCGAGCAGGCCCGCGGTCAAGAGCAGCAAGAGCGTCAACGTGTCGAGGAATCTCACCGCCGGCTGCAAGAGGAGAGCCGGCAGGCGGAGCGGAAGTACCAGCACCGGATCACGGAGCTCGAGCAGCGCGCGCAGGGTGCCGGGCGTGACGAGCCCCTGGTCAACCTGCCCTTCGCCTGGCTTTCGCCTCAGGAAGACGTCCGCGGGCCGCTCAAGACGATCACCGTGTCTCGCGCGGCGAGCTACTTCGTGCTGATCCTCGCGGTCAGCGATCCGGAGCCGTACCCCGGATACCGGCTGGAGATCCGAGAGGTGGACGCCGAGGGACCGGTCTTCTCGGGCGCGGTGGCGATGGCCGGGATCGCCGAGGTCAGCGTCGCGTTGCCTCGGCGGCTGGTGGGCGCCGGGGAGTACCAGCTGCACCTGTACGGTCTGCGCGGCGGTAAGGCCGAGTTGGTGGAAGAGTACGGCTTGAGCGTCGAGGTCGAGTGAGGTCCCCATGGACGACGGGACGGCACCCATGGACAAGGGAGAGGTCACCCGGATTCTGAAGTCCTGGGAGGCAGGCGACCCGGACGCCCTGGAGCGGCTGTTCCCCCTGGTCCTCGACGAGCTCCGGGCGATCGCCAGGAGCTACCTGGCCCGCGAAAGCCCCGAGCAGTCCCTCCAGCCCACCGAGCTGATCAACGAGGTCTGTTTGAAGCTGCTTCGCCAGGGGGAGACCCACTGGGAGAACCGCTCCCAGTTCTACGCCTTCTCGGCGAAGCTGATGCGTTGCATCCTGGTCGACAGCGCCCGCAGCCGCAAGGCGGTCAAGCGGAGCGGCGGAATCAAGGTCTCCTTCCACGATGCCCTCGGGCTACCGGAGGAGAAATCCCCCAGTGTCCTCGCCCTCGACGAGGCCCTCGACGCGCTGGAAGAACTGAGCCCCCGACAAGCCAAGGTGGTGGAGATGAAGTTCTTCGGCGGCTGGACCATCGAGCAGACCGCCGAGACGTTGGGCGTCGGCACCACCACCGTGAAACGCGACAAAGACTTCGCCATCGCCTGGCTGCGGCACGAGCTCTCCAAGGAGGAAGGTTGACTCCCCAGGAGCTTCACCAGCGGGCTACGGAAGTCTTCGGCGAGGTCCAGGATCGCGACCCTGCGGAGTGGGCGACCCTACTCGACCGGTTGTGCGGAGGGAACCAGCAGCTACGCCGGTACGTCGAGGATCGGCTGCCACACAAGGTACCCACCCTGGCCGGCCAGTGGGTGGTCCGAATTCTTCCAGACTCCAGTCCGCCGGAACAGGTCGGCCCCTATCGGATCCTGAAGGAGCTGGGACAGGGCGGAATGGGAATGGTCTACCTGGCGCAGCAGGAGGAGCCTGTGCGCCGGCAAGTGGCTTTGAAGCTGATCCAGGCGGGCGTCGGCCTCGACGAAGTGGTACGCCGTTTCCAGACCGAGCGCCACATCCTGGCCAACCTCCACCATCCCAACATCGCCACTTTTTATGACGCGGGGACCACCGACGACGGACGCCAGCCGTACTTCGCGATGGAGCACGTCGAAGGCTTGACGATCGAGGAATACTGCGACAAAAGACGCCTCTCCATCCGCGACCGCCTGCAGCTCTTCCGCAAGGTGTGCTCGGCGGTCGAGCTCGCGCACCGCAACCTCGTGGTCCACCGCGACATCAAACCGGCCAACATCCTCGTCGACGAAACCGGGACGCCGAAGCTTCTCGACTTCGGAATCGCCAAGCTCCTGCAGGCGGAATCCGGCGTCCACACGGTTCTCGCCACCCAGGGAAGCCACGGGCCCATGACCGTGCCCTACGCCAGCCCGGAGATGGTGGCGGGCGAGCCCGTGACCACGGCCAGCGACGTCTACTCGCTCGGCGTCCTGCTCTACCGACTGCTAAGCGGCCATCATCCCTACGCCGTTCAAGGGCTCAGCTTTGTCGAGGCCGCCCGGGTCATCCGCAAGGAGGATCCGACGAGGCCGTCGACGGTGGTGGGTTCGGAGGAGAGGTCCACGGATCCCGGGACCAAGGAGTTGCTGACACCAGGGACGGTCGCCGACAATAGAGGCACGGATCCCCGCAAGCTCAAGCTCCGCTTGGCGGGTGATCTCGACTGCATCGTTCTCAAAGCGTTGCGCAAGCAACCGAAAGACCGCTACGGTTCCGTCGCCGAGCTCTCGGAAGACCTCCGCCGCCACCTGGACGGTTTGCCGGTCCTGGCACGAGCCGGGGACCGCTGGTACCATGCCAAGAAATACGTTCACCGGCACCGGTGGGGACTGGCGGTGGCGGCTTCAATCCTCCTGCTCCTCGTCGGCTTCGCCGTCGCGATGACCGTCCTGTATCGGCAAACGCTCGACGAACGCAACCAGGCGAGGATGTCACGGGATCTCTTCGTGGAGATCCTCGAGAGCACCAATCCCCGCAATAAGGACGAAAACCTCTCCGTCGAAGACGTCGTGCAAAGAGGTGTAGATCTCTATGACGAGTCCTTCAGGGTGGAGCTTCGTGTCCAGGCCAACGTGCTCGACAGCCTGGGGGTGGTCTACAGCCACCGTGGCCACTATGAGAGCGCAAGGCCACTTCTTGAAGAAGCCTTGCGAATCCGGCTGGAGATTTTTGGTGCAGATCATTTGCTGGTAGGCGAAAGCCTGGTCAACCTTGCTTTCCTGGAGGGAGAGGCTCAAAACGAGGTGGCCCTATCGTATTCCGAGAAAGGATTAGGAATCCTGCGTACGCACTACGACGAGTCCCATCCGGAGCTGGCTAAGGCCACAAGCGCTTACGCATCGCAGCTCTACCGTTTTGGCGAGCTGGACAAAGCTGAAGAGCTCTATTTGAAAGCTCTCGCAATGAAACGTGACCGCTATGGATCGGATCATCTGTCCGTGGCGACCAGCCTGGCCGTCATGGGGACCCTACGGCTCAGGCAGGGAGACCACGAATCGGCCCGGCTGTACTACCAGGAAGCTCTGGAAATTCGCAGAAGTCGACTCCCGGAGACACACCCGGTACTGGCCAGCAGCTATTATGAGACAGCGATGGTCCTCGCGACGCAAAGACATTACGAAGAGGCTATACCGCTCTTTCGTAAGGCCCTTGAGATTCGCATGGCTAACATGGGTAGAGATCATCCTACAGTAGCGCTAAGCCGTTTCTCGCTCGCCTTCTATTCGCAAAGGGCTGGCCAATACGCCGAGGTTGAAGACGGCTACCGCGAGTCTCTAAGGGTTCGGTGCAAAACCTATGGGGACGATAGCGACCGATGCCTGAGTGTCAAGAAGAACCTGGCACTGCTACTTGCGACCGAAGGGGAAGCTCAAGGCGCGGAAGAGTTGGCACGTGAGGTCCTCGAAGCCTTCAAGCGGTCCAAACCCAGGAACGATTGGCGGATCGCCGACGCCAGAAGCATCGTCGGCGCTTGCCTGGTGGCTCGTGGTCGATTCAGCGAGGCCGAGGCGCTGTTGGTCGAGAGCTATCCGGTCGTTCTTGAAGCGAGGGGCGAGAATTCGCTCTCTACGCAGGACGCCCGGCAACGTCTCTGCGACCTCTACGAGGCCTGGCAGATGCCGGAGAAAGCCAGCGAGTATTGCCAGCCGTCTCCTTCAGGCACGCCTTCCGGATGAGGCCTGAAAGAAAGGTAGCAGGGGATACCCCTGCTACCTTTCGTGCGGATGGGCGGTCTCAATTCGAGTCGCTACCAACCCAGTACCGTCGCGGCGAGGGTGTAGAGGCCTTCTGCGGCGTTGGCACCGGCAATCCGAAGGTAGTACCGTCCCGGACCCAGCGTCTTGACGATGCGCATACCAGAGCCGTCGCCTCCGTCATCGTCCATCGCCAGGCGATGGCCGTACCGGTCGTAGAGGACGCCGAGGGAGTCGACATCGCCGCCGGTCCGGATCTGCACCGTGCGTTGGACGCTCAGGTCGAACGAGAAGAGGTCTTCGTCGTCGCCCCAGTCG
Source organism: uncultured bacterium (assembly GCA_965371445.1). Taxonomy (GTDB): domain Bacteria; phylum Acidobacteriota; class Thermoanaerobaculia; order Multivoradales; family J023; genus DASWIG01. The sequence goes on along the minus strand of CBDUYN010000190.1, from coordinate 10,265 downwards.
TTGTCAAGCTCACCTGTCACCGTCGAGCCCGGGGTCAGGGCTGTAGCACAGAGAAAGGTATCGCCATGGTCGTCCTCCTCGTATTCGCGGCAGACCTCAGCGGCGTGGCTATGCTGCACGAGCGGCGGCGCCGGAGTGATCAGCCAATCCTGAGCAACATCGGATCCCACGACGGTGTCGGGCTCGGGCTGAGGCTCGGGCTCCTCAACGGTGTCGGGCTCGGGCTGAGGCTCGGGCTCTTCAACGGTGTCGGGCTCGGGCACGTGGAAGCCGTCGCTCTGAGGTAGACGAGCAACGCTCGGCTCGCTCAAGTCGTGCTCGCTCACGAAACGCGTGGTGAGCTTGTACTCGTCTAACGACAGCTCAGGGTCCTGGGCAGCCACGGCGAACCGGTAGGTTCCCGGTGCCTCGATTTCCAGCGCGATGGCCGTGACGAAACGCTGGATCGGGCGTAATCGGATTTCCGCGGTACCGTCCGGGCGGCAGGACTCACCGAAGAAGGCGAGGGTCGCCTCCACCGAAGAGTCCGCCGGCGTCACCACGTCAAGGGATAGGATGCCGGGAAAGGGAACCTCCATCCTGTAAAAGTCCGGACCCTCCTCCGGCCGGCCATAGCTGCGGTGAACCGTATTGAGGTCCACCCGAGTGGCGTCCTCACATTGAGACGTCTCGCCGTCGGCCGCCATCGCGGGAATCGTCGACATCATGATGTAACTCGTTAAAACTGTTACCTTAAGAATCTCTCCGACAAATTTCTCGATGCTGTTCATTGTCCATTCTCCGGTTGAAGATGCAGTTTTTCCGTTTCGTCGGAGATCCCTCTCCGACAACTTTCTTCCTGATTCTCAACAAGTGCTTGCGCTAGCAAGCTTCTGGCCGATCGGCTGGTGAGGTTTGCGTCTCTCGCTAGCCTCAGTTGGCCTTAACTGTGCGCTTTCAGGTTTGGCCGGAAACTCGGTTAAGATGATGGTTTGCTTGACCGGAGGATGCGAGGCGTCCAAGAATGGAAGCTCCCACGCAGAGCGTGGACGTCAGGGTTGTCTGACCCCGGGCGGGAGCGGCGCGATCTACGGCGGCCCGTCCAGACACGGCGCTCGGTCGAGGCACGGCCAGTCTCCGCAACGGGCCTATGGGGCTCCTGGTCCGGTGCGGCGTGTTGTCACCGTCCCCCACCTCTGCTACGCTAGAGTCAGAAGATCGGGAATGTCCCGGCCCGACGAAACAGGATCTTGTGCCGTTCGAATGCCGGTGAGGTCAGAGGTTTTGAAGACGAAACGAGCGCCTTCCGGCAAGTCGAAGATCACCCGGCTCCTGGAAGCCTGGGCGGCGGGCGAGGAGGAGGCCCTCGAGAAGCTCTTCCCGCTGGTCGTCGACGAGCTCCGGATGATCGCCAGAAGCTACGTGGCGCGCGAGGCCGGGTCCTCGTTGCAGCCCACAGAGCTCATCGATGAGGTCTGCATCAAGCTGCTTGGCCAAAAAAAGCTCCACTGGGAGAACCGCTCCCAGTTCTTCGCCTTCTCGGCCGAGCTGATGCGGCGAATCCTCGTCGACAGCGCGCGCCGTCATCTCGCCGCCAAGCGCAAGGCCGTCAAGGTCCCCTTTGAAGAAGCCCTGGGGCTGCCGCAGGAGAAGGCACCGGACGTCCTCGCCGTCGACGAGGCCCTAAAGGAGCTGGAGGCACTCCATCCCCGCCAGGCGCAAATCGTCGAGATGCGCGTCTTCGGCGGCTGGACCGTCGACGAGGTCGCCGAGGCGCTCGACGTTGCCCCGATGACCGTGAAGCGCCAGTGGCGGGGGGCTCTGCTCTGGCTGCGGCGCGAGCTCAGCCGCGGCGAAGCCACATGAGCCGTGGCGCCCCACCCCCCCGGAGGAGTCTCCCTTGACGCCACGAAAGCTCCATGACCTCGCCACGTCGATCGCCGGTGCCGTGCTGGAATGCGACCCTGGCGAACGGCGGGCGCTTCTCGATGCCTCCTGCGGCGACGACGAGGCGTTGCGCCGCGAAGTGGAATCACTCCTCGCCTTCGAGGACACGGGGAAAGGCTTCACCGGCGAGGCCTTCGTCGCGATCCTGCCGGAGGAGCGCGGCGAGCGGCGGCGCGTCGGCCCCTACCGGATCCTGCGCCGCCTGGGCCGCGGCGGGATGGGTGCCGTCTACCTGGCCGAGCAGGAGGAGCCTGTACGCCGGCAGGTGGCCTTGAAGCTGATCCAGGCGGGCATGGCCGTCGACGGGCTCCTGCGGCGCTTCGAGATCGAGCGCAACATCCTCGCCAACCTCCACCACCCCTACGTCGCTGCGTTGCTCGACGCCGGGACCACCGAGGACGGCTGGCCCTACTTCGCCATGGAGTACGTCGACGGCCAGCCGATCGACGCCTACTGCGACGAGGGCCATCTGACGATCCGCCGGCGCCTGGAGCTATTTCGCAAGGTCTGCTCGGCGGTCGAGCTCGCGCACCGCAACCTCGTCGTCCATCGCGACCTCAAGGCCGGCAACATCCTGGTCGACGCCGAAGGGACTCCGAAGCTCCTCGACTTCGGCATCGCCAAGCTCCTGCACAGCGAGTCCGGCATCGAGGCGATTTCCGCGACGAGCGCCGGGTTTCGGCCGATGACCCTGGCCTGCGCCAGCCCGGAGATGACCCGGGGGGAGCCCATCACCCCGGCGAGCGACATCTACTCCCTGGGGATTCTGCTCTACGAGTTGCTGAGCGGCCACCCTTCCTACTCCGCCGACGACCGCCCCTTCCTCGAGCTGCTGCGAACGATCCGTGAAGACGAGCCGGAACCGCCCTCGGCCGCGGCGCTCCGGAGGCCGAAGCTCCGCGAGGGCTCCGACACGAGCGACGTGCCGAGTCCCGAGGCGGTCGCCTTGATGCGTGGCACCGTCCCCGGCAGGCTCCAGCGGCGTCTGGCCGGGGACCTCGACGCCATCGTGTCCAAAGCGTTGCGCAAGAAGCCCCAGGAGCGCTACGGCTCGGTCGCCGAGCTCTCGAACGACATCCGCCGCCACCTCGAGGACGAGCCGGTCCGCGCTCACGAGCCCACGCTGCGCTACCGTGCCGGGAAGCTCGTGCGCCGCCACCGGTGGCGCCTCATGGTGGCGGCCTCCCTCGTGCTCTTAGCTCTGAGCGTCGCCGTCGCGACGACCGTGCGCCTGCGCCAGGGAACCGAGCGTCATCGGGCGCGCCGGAGCCAGACGCTCTTCGTCGAGATCCTCGAAGCCGGCGACGGAGACCTCACGGTCGAGGAGGTGGTGGAGAAAGGCGTCGACCTCTACGGCGTGGCCTTCCGCGGCGAGCGCGGGGTCCAGGCCGACCTGCTCGGCAGCCTGGCGGCGGTCTACCGTAGCCGCGGCCACTACCAAAGTGCCAGGCCACTGCTTGCCGAGGCGCTTGCGATCCGCCGCGAGCTTCTAGGCATCAACGACGCCTGGGTGGCCGAGACCCGGATCGAGCTCGCGCGGCTGCTCGGCCGGCTCGGCGAGCACGAGGAAGCCGAGCGGCTTGGACGCCTCGGCCTTACCGTCCTACGGCGGCACTACCAAGGCGCGCACTGGGAGCTCGCGGGCGCGATCCGCGTCCACGCCGGTGCGCTGCTCGCCCTGGACCGTCACGACGAGGCGGAGAAGCTCCACCGCGAAGCCCTGCAAATGAGAATCGACCTTCTGGGCGACGAGCACCTCGACGTCGCGGAAAGCCTGGAGGACCTGGCGGATTGCCTGAAGAGGATGGGGAGATCCCTGGAGGCCGAAGCCGCGTCGCGCCGAGCCCGCTTCATCCGTCGACGTCAGTAGGACGAGCACCTTTCAAGGTGCCGGCTCACCGGTGAGCTCGAAGGCCAGAGCCGGCCCGCTCTCCTCACCGGCGGACGGCACCGTCAGGGAAAGGCAATACAGCCACTGACGCTCCGGCGTCCACCACAGCGCATGACGCCGCACGACGGGCCCGGGCCGCAGCTCGACGGAGAAGCCGCCGTTGGCCAGGAGCTGCCTCTCGCCGAGCCGGGCGCCCCGCAGCTCGATCTGGCTCGACGCGTCGGCGCCGAAGTCGAGGTGGAACCTTGCGAGCGGGACACCGCTCGCCACCACCATGTCGGCCCGCTTCCCGCGCTCGACCCTCAGACGGTCGCGGCGCGTCTCGCCCCAGGCGTCCTCGGTCAGGAAGCGGATCCTCAAGTTCCGGTAATCGACGGTGGAGCCGTCGGGGATCCAGCGCTGCGAGGTCTCGAACGGCAGCGCCGCCTCGGCGACGGCGCCCACATGGCGGTAGCCCCCGCCCTCCCGGACCGGCGAGGCCCAGGGAGCGCTCCACAGCGGCACCAGGAAAAGCGCCGACGCGGCGGCGACCACCAACGCCCACGCCGGCCGCAGGGGACGCCCGGCCGCGCCGTCGGGAAGGAAGAAGAGCGCCCCGTAGAGCGGTAGGAAAAGCCGGTTGCCGATCGCCCCCTCGCCGCCGTAGAGGTTGAACGGATGGAGGAAGACGACGGCGATCGCCCACACCCCCGTCGCCAGGATCAGCGGACGGCGGAAGCCGTTAAACGTAGCGCCGAGAAGAAGCGCCACGAGCGGCAGAAAGTACGGCACCAAGCCGACGTTGCGGCCGACCGCGAGGTAGACGGCGTCCCAAAGCCACAGAAACGGATCGACGCCCCAGGAGAACCGTGGCGCCTCCTCCCAGTGGAGGGCTTGCAGGTGCCGTAGCGTGGGCGTCCATTCCTGGGCCGTGAAATCGACGAGCGGGAAACCCGTCTCCGGAGTGAACCGGAAGTGGGCGGTGCCAACGAAGTGGAGCCCGCCGCTCGCCCACCACTGGGCTCCCACCAGGAGCGCCAGGCTCACGGCCAGGCCGAGGAAGTAGGCGCTGCGCAGCCCGCCGCCGCGCGAACGACGGGGCAGGCCGAAAAACGCCGCCACCACCAGGACGACGTAAAGGACGTCGCTCGCCAAGGGCACCGCCAGCAGCGCCCCGGCGGCCAACGAGGCTCGCCAGGCCGCGCGCCTCGCTTCAGGAGGTCCGGTTTCCACACGGGCGACGAGCCCCCAGGCGAGCACCACCGTGCCCCACAGAAAAAGGTCGCTGATCGCCAGAAAGACATAGGCCCAGGTCACCGAGGCGAAGACCAGGACGGCGACCCAGAGCGCCGCGGCGTCGCCGGTCTCGCGCCTCAAGCTCCGTGCCGCGAAGACCGCCACGAGGACGAGGAGCAGCGCATTGGCGACCGCAAAGCCCTTCTCCGGCGACACCCGGACGAAGGGAGCGAGGTAGAGGGCATAGGGGAATGGCCGGTGGTAGGTGATGCGCCGTCCGCCGGAGCCCGAGGCGAGCTCCAGGTCGGGCGGCTCGCCGCGCCATTCGAGCGTCAGGCGGTCGAAGTCGTTGCGGGTGTAGGCGAGGTCGAAGTCGTAGGCCAGGCTCGCGGCCTGCATGAGCGACGTCGCCTCGCCCGCGGCGAGGTGCGGCTCGCGCCCGCTCCAGCCGGCGCGGGAATAGAGCAACGCTCCGAGGAGCACCGCCGCGAGCAGCACGGCGAGAGCTCCCCAATAGAGACGGCGAAGGTCTTGATCCGTCATGGCCGACAGAGTCTATCCTCTGGGAGGCACCGGCTCGCTCAAATCTCCGACTCCCAGACCGGCCCCTCAAGCTGGGAGAATCCGCGGTCGCCGAATACATGGGGCTCGAGACGCAACCGCACCTCCCCCAACGGACGCCGCACCTCTAGCTCGAAGACGTGCTCCTCGCCAGGCTCGAGATCGAAGGGCAGGCCGAGCCAGTCGTCCGGTGGCTCGGCCCGCTCACCGAGGAGCTGTACCTCCAGGGCGACGCCGCCCGCGCCCCGCTCCGCCGCCAGCCAGCGGGCGGCGCTCGTGTTCTTCAAACGGACGGTGAGCCGCCGGCGCTCGCCCTCTTGCCAGGACGCCTCGGCGCCCTCGACGTCAAGCTCGCCGTTCATTTGTCCCCAGGCGATCGAAGTCGGGCGGGGAAAATCGACCGCCAGCGCTACGGGCTCGTGCTCGGCAAGCTCGCGGCAGGCCTCGACCAGGGCTTTAGCGGCACGCCCCGGCGCATGGTGCTCCCCGACGTAGCGCCGCGCCTCCTCGCCCAGGGCGCGGAGCCGGCCCCGGTCCGAGAGGAGCGTGGCGAGCTTCTGTGCCAGGACTTCCTCCTCGTCGTCGCCGAGGGGCACCTTGACCACCCCGGCGTCGGAGAGCTCGGCCGACTGCGCGTGGTCGGAGACCACGGCGCCCTTGCCGGCCGCGAGGATCCGCAGCAGCGAGGCCGAGGTCTCGCCCGCCGTCGGGTAGCGGAGGTTCAAGCACAGGTCGGTCGCCGCGATGCCCGCCTCGAAATCCTCGAAGGGCAGGAAACCGAGCAGGTGCACGCGGTCCTCTACGCCGGCGCGCTTCGCGGCGCCCTCGTAGTCGCAGGCCGCGGCCGGCTCGCCGGCCACCATCAGGTGAACGCCGTGGAGCTCCCGGCGGGAGAGGGCCGCGATGACCATCTCGGTGCGCTTGATGGGTGTCTGGAAGCCGAAAGAACCGAGCAGCGGGACGTCGCCGGGAATCCCGTGACGGCGGCGAAAACCGCCTCCCGCCTCGGGGTCGCTCGCCGGCGGCAGCGGAATGCCCATCGGCACCACCCGGACCTCGGTCCCCGGCACTTCCTCGCACAACGTCGCCGCCGCCCACTCGCTGTGGACGACGACGCCGCGCTGGCCCGCGACCAGCTGCCGGTGGGCCGGCAGGGCGAACTGCGCCGCGTCGGCCCAGCCCCCGGGCCAGCGCCGCGGCCGCGCCGCCGCGTCGCCGATCCAGCCGTGCTCGGCTTCCAGCTCCCGTCGGTAGCCCTCGAAGTCGTCGCCTTTCAAGGTGCGCTCGATCAACAGGTGGTGGAGCACCAGGTCGTGGAGCACGAGGACGCCGGGGAGCTTGCAGGCCAGCTCGTAGACGCTCGTGTGATGGGGGTTGTTGCCCATCTGGTAGACGGGAAGCCGGCCGTCCTCGCCGAGATGCTCGGCGCCGACGAGGGGGAAGCGGCGCGCGAGCGCCGGGTCCACGTCCTGGCCCGGGAGCCGGACGCAGCGCAGGTCGCAGCGTCGGGCGAGGTGCGGCAGCAGGTCGAGGCTGTAGTCGGCGATCCCCGAGCGGACGGGCGGAAGGGGGGAGACGTAGTCGATCTTCAAGGTGCTCTCGCTACACGCCCGCTTTCTCCTCCCCCTTCATCCCCTCCCGCAGATAGGCCTCGATGAACGTGTCGATCCCGCCGTCGAGCACCCGGTTGGCATCGCCCACCTCGGCGCCGGTGCGGTGGTCCTTGACCATGCGGTAGGGATGGAGGACGTAGGAACGGATCTGGCTGCCCCAGGCGATCTCTTTCTTCTGACCCTCGCGCTCGGCCTGCTCCGCGGCGCGTTTCTTCATCTCCAGGTCGTAGAGGCGCGAACGCAGGATCTTCATCGCCGAGGCCCGGTTCTTGTGCTGGCTGCGCTCGTTCTGGCAGCTGACGACGATTTTGCTCGGAAAGTGCGTGATCCTGACTGCCGAGTCGGTCCGGTTGACGTGCTGCCCTCCGGCGCCCGAGGCGCGGAAGGTGTCGATGCGGATGTCCTTGTCGACGATCTCGATCGCGATGTCGTCGTCGACCTCGGGATAGACGTCGACCGAGGCGAACGACGTATGCCGGCGGGCTGCGGCGTCGAAGGGGCTGATCCGGACCAGCCGATGGACCCCGGCCTCGCTTTTGAGGTACCCGAAGGCGTTCTCGCCGCGCACGGCAAAAGTCGAGCTCTTGATGCCCGCCTCGTCGGCCGCCTGGTAGTCGAGGGTCTCGAGGTCGTAGCCGTGCTGCTCGCAGTAGCGCAGGTACATGCGCAGCAGCATGTCGGCCCAGTCTTGCGACTCGGTGCCGCCGGCTCCGGAGTGGATGGCCATGATGGCGTTGCGGCCGTCGTCGGGGCCGGAGAGCTTGAGCTCGAGCTCGAGGGTTCCGAGCTCTCGATCGAGCCGTCCGAGGAACTCGTGGAGGTCGTCGTCGGCCTCGCCCTCGGTGGCGAGCTCGCGCCAGGTGTCGAGCTCGTCGGCGTCGCTGCGGATCTTCTTCAGGGTCTCGAAGCGGCGCTCCAGGGCGCGACGCTTGCGCAGCACCGGGGCGCTCTCCTGGGGGTTGTCCCAGAAGCCGGGCGCTTCCATCTCGCGGTCCAGGTCGCGCAGATCTCCTTCGAGGTCCGACTGTTCAAAGATACCCCCGTAGGTTCTTGAGCTGCTCGCCCAAGTCGTCGAATCGTTCAGCAAGCTCTGTCGATAGCATGTCGAGTCCTCCTATCTCTTGTCCACGCCCGAAATATAGCAGAGAACGCGACCAGCGCCGAGCCGAGCGGCACCAGCCACGGAAAGCGGACGTAGGGCGTCAGCTCCCCCGCCCCGGCGACGCGCTCGGCGATCACGCCGCGGCGGCCGAGCTCGATGTGAGCGAGCACCTCGCCCCGCCGGCCGATCACACCCGAGATCCCGGTCAACGCCGCGCGCAGCATCACCCGCCGGGTCTCGGCGGCGCGGAAGCGGGCGGCACGGAAAAGCTGGCGCGGCGCCGAGGAGTCGCCGTACCAGGCGTCGTTCGATATGTTGACCAGCAGGCTCGCTCCCGAGCGCACCTTCTCGGCCAACGCCTCTGGAAAAATCACCTCGTAGCAGATCGCCATGCCGAGGCGTTCCTCGCCCCAGGGCAGGAGCGCCTCCTCCTCGCCGGCCGTGTACGTCCCCGCCATGCGGGCCAGGTGTCTGATGAAGGGGAAGAGCTTGGCGAGCGGGACGTGCTCGCCAAAAGGCACGAGGTTGCGTTTGTCGTAGGCCGCCACCGGAGCGCTGCGCGAGACGAGCAGCGCCGAGTTGTAGTAGACCTCGCGGCTCTTGAAGCGCGGCGTGTTCAAGATCGTGTCGCAGCCCCGCGAAGCGAGGCGATGGAGGTCACGGCGCAGGACTGCGGACCCTTCCCAACTGTGTGGCCAGGCGGCGCTCTCGGGCCAGACGAGGAGCGTCTCCGCGCCCCGGCACTCGGCCTCCGAGCGGTCGACGAGCCGCCGGTAGCCGGCCTCGATCTCGGCGCCCGCCGTTGAGAGGATCTCCTGGTTGGGCTGGACGATCCGTACCGGACGCCGGAGCCTCGGCTCAGCGTCCTCGGTGGGATGGCTGAAACGCGCACCAACCGCCAGGAGGACCGCCACCGAGCCCGCGACCAGGAGCGCCGGGACCGCCGAACGGCGGCGGACGCTCCAGCCGAGGGCGGCGTTTGTGAGGAGCACCAGGTAGGAGATCCCGTAGGGGCCGATCCAGGCGGCGAGCGGCAAAGCGCCGGGCACGTCGACCCAGGCGTAGGCGGCCAGGTTCCAGGGAAAGTTGAAGGAGCTCAACGCGTTGCCCCGGAACCACTCGACGGCGACCCAGACCGCCGGCGGCACGGCGAAGGCCCAGGACGCCCCACGCGACGCCGCCGAACGAGCCAGCACGGCAAACGCCGCCTGAAAGAGGCCGAGGTAGACCGCGAGGAGGACGAAGAGCACCCACGCCAGGGCGGGCGCAAGGTGTCCGAAGGTGATGAGGGTCGGCGCAATCCAGGGAATCGAGACGATCCAGCTCATGAAGCCGTGGACGAGACCCAGCACCGCGATGCGCCGTCCGCTCCGGCGTTCGTCGCCGAGCAGGTAAAAAAGCGGCACGAGGGCGACCCAGCCGAGCCAGGGGCGGGGCTCGCGTCCGAAGCAGAGGCCCCAGGCCGCCCCGCCGAGGACGGCGACGGCCAGCTCGAGGAGGAAGTCGCGGTGGCGTCGCTTCATGGCGACGGAGTTTACCCTCTCATGCCGAAGAGGGTCGCACGATGCATGGGGGCAGCACGATGCATGGGGGCATGGGGGGCGCTTCTTCGCGAAGTGAGCTCGGATCGGCCCGCTGGGAGCGCCGGCGTCCCGCCGGCCCAGGGGACGAAGTCCCTCTCCGCGGACCGGAGAGACCGGGCGGTGAGCCGCTGGCTCGAAGGGCGCCGGACCCGCAGGCCCGTCTTGGGAGGGGGACCGGCTGGAGATCTGCGGGCCACCTCCTTGAGGCAGCCCGCTTGGGTCTTCAGGCGATGTAGCGTCGTCGCGGGACGACGAGCGCCTTCCGTCTAATCCTCCGCCGCGGTAAGAGTTCCGGAAATGAGCACCCGAGGTGCTATGGCACAGAAGTGGTCCAGGCCGAGCGGTCTCCGGACTCAAAGCCGTCGCTGAAGATG
>CBDUYN010000189.1:0-19394 GCA_965371445.1 uncultured bacterium | reverse complement strand
GGTAGCGACGTCCCAGACGCGCAAGGTCTGGTCAGAGGACGCGGAGACGACGCGGCTTTCGTCGAGCGCTACCACCGCGAGGACCCCGGAGGTGTGGCGCAGCGTCTGCACCGTCCTCTCGGAAGCGACGTCCCAGATGCGCAGGGTATGATCCAAGGACGCGGAAACGACGTGGTTCTTGTCGAGCACCGCCACCGCTTCGACTCCTGAGGTGTGGCCTTGAAGTGTCCGCAGCGTCTCCCCAGAGGCAACGTCCCAGACGCGCACAGTGTGGTCAGAAGACGCGGAGACGACACGGTCCTCGTCGAGTGCTGCCACCGCTCGGACCTTGTCGGCGTGTCCCTCCACTCGGACCTTGTCGGCGTGCCCCTCCAGCGTTCGTAGCGTCTCCCCAGAAGCGACGTCCCAGACGCGGAGGGTCTGATCTTTGGCGGCGGAGACAACACGCTTGTCATCGAGCACCGCCACCGCTTGCACCTCGTCGGTGTGCCCCCCCAGCGTCCGCAGCAGAGGACCGCCTGTCCGCGTAAGCGACGCGCCCCGAGGATGCAACAAGCTCCGTTTCGCCGCTTCTTCGCGCAGACGCCGGTAGGCATCTCCCTCACGGTCCATGAGGCGTCCGAAAAGCTGCCCGGCCAACTGCTGTTCCGCCAGGTGTCCGACATCCTGCACCAGGACGTGCGCCGACAATTGCAATGCCCCTTGGACGTCCCGCGCTGCCGCGTCGTCCGGGAAGGCGTCGTAGTCTGCCGTCAACGCGTTGACGCCGGTTGCGGCGAGCTTCGCCCGCAGGTAGGCGAAGTCGAAGAGAAGCTCGTGCAGCGTCGCCTCCTCGCCCGCTTGCACCAGGTGAGCCGCCAAGTGACGCCACAGGTAGGCCTCGTCCCCGGCAAGGTCCGTCCAGCGTCCGCTCGGTGGACGACAACGCTCCAAGAACGACCGATGGAGCGCCGGCAACGCTCCTCTCCGCTCGTCGACGAGATACTGGCGCACCACGCCGTGAAGACGAATCGTGCCTTCCTGACGACGGAAACGCAGGAGGAGCGACAAGTCCTTGAAACGTTCACAGAGTTGCTTCGTCTTGAAGGGCTTTCTGGACCAGAACCGTTCGAGGACGGCGAGCGGTATGTCCACGTCCTCGGGGAAGACCGCGAGCTCGGCGAATCGTTCTCGTTCGTCTTCGCGGAGGCGTCCCAGGCTTGCCTCGAGCGTCCGGCGCACGGCGAGCTCGCGGGCTGTCTCGTCTTCACGGTCGAGGGCGGTGAGTCCTTCCTCGCCGAGGGCCTTTTCAACGTTGGCGACCGCCGCGACGACATCGAGACCACCGTCGCGGACGAGCTCGCGCAACTGCCGGTTGACCAGCTTCAAGAGCAACGGCCAATCGCCGAGACGCCGGGCGAGAGGCTCGAACAGACCCGTGTCGTCGTCGCGGAGACCCGAGGTCAGGAGGTCGACGGCTTCGTCGCGGCGCATCGCGTCGACGTCGACGCGCCGGCACTCCGCAGGCAAGGTCTTACGGTTGCGGGTGGTGACGAGCAGTGCCGAGCCACGTCCGAGCCCGCGGAAGGGGTCGATGTCGGCGGCCGACCAGACATCGTCAATGACCATGAGAACTTGATGCCCCAGGAGTTGATCTCGAAGAAACGCGCTCGCCAGGTAAACGTTGTCGAACGTCGGGGGTGGCTCGTTCATCCACCAGCCGAGGAGGTCCGAAACCCGAGCCAGCCGATCTCCTTCTGTGAGTCCGTAGACCATGCTGGTCCAGAGGACGCCATCGGGAAACTTACTTCTGATCCGCTGGTCATGACAGATCGCCTGGGCAATCGTCGTCTTGCCGAATCCTCCGGCGCCACGCAGCGCCGTCGTGACGCCGACGACGTCCGCGTCGGCCGCGGAGAGGATCTCGGCGATTTCGTCAAGCTGGTGGCGCTCAACGAAGCCGTCCGGGCGCGGGGCCATGGAGCGGTAAGAACGCTCGGACGGCTGCGACGAATCGGATGCAGGAAATTTGATCAGACCTGTAAAGTGATCAAAGAAATCGGGAGCGTGCCGGTGCAAAGCCCTGTAGGAGAGCGGATCACACCAGACGATCAGAGGATCGTGAAACATCCGCTCAACGGTTTCTCGATAAACATTCAGCGACGCGAACGCCGGCGGACGCTCACGGTTTTCCGGACCCAGAGGTGTCTTCTCCAAGCCACGCAACACGACGACCCTGGGGCTGGCGGCTTCGTGACTGAGCCTCTCAAGGACCAGGACCGGATCCAAGTCGTGGCCGACTTGGGCAGTCATCGGCGTCACTCCTTGTTCCCGGAGGTTCGCCCACAGACGCTCGAGCCAATAACTCGTACCTGCTTCTTCGAGCTCGTCTTCGACGAGGATCAGGGCGAAGGTCCCTTTTGTCGCCTGGAGGGTCCGCAACAGCCGCCGGTAAGCGTCCGCCTCGTGAACGGACGCTTCCCAGACGTCAGGTTTCTCGGATGGGTAAGTGCTGGCGGTAGGCATCTTGGAACCCACGGAGCTCGACGACAAGAGGATGGACGTCCCACCATACATCATACTCAATGTCGTAATATTCAAGGACGAGGCGCTGGCCGAGCAAGCGCCGGATACGTTCATTCTCGGGAAGGGAACGACTACCTGGAATCTTGGCCAGCAAACTGTAGTCGGCAGCGAAAAGATGGCGCACGTAATGAGCCCGAAGCTGCCGGATCGCTCTTTCGACACCTGCCGTGCTGATCTGATCTCCGTCGCTCATGATATAACTCTGAGACAAGAGATGCATGAGGTCCCTGATGCAGCCGCCGCTCATTCTGATGACGCCGTCCACGTCGCTCGGATTCTCAAACACGCTTCCGACGTCAATCCGTTTCGCGACGGCGTCCCTCATCCCCTGAACAGCCTCCTCCACGTGCGCGGAGCTGTCGACCGCATCACGCCAGCCGGAGTCATGATTACGGAGCGGAATCATCGGCAGAACGATCGGCGGGCCGAAAGAATCACGCAGCGGTCTTGAGCCGGGATTGTATTCCAGCTCGATGGGGATCGTATAGACGGCATGGCAGCCGATATCTTGCAGTAGTGGAGAGCTCTTGATGAGGACGTGATTGATCTGCTCGACGTTGTACTTGTCGAGGTTGTCGAAAAGCAAGATGAGACCACGGTTGCGCGTCTCGTCCAGCTCCGCGAGACTTTCGTTGGCTTGGTTCAGAAGATCTCGCGTCAAGGCGATGAGCTTGTTCGGGTTGTCGCGGATTTTTTCGCGAACGACGGTGGAGTGAGAGGCGCCGGCCTTGATCCCCGCCGTGAGCTTGGCCATCAGTTTTCCGAGAAAGGGAAGCCCACCTTCGAGCTGCGCCCTGGCCTCGAGGCCGAGCTCGGATTTCAGCAACTCCTCGCTCACCTGGGTCACCTCGGCAAACCATTCGACTACCGATCGAATCGTCTTCTCGGGGAGAGGCGAGCCCAGCTCCTTCAGAGATCGTTCGGTTTCGGTCGCGGCAAGGAGAAACAGGTCAGAGTATGCGAGCTTGACGTAGCCGAGTTCCTCGAGTACATCGACGTGAACGCAGGTGAAACCGTTGTCGCCGGCCCACCTCTTGAAATGGAGGAGCTCGGTCGTCTTGCCACTTCCCTGGTGCCCGCAGAGCAGTTGATGGTGGGGCTCGCCAGGCGAAGTGATGCTGAAGGACCTGACCAGGGTCTGTTGGACCCGGGCGTGGCGCAAAGCGGAGAAGTCGTACCAGCGCTTGTCGCCGGGATCCAGGGCCTCGGGCTTGCAGGCTCGCGGAACCAGCAGGGCGTCACTGACCGGATAGGTGATCTCAGGAGCCGTCACGGTCGGTCGATCATAGCAGGTGCCCCCCCAGGACGGCAAGCCCGGCGTCATTCGCCGACGGCAGGACGGCCACGATCAGGACGGCCAGGATCCAAGCCGGAGTCCGTGGTTTCATCTTCTCCGCCAGGGAGCGCGCACCGGTTGGCGCGCCTGGTAAAGCGCGAGTCTTTCGCTCATTCTGTCGAGCAGGTCTTGACGGCCCGCGCGTTGGGCTTCGGCGAGGATGCGCTGCTGCCAGCTCGCCGCCTCCGCGAAGCGGCCGAGCTCGGCGAGGGCCATCGCCACGGTCTCGGCGTGGTCGGGCGTGCCGGTCGCCTGAAAGACCCGTCGTGCGAGGCCGAGAGCGCGTTCGCCGTCGCGCACCTCGTCCGCCGGGCAGGTGGCGAGCAGCCGGGCCAGGACGTGGACCAGGTTGGGCTCGTCGGGCAGGACGCCGGCCGCTTCCTCGAGCCGCCGCCGCGCCTCGGCGTAGCGCTCGCCGAAGATCAAGGCAGTGGCCTCGGCGAAGCGCGCCTGCCGGTGATCGGGCGCCAGGTCGATCGCCTCGCGGTAGGCCGTCGCCGCGGCGGCGAAGGAGCCCTGGCGTCCGAGCTCGGCGCCTTGTCGCAGCTTGCCGCGGGCGAGGGCGTCGCGGGCCTCCCGGTTCTCGGGATCGGCGGTCAGGACCTGCCGCAGAGCGGCTTCCGCCGCCTCGAAACGTTTGAGGCTCTCTAGGACCGTGGCGTAGCGGACGCGGACTTCCTGGTCCCAGGGATCGAGCTCGAGAAGGGACTCGAGCTCGCCCAGGGCCTCTTCATAGCGGTCCTTTCCGGCCAGCGCCAGGGCGAGGTTGAAGCGCGCGTCCGAGTAGTCGGGAGCGCGTTCGACGGCGGCCTGGAAGGCGTCGACCGCTTCGTCGAGACGACCGAGATCGACCAGCACGCGGCCCAGGTTGTAGCGTAGCGTGGCGCTTTCCGGATCGAGCTCGACGGCGGCCACGAGCTCGACTGCGGCGCCGTCGTTGTCGCCCGTCTTCATCAGGGCCACGGCCAGCGTCCGCCGCGCCTCGGGGCTGGAGGCGTCGGCGGCCACCGCCTGCCGGTACTCGGCGATCGCCCCCCTGTAGTCTCCCCGCTGCCGCGCCTGATTGCCGCGTACCAGGTGGCCGGCGCTGCCGAGCTCCAGCTCCGGGCGCTCCTGCACTAATGGATCCGGGAAACCGACCTCGACCTTGCCGTACTGCCCGAGGTGCTCGCGCGCCTTCTCCATCTTTCCGAGCTGGCGATAGGCGAGGCCCAGGGAATAGTGGATCGCGTTCGCCCCCGGCTGACGGGTGAGGGCGTCCTCGAAGTGGCCGACGGCGTCGGCAAAACGTCCGGCGGCCGCGGCGAGGCGTCCCAGACCGTACGCCGCGGCGGCGGACGTGGCGTCGATCTCGAGGACGGCGGCGAAGAGCGCCGCCGCCGCCTCGTGGCGGTTGCGCGCCGTCTCCACCTGGCCGAGCCGCACGAGCGACGCCAGATCGCGCGGCTCCAGCTCGAGGACCCGGCGATAGAGCGTCGCCGCCGCCTCGTAGCGCGCCTTCTCCTGATGGATCGTGGCCAGCAGATAGGGCCAAACGAGGTCCTCGGGCGCAAGCTCCGCGGCGTTTTCGAGCGCCGCCCGCGCGGTCTCCATGAGCTGGAAGTAACGGCAGAGTCGGCCGAGCTCGCCGTAGGCCCGGGCGCGCTCGACGGGGGAGGTCGCCTCCGCTGCCGTCCGGTAGAGTTGGCGCAGCTTCCTCTCGACCGGCGGCTCCATCGCCGCGTAGTCCGGCTCCGGGACCTCGCTCGACTGCGGCGTGCCCTGAGCCAGCGTAGCCATGGCGGCCAGCCCCACCGTCAACGCGAAAGCGCCGAGCGACGTCCTCATGGGACCGGAGTGCCCTTGCCCTGGACCAGGGTGGTATAGGCGTCGATCGGCACCTGTCGCCACTCTTCCGCCTGGCCGTTCGGCCACAGGACCCGGACCGACTCGACAGCGGTCGACTCTCCCAGGCCGACCAGGACCCGCGGATCGTTGGCCGATGCATAGCTGCCGTCGCTCGCTACCCGACGGACGAGCGGCTTCTGCCCCGCGCGGCGCACCTCGACTCGGCTGCCCAGCATGTCGCGCGGCGCCGTACCACCTAGTAGCCGAAGGCCGATCCAGTGCCGGTCCTGGCCGTGAAGATTGACCAGCACCCGGGCCGGCCCGTTGTTGTTGGTGACGACGACGTCGGTGTCGCCGTCGTTGTCGAGGTCGCCGAAAGCGGCGCCGCGGCTGACCTCGGAGAGGGCGAAGACCTCACCGGCTTCGGCGCTGACGTCGGCGAAGCGGAGCGTGTCGCCGTCGCCGAGGTTGCGGAAGAGCTGGTTGGGCTGGTGCAGCGGGAAGGGATCACCGCGCCGCGCCAGCTCCTGGATGACGTAGACCGCGCCGTTGACCGCCAGGAGGTCGAGCCGGCCGTCGTTGTCGTAGTCGAAAAACGCCGTGCCGAAAGCCGTCATGTTCCAGCTCGCCGCCCCGAGCCCGCTGGCAAACGAGGCGTCGTGGAAAAATCCCTGGCCGTCGTTGACGTAGAGGGTGTTGGTCTGTTTGTCGAGGTGGGTCATGAAGAGGTCTTCGTCGCCGTCGCCGTCGAAGTCGGCGGCGTCGACGCCCATGCTGGCCTGCGGCCGGCCCTCGGCGTCGACCGCGGCGCCGGCCAGGAGGGCGTCGTCGCGGAAGGTGACGCGGCCGTCCGCACCGGCGCGCTGGTTCATCCACAACTGGTTGGGCCACATGTCGTTGGCGACGTAGAGGTCGAGCCAGCCGTCGCCGTCGAAGTCGGCGGCCACGGCGCCGAGGCCGGCGCCGAAGGTCTTGGCGAGGCCGCTGCGACTCGTCACGTCCTCGAAAGTTCCGTCACCGCGATTGCGGAACAGGCGGTCGCTTTCCGGCGTGAAGCTCTGGGGGCCGCAGTAATCGCGCGCTCCGGTCTCCCGGCGGCAGATCTTGTGGGTCGCCTCGGAGAAGTCGACGTAGTTGGCGACGTAGAGGTCAAGCCAGCCGTCGCGATCGAAGTCGAAGAACGTTGCCGAAACGCTCCAGCGTCGGTCGCCGGTGCCCGACGCCGCGGTCACGTCGCGGAACGTGCCGTCGCCGTTGTTCTTCCACAGCTGGTTGGGGCCGTAGTTGGTGACGTAGAGGTCCACCCAGCCGTCGTTGTCGAAGTCGCCGGTCGCCACCCCCATGCCGTAGCCGGTCGCTTTGAGCTGGCTCGTCAAGGTGACGTCGGTGAACTGCAGGTCTCCCCCCTGGATCCCCCCCGGGGGACGCTGCCGCCGGCGCCCGCCCTCGGCGGAGACCTCGAGGTCGTTGCGGTAGAGCCGGTCGGTGAGCGGCAGCGGATGACGCGGTGGGAAGAGCGCCGCGCTCACCTCCTTGCCACGGCCCAGCATCCTGCCCTGAATCAGGTAGAGGTCCAGGTCGCCATCGTTGTCGTAGTCGAAGACAGCGGCGCCGGCGCCGGCGACCTCGACGGCGTAGAGCTCTCCCGACATGCCGTTGAAGTGGACGAAATCGAGGCCGATCGCGGCACTCTCGTCCCGAAAGACGGCGCTCGCGCCGTCGTCGGACCCGCCGGCGGTTCCCGGGAGCAGCGTCACCAGGGCCGACGCGACCCAGGTCGAAACGGATCGCAAACGCCTCCGGCGCCGGGTCCTGGCGGACGAGGTGGCTCTGGACATGATCGTCGATTCCAAGCTGGCTCCTCGACGGGCGATCCGAGGCGATCGAATCGTCCTGTTTCACGCATACGCAGTAGCGAGGCGTTTGGTTCGCCGCGAAGGGGCAATGCCGGAGGTGATGGGCTGGCGTCGGCTCGCGGGCTGGGGCATCGTCGGGTATCATGGTGCCACGAACAAGGGCTTGGAACCCGCCTTCACCCGATCAGCCGCATGACACGCTCAGGTAGCGGTCTCCCTCAGAAAACGCCCGAAAACCTAAACGCGAACCCGTCATTGTCGAGGTCACGGCCGTCCTCCTCCCGGAGGAGGTGATACTCGAAGCGGAGCAGGAACCTGGTGGCCAGCCAGACGTCCAGACCGAGCCCGAGGACCCGGTCCTCCTGCTCGAGAGCGGCCGGATAGCCCCCGCTCGTTGTAGTGGAGAGGAAAGGCCTGGGCCGCGGCGGGTATCAAGGCGAAGAGGTTGGTTGCGGAGTACCAGTCGTCGTTGACCAGGCCGAAGGGCAGCCAGTACATGCCCAGGGTCAGCCGGAGCGGATCGCGGCCCCACGGCATCCAGGTGGCATTGGCCTCGGTGACGACGATCTTGGGCTTGAAGCTTCCGCTCGGGTGGCGCCGATGAGCTTCGGCCCCGGCCACCGAGAAGGGGGATCCTCTTGCATCCTCTTGCATCCTCTTGCTGGTTGCAGCTCGAAAGCACCGGTGGTACCCTAGTGACCTTCAGGGAGCCCGACGTCATGCCTGCAAGCCGCCAGATCAGCATCCGCCTTCGTGGCGAGACCGACGCCTGGCTGGAGCGCCGGGCTGGCGGCAGCAAGAACAAGGCCGGGTTCCTGCGCCAGTTGATCGAGCGTGAGATGGCCCGCGAGAAGGAGCAGGAGCTGCTCGCCATGTTCAACGAAGCCGCCGTCGACCTGACGGAAGACGACCGCGAGGAAAGGGAGTCCCTTCTGGGCGGCTTCGCCGCCAGGGAGTAGCTCCCGACTCGCTGCGAGTAGGCCATGACCCTGCCGAGCGCGCTCCGCGGCGAGATCTGGATGTTCGACTTGAACCCGAAGAAGGGTCGCGAGCAGAAGGGTGTGCGTCCCTGTCTGGTCGTTTCGACGGACGCGCTCAACCGCTCGAGCTTCGGGACGGTGATCGTCTCTCCGATCACAACGACCGAACGGCCGAAGCTCAGATGGCGAATCGGCCTTGAGCCGCAGGATCTGCGGGTCGCCGACGCGACCTGGAAGCCCAAGCCTCACTGGGTCGCCACCGACCAGATCGTGACCGTGGACACGGCCCACCGGGCGATCCGTCATCTCGCCACGGTGATCAACGAGGTCAAGCTTCGTCAAGTCGATGAATCCCTGCGAATGCTCCTCAACCTCTGACCAGGCTTCTCCATGCGAGAAGAGGCCGGGACCTTGACGGTCCCGGTTCTTCCGGCCGGCGCTTGTCTGTGCGTCTACAAGATTTGTCTCTGCGTCCAAAACGTCGCTTCCGGGGCCGATCCGGGTAAACTGGGGCCTCAGAGCAACCCTCACCGGTCCGGGCCGGTGGTAGTCGAGACGACGGGAGATGACGCAGCGACCTGCAGAGGTGAAAGAGGCCCTGGTAAGGGCGGCGCCGATGGCGATCTTCACCCTGGCGATCGAGGACGGCTCGGTCACCTCGGCCAATGCGGCCTTCGAGCGCCTCACCGGCCGGGCGGCGGCGGACCTCATAGGGCAGTCGATGACCTCTCTCGTCGCGCCCCAGGAAATGGCGAAGCTGGTCTCGAACCTCCACCAGGTCACCCTCGGGAACGCCCCGGAGCCGTTCGACCTGTGGCTGGTCCGGCCGTCCTCCGAGATCCAGATCGCCGAGGTGACGCTGCGGCCGCAGATCGTGGAGGGCCAAGTCCAGCGTGTCCTGGGCTTCGCCCACGACGTCACCGAGCGCCGCGCCGCCGTCCACGACCTGCGGGCCGCCAAGGAGGCGGCCGAGGCCGGCCTCGCCAAGGGCGAATTCTTGGCCAACGTCAGCCACGAGATCCGCACCCCGTTAAACGCCATCATCGCCATGAGCGGCCTGCTGGTCGACATGCCGCTCGCGAGCCAGGCCCAGGCCTTTGCCGAAACCATCCGGACGAGCAGCCAGAACCTTCTCGGCCTGGTCAACGGCGTGCTCGACTTCTCGAAGTTCGAGTCGAACAATCTCGAGCTCGAGAACCAACCCTTCGTGGTCGGCGAGTGCGTCTCCAGCGCTGTCGAGCTGGTCGCGGCGGCGGCGTCCGAGAAAGGCCTGGCGCTGGCCGCGTCGGTCTCGGAAGGCTCTCCCGCGACGATCCACGGCGACGTCACACGGTTGCGCCAGATCCTCGTCAACCTCCTGTCGAACGCCGTCAAGTTCACCGAAAAGGGCTCGGTCAAGCTCCTGGTCGACGCCGAGGACGCGGGCCGCGGCGAGGGCGAGGTGGAGATGACCTTCGAGGTCCGCGACACCGGCATCGGCATCTCGGCGGAGCAGCAGGAACGCATCTTCGACGTCTTCAGCCAGGCCGACGCCTCGACGATGCGGCGTTTCGGCGGCACGGGCCTGGGGCTTTCGATCAGCAAGTGCCTGGTCGAGCTCATGGGAGGGACGATCACCGTCGTCAGCACCCGGGGGCAAGGATCGAGCTTCCGTTTCAAGATTCCGGCCAAGATTGCCCGCGTCGTGAGCCCGGCCAAGAGCCACACGGTCGATACGCAGCTTGGGCGCAAGATGCCCCTCAGCATCCTGGTGGCCGAGGATGATGCGACCAACCAGGTGGTGGCGCGGCTCTTCCTGGAGAAGCTCGGCTACGAGGCCACGATCGTCTCCGACGGCGGCGCGGCGGTCGCGGCGCTGGAAGATGAGAGCTACGACCTCGTCTTGATGGACGCCCACATGCCGGTGCTCGACGGCCTGGAGGCGACCCGCGAGATCCGCCGCCGCTGGGGCAGGGAGCGGCCGAAGATCGTCGCCGTCACCGCGAGCACTATGGTGGGCGACCGCGAGCGGTGCCTTGAGGCCGGGATGGACGACTTCATCGGCAAGCCGATTTTTCTCGAGGAGCTCGAGGCGGTGCTGCGCTCAGTCGCCGGCAGCCTCGTAGACGCCTCCGCGGCGGACGCCGCGGAGCCGCCTCCGGAGCCGGACGACGGCCCCGCCGGCGAGGAGGAGGCCGCGGTGGTGGACCCCGCGGCCCTGGGACGCCTGACGGAGCTGGGAGCGGAGAACGCCGTGACGCTCGTCCGCTCGTTCCTGGAGCACGCCGGGGAGAGGATCGAGGAGCTCCGCGCGGCCCTCGTCGCCGGCGACCCTCAGGAGCTCGCCGAAGCCGCTCATGCCTTCAAGGGAGGCTGCGGCCTGATCGGCGCCCGCCGTCTGGAGTCGATCAGCCGGGCTCTCGAGGAGCGAGGACGCCGGGGCTCCACCGAGGACGCCGACGAAGAGCTCGCGGCGCTGGAACGCGAGCTTGAAGTGGTCCGCGAGGCGCTCGGGGAGCTGGGGGCTCCTGCCGGCGACGAAGAGGCGGACGATGGCCCGCTTTGCGCATAGAATCGCCGCCGAACCCCCGACCGAGGACCACCATGCTGACGAAGCTCTTTCAGAAACCGACCCTGACCAGCCTGGCCAAGACCTGTGGGTGAGCGGCGAAGCTGAGCCCGGTCGGGCTCGGAGAGCTGCTCGCGAGTCTACCCAAGAACGAGGACCCGAACCTGCTCGTCGGATTCGAGACCAGCGACGACGCGGCGGTCTATCGCCTCGACGACGAGACCGCCCTCGTCCTGACGGCCGACATCATCACGCCGCCGGTCGACGACCCGTATCTCTTCGGGCAGATCGCGGCGGCGAACGCTTTGTCCGACGTCTTCGCCATGGGCGGACGGCCGATCGCGTGCCTGAACCTGGTGGGCTACCCGGCCGAGAAGCTCGGGCCCGAGATCCTCCACCGCCTGGTCGCCGGCGCCCTCTCGAAGGTCACCGAGGCCGGAGCGGTCCTGGCGGGCGGCCACACGACCGACGACGATGAGCCCAAGTTCGGCCTCTCGGTGACGGGGCTCGTCCACCCGGAGAAGTATTGGTCGAACGCCGGAGCCCAGGTGGGCGACGCCCTGATCCTGACGAAACCCGTCGGCTCCGGCGTGCTCTTCAACGCCAACCTGAAGGGCTGGGTCTCGAAAGCGGCGCTCGACGAGTGCCTCGAGACGATCACGACGCTCAACAAGACGGCCGCGGAGGTGCTGGCGCGCTTCGAGGTCCACGCCGCGACCGACGTCACGGGCTTCGGCCTCGCCGGCCACGGCCTGGAGATGGCCGAAGGGTCGGACGTGGCGCTACGAATCGAGGTCGACGCGGTGCCGACGATGTCCGAAGCCCTGGCGGTCTACGAGCGCGGCATGACGACGGGCGTCAACGCGGTCAACCAGCAGCTCGTCGAGGAGAAGACGCGCTACGAGCGGCGGCTGCCGACCTGGCACGAGCAAATCTTCGTCGACCCGCAGACGAGCGGCGGCCTCCTCGCCGCGGTGCCGGGCGAGGAGGCCGACGACGCGGTCGCCGCCCTGCACGAGGCCGGGGTCGGGAAAGCGGTGCGGATCGGGACGGTCGAGGCGTTCGAGGGGCGCTACCGGCTCTTCATCGTCTAGGTCGAGCCGGAGCGCGCCCCCAGACAAGGGCAAGCGGATCGCCGCCCGGCCGAGCTGCGTGGCACGGGTGTTCATGCCCAGCGCTCGGTCGTCAGTGGCTGGTGAACTGGCTACGGTCGAGTTTGAGCGATCGCATGATTCGCTGAAACGCTGCCCGGGTGAGGCCACACATCTCCGCGGCGCGGGTGACGTTGCCCCGCGTCGTACCCAGGGCGCGCTTCACGATGCGACGCCGAAAGACCTGCAGCGCCTTCTGCTTGGCGTCCTCGTAGGAAAGGCCTTCCTGACTCTCCGAGGACCACAGGTCGTCCTCTTCGTCGAGACGCAGGTGGTGGGCACGGACGTCCTCGCCGCGGCAGAGGATCAGCGCCCGCTGAATGCTGTTCTCGAGCTCCCGCACGTTTCCCGGCCAGCCATGGTTGCGCAGCTCTTCGAGCGCCCCGGCCGTCAGGCAGGGACGGCGATCGGACACCAGCCCTACCATGTCGGAATAGAGGGCGACGAAGTGCATCGCCAGAGGTGCGATGTCGCCCGGCCGTTCGCGCAGCGGCGGAACGTCGATCATCATCACCCGGAGGCGGTAGTAGAGGTCCTGGCGGAAGCTGCCTGCCGCAATGCGCTCGGTCAGGCTGCAGTTGGTCGCCGCGACGAGACGGAAGGAGACGGGCTGCGGAGTGGTGGACCCGAGAGGTACGACGGTGCGTTGCTGCAGGACCCGCAGCAGCTTGCCCTGAAACGCTGGCGACATCAGGGCGATTTCGTCCAGGAAGACGGTGCCGCCGCGGGCCTTGGCGAAGATTCCCTCCCGGTGGCTGTCGGCGCCGGTAAAAGCGCCCTTCCTATGCCCGAAGAGCTCCGACTCGAGCAACGTGTCCGGAAGGGCGGCCGAGTTGACGGGGATGAAGGGCAGCGTGGGATCGCGGCCGTTCTCGTGAATGGCCCGCGCGACCAGCTCCTTGCCCGTGCCGCTTTCGCCGCTGATCAGCACCGGCATCTCGGTCGGCCCGACCTGCTCGACCAGGTCGAGGATCGCGGCCATCCGCGGATCCTCGGTAATGATCATCGTCGGCCTCCGTTCGCCGCCGGCCTTCAACCGCCGCACCCGTTCGGCGATCAGCGCCTCGCGGCCGTGGTGCTGGACCTCGACGAGGATCTCCGCATTGTCGAAAGGTTTGGTGATGAAGTGCGCTGCTCCGCGCCGCATGGCCTCGACGGCGAGCTCGATCGTCCCGTAGCCGGTGATCATCAGCACCTTGACGTCTACGTGATGCTCGTTGACGTGCCTGAGCAGCTCCATGCCGGACATGCCGTCCATCGTGATGTCGGTGAGCATCACGTGGGGCGTCCAGCCACCGAGGACCTCCAAGGCCTGCTCGCCGCTGGCAGCTTCCCGCACCTCGGCGCCGAGGGATTCGCTGAGCAGGCGCAGTCCGAGGCGGACGTCCGCCTCGTCGTCGACGACCAGGACGCGGAGGCGATCTTCGGTCTGGGCGCCACTCCGCTGGTCCTGCCGGCTCACGGCGACACCTCCGCGGCGGCAGCCAACACCTGCGCTTCGGCAGGATCGCAGAGGAGGCGCGGGAGAACGATCTCGAGCGTCGTACCGGCCCCCGAGCCAGGGCAGAGAATCAACCGGCCGCCTTGCGCTTCGACGATCCTCCGCGTCGTCGGCAGACCCAGACCGGTGCCTTCTCCCGCCGGCTTGGTCGTGAAGAACGGTTCGAAAACGCGCTCGCGCAGCTCCTCGGGAATCCCCGGACCTTTGTCGCGCACCCGGATCACGATCTCCTCGCCGCGGTCCAAGGTGCCGATCATGACCACGCCCCTTTCAGCCGTTCCGCCGGCCTGGACCGCGTTCATCACCAGGTTGACCAGGGCCTGGCGGAGCTGGATCTCGTCGCCGTCGACGAGACCTTCGTTGGCCTCCGCATCGACGTTGAGCGTCGTCTGGCCGCGCTCGGCGACGGGCCGCAAGAACTCGACGACGTCGGCCACGAGGTCGCGAACGTCAAAGGCCTCAGAATGCGAAGGGGAGGTCCTCGCCATGTCGAGGAGCGAACGGATGGTCCGTTTGCAGCTCAGGGTGTTGCGATGAACGACTTCGGCGTGAGCATAGAGCGGCGAGGAGTCGTCGAGCCCATCGAGCAGCATCTGGCTGAACATCGAGATCGCCGCGAGCGGATTGTTCATCTCATGGGCCATCACCGCGGCGATCTCACCGAGCACCAACATGCGCTCCTGGTGGGCCTGTTGGGCCGCCTGGAGCATCCGCTCGGTGACGTCGCGGCTGACGAAGACCCTGCCGGCTTCCTCGCCACTGTGATCTTCCCGGTGATCGCGCAACGAGGTCGCGTGGATGTCATAGGTCCGCTCGCCGATCGTCACGACGCAGGCCTGCACGGGCCGCTTAAAGCTCGCCAGACACTCGAGGCAATTCCTGGGCGTCGAACCGACGTGGCCGCAGTCCTGGGGGGACTGGCCGCGTCGACCCTTGCTGAGCTCGTGGAGAACGTCCTTGGCTGCCGCATTGGCGAGGGTCGTTCGGCCCTCTCGATCGAGGATGAAGAGACCGTCTTCCATCGATTGGATCACGGTGCTCAAACGGTCGCGCTCGAAGCGGATCTCCGCTTCCCGCTGGCGCAGGTTCTCGGCCGCCTGCGCCAGCCGTCGAGTCCGCTCCTCGGTCGTTCCGGCCATGACGTCGAAGGCCGCGGAGAGGTGCCCGACCTCGTCGCCGGACTGGTAGCCGACGCGGGTCGAGAAGTCGCCGTCCGTGATCTTGCGGGCGGCGTTCTCGAGCTCCGCCAACGGCTTGAGCAGGAACTGCCGGGAAGGAAGGAGCAAGAGGAAGCTCAGGACGACCAGCGCGATTCCGGTGTAGACAAAAGTCGAGACCAGGGTGCTGATCGGCAAGGTCAGAATCCGCCGGTCCACCGAGAGGTCGACGTTCCAGCCGGTGCGGGCGTTGGTGCTGGAGAACGTCAACCGTTGCGGATCCTGCTCGCCTTCGACGTCTGGCGGGGGGGGAATCTCGGCGGCGTCGGTGATCAGCGGTAGACGGTAGCCGTCCGGACCGCGGAGCTCGATCCGCAGGTCCTCCAGCGGTGCCTGGGCCAGAGCATGGCGCAGGCGTCCGGCCCAGACGTCGGCCCGAACCACGATCTGCAGGTAACCCAGCCGGCGTCCACCGTCGATGGCGGTGACCGGGGTGGAGAGCACGAAGGTGGGATACGGGTGCTCCGGCGCCGGGGCGCGGAGCGGTCCGAACCAGAAGCCTTCCCGGTTGAAGCCGGGGGGCGAGGCCGTCGCCTCGGAGTAGGCCCGCAGCAGCACCTCACCGCTCCGGTCGAGGACGAAGGCGTCGACGAACTCCGGGACGAGGGTGAGCTTGTTGGTCCGCAGGTGGCGCACGAGCTCGCCCTTGTCCGCCATCCCGGAAGCGTCGGCCGCCGCGGCCTGCAAGCGTTCGAGCTCGAGGCGGATGTGCCCGTCGGAAGCGAAGTCCTCCACCCGCCGCCCGAGCAGCTCGAGGTCCTTGTCCACGACCAGGTGGGTGTTCGCGGCCCGGCTGTCGAGGCGCAGCCGGATCTGGCGCTCGAGGGCGTCGCGGGCGGTCGTGGTCACGACATAGCCACCCAGGCCGAACGCCACCACGCACAGGAAGGCGAAGGTCAGCGGCAGCTTGTAGCGTACCGGGACGAAAGAGAGTGGGTCTTGCATGGCGTTCAAAGCGCGGCAGGCGGCCGACAGGGACGAGCATACCTCCCGAGCCGAGATCCTGTCGACCTGCTTCGGGCGGGTCGCTGGTGGTGAGCCTGGGCGAGGTCGCCCGACACGCCGCGTACGACCGCGGAAACCACGGCCGGTAAACCCCCCCCCGAGGGTTGCGAAGTCGGAGGGGCGTCAAGACGACCTGGAGCCGCTCCTGGAGCGGCTCCAGCGACCCTCTGCCCTGCGGGCGGGACCTGACATCTTTCATCTTGACATCCCACAGGAAGCCAGGTAGACTCCTCTATGCATCCCACATGGAGGACGCAGCATGGAGGACGCAGCATGATGGAAACTCGGTCACCTATTCTTCAAGGCACTCTCGATCTGATGGTGCTCAAGACGTTGGAGCAGCTGGGCCCCCTGCACGGATACGGCATCGCTCGTCGCATCGAGCAGGTCGGCCAGAATGCCCTCATCGTCAACCAAGGGACCATCTATCTCTGCCTGGTCCGTCTCGTCCAGAAAAAGTGGGTCGCTGCACAGTGGGGCACATCCGACAATAACCGCAAGGCGAAGTTCTACTCCCTTACGAAGGCCGGCCGAAAGCAGCTGAAAGCCGAAACCGAAAACTGGGAACGAATCTCTGGAGTGATCGGCCGGGTCTTGCAACCGGCGACAAGGAGCTGAGACATGGCGACGTTTCTTCGTGTGATGGTGGCACGCATTCGTGCCTTCTTGCGTCCTGGCGAGCTTGATCGTGACTTCGACCAGGAATTGGCAACGCACCTGGCGATGGCGGAAGAGGACAAGATGCGCCAGGGCATGACACGGGAACAAGCCCGCCGGAGCGCCCGCGTGGAACTGGGAGGGCTGACGCGGCTGCGTGAGGCGAGCCGCGCGGCTCGAGGCTTGCCGTGGTTGGACGCGTCCTGGCTGGACGTCAAGCTGGGACTCCGCATGCTGCGCAAGTCCTGGGGGCTGACGCTGGTCGGGGGCCTGGCGATGACGGTCGCGATCGGGATCGGCGTGGTCGTCTTCGCATTCTTTGACCTGGTTTTCGGGGGCACGCTGCCGCTAGACGACGGTGACCGGGTGGTCGCCATACAGACCTGGGACGCCAGGGCGCACCGCCGACACCATACATCCCTGCCCGATTTCGAGCGGTGGCGCGACCGACTGCGGTCGGTGGAGGACGTCGGCGCATTCCAGCACATCGAGCGCAATCTGGTCACCGCGGACGGCCCGGCCGAGCCGGTGTCCATCGCCGAGATGACCGCGTCCGGATTCCAGCTGGCGCGGGTGCCACCGCTGCTGGGGCGGCCGCTGGTCGAGGAGGATGAGCGCGACGATGCCACCCCGGTCGTCGTGATCGGTTACGACGTGTGGCAGTCGCGGTTCTCGGCCGACCCGGCAGTCGTGGGGCAGACGGTTCGTCTCGGCGACACGGTCCGTACCGTGGTCGGCGTCATGCCGGAGAGCTTCGCGTTTCCGGTGAACCACCGTTTCTGGACACCGCTCCGCGCGGCTCCGTCGGGCTACGCGCGGGACGAGGGACCGGTCAGGGTCTTTGCCCGGCTCGCGCCCGGCGTGACGCTGGAGGGCGCCCAGGCCGAGCTGACGACGCTCGGGCTGCTCGCTGTTCCGGAAACCGACGAAGAGCTCCACCCGAAAGTCGTGCCTTATACGTTCGCCTTTGCCAGCGACAACGAGCGCGGGGAGGTCCGCTGGGTGGTCCGCCTCATCCTGTTCCTCGTCACCCTCCTCCTCGTCCCGCCCTGCGCGAACATCGCCATCCTGGTCTACGCCCGGACCGTCACGCGCCAGGAGGAGTTCGCGGCGCGCTACGTGCTGGGCGCGAGCCGTGGCCGCATCGTCGGGCAGCTCTTCATCGAGGTGCTCGTGCTCGCGGCGGGAGCCGCGGGCGTGGCGCTCGTGTTCGCTCGCCTGGCCCTCGGGCAGGCGCAGGAGCTCCTAATGCAGGATTTGAGCGACGGGCCCCCCTTCTGGATGGACTTCACCCTCTCCTTCACGACGGTTCTCTTCGCCGCTGGACTCGCCGTGCTCGCCGCCATGATCGCGGGCGTCGTGCCGGCCCTCAAAGCGACCGGAGACCAGATGCAATCAGGGCTCCGTGCGTTAGGTAGCCGCACCGGCATGCAGCTCGGCGCGACGTGGACCGCGCTGGTCGTGGCCCAGGTCGCCTTCTCCATGGCCGCCCTGCCGGCGGCTGTCGAGATGGGATGGGGGACGATCCGGAAGGGCATCCTGGGACCTGGCTTCGCGGCCGAGGAATTCCTGACCGCCCGGCTCGTGATGGACCGGGAGATGCTTGCCAGCACCCTCCAGGCCGAGTTGGTCCGGCAACTGAAGGCCGAGCCCGGCGTCTTGGGGGTGACCGTCGTGGCGGCGGTGCCCGGCGAGGAGCCGTGGGTGGACATCGAGATCGACGGGGTCCCGCTGGCGGAGGACGGCATATTCGAGTCCAATCACTTGGTCCGATTCAATCAGGTGGACGACGTCTTCTTCGACGTGTTCGACATCCCGCTCCTGACCGGCCGCGGGTTACCCGCTGGCGACCTCGAGCCGACGCGAGCCGCGGTGATCGTCAACCAGACCTTTGCGCAGCAACTCCTGGGCGACGCCAGTGCCTCACTTGTCCCCCTCCGGGGGAACCCTCTGGGCCGCCGGGTCCGCCAGCGCTTCATCCGCACCAGAGGTGGAAAGGCTTTGGCTGCGTCGGGGACCTGGTATGAGATCGTCGGGGTCGTGGCTGACCTCCATGCGAACGCTAGCCAAAGCACGATGTATTATCCCATGGCACCTGGATCGATGCAGCCGGTAAGCCTCGCCCTGCGCGTGGAAGCCACCGCGGCCAGCGTGGCGGACCGGCTCCGGGAGATCACTACGGCGCTGGAGCCGACCCTTCGGGTGGAGGAGGTTCGCACTCTGGATGCGGTCTACCGCCAGCAGGCGGTGGGCAACAATATGGGGGCGTTCGCACTCGCGGCAGTGACGCTCGCCGTGCTCCTCCTCTCGGCGGCCGGCATTTACGCGCTCATGTCCTTTACCGTCAACCAACGCCGGCGGGAGATCGGGATTCGCTCGGCCCTGGGCGCGCAACCGCAACGCGTGCTGGCGGGCATCTTCAAACGGGCGCTGGGCCAGGTCGCGGTCGGGGCGGGCTTTGGCGCGCTGTTGGCGCTCCTTCTCGACTACTACCTGCCAATGAAGGTGGTGGGCGGCTGGGACGTCCCAGGCATTATCCCCGCTGCGGCGACGTTCATGACGGTGGTCGCCCTGCTCGCGGCCGCCGGCCCGGCCCGTCGCGGCCTCCGGGTGGATCCCATTGCGGAGCTGCGAGAAGGCTAGTGGGGCAACACCGGAGCGCCCGCGTGGAATTAGGAGGGCCCCCACCCCAGGTTGCACTCCCGCACGGGGCGGGGCCGCTGAGGGCTCCCCAAGACGGAGGAGGCGCAT
>CBDUYN010000188.1:0-19806 GCA_965371445.1 uncultured bacterium | reverse complement strand
GCCCCCGGCCCCGGCCCCAGAGCCCGAGCCCGTCCCGCCGCCGCCGGCCCCGGCCCCAGAGCCCGAGCCCGCTGCGCCGCCGGAGCCGCCGCCGGCCCGGGCCCCTGAGCCGGTAGCCGTTCCAGAACCTGAGCCCGCTCCTGCGCCACAGGTCCCCGCGCCGGCTCCACCACCCGCACCCGCGCCGGAGCCTGAGCCCGCTCCTGCCCCGGCTCCGCCACCTGCCCCGGCACCCGAGCCCGTAGCCGTGCCGGAGCCTGAGCCCGCTCCTGCTCCGACACCGCCGCCGATGCCGGCACCGGAGCCTGAGCCGACCCCCGCGCCGGAGCCTGCCGCGGAGATCCCGCCCCAGCAGCTCGCGTCGACGCTCCTCTACGAGGCCGGAGTCCATCGCAGCAAAGGCGAGCTCGACGAGGCCGTCGACGCCTTCACACGAGCCCTGGAGGTCGACCCGTCGTCGTTCTCGGCCTACAACAACCGCGGCCTGATCCACCTGGAACGTCAGGACTACGACAAGGCGATCGACGACTTCACCGAAGCGGCCCGTGTGCAGCCGGAGCGCGCCTTCATCTACACCAACCGTGCCAGCGCCTATAAGAGGAAGGGCGAGCTGGAGATGGCGATCTCCGACCTCTCGACCGCCATCGAGCTCGACGACAAGCTGTCCTCGGCCTATTTCCAGCGCGGCGGCTGCTTCTTCGAAGCCGAGATGTACAAGAAGGCCGTCGAGGACTACGAACGGGCGCTCAAGATCAACAAGAAGTACAAGGACGCCGCGGAGATGAAAAAACGGGCGCAGCAGAAGCTCAAGGAGCAGGGTGGGAGATAGCCGAAGGGTAGGAGAGCCGCATCGCGTAGAGGTCGACGTCGAGGTGCGCTACGCCGAGACCGACCGGATGGGCGTGGTTCATCATTCGGTCTATCCCGTGTGGTTCGAGGTGGCGCGCACCCGGCTTTGTGCGGCGACCGGCTACCACTATGCGGCCGTCGAGGACCTGGGATACTACCTGGTGGTCACGGGTGTTTCGACCCGCTTCCTCGCCGCGGCCACCTACGGCGAGCTCGTCCGGGTGAGCTGCTGGCTCGACAAGATGGCGAGCCGCATTCTACACTTTGGCTATGAGGTGCGCCGGGGGGAGACGCTGCTCGCGACCGGCACGTCCGAGCACGTCTGGGTGAACCGCGAAAGCGGACGTCCGTGCCGGATCCCGGCGGCTTTGAAGGAGCCCTTCTCGCGGCTCATCAGCGGCAAGGGTACCGGCAGTGGTGTGAAGTGAGGCGTTGATGCATCTGACCACTGAGCTCGTGACAAAAGTCCTCCTGCGCCAGAGGCTGCTCAACCAGGACCAGGCCAAGGAGGTCGAAAAACAGGTGCGGATGATGCCGCGCCACCACCGCTCGGCGAGCGCCTACGCCCAGAAGTCCGTCGCCTACGAGGTGATCGAGCGCCTGGGCTTCCGCATCGAGGCGACCGGCGAGACCATCGACCAGGCGGCGATCGCCGCCGCCATCGCCCGCGAAGCCAAGGCCGAGCACGTCCGCATCGACCCGCTCTCTCTCGACGCCGACCTGATCGAGTCGCAGATCTCGCGGCCTTTTGCCCGCCGCCACCGCATGATCCCGATCTCGCTCACCAACGGCGTCCTGCGGGTCGCCTGCGCCAATCCCTTCGACATCGAGGGCCTCGACTCCTTCAAGCGCATCGCCGGCCGCGAGCTCGAGATCGTGGTGGCCGCCGAGCCCGAGATCCTGAAGGCCCTGACCGAGTTCTACGGCCTGCGCCAGTCGGTCAAGAAAGCGGAGCGGGACCTGACGGCGGGGATCGACCTCGGCAACCTCGAGCAGCTCGTTCGCATGAAGAACGAGGCCGAGATCGAATCGAGCGACCAGCACATCATCAACGCCGTCGAGTTCATGCTCCAGCACGCCTACGACTCGCGAGCGAGCGACATCCACATCGAGCCCAAACGCGACGAGAGCCTGATCCGCTTCCGGATCGACGGCGTGCTCCACGACATCCAACGCATCCCCAAGGTCGTGCACGCCGCGGTCATCAGCCGCATCAAGACGATGTCGCGCCTCGACATCGCCGAGCGCCGCAAGCCCCAGGACGGCCGCGTCAAGACGCTCAGGAAAGGCGAAGAGATCGAGCTTCGCGTCTCGACGCTTCCCGTCGCTTTTGGCGAGAAGGTCGTAATGCGTATCTTCGACCCGGGGGTCCTGCTCCAGGACCTGGCGGGTCTGGGCTTTTATCCCGAGGAGATGGAAGTTTTCTCCGACTTCCTCATCCGGCCCCACGGCATCGTCCTGATCACCGGGCCGACGGGCTCCGGGAAGACGACGACGCTTTATTCGGCGTTAAAGACCATCGCCTCGAGCGAGCAGAACGTCACCACCATCGAGGATCCCATCGAGTTAGTCTACGACGTTTTTAACCAGACGGCGATCAACCCGAAGCTCGGCCTCACCTTCGCGGCGGCGTTGCGCCACATCCTGCGCCAGGACCCGGACATCATCATGGTCGGCGAGATCCGCGACGGCGAGACCGCGCAGTATGCCATCCAGGCCGCCCTCACCGGACACCTGGTCTTCTCGACGCTCCATACCAACGACGCCGCCTCGGCGATCAGCCGGCTCGTCGACTTGGACATCGAGCGCTTCATGATCAGCTCGACCTTGATCGGCGTCATGGCCCAGCGCCTGGTGCGACGGATCTGCTCCAACTGCATGATCGAACGGTTCCTGACCCGCGAGGAGGCCGAGACGCTCCACCTGACGGTACCGCCCGGCAAGCGTGTCAAGTCCTACGAGGGCGAGGGCTGCCACGAGTGCCGGACCACGGGCTACCGCGGACGCAGCGGCATTTTTGAGATCTTGCCGATCGACCAGAAGATGAAGGAGCTCGTCATCGACGGTGCCGACGCTCCGAAGATCAAGCGGGAAGCGGCCCGTACCGGCATGCAGACGCTTCGCCAGTCGGCGCTGCGAAAGCTCGCCGACGGGGTGACGACCTTCGAGGAAGTGATCCGCGTCACGGCGCTTTAGGATCGACGACCGATGCCAAGAGCTGCCGTCATTGTGGTCCTCTGTCTTGTAGCGACAGCCTTCGCTACTGCCGCAGAGCCTCCGACGACCGAGTCGCAGATCGACGAGCTTTTCGCCAAATGGGACCGCACCGACTCGCCCGGCTGCGCGGTAGGCGTCTTCCGCGACGGCGAGATCGTCTACGCCCGCGGCTACGGCATGGCGAACCTCGAATACGGCGTAGCGCTCACACCCCGGTCGGTCTTTCGCATCGCCTCGATGTCAAAACAGTTCACGGCCACCGCGGTCGCGATCCTCGTCGAGAAGCGCACCATCTCGTTTTACGACGAAATCCACCGTTTCTTTCCCGAGCTGCAAGCGTACGAAGTCCCGGTGGTCGTAAATCACCTCATCCATCACACGAGCGGCTTGCGCGACTACCTGGAGCTTGCCGACCTCGCCGGGCTTGGCGACGTTTATTCCGTCGACGAGGCCTTCGAGCTCGTGGCCCACCAGAAAGCGCTCAACTACGAGGCGGGCGACCACTTCCTCTACTCGAACACCAACTACTTCCTGCTGGCGCTTTTGGTCGAGCGAGTGACCGGTCAATCGCTCAAGCAGCTCGCACAAGAGATGATCTTCGGTCCGCTGGGGATGAAAGACACCCATTTCCACGACGACCACACCCATCTCGTCAGGAACCGCGCCGACGGTTACGCGCGGCGTAACGGAGCGTTTCACCTCTCGATGACCGAGCTCGACATGGTCGGCGACGGCGGCGTCTACACGACGATTGAAGACCTCCTCCTCTGGGACCGCAACTTCTACGACAACCGGCTCGGCCGCTCTCGGCCGGAGCTGATCGAGCTTCTCCTGTCCCAGGGGCAGCTGTCGAGCGGTATCAAGCTCTGCTATGCCTTCGGGCTCGACGTTTGCCACCATCGAGGTTTGCAAGTCGTCAGCCACAGCGGTGCGTTCGTGGGTTTTCGTACCGAGATGGTTCGTCTTCCTGAACAGAAGCTTTCGGTCGCCGTGCTCTGCAACCTGAGCGAGGTCAATCCGGTGCCTCTCGCCCGCCAGGTGGCGGCGCTTTACCTCGGCGACTTGATGGAGCCCGAGGAGGAAACCGGCGGCGGGACCGAGGAGGTCGAGGTGGCTCCCGAGTCGCTCGCGCGGCTCGTCGGACATTACTGGAACGTCGCGGAAGCTGAAGCTCGCCGCGTCTACGTCGATCAAGGCAAGCTCCTCTGGGATCGCGGCTCGTCGACGAGCGAGCTCCTACCGCTGGGCGACGATCGTTTCAAGATCGCCGGCCTCTCCCTTCACGTCGAGGTAAGCTTCGAGCCGCCTGGGGCCCTGCGGCCCGAACGGGTGGTCACCACTTTGAACGGCGGACGCTGGGGCGTCTACGAGCCGTTCGTGAAGCTCACTCCCGCTCCTGAGGACCTGGCGGGATACGTCGGTACCTATCGAAGCGTCGAGCTCGAAAGGAGCTATGCCGTCCAGCTGCGCGACGGAGCCTTGACGCTGGGTATCCCGCGCGTCGAGGAGCCGCCGCGGATGGAGCCGCAGCGCTATGACGTCTTTACGGTGCCCGGTATCGGCGCGGTGGCCTTCACGCGTGGCGCCGGCGCTTCCGTTGACGGTTTCGTCCTGGACGGCGATCGGGTGCGGAAGTTGAAGTTCGTCCGGGAGTAAACCCGTGGTTCTTCCTCAGCGCTCAAGGGCAGGCAAAAGCGCCGGCGTCGAGGACGGCGCGGGCGGCGCTGCCCGCGCCGTTTCGGTAGGTCTTGACCCTGCCGGTCTTCGTGTCCTCGACCCGCAGCGTGTAGGCGAGGTTGGTGCTGGCCGCGGCGTAGACCCCGTGCCTGTTGTTCGAGCTACAGGTCGACGCGATGCGTACGTGCATGTCCCAGACCGACTTGTCGGCGAAGTAGAAAGCCGTCAGCTTGCCCGTCTTGTGCGCCACCTTGGCGTTGAGCTGCTGGCCGTTCGCCTTCTTCCAGGTGGCGGTGACCTTGAAGCGTCCGCCGACGAGGCAGGCGGTCTTGGCGTCGGCTTTGCAGGTGCTGCCGCTGGTGCCGCCTCCTCCACCGCCGGTACCGCCGCCGCCGCCCGTGCCGTCGCCGCTGCCGGCGGCCGACGCCTCCATGCCCGCGAAGCTCTTGCGGCCGGTCGACGCCGGATCGAGCCACGGTTTCAGGCTGTTGGCCCTCGCACCGCCGCCCGTCCAGTGGACGGAGAAACGGCCGTAGTAGTCGGGGGCGCGGGGATCCCAGCAGTAGGAGCCGCCGCCGGTGAGCGTGCCGACGCAGAGGCCCTGGGGGTCGAAGATGCACGAGCCCGAGGAGCCGGGCTCGGTCGTGCCGTCGTTCCAGACGATCTCCCAGTGCGTCGGCCCGTCGGGGGTGAGCTGGCGGTTGTTGAAGCTGATCGCCTTCTCGTCGAGGTTCGGGTGGTGGACGCCCACGGCCCGCTTCGGCGCCTGGGCGGCGGCGTTCCAGCCCGAGTAGTAGACGTTGAACCTCGCGTCGGGCTTTTTCTTGAGCTCGACGAGGACGAAGTCCGACGGCCTGTAGGCGGCGCGGAAGGTGGCTCCCGACTGGTTGTGCTTGAGGCTGCCGCCAGCGAGCCGGCCGCAGGTCGGCGACTCGTAGCTCCAGTAGACGACCATCGTCGAGGCGTTCGACCTGGTGATCTCGCAGTGCTCGGCGGAAAGGAAGTAGGGCTTGCCGTTCTTGGCGGTGTTGTTCATGAGCGTCCCGGTGCAGGCGCCGGTCCCCTGGACGCTGTACCAGCCGACGGCGCGGACCTGTTTGCGGTAGGGGTTGGCCTCGGAGCAGACGACGTCGTTTTGGCACGCTCCTTGTTTCTCGGGGGTGGGGCCGTCGCGGCCGTCGAGGAAGCGGAAACCGTGGTGGACGCGGCTGACGACCAGGTCGGTCCACGAGGCGCCCGCCGGCAGGTGGAGCTCGAGGACGATCTCGTCGCCGGGGACGATCGCCGTCCAGAGCTCGCCCTCTTCGCTGCGGTCACCGCGGGTGTAGGGACCCTGGACGAGGTCGCCGCCTTGGCCGTAGAGCCAGAGGCGCGCGCCAACGCCTATGTCGAAGCGTGAGAAGGCGAGGTTCAAGCTCTTGGCTTCGGGCGAGGCGATGCGTAGGCGCCAGAGCCGGGAGCCGTCGGTGAGGTCGTCCCAGGTGCCGGAGTTGGTCGGGGTGAGAAAGGTCTCCAGGGGCTCGGCGAAGCGCGTCGGTCCGTCGGGGGCCTCGCCGCTGTAGACCGCGAGCAGCAGGTCGTTCGAGACGGGGCTCATGACCTCGCGGCCGACCTCGGAGAGCTTCCGCGACGCCTGGCGGAAGCTTACCGGGCCGTCGTCGCCGGCGGCGGCGAGGGTCGGGACCAGGAGCAGGGCGGTCAGGATTAGGGTCGCTAGTGTCGTTCGCATCGTCGGTCTCCCTTCGGGTTTCGCCAGCGCCGTGGTTCTGCGCTGCCGGTTTTCATCCGCTCGTCCGGGTACGCGCCGCGGGCGGGAAAAACCCGCAGAAGTTTTTTTCAGGCCGTGAGACGAGTAGAATCGGCGCGGCCCGCCGGGCCGGAGCCACGACGAGCGAGACAGGAGGATCGATGAGGCCGCGTCCGAAGGTGGATTGCCGGGGCATGCGTCCGGGCAGGCTTTCTCTGGGCGTGGCGGCGGAGAGCTCGTTGCGTTGGGCCGCGGTCGACCTGGCCGAGCCCGTCGAGGAGGTGCGCCGGCGCTGCGGCCTCTCGCCTCTCGCCGCCGTCGCCTTGGGACGGGCGCTCGTGGCGGCGTCGCTCCTGCTGCGCTTCTCGACCAAGCACCCTGGACGGCTGCTCGTGGAGGTCGTCGGCGGCGGCGAGCTCGGCAAGGTCGTGGCCGAGGCCACGAGCCGCGGCTTCCTGCGCGGCCTGGTGGGGAATCCGCACCTGCCGACTCCCGTCGACCACCACCTGTCACTGGCCGAGGCGGTGGGGAAGGGGATCTTCAAGGTCACCCGCAGCGCCGAGGACGGCAGCCGGCGTTACGAGAGCCAGGTGCGGCTGGTAAGCGGCGAGCTCGGCAAGGACCTCGTCCACTATCTGCAGCAGAGCCACCAGATCCGCTCGGCGGCGCTTCTGGGCGTCCTGCCGCGGCCGGAGGGCGTCGTGCAGGCCGGCGGAGTGCTGATCGAGGCGTTCCCGGGCGCCGCGGAGGAGACGCTCGGCGTCCTGGAGGGGAACATCGCCTCCGTCGGAGGGGTCAGCGCTTGCCTGGAGGCCGGCGGGCTCGAGGGTCTCCTCTCCGGCTGCCTGGAAGGATTCGACCGCCATGAGCTGGAAAGCCACGAGCTGACCTACGGCTGCGGTCAGGGGCGCGAGGACATTCGTTCGAAGCTCCTTCACCTGAATCCCGAGGAGCTCGACGAGGTGGTCGACTCCGAAGGGCTCTTCACGGCCGACTGCGCGTACTGCGCCCGGCGTTTTACGTTCTCGCGCGACGAGCTCGTGCCGGTCAACTAGACGGTCGCGAGACCAAGCGTTGCGCGCTTTCTTTGAGGTGGCGCCCTGCTATGATGCCCGCCCGATGAAGCTTGAGAAAAAGATTCGCGCTCTGAAGGTCCGCACGCTCGCGGTCCTTCTTTGCCTTTTCACGTTGGCGGAAGTCAACTACCCCCACCTGCGGCCGCAGTCCCAGCTGGCGATTTTTGCCGGCCTCGGCCTCGCTCTCTGCTTCCTCTGCTACCCGTTGGCGAAGCGTTTCCGCGACGCCGCCTGGTCACGGACCCTCGACTGGGTTCTGGTCGTGGCGACGTTTCTGCCCTGCGCCTTTGTCGTCGTCCAGACCGAACCGGCCCTGGATCGTTTCTGGCTCGCCGGAGCCTCGCTCGGCAACCGGGCGGGGGCGGAGCTCCCGCTCGACCATGCGATCGGCGTCCTGGGTCTCGTGTTGATCCTGGTAGCGACGCGGCGGGTGGTGGGCTGGGCGCTGCCGGTCCTGGTGCTCGCTTTCCTGGCCTACGGCCACTGGGGCCAGGTCATGCCGAGCTGGCTTTTTCCGCACCGCGGCTACGGCCTGGAGCGTCTGGTGTCGCAGAGCTTTCTGCACAGCCAGGGAGTTTTCGGCATCGCGCTGCGGGTGATGATGACCTACGTCTTCCTCTTCGTGGTCTTCGGGGCGCTGCTCGAGGCCACAGGTGCGACGCGCTTCATCATCGACTGGACCCGTAGGCTCTTTGGCCAGAGCGCCGGCGCGCCGGCCAAGGTTTCGATCCTCTCGAGCGGTCTCATGGGGTCGCTCTCCGGTAGCGCCGTCGCCAACACGGCGACCACCGGGACGTTCACGATTCCGCTCATGCGAAGCGCCGGTTTCTCGCCCCAGGTGGCGGCGGGGATCGAGGCCGCGGCGTCCTCGGGCGGGGCTCTGGTGCCGCCGGTCATGGGCGCGGGTGCCTACATGATGCTGGAGCTCGTCGACCCGCCGGTGACCTACCTGGCGATCGTCCAGGCGGCGATCCTGCCGGCGATCCTCTACTACTTCTCCTTGTTCATGATCGTCCACTTGACGGCGCGCCGGATGGCGGCGAGGAAGGCCCCGGGCGAGTCCAACGACATGGACGAGACGCTGGCCGAGACGGTGGAAGCGCCGCCGGCCTCCTCGATCCAGGCTGAGAGGCTCTCGGGGTTGATCTTTTTCGCCGGCCTCGGCTCGCTGATCGCCTTCCTGATCGCCGGCTTCACGGTTTTTCGGGCGGCCACCGTGGCGATGGCGGTCGTCTGGGTGCTGAGCCTTTTTCACGCCGAGACCCGGCTCACGCTACGGCGGCTTCTCGACAGCTTCGAACGTGCCGCACGCGGCGGGACGAGCCTGGTGGCAGCGGCGGCGAGCGTCGGCATCCTCCTCGGCGTCGTGACGCTCACCGGCGTCGGCTCGAAGCTGCCGGCGACGATCATCCCGCTGGCGGAGTCGAACCTCTTCCTGGCGCTTCTCCTGATCATGGTCTCCTCCATCGTCCTGGGCATGGGCCTGCCCTCGGCGGTCTGTTACCTGCTGCTGGCAACGCTCATCGGACCGGCGCTCGGCGGGCTGGGCGTGCCGCCGCTCGCGGCGCATCTCTTCATCTTCTACTTCGGCCTGATGTCGATGGTCACGCCCCCGGTGGCGCTGGCGGCTTATACGGCGGCGTCGATCGCCGGGGCGCGCATCATGGCGACGGCGCTCCACGCTTTCCGTTTCGCGCTGATCGGCTTCGCGCTGCCGTTTCTCTTCGTCTACCGGCCCGAGCTCCTGATGCTCGCTCCCGGCGGCGGTGCCGCGTCGTGGCTTGCCGTCACCGGCGCTTTCGCCCTGGTGGCAGTGGGAATCGTAGCGCTGGCGTGCGCCCTCGCGGGCCACCTCGGCCGCGGCCTGGGCCCGGGCTGGCGAATCGCGTTGCTCGCCGCCGCCGTGCTGGTGTTTGCGCCGCCGGGCGAGACGGTGCTCTCCTGGCTCAACCTGGGCGGGCTCGTTCTCTTCGCCGCGGTGGCCGCTTGGTTGCTCCGCGGCGGCAGCGCTCGGGTCAGCGGCTCGCCTTGACGTCGTAGGCCATAAGGACGTCGCCGTGGCGCACGTAGAGGACGCCGCCAGCGATCACCGGGTGGGCCCAGTGACGGCCCCCGCCCTCGGTGACCTTGAACGAGGAGATGATCTCGAAGCTCGCGGGATCCGGGTCGACGAGCACCACCTCGCCCTTCTCGGTGTAGCCGTAGAGCCGGCCGTCGGCGTAGACCACCGCACCTTTGCCGGCCTTGTGCAGGCTGGCCGCGACCTCGCCGGTCACGGCATCAAGGGCGTACCAGGTGCCGTTCGAGGCGGCGCCGTAGAGGCGGCCGTCGACCAGGACCATGCCGCCGTGGTGGACGTCGAGCTCCTTCGTCGTCCACTTCTCGGCGACGCTCTTGCCGTCGGCGGCGAGCTCCAACCTCTTGGTGCCCTTCTTGTAGCCGTCGGAGACGTAGATCGCGCTTCCTTGAAAGAGCGGGCTGACGGCATGGATGTCCCACTCGCCGGGATGGCCGCGCTTCCAGAGGAGCGCGCCGCTTTGCGGGTCGACCCCGAGGACGTGGCGCTGGGTCATGGTGACGATCTGGCGGCGCTTTCCGTCGTCGAAAAGCCGCGGGCTGCAGTAGGCCGAGGTGTCGCCGATGCCGGGCGTCGTCCAGACCCGGTTGCCGGTCTCTTTGTCGAGGGCGACGAGGGCCGCTTCACCGCCGGGCGTGAAGATCACCAGCTCGTCGAGGACGAGCGGCGACTCCGTCACGCCCCAGGAGATGTTCCGGCCCTTGTAGGTCTTGAGCAGATCGACCTGCCAGCGGACCTCGCCGCTCTTGGCGTCGACGGCCAGGGCCCGCCCCATCGACGAGAGGAGGTAGAGGCTGCCGTCGTCCCAGGTCGGCGTCGTCCGGGTGCCCGGATAGCCGGAACCGTCGTGGATGGCGCCGTAGCCGCGGCTCCACAGGAGCTTGCCACCGGTGTCGAGGGCGAGGGCGAAGCCCTGGTCGTCCTTCTGGCCGGTCGTGTAGATGCGATCTCCCACGACGGATACGCTGGCGTAACCTTCGCCCAGCCCGGCCGCTGACCACAGCTTTTGGGGCCCGCCTTCGGGCCAGGATCTCATCAAGCCCTCGTCGGCGAATCGGCCGTCGCGTTCGGGGCCGCGAAACTGCGGGCTGTCGGCGGCCCCGGCGGCCCAGGAGAAAAGCACCAGCGCCGCCACGAGGATCAATGTGAGTCGGGATTTCGACATGGAAGGCTCCTTTCGCGGGTCTCGGTTCTGGGCGGCCACCTGAAACGGTGCGGCCACAGGGTATCGCTTACGGATCTTGGCAGGTTTCGTTCTCCCGGTAGCGGAAGACGAACTCCTGAAAGCCGTTGCGGAGCTGAAAGCAGCGGACGGGCTCGAAGCCCTTCATGGCTTTCTCGACGTCGCGGACGGTAAAGCCGGGCGCCGGCATGCGCTCGTCGCTCAGCACCTCGTAAAGGAGGTGCTCCCGGTCCAGGATTCGGAACCGCAAGGGCACCGGCGGGATCGGCGCCGACGCCGAGGCCAGGAGCAGGAGTAGGGACCCGGGGCGGCAGACTTCGGCCAACCGTGCGCTGAACAAAGGGATCTCGTGGCGCGCGACGTAGTGCAGGAGGTCCCAGAGCAGGACCAGGTCGAAGCGGACCTCGGAGGCGCCGAAGCGCAGCTCGTCGGCGGCGATCCGCAACGGCGCGGCCCTCGGTGCCCGCAGCTGATCGCTGCCGGCGATGTCGAGAATCGAGACGTTGTCGGTGAAGCGGGTCAGAAAAGCCAGGTTTTCGCTCGAAGCGGGTCCCAGGTCGAGGACGCTTGCAGGCGGCCGACGCTCGATCTCGGCCGCCAGGATGGTCAGGCCCGGAGAGCGATGGGAGCCGGTCACGAGGCTCACCGGTCCCACGGATTTCCCCTGGGGTTTGCGGCGAGAAAAAAACCTCATCGACCTGCGAGTCCAAGCTCAGAAATAGTAGGTGATCTCCAGACGATGGCCGTCGGGGTCCTGGAAGTAGATGGAATTGGCCACCTCGCGATCCACCGGCCCTTCGAATTCGACCTTGTGCTTGCGCAGCTTCTCCTGAGCCGCGATGAAGCCTTCGCGGTCGGTACGCCAGGCGACCCGGCGGAAGCCTCCGAGCCCGGGCTTTGCGGGGACCAGGTCTTGCGGGGCCCGATAGAGCCCGAGCATCTGGCCGCCCCGGCCGATGTAGATCGGGTTGCGGTCAAAGCTCATCAGCTCCTCCAACCCCAGGACCTCCTTGTACCAGCTCACGGAAGCTTCCACGTCGCTGACGAAGAGGTCTACGTGGTCGATCTG
The DNA here is from genome assembly GCA_965371445.1 of uncultured bacterium. Lineage (GTDB taxonomy): Bacteria > Acidobacteriota > Thermoanaerobaculia > Multivoradales > J023 > DASWIG01. The sequence goes on along the minus strand of CBDUYN010000188.1, from coordinate 7,911 downwards.
GCCGATTCGAAATTGCATCTGGAGACACTCCGGCATCATGAACGCAGGTACGAGGCCCCGTTGACGTCAAGGATCGCACCGGTGGCAAACGCCGCGTCGGGCGCCGCGAGGCAGGCGACCCAGTAGGCGACGTCCTCGACCGTCGCGACTCGGCCCAGAGGGCTCTGATTGCGGATCGCCTCGGCCATCTCGCCGGTGAGGAACGGTCGTGCCATGGCGGTCTCGACGAAGCCCGGCGCCACAGCATAGACCGAGATGCCCTGCGGCGCCAAGGCGAGGGCGAGTGATTGGCTGAGCGCGTTCAAGCCCGCCTTGGAAGCGCCGTAGGCCGGACACTCGGGCTCGCCGCGGAAAGCGCCGCGCGAGCTGATGTTGATGATCCGGCCCCCTTCGCCCTGGCGGACCATCTGGCGGGCCGCGCAGTAGGAGGCGTTGGCGGCGCCGACGAGGTTGACGGCGAGGGTCTGCCGGAAGCGTTCCTGCCATTCGTCGTAGCTCACCTCAAGCGGCGGATGGGGCTCGAAGATGCCGGCGTTGTTGACCAGGATGTCGAGCCGTCCGGCCTCGGCCGCCGCTCGTTCGACCATCGCCTCGACGGCCGCGGCGTCGGCGAGGTCGGCGCCGCAGGCCAGGTGCCCCTCGCCCGCGAGCTCGGCGAGCGTCACCTCGGCGGCCTCGCCTCCACGGTGATAGTGGGCCACGATCCGCGCACCCTGCTCCGCCAGGCGGCGGCAGATCGAGCGTCCGATTCCTCCGGAAGCTCCGGTGACCAGGGCGACTTTTCCTTCCAGCATCTCCTGACCTCCGTACATGCCGGTGAGATTAACACCATAGAACCCCTGGTGCCAAAGGGCACGATAAGCTACCGTGAGGCGGCGATGACGAAAGTAGCTCGAATCCGTCTGAAGATTGGCCGCGACAAGGCCGTGCGCCAGGGCCATCCCTGGATTTTCTCAGGTGCCGTCGACCGCGAGGAAGGCGACGCGCACGCGCCACTCGTCCGCGTCGAGAGCGCCGAGGGCAAGGACCTGGGCGTGGGCTTCTACAGCCCCCGCTCGCAGATCCGCGTCCGCCTCCTGGGCCGTCTGGAAGGGATCGACCGGGGCTTTTTCGCCGCCCGCCTGGCCGAGGCCGCGGCCCTGCGCCGCCGCGTCGTGGCGCCGGAGACGACGGGCTACCGGCTGCTCAACGCCGAGGGCGACGGCGTCCCCGGCTGGACGCTGGACCGCTACGGGGACGTCGTCGTCAGCCAGATTACCTCGGCGGGGCTCGAGCTCTTGCGCGGCGAGGCCTACGCGGCGCTCGGCGAGCTCCTGGGTGAGGACGTTGCGATCCTGCAGATGAACCGCCTGCCGGCGCGCCGCGAAGAAGGCCTCGGACGCGAGGACGAAGCCGTCGCGGGCGATCTGCCGTCCAGCGCCGCTTTTCTCGAGTCGGGGTTGCGGTTCACGGCCCATCTCGAAGCGGGGCAAAAGACGGGCTTCTACTGCGACCAGCGAGAGAACCGGCAGCTCGTCGAGCGTCTGGCCGCCGGCAGGACGCTGCTCGACCTCTTCGCCCACGGCGGAGCCTTCTCGCTCTACGCGCTGCGCGGCGGAGCGACGTCCGCGGTGGCGGTCGAGTCGTCCCCGCGGCTCCATGAGCTCGGCCGCGAGCACCTGCGCTTGAACGGCTTCGAAGAGGCGGCCGTCGACTGGGTGCGTGCCAACGTTCCCGAAGACCTCCGCGGGCGCCGCGAACGCTACGGCCTCGTGGTCTGCGATCCGCCTCCCCTGGTGCGCCGCCAGTCCCACCGTGACCGCGGAGCCCGCGCTTACAAGGACGTAAACCGCCTCGCGCTGCGGCGCGTCGAGCCCGGCGGGTTCTTCCTCACCTTCAGCTGCTCCGCGGCGGTCGACTCGAAGCTCTTTCGCCAGATCCTCTTCAGCGCCGCCGTCGAAGCGGGTGTGCGGCTCTCGCTCCTGCGGCCCCTGGCTGCCGGAGGAGACCACCCGGTCGCCGTGACCCATCCCCAGGGCGAGTACTTGAAGGGTTGGCTTGGTGTCGTGACCGGAGAGAATCTTTGAGGGACGAGGTGTGGACTCCGTCACAGAGCCTGTCAGGAAGCTCAGGTAAGCTCTTGTGGCGCCGGACGTCCCTTTCTCGGCGCCGCTTGGCCCCCAGGTGGACCCGTTCGGCGATCCTTGACGTATCATGGATCGGGAACTCTGTGAGGAGCGACGCGACCATGACGAAGACCAGGATCGAACGACGACGGCGAAGGTGGGGAACGCTTCTGCTTCTCCTCGTCTGCTTGTGGCTCGTCGCGGCCGTCTTGGGAGCCCAGGAAAGTGTGCAGGAACCGGCGCTTCGCGAGCTGGACCCCCAGCTCTTTCCGGTCCCCGAGGTCCTGCGCCCGAACGTCGACTTCTGGACCTCGATCTACACCGAGTACCCGAGCGACCACGTGTTGCTCCACGACGAGCGCTACCTGGGCATCGTCTATGCCGTCCTCGACTTCAGCCTCCTGAAAGACCTTCCCGACTCGCGCCGGCAAGCGCTCCGGCGCCAGGAGATTCGCCAAGCCGAAGCGAAGTACCGGTCGATCCTGCGGGACCTGGCGGCGGGGCGCATCTCCAAGGACCATCCGGAGGACCAGGACCGCCTCGCGCGGCTTTTCGAGTCGGTCCCCGGGGGGCGGTCGAAGTACTCGGGGGCGGCGCGGCGGATGCGGACCCAGACCTGTCTCAAGGATCGCTTCGCCGAGGGGATCGAGCGCTCCGGCCGCTTCATGGAGAAGTTCGAGGAGTCCTTCAAGAGCTTCGGCCTGCCGGTGGAGCTGACCAGGATGGCTTTCGTCGAGTCGCTGTTCCAGACTCGCGCTCACTCGTCGGCGGCCGCGGCGGGGATCTGGCAGTTCGTCCGCTCGACGGCCCGCTCCTATCTCGCCATGGAGCTGGAATACGACGAGCGCTACGACCCCTGGCGCGCCACCGAGGCGGCGGCCAAGCTCCTCGCCAAGAACCACGCCGAGCTCGGCAACTGGCCGCTCGCCGTCACCGCCTACAACCACGGCACGAACGGCATGAAGCGAGCGGTAAGGCTGCGGCGTACCCGCGACCTGGGCGAGATCGTCGAGAGCTACCACTCGCGGACTTTTGGCTTCGCCTCGCGCAACTTCTACGCCGAGCTCATCGCCGCGGCGACGATCTACGAGAACCGGGAGCGCTACTTCCCCGGGACCCGGCCCGATCCGCCGATCGAGTTCGACGTGTACGTGACGGAGAGCTTCGTCTCGGTCCGGGAGCTTGCCGCTCGAGCCGCGACGCCGCTCGACGAGCTGCAGTTGAGGAACCCGGCGCTCGTGCGCGACGTCTGGGCCGACAACCTCTACCTGCCCAAGGGCTATTCGCTGCGGGTTCCGCAAGGCCGGCAGGAGGCGTTCCGCACGGCCTACGGCGAGCTTCCCACCGCAGCCGTTGCAGCCCACCAGGTAGGTCTGCGCTACCGGGTACGCAGCGGCGACACCCTGGGTAAGATCGCGGCTCGCTTCGGGACCTCGGTCGCCGCGTTGCAGCGCGCCAACAACCTCGCCAGCCCCCATCTCATCCGGAAAGGACAGAAGCTCCTGATCCCGCCCGGGCGGGGCCGCTCGATCGCGCGGTCCGCCGCCGTCGCCTCGACTCCGGCGATCCACGTGGTCCGGCGAGGCGAGAGCCTCTCGACGATCGCCCGCCGCTACGGTACGACGCTTGCCGCTCTGCTGGACGCCAACTCCTTCGACAATGCCGACCGCATTCACGTCGGCCAGCGGATCCAGGTCTCGGCCGCGGGCGGGGCGAGGCACGTCGTACGCTCGGGCGAGACCCTGTCGAGGATCGCCCGTCGCTACGGCACGACGGTCGAGGCGCTGCGCCATGCGAACCGCATCCGCGGTAGCCTCATCCGGCCCTCACAGGTCCTGGTGATTCCCTGAAAAAGTGGGCTGCGAGCCTCCTGTCGGACGGTCTGTGGCTGATTCCACTGCCTGGCTCGGGAGCCACACGGTATCCTAGGGGCATGGGCACAAGGGGCTGCGCCACCTCGCTGTTTCTGTCGACGACGCTCGTCGCCGCCGCGATTGCGGTGCGGCCGGCCGCACAAACCTCCGCTTCACGGCTTGGATTCAGCGACTCGGCGTCGGTCGCCTGGGTGCTCGTCCCGGTCGTGGCGCGACGCGCCCAGGGTTCGGCGGCGACGGTCACGGGGCTCGCCGCCGAGGATTTCCGTCTCTTCGTCGACGAGCGTCCGGTGCCGGTCCAGAGCTTCGAGTCCGGGGCCGACAACCCCATACGCCTGATCTTCCTCCAGGACCTCTCGGGCAGCATGTCGAACGGCGGTAAGCTCGCGGCGAGCCGCAGCGCCTTGCGGCTGTTTCTCGACGACGCACGCCCGGGCGACGAGACGGCCCTCGTCACCTTCGCATCCGGGGAGGCGCGCGTCGAGGTTGCGTGGACCGGAGACGTCTCGCGCCTCACGGCCGCCATGGCCGACTGGCGCGCCTACGGCACGACGGCGCTCCACGACGCGGTAGCCTTCCTGCCGCGCATCCGGGCTCCGAACGAGGCCCTGCGCCGTGCCGCCGTCCTCCTGAGCGACGGCGGTGACAACGCCTCGACGCTGACGCCCGCGGAGTCGCGCGCCGCGCTGCGCGCCGCCGAGCTCCCGCTCTACGCCCTCGACCTGCGTTTCCAGCGCGGCGAGCGTGCCTCCCGTCGTCCTCGTGAGGAGGCCTCCTTTTCCCATCTCCTCGAGCTGCTTTCGATCACCACCGGAGGCCGGTATCATGCGGTCGAGGACGCGGCCAGCCTCGCCGAGTCCTGCCGAGCGATCTCGGCGGAGCTACGCCAGCAGTACGTGCTCGGCTTCGAAACCCGCAACCAGGGATCTCCCGGCGATCACACGATCCGCCTGGAGGTTCGACGCAAGAAAGTCCGGCTCCGGCACCGCCGGGGCTATTTCGGGTTGGCGCCCCGAGACGTCTGAACCACTTTGGAGGTCATCCATGCGCACCACGTCCTGTTTTCTGCTCACTCTCCTCGTCCTGGGGTCCCTCGTCTCCTGCGCGACCAAGGGCTACGTCCGCGAGGAGGTCCGGACGACCCATACCCGGCTCGACGACGTCGAAGGTCAGGTGGAGGCCAACCAGACCCGCCTCGAGGATCAGGAACGGCAGATCGAAGGGGTCACCCTGGCTCTCGAAGACGCCTCCCAGACGGCGAGGGAGGCTTTGGAGAGGGCCCAAAAGGCCGGCAAGCTAGCCGAGGGGAAGCTCCTTTTCGAGACCGTCCTCTCGGACGAGAACGTCACGTTCGACTTCGACGTAGCGAACCTGGGCGCCGACGCCATGGCCGCCCTCGACACCTTCGCCGCCGGGCTGATCACCGCGAACGAGCAGATCTATGTCGAGGTCCAGGGGCACACGGACACCACCGGAGAAGAGGCCTACAACCTGGAGCTCGGCTACGAGAGGGCACAGGCGGTGCTTCGATACCTCAACATGCGCCATGGCCTGCCGCTGCACCGGATGTCGGCGATCTCCTACGGCGAGACGGCGCCGGTGGCGGACAATTCGAGCCGTGAAGGACGGGCCAAGAATCGCCGGGTCGTCCTCGTAGTGTTGCGCTAAGGGCGCACGGCTGTTCAGGACGTCGATGCCTCGAGGAAGGAGGTTGGACAAACCGACCGATATGGGGTATGCTGTTACGACGGGACAGGTAATTGCCTTTCGCCAGGTCAGAGATCCGTGCTCACATTTCGCCGGAAGCTGGCAGCGGGCTGGTTTCCATCTCGATACCTGGGGAGGTCGTTTTTGGGAGGTAGAATCATGCCGCAGGCACTTGTTGAGCAGAGACCCTCCGGATCCTGGCCGGAGCTCGAGGAAAGGACGGAGGAGCGGCCGCTTCCACCCGAGCCCTCACTTTCTCGTTGGTCGCAGACGATACGCTTCCAGCGCGATCCCTTTCGCCTGCTCGCCGAAGCGAGTGAAGAGTGTGGAGAGATCTTCTCCATCCGGCCCTACGGTATGGGGCCACTCGTCTTGCTGTGCTCGGCCGAGCTCATGCGCCGCGTCCACAGGATGCCGGAGGAGGCGGTGGTCGCGGGGCCCAGCCGGCGCCGGTCCGATCGAGGCGGAGGACTTGAAGCATCTGCCCTATCTCGACGCAGTGGTCCAGGAGGGGCTGCGCTACCAGGCCATCGGGCCGATCGCCGGCATTCGCTTTGTGGCCCAGGAGGTCGAGCTCGGCGGCTACCGCATCCCACCGGGGACGATGATCGGCCAGGCCTACCAGGTGCTGGCCCACGACCGGTCCCTCTTTCCGCATCCCGACCGCTTCGAGCCCGACAACTTCTTCGGCCGCAAGGTCCGCCAGCAGGACTGGCTTCCCTTTGGCGGGGGCACTCGTAGCTGTGCCGGAATGGTGCTGGCTCAAGTGGAGATGGCGGTGGTCACCGCGACGCTCTTGCGCGACTGGGACCTGGAGCTTGACGGCAGCTCCCGACGGCGTCCGCGCCGTAGCGGCCCCGTGACGTTTCAGCCCGAAGACGGGCTGCGGGTGCGGCTGCTCGGCCGGTTCGACTAGCGATCCTGAGGTAGACGCCACCGAGCCATGACCGAGGCGGGATGCGTGGTCCACCGGGAGGGGTTGTAGGCTCTGCTGCGAGACGAAGCCTGTGCTAGGCTGAAGCGAGCGGTCACCGACCCAAGGAAGGCACCATGAGCCCGAAAGCAGCCCTCGCAGATCACGACTTTGAGCTCGTCACAGCAGACGGAGTCCCGATGGACAAGCCCTACCACCGGATGCAGATGAATCTCTTCATCTCCCTGATCCGTTCCCGGATGCTGGAGCTCGGACGCGCCGACTACTTTGCGGGAGGCGACATGTTCGTCTACTACTCGGTGGAGCAGGCGCAGGCGGTGGCCGAAGAGGAGCGCCAGCTCGCCCTCTTCGAAGCCGGGCAACGCGGCGAGGAGCCGAAAAAGACCGCCTTCCGCGGTCCCGACGTCTTCCTCGTCCAAGACGTCGATGCCGAACGCGAGCGGGACGCCTGGATCGCCTGGGAAGAGGGCGGCCGCCTTCCCGACCTCATCGTCGAGCTCCTCTCGCCGTCGACGGCGGCCTACGACCGTGGCGGCAAGAAGCGGCTCTACGAAGAGACCTTCAAGACCTCGGAGTACTTCCTCTACGCCCCACAGGGCCCGACGGTGGAGGGTCTTCGCCTCCTGGACAACTCCTACCAGCCGATCGCCGGGTCGGCAGAGGGCCGTCTGTGGAGTCGCGAGCTCGAGGCCGAGCTCGGGGTGTGGCACGGCGAGTACGAGGGGGTGACGGGCAACTGGTTGCGTCTCTTCCATCCCGACGGCCGGCTGGTACCGACCGAGGCGGAACGGGAACGCCAGCACGCCGAGGAGGAGCGCCAGCGGACCGCGCAGGAGCGCCAGCGGGCCGAGCAGGAGCGCCAGCGGGCCGAAAAGGCGGATCAGCGGGCCGAAGAGGAGCGCCGGCATGCCGAGGAGGAGCGCCAGCGAGCCGAAAAGGCGGATCAGCACGCCGAGGAGGAGCGCCAGCGAGCCAAAAAGGCAGAACAGCGAGCCGAAGAGGCGGAGCAACGCGTGGACGAGATCGAGACGGAAAATGCTCGTCTGCGGGCTCGCCTCGCCGAGCTCGCGGGCTGATCCCGCGTTGGGCAGCCCGCCGCTTGTGCCCCCGGAGGACACTTGACGTGCGCTGGGAGCTCGTGCGCGACCCGGAGACGCTGGCGTCGAAAAGATCCTGGCCCAGGATCCTTGCCAGCCGATCGGCAAGAGCAAGAAGTCCCCGGCACCGATGCTCTTCTTCTCGGTATGGCCGGAGGTCCGCCGGGGGATGGCCGACGACTACCAGGACTTCC
>CBDUYN010000187.1:0-19866 GCA_965371445.1 uncultured bacterium | reverse complement strand
GGGGGATTTCCCCGGCGGACGAAGTCCGCCGGGACAGCGGTCGAGGCTATGCCCTGCAGGCTCCTAGATTCGACTTCAACAGGGCGAGCGGTCCCTCGAAAAGGCCGGTTCAAGAAATCCCTGACGCTGCAGACGACATTTCCTTCCTCGAACACGACACCTGCACGGCCTGCAGACGGTGTTCAGAGCCCCCGAGGCGACGAGCGCACCGGCTGCAGACGGCGCGCCGACTCCTTCCACGACAAGCGCACCGGCTGCAAAAGACGTCTCCGAGAGACGACGCGACGTCTGCACCGCCTGCAAGAGCCGTGACGAGGCCCCGAACCCTGCCTTGATTCGCGCCGGAGCACGGATCCGGACGCCTCGCGCCGCCGGAGGCGGCTCCTGGCGGCTTGAACCGAAAGCGTCCAGGCGCCGGAAGCGGCTGCACGCGTCGTGAAACGACGCTCTGCGTCGTGGAACCGCGGGCGTAAGCCCGTGGACATCGGAGTCTTTGTCGGGATTGGGAAGAGGCGAGAGGAAGGAGAGGGGACCGTGGGACACGGCCCCCTCGGAGAGGGAGGGTTTTTAGGGATCGGTGGATTCGTCGTCCGACTCTTCCGCCGGCTCTTCTTCTTCTGCGTCGTCGTCGTCGCTCACCGGCACGACGGCCGTGCCGCTGACCGGAGGACGGACCCGGTCGGCGAGCTTGTCGAAGCCCGCCATCCGGAAGAGCGACTCGATCATCCGGGAGACGTCGATGCAGGTCCGGTCGAACGTCTCCAACATCGCGTCACGGTCCACCTTGGCGTGCTCCGTGTCGCGCTCTTTCGACTCGACCTCGGCGAGCATTAGCTGCAAACGCTTGTAAGCCCGCGTCAGCCGCGCGACGTGACGGGACAAGTCGAGCGGCGTCGCCCCGAAGCGAGGCTCCAGGATCTCGGAATCCGCCGTACCCAGCCGGACCACCAGGTGGGCCACCTGCTCGGCGAGCATCTCCGCGGCCCGGGGCGTCTGACGGGCAAAACCGAGCTGACGGCTGACATCTTCGCCGTAGACGTCGTCGACGATGTCACGGATGCCGATCACCTCATGGCGCAGAGCCGCGGCCGCGTCGTCGCGGACGTTGCGGGCGATCTCCGTCTCGGCCGCCTCGTCACGATGCCGGCGGTCGACCTCGACCATCTGATCGCGAGTCTCCTGAAGACGCCCCTGAAGGTCCGCGAAAACCGTCCCGTAGGACCACGGCGGATCGGTCGCCAGCATCGTCACCGGATGTTTGTCCAGCTCCGCGCTGACTCTCGAGCTGTGCTTGTCGATCGCCGAGAGCACCTTCTTCGCCAAGCGCATGCGGGCGTAGACCCGCCGCGACGGCAGATTGACTTTCTTCGCTGCCATACGTATCACCTCCTTTCTTGTGGGATGGCGGCTCGTCCGGAGCGGCCCCCTGTCGGGCCGTACCGGCGAGCTGCGCGCACACCTTAGAAGAGCGCCCGCGAGGAGGGGGGTGACTTTTGTACCGGGCTTTTTCTCCACCGGTGACAAAAGTTACGGTCTCCTTTCCACCCCCCTTCCGAGGGAGCCGGGATTTTCCCCCGGCGGAGCCCGTAATCCGCCGCCGGCCCCGTCCTTCCTCGGCGGTTTCCCCCTCGCTCCACGCCCGAAGACCCCCGGGGGTGGAAAGGAGGCCGTAACAAATGTCACCGGTGGAAAAAAAGCCCGGTAGTTAAGTCACCCCTTTTTCCATCCCCGGCCGCCACGATGCCCCCGAGCTCACGGCCGGCGCAACCACGCGCCGGCCGCGAGGCTTTGTAGTCATCGCGGCGCCGGCACCGCCCCCTTCCAACCGCAGGACCACGCGGCCCGCGTGGTCCAAGAGCAAGGAGGCCCATGGATGGACCCTTCCCCGACCCAACGCAAGAGCCGACTGGTGGAGCTTTTCGGCGACCTTCTCCAAACCCTCGCCGAGAGATTCACCGTCCTCGGAATCCTCGTCGAGCGCGTTCCGGACGATGAGGACGATCCCCAGGGGATGAAGCCCGAGCGCACCCAGTAGCGCCGATCCTTTGAACCTCGGCCGGGCCGGCCTTCGGCCCGGCCTCTTTTCTAAAGAAAGAACGTGATGTCGATACTTGAAGACAAACCTCGAAACAAGGTGGAGACGATCCGGGTCGAATCCTCCAACAGGGTCCTCGGCTACCTCGCTTTCCTGCGAAAGGTGGTGCCGCCGGGTCTTGTACTCCACCTCGCCGAAGGGAAAGCGCTGGGCGCCGCGACTCTGGTTGGCAAGCTCGAAACCTGGCTCACTGAGGACACCGGCCGATTGCTAGGTGCCTGGATCGACGAACGCACCACCCTGGCCGAAAAGAAGGCTTTCTACACGGTCCGGATGGAAGCCGTCAAGGAAGGACGCATCGTCCTGATGGAGCTGCGCAACTCCGTTGACGACAACTACGGCGCCGAGGTCGCGAAAGGCCTCGGGTTCGGGGGACGAACGCCGATCCAACCCTGCGTGCTCGCCGAACGCCTCCGCGGTTTCTACGAGATCATGAGCGGTCCGGGCTTCGCCTTCCCCCGTCCGCGGCCCGACGGTGTGGCCCTCGAGCCGACCTATTGCGCCAGCCTCCTCGACGCCGCGCTCGAATGGCTCGACGACGCCTCGAACGACTACGAGAAGGCCACCGGCGCCTTCGAACGGGCTCGAATGGCGCGAATCCTCGCCACCGTCGAGTACAACGAGACCTTCAAAAACGTCGTCGCGGTCACCCGCTCGATCTGTCGCCTGCTCGGCCTCGACGCCTTGGCCCAACGGCTCCGGCCGTCGACCCGGCGGCCGGGTGTGCTCGCCTCGGTTGAGGCGCGGAGCCGGCGGCTGTAAATGAGAATCCGAGGGCCGAATGCCATAGAGGTAGGAAAGGCGCAGCACCCGCGGCACACGTAGTGACTTCGCCTGGGGTGGTCCCAAGGATTAAGTTAGGGCCCGGATCTCGACGTCGAGACCTGGCCCGACCTTCGCTCGGAGTGTCTCTTCGTGAAATTACCCCTCGCACCAGGCTACCTCATTCCACCCCCAACGCCTTGAACGCCGCGTCTCGCGGAGCCGAATAGAACCCCGTCTGGAACTTCGCAAACAGCTCCCCGGGATGTAGGCGTGGAAGCGGTCAAAAAACGCCGAGTCGATCATCGCCTCGGGGAAGGGGGCGAGCAGGTGGCTGGTCTTGACCAGCGTCTCCACCGGCTGGTTGATGTTGCCGACGAACACCATGGCGGCGTAGGGGTGGACCTGGTCGCGGCCACGGGCGAAGGAGCCCGAAGCCATGTAGTCCTTCATGATCTGGACGCCGTCCTTGTCCTTGAAGTGGATGCCGGCCACCTCGTCGAAGGCCACCACGTCCCACAGGCCGACCAGACCGACGGTGCTCCGGGCCAGGTTGTAGAACAGGTTCGCGACGGTCGTCTGGTCGCCGGAGATCAGGATGCTGTAGGGGCTGATCTCTTTGTAGATGTGGCTCTTGCCGGTGCCCTTCGGACTCGTGCGGACAGGCATCACGCGCTGTTCCTCAAGGCGGTGTCCGCCCGATCATGCTTGGCGATCGCGTTTCTTCATCTTGCCGCGAAGCTCTTTCCGCCTTTTCTCAAGTCGATCGAAGACGCGTTGCCGCATCGCCAGAGGCAGGTTGTCGAAGAGCCTTGCCGCCCAAGGCTGCTGTCGGTAGGGGCCGGTAAGCCCTGGGAGCCCTCCGTCGAGAGCGACGCTGAGCAGGCACCAACGGCGTGTGGTGTCGGCTTCGGCGACGATCTCGTCGACGAGGCGGTCGATTTCCCGCGCGTGCCAGATACGATCCAAAGTCCGATTGGCCGCGGTCCTGACGTCCCAGTCCTCGTCGTAGAGTCGCTCGCGGAGCACCCGGGCCAGCTCGTCTGTCCATGGGAGGATCTCTGCCGCGATGCAGGCGCCTTCCCGCAGCCGTGGCGAGGGGTCCTGGAGCCAACCGATGACCTCCTGGAGCCTCCCCGCCACAAAAACGGCCTCGCCGATCATCGCCAACACCAGGACACTGGCCTCGGTCTCCACCCACTCGCGCAGGATCGGGAGCGCTCGATCGCTGTCGATTTCGAGAAGCAGCGCGGGGACGTCTTCGCGGTTCGGGGCGTCCGGGACCGTCAGCCGACGGGCGGCCTCAAAGGCGTAGTCCGTTTCCCGCTTGGCGAGCGCCCGGATGGCTCCCAGCTGGGCGCCGTGGTGGAAAGAGTCACCTTTCTCGGCGAGGTCATGGAGCCACTGGCGGACGTCCTCTCGATCGAGCTCGGCGAAACCTTTCAGGTCATCTCCGGCGATAAACGGAATGAGACGATGGTTCACCTCGGTCCAGAGGTATTCGGCGATGTCGCGGCGAGTGTCCTCAACCGTCAGGAGATGGCTCGCGATGCGGACTACGGCGTCCGAAGAGCTGTTCCGCTCCTTCTTAACGCCAGAGAGACGATTCTTCAAGGCATTGAGGGCTTCTGGCGTGTGGATCTGCCACAGTGCAGACCACGACGGATATTCGTTCTCCGGTATGTCGAGATTATCCACAAAAGTCTGGATGGTAGCCGGCGAGCTGTCACCGATCAACCACAAGGCGAATAGACAGCTACGGTACAGCTCGGACTCTTTCGGCGACGACTTGAGAATAGAATGAAGCCGCGGAATCTCTTCTTCCCTCCTGGCAAGACCGATTGCGAGGACGGCGTTGGGGTTCGGCCCCTCGGGTGCCTCGAGAGCTTCCAGAATGGGCCGCATGTCTTCCGCTGTCGGGTGGTGCTCGCTGAAGAGCGAGGTGGTCTTTATCTGGATTTTGATGCCCCATTTCATAACGCCTCGAAGTGCCAGATCCAGGCGTCCGATCGTCGCCAGCGCGCCGACTGCCGTCACTTGGGAAATGTTGTGTGGGGAATGTTCCACGTCATCACGCATCGCCACTTCGAAGAGTAGCTCGGCGGTTTGCTCGTCCGGCCGCATGACGGCGAGCTCGATGGCTTCGAGCAGTGCCCAGAAGGTACGACCGTCGCGAAGATAGCAATGAGAGACGCGGGAAAGGCCATCACCACCGACCATCTCTAGAACTCGTATCGCGTCGGCCTCCCAATGGCGCTTCATGTCAGTATTATTAGGACCTTGTTTGCACAGCCATCGGGTGAGCAGTTCTTCGAATTCGGTACCACACCTGCTCTCGAAACACTTGACCAGCGGCGGAGCATGAATTCTCGCCAAAGAGGAAAATGGTCCCCACAGAGAATTGCCGCTGCCCTTGCCTGGTTCCGCCAGCTCGTCGACCAACCGGGACTTGGTGACATCCAGAAGTCGTTCGAGAACCTCCGGCGCGATTCGATTTTCGAATAAGCCTCCCAACAAGAAGGCAGTACCCCACGGATCGTCGCTATTCGCCAGCTTCTCAGCAATGAGGTTGACCGCTTCGACGGAGCCCGCATTCAGATGCGGCTGAAGCCACCAGTTGGGTGCTAAAGAGAACCCCCACTCCTCGTCGCCGACCGGATCGGGAGGACGCCCGGGGCAGAGCACGAACAGCGCTCGACGGGCGGCGGCGCCCACGAGGTCGTCCTCGCGGTGGACACGACTTTCGAGCCACTCAATGTGCGCGTCGTCGTGGAAAAATTCGAGGCAATAGGCGATGCTACGCTCTTTTTCCTCGGAGATCTTGGCGAAAAAGGTCTCCTTCAGGTCGAGCCATAGTTGACGTCCGTCTTCGACCTTCAGCAGGAGATAAGCCAACCCGTGAACCGGCTCGGTCGTAGCATCGGCTTGACGGACAGCGCGCCGGACCCAGTCACCGGCCCGTCGGCAACAAGCCGCCAGCACTTTGTCAACCTCGTGGATCGCGCCGGGATCCGAGCTTTCCTGTTGCTCAATCTCGACGCGCAAAGCCCACAATGTGTCCAAGGCGACGGCTGTCGGGCGTTCCTTCAGGGCCTGGAGAAACTGGTTGACCAGATCGGACGGTCCTACCTCGGCCGGGCTCTCCGTCTGAACCTTCTCCAGAAGCTCCGTGACCGCACGTCGCATCTCCTCAGGCTCCATCGGAAGCTCCCTGTCCTTGCGTTCGGTCAGGATCTCGACAGCTAACCGAATCGGTCGCAGGAGCTCCCGGCGGGACACTGGGAACTCCGATTCAAAGAGCGGTAGCCACTCCAAAAGCTTCGTCGGGTCCACGAGTGCCGCGACACAGAATCGGACGATGCCTATTCGGATTCCTTCCTGTTCCGCGTGCCGGCTAAGCTCCACAGATCGTCGGAAGATGTTGTCTGAAACGGAGGAAAAAACGCCGACCACGCTAACTAACGCCTGAGCATCCCATAGCTCGTCCAGCTCCTTTCTGAGTCGCCTATTCTCGGCTTCGCGTTGGCGAATCTCCTCGGAAGTCTGTTCCGAGTCACCGATACCATACGCAACTCTGGGCTCCGCGATCTCTGTCGGCGGAACGGAAACGTCGAGTGCGTAGTCGACAGCTTGCCGCCGCAGGTCCTCCTTAGGAAGGTCGGCCAGATCGCGACATTCCTTTTGCAATTCGACAGGAGTGAACGCTGCCGCCACAAGCTCCGCCAAGGTTTCGATTTGCTCGCGTTCGCCGCGCCCGATCCGGAAACGACGCCAGACCCGGAAAAGAGGCTCGGAAAGATCGTAGCGGACTTCCTGTCGTCGACCCCGCTGCCGGACAAGGCCGCGTCGGCGCAGACGCTTCAGGTAGTTGCTCACGTTGCCACGCACCGCCCCCCGGACCCTGGACGTGATCTCACCGACGAGGAGGGGCCCGTCGGCGGTCGCCAGGGTCTCCAGGATTTCGAGCTCCGCTTTTGGCACGATCCGCGGATCGAGCCGGCTTTGAAAGTAGGGCGTTTGCGTGTCGAGGAAACGATTCAGCAGTCCGACGACCGATGTCACGTCGGTCTCCGCCAGAAGGTCAAAGAGAAGATGAGCGAAGCGAGGCAGCCCGCCGGTGATGACCAGAAATCCCCACAGGCGCGCGCGGCGGCGATCGAAGTCCGAGAGGAGTGTCCTTAGGCGGCGTTCGGTGGCGTTGTCGAGACCTCCGCTTCCAAGCTCCACCTCGATCCGGCGGCGGATCAGATCCAGGATCTCCTCGCGAGGGAGCTCGCCCAAGGAGAGGGTGCGGAAGGAATCGTAGAACGGCGCTCCCTCGTCGGCTACGTCGCCAAAGAGACTCGGTGCCGACGCCAGGAGCATCATTCCTTTCGACTCCATCAGGATCTTGCGCAGAGCCCACTGTGCCCGATCCGTCTTGTCGCGGGAGTACCCGGTATAGAAGACGGAGTCGAGGTTCTCCACCATGGGGACTAGAAGTCGGCCGAGTCTTTCGGCGATCTCTTCCAGGGTTCCCGCGGCCAGGATGAGTGCTTGGTCGTCGTCGCTTTCCGAGCGCAGCCGGTCCAGGACGTCGCGGCAGACGGCGAGTGCCTGCGAGCGTCCCTCCATGGGACTTGGGCCAGTGAGCCGATTCTCCAGCCTTTCGAGGATCTTGATGACGAGGTCGGCGGGATGTCTCGTCACTTCCTCTTCGGCCAGGGACACCGGCAGGACGCGTTCCGCGAGCTCCGGATCCGACTCCAGCCGGTCTGCCACCAGGGTCAGGACGTGGGTCTTACCGCTGCCGCGCGGTCCGACGAGCAACTGGTGTTGGTGGACCTCGTTGCCAAGCTCAGCGCGGACGGCGTCCACCAGGGTCGCGACGGCCCTCGTCCGGCTTTCGCCGACCGTGAGCCGACGCAGCAGAGCCGGGTCACAGCGCGACGGGGAATACGTCAGCAGCAACTCAGAGCTCCTCCCCGGTCAACCAGGGTTCTCGTTGCGACCAGCGGTCCCGGAGAACTTTCGGACGCATCGTCCAACGTTCGTCGTGTTCAGTGAGGTCGTAATCCTCCTGCAAACAACTCAGGAGAGGTTCGAAGCTCTCAGGCTCAGCCCCGACTTTCTTAAAAATTTCGCGGAGTCGTGGGGTAGGGATCCCGCCCGGCTCTCCGGCCAGCTCCTTCAGCAGCGCTCCTGCCGCCCTTCGCAAGCCTGGCGGATAGGGCTGGTGATCCAGCCTGTAGTCTCGGAAGTACGTGTTGCCACCCGAGCCTAGGAGCCCCTCGCGATAGGCGCGCCGAACCACGTCGGCGTCGAGCCGGCCGACTTCGTCGCTCTTCTGGCACGTAGCGTCGACGAGGACGTGGAGGAAGAACGGAATCGGTGCACCGACCTCTGAGAGAACCTGTTCGACGACCCCAGGCGATGGAACTTGGCGAGCGCCGTAGAAGAGCTCTTCCGTCAGGACGGCGGCATCCTGCGTTGCGAGAGGCTCAAGAGAAACGCCTTCAAGATCGGCGAACGGGTCGGCGAGATGGTGGAAGAAGAGGAAACTGCTCAATCCGGCGCTTCCGGCCAGCACCTGGCGGGTCGGTTGTGGCGCCCGCCTCGACCGGGCCAGGATCTCGGAGATCATCCTCATCTCCTCCCTCTCTTCCGGGCCTTGGTCGAGGAACCGCCTGAGGAAGACGCTGAACTCGTCCACGAGCACGATCGTGCCGACCCTGCCCAGGGCGTCCAGGAGCCGCTGCCCCGTGTTCCGCACGTTGGGCCTCAGGAGCTTTTCGAGGCGTCGGCCGGCGAGGCTCCGCTGTATGGGCTCAGCGTCCGGCTCCGGCCAATCGGCGAGCTCCGACAGAGACTGGAGCGCCGGGCGACAAAGCGGAACCTCCATGGCTTCCCGGACCAAGGTCACCAGGAACCACGACGCGGAAGAGCCCGGCGAGACGTCGACGTAGAGACAGGCCTCTCCCTCTTCAGAGAGCGTCTTTTTCAGGTGACGGAGGACACTCGTCTTGCCATACCGGCGGGGTGCCTTGAGGTGGACTGAGCCGTGGCGAAGCTTCTCTCGGAGCTCCGCGAGGGTGTCCTGTCGTCCTACCAGGTCCTGTCCGTCGACCAGAGCCCCCGGACGCAGACCGAACGTGTGGATACGTCCGGTCTCCAGGACCATGTCCAAATGACGCTCGAGACGGCCGCCGTTGACCGCACCCCCGGCGTAGCGGTAATCCGCAATCCCACGTTGTATCGCACCGGCTCCAGGGGCCTCGCCGAGGTCCGAATGGACGAAGACGTCGGGGTGGGCAGCATTCCAGGTACCCATGGCGCGGTGAAGCTCGCGGAGGTGGTCATGGGGCGGAGCTCTCTCGCCCTCCGGCTGCTGCAGGTGGATCGCCAGAGCGCGGTCACCGGCCGACGACTCCAGGGTGTAGGTCACGTAGAGCGCGGTCATCTCGACTTCTTCCTGATCTTGAGGAACTCCCGCCAATTGAGCGACGCTTGTTGATCGACCAGGTGCAAGGTCTCGGCGAGGGCGATGTCGTTGACCAGGAGCGGGACGGGCAGAGAGCCGTCTTCACGCTCCCACTCGTAGAGCGGATGGTTCCGGTGATCCCAGGCGTTCTGGAGGAGTGTCATGAGCTGGATCTCGACGCGGACCGGCCCGTCTTCTTCCACCTCGACAGTGAACTGCAGCGCACGATGGCCCCGGGCAAGCTGGCGTAGCACGAGGTCGTAGCTGAAGTCCTTGATCTCGTCCAAGAGCGGATAGCGGTCCAGAAGAGCCTTCTCCGACCGCGGGAACAGCACCTCCCTCGCCTCCGCCACATCGAGTGAGAGATCGCAGACGACTCGGAAGCGTCCCAGGTCCCGGAACGAGAGGAGAAGCTTCTCGATCTGGTCGCGGGACATGCGCCCGTCAGGCAGCCGACGCTTGGCCTCACGCTCGCGGAGCTCCCGGCCCAGCTTGGAACGGACGCTTGCCACCGACTTCATCAGGGACTTCCCGTCGGTTCCGGTCACGAACCAGACGTCACGGTCACCCTCCTCCCGCTCGCGGATCCGCTCCCGTGCGGTGTCGAGAGCTGCTTTGACGTCGTAGTGGACCCTCTGTGCAGCTATCGAGACGCGATTCTTCAACGGTTCAAACCAGCGCTCGAAGTCGCGTTCCGCCCCGATCTCCTCCGGAAGACGATCCGAGAGGATCTGCTGGATGGTTGTAGAGGTTCCTGAGTCGGCCATGCCTGGATCTTAGCCGACAAATTTGTCGACGACAAATTTGTCGACGCCGCAACTGCGGCGACGGGGCGGACTTGTGTCCGCCTGAAATGTGTAGCTGATCCGTCGGCGGATCGTGACGGCGACCGATTGCGACCAAGAGCCGCCAGTGGGGCCAGTCGCCAGACCTGCGGTCTGGTGGGGACGTCGAGCTCGAAGGCGTTCGGTGAGCTCGCGCAGGCGGGGAAGCGGGCGACCAGACCAGCTTCGTCTCCCACTTCTTCTGGAACCTCGAGCTGGTCGCGGCAGCTCGGCCCGGGCAGCCCTCCTTGCCGGGCTGACTCTCGGCTGCCTGGCGGTGGATCTCGTCGAGGAGGTGGTCGACGAGCAGGTTGACGTCGACCGCGCGCTCGCGGCTGTCGCCGACGCGGCGGATCTTCCCTTCCTGGAGAACGCGCAGCAGACGCACCTGGGCGGATCTCGTGAGCTCACCGACCTCGTCGAGGAAGAGCGTCCCGCCGTGTGCCTCCTCGAAGACGCCTTGTCGGTCGCTCACCGCGCCGGTGAAGGCGCCCTTCTTGTGCCCGAAGAGCTCGGAGTCGACCAGCTCGGTGGGGATGGCCCCACAGTTGACGGCGACAAAGGGCTTCTCGGCGCGCCGGCTGGCCTTGTGGACGGCGCGGGCAAAAAGCTCCTTGCCGGTCCCCGACTCGCCCTGGACGAGGACCGGGAGCTCCCGGGGCGCCAGCCGCCGGGCGATGGCGACGGCGAACTTCATGGCGTCGCAGCGGTGGACGATGGCTTCGAACTCGGGGGCTTCCGGCGCCAGGCCCTGGGTGAGCCGGAGGAGCTCGTCGTCGGAGCGGCGAAGAAGGTCCGGCGCGAATTCGGCGTAGACGTCGAAAGGGACGTCGACGGTCTCGACGCCGCTTTCGCGTGACGACTGGATGAGCTCCGAGCATTCGCGATAGCGCGTCTTGGCGAGGAGGATCCAGACCGCCGTCATGGCCGACGTGCCGGGGCTGAGGTGAAAGACGAGGGGCCGTCCTTCGGCGGCGATTTCCGCGGCGGCGATTTCCGCGGCAGCGGCGCTGGCGTGGCGATAGATGGCGACGTAGTCGGTCGGGTTCTTGAAGGAGCAGTGCCGGAGGGTGGGGACGATGGACGTCCGCGCGGCGAGCCAGTCGCGATACTCGTCGCCCTCCTTCTTCGGGTAGTTGTTGAGCAGGACGACGCGTCGGAAACGACGGGATTCGAGAGCTCTGGCAATGGGTCCGACACCCACGACGGGCGCGTCGCGGCAAGCGTCGAGGTCGGTCTTGCCCAGCCAGGCCAGGAGGATTGCAGTCACGTCCGACATTGTACCTCCTCCTGGGGCTGTACCTCCTCCTGGTACCAGCCACTCCGGCACTCTTCGCCCCAGCCCGCAGGTTGTGCTCGCCACTTCCGCCCGAGGTGCCTGGTACTTCCCGCAGGCCGGAAGGCCGGCTGCCAAGGCCGGGACCGAAGACAAGGCCAAGGTGTGGCAGGTGGGACGTCCCCTGCCTGAGGAGGCGTCCTCGGCACGTGGGACGTCCTGTGTCCCTTGGCCTTGCCACCCCATCCCTTCCCGTGGAAGCGGGAGTCGGTGGAGGACCTGAGGGTCCTCTACCTCGCCGAGGTGAGCGACTTCACCGACCACTTCCTGATCATGACCGGCACCAACGAGCGCCAGGTCGAAGCGCTGGCCGCCGCCCATCTTGACCCTCTTTGGCTCTGGGGCCGTCTTCGGCGGGAGTGAGGTTTGCCATTCTGGGCACAGCAGTGTAGACTCTTATGTCGACACTTGAGGAGACACCCCGATGCCCACGATGACGGTTCGCATTCATAAACAGACCCATCAGTCCTTGAAGAAGATGGCGCGAGAGACCGGCGAGGCCATGGCCGACATCCTGGCGGCGGCGATCGAGGAGTACCGGCGTCAGCGTTTCCTCAAGGGACTCAGCCAGGATTTCGCGAGCTTGCGAGCCGACCCGCAGGCCTGGAAGGAGGAGTTGCGGGAGCGGCAGGCCTGGGACGCCACCGTCGGCGACGACTTGGAAGAGACTCCCCACTCATGACGGGAGAGGCTCGGCGCCCAAAGCCTCGGCGCGGAGAGATCTGGACGGTCGACCTGGGTCCGACGGTTGGGCATGAGCAAGCCGGTCTTCGTCCTGGCCTCGTGATCTCTGAAGACGCCTTGAATCTGAGCGCGGCGGAGCTCGTGATCCTGTTGCCGCTGACCAGCCGGAACAAGGGTATCCGGTCTCATGTCCCGGTGCCGGAGGGTGAAGGTGGGCTCGCGACGCAGAGCTACGTCAAGTGTGAGGACGTCCGATCGCTTTCCATCCGCCGATTGAAACGTCGTCTGGGTAGCGTGTCGGAGGCCATACTGCAGACGGTCGAGGAGAAGCTCCGCCTCCTGATGCGGCTTTGACGTTCGTAGAGAGTTGAGGAAGGCGGCAGGTTGAGCCTGCCGCCCGCGGATGCTCGCCGCAAAGCTCGCCGGGAGGAAAGCTACGCAGGAAGAGCTCGGCCGTGGGCCGCGGGCACCGGGTGGTGGCCAGACCTCACGGACACACCCTTCCTGCTCGCGGATCCTCTGTCGTGCAGCATCGAGAGCTGCTATGACGTCGTCTTGGACCTGCAGTGCCGCTATCGAGACGCGAGCCATCAAAGGCCCAAACCAGTCCTCGAAGTCGCGTTCCGTCCCGATCTCCTCCGGAAGACGATCCGAGAGGATCTGCTGGATGCTTGTAGAGGTTCCTCAGTCGGCCATGCCTGGATCTTAGTCGACAAATTTGTCGACACCGCAACTGCGGCGACGGGGCGGACTTGTGTCCGCCTGAAATGTGTAGCTGATCCGTCGGCGGATCGTGACGGCGACCGATTGCGACCAAGAGCCGCCAGTGGGGCCAGTCGCCAGTCCCGCGGTCTGGATGACGCCGGTGACGTTCGTCGCGGTGGCGTCGTCCGACTTGTCTTCGTCCTTCTTGGCGTCGTCCTGCTTGCAGGGAGCCTTCTGGCGTCCGCCGTCGTCGAGGGCAGCGTCACGGCAGCCGGCCTTGAGCTCGGCGAGCTTGAGGACGCCGAGGATCTTCTCGAAGGACGCCGGGAACGCGTCAAGAGCTCAACGAGGTCGTCCTTGCGGGGACGGGTGGGGACGTCGAGCTCGAAGGCGTTCGGTGAGCTCGCGCAGGCGGGGAAGCGGGCGACCAGACCAGCTTCGTCTCCCACTTCTTCTGGAACCTCGAGCTGGTCGCGGCAGCTCGGCCCGGGCAGCCCTCCTTCGGTACTACCCACTTCGGCAGCTGCCGTGCTGGACCGAACCGAACCGATCCGGACGCAGATTTTTCCGGAATTTCTGCCACGGAGGAGTGTATCTACTTGACAAGCTCCTGCCGAAGTGGGTGGCACCGCACCGCCGACAGGCCGCACCGCACCGCCGCGATCTGCACCTTCAGGTCGACCACCTGCTCGGCTCCCCGGGCCAAAAGGGTAGCAAGGAACGAGGGTTCCCAAACTCCCGCTAAGGCACTGTTGTCGACCAGGCCGCGGCATCTCCACTCTCAAAGCCATCCGAGAAAATCAAGGCCTCTATACCCGATTTTATGATGAAATTTTCGACAGTGCTTTGATTCGGAAATGTCACGCCGGAAGGTTGCTTGATCTGAAAACCGACGTAGTCGATGTCAGGAACTATCGAGACCGGACCTCTTGAGCTTAGCCCAAGCGTTTGGATGTGTCAAGGTTGTGCGGTTAACGTAAATCATTTCGAAAATAAGGAGTAAATATCGACGGTGCTTAGCCGGTATTCGACGCACCGGCGTAGAGACTCGCCTCTGGGTTGCCCGCATGAGCCCGAACGCTTGCCGGACCCTGGAGACACCGTTCGCCGGATGGGATTGGCCTACGGCGCGGTGTACTCCCGGACCCGGGAGACGCCGGACGTCGATCGCCGGCGCGTGACGGCAGCCTCCGTATGGACGTCTCGCCGCGGCCTGATAAGCTCGGCGAGAACCCGGCCGTGACCGACTCAGAGGATCTCTCCTTGATCGCCGAGCCAGCTTCCCGAGACTCACTGTTGAGCTTCCTGAGGTGGGTGGTGATCGCCCGCTTCCTTCTTCACGCCTTCTCCTTCCCCGTCTTCGAGGGCCCCGACGAGCCGTTCCATCTGGCGAGGGCCGTGGCTTTCGCCGACGCCGGCATCGTCGAGGGTCTACGAGGAGAGCGCGTCGATGGGGCGATTGTCGCGGCGATCGTCTCTCACCCTTGCGGAGGCGACCTCGCGGCCCGGTTCGGCTGTCCACGTTTCGACGGTTCAGGGGCGCTCTTCAACGTCCTCGGCCCTCCCGTCGAACGCCTACCGGGCGAGGAGGTCTACAACTACGAATCCCACCAGCCGCCGCTCTACTACCTGGCAACAGCTCCTCTCTTGATGGTCTGGAGCCACCTGGCCTCTGGGCCGGGAGCGACGTCGCCCGAGCGACGGCTCCTCGTGCTGCGCCTCGCGAGCGTCTTCCTCGTTACCTGCGCGCTTCTCGGACCCCTACGCTCGACAGGACGGCTTCGCGGACATCGCTGGGAGATGGCCGTCTTGTGGCTCCTGCTGGCTCCTGGGGCTGTCGAATCGCTCGCCAGGGCGTCGAACGACGCCGCTGTCTTCCTCTGGTGCGCGCTTCTGGTGGCGAACTTGGAGAGAGAGGACCGGCGATGGAGCGTCTACGTTCTCGTCGCCCTGGGGCCGCTGCTCAAGCTGACAGCGGCCCCAGTTGTCGTCTATGCCCTCGGGCGGATCTGGTTGCGCGACGGCTGGAGGCCCGCTTCCGCGGCGCTTGCCCTGTCAGGGCTTGTCGCCCCTTTTCAGCTCTTACGAGGTTGGGCCTGGGGCGGTACCCTGGAGCTCGCCGCGCTCGGAAAGGCCCTCGGTCAGCCGCCCTGGGAAGTGGCCGTCGGCGTGCTCCATAGTCTGTACACCTTCGTCAAGACGGCCTTCTGGCTCGGGGGGTGGTCGGTGTTCAAACCGCCGTTCTGGCTCGTCGCGGCGGGGGCTCTGCTCGGGCTGCTGTGGCTTGCGGCGCTGAGGCCAGCGTCGTCTTCGGAGCTCCGGAGACCCCATGTCGCGGGCCTTTTGGCGGCTGCCGCGGGCTTCGTGGCGTTTTCTATCGGCAAGTGGGGCGTCTTTGGGGTATGGGGTGCCGTCGGCGGTTGGTACGCCTGGGGATGGTTGCCGTGGCTCGGGCTCGCCGCCGACGACCTTGTACAAGTCCGAACACGGTACTCCTTCGAGCTATGGGTCGGCACCGCGGTGTGGATTCTTGTGGCCAACGCCCTGTGGGTGGCGACGATTCTTCGGATCTACTGAGCTCTTAAGCGCTTGCCAGAATTGACCCGGCGCTGCTGAGGAGAACTGCCCCTCAGTCGCCGGCCCACAGGAGCCAGCTCGAAGCAGCACCCGCCTTGGTGCTCCGGGCGCCCTCTCCCGAAGTGGGTGGCACCGCCGACAGCCCTGCCGACAGCCCTGGCAGCGCCCTTCCCCCCGAAATCGCCCCTGCCGACAGTCCTGGCAGCGCCCTTCCCCCCGAAATCGCCGATGTGCTAGGCTAGCGGCACTCAAGAAATTCGGGAGGGTGCCGATGAGCCGAAGAGACCAGAGCGTCGAGAGGAAGCTTCGAGACCAGGCGTCCGTGGCCACGCAGGAGAGAATCCACCAGGACCGCGAGAAGGTGTCCAGGACTCGGCGACGACGCCACGGCAGGCCGTCCCACCCAGCAGCAGGGACGGACTCTCCGCCGCCGGCCGGACCACAGGGGCGGATGCCCGCTCGTCGACCTCCTCCCCCTTGGCCTACAAGGGGATACCGTGCTGCTGGGGCAAGACGGCGGGGCCTGTAAGATGCCGCGAAGAGTCATTGTCCAGGCACGGGATCGCGCCGCCGAGACTGTCAAAGAGCGGCTGCGACGGGAACGGGAGAACGCCCCACAAAGCCTGGAGGGCGTTCTGGCCTACGTGGAGGAGCACCTCTTCGACGCGGACCTCTCCGTCAAGGCCGCACTCGAGGCCACCGGCGGCAACTGGGACGTAGCCACCTTGGCCGGCGCGCACCTCGACGTGCCGTTGAAGGACTACTTCCGGACGGCGCAAGTCGAGACGGCCCGCCGCCTGCCTCCGGTGCTCCGGCGCGATTACGGCCTCGAAGCTCCGACCGGGGAGGTCGCGGCCGCGGTCGGGCTGCCCGTACTCCGCACCTTCTGCGAATGGCATGTCAAAGTGACCGGGACTCCTCCGGAGATCCTCCTCTGGCCGAGGCTCTTAAAGCCCAGCCTGGATTACTACACCTGGAACCGATTTGCGCGGGGGAATCGCCGCCCTGGCGACTGCGGCGCTCTTCTCACCTTGCTGGCCTGGATCGAGAGCCCGCCTTCTGAATTCCGGCTTCTGGGAGACCTGGACCCACTGGAACGAGCGCGGGCTGAGACGGTCGACCGCATTCAGCGGGACAAGGACCTTCTGCCCGACCATCTCAAACCGCTTCTGGGCTACATCGCCGAGCACCTCTTCGATGGTCTGAACGCGACCGAGGCGGCTCGTCAGTCCCCGGTCCGCGACAAGGAAAACGCCGGTGAGCAACTCAGGTTCCACCTGGGTGAGACCGTCAAGAGCTACATCACGAAACGATGGGTCGAAACCGCCGCGTATGCCGTCGGAGAGTCCGCCTTGCCCATCGAGAAGATCGCGAAGAGCCTGGGGCAACACTCCCAGCGGACGGTTTACCGGTGGTTCATCCGACATACGGGAGAGAACCCCGGCGACCTCCGGCGCTCCGGACCGGTACCCGAAGGGCTGGTGGACCATGCCACCTGGCGGCTGGCCGGATATGGCGTGCCCTGGGCCGTGCAGGCCGTGATGGAATGCCTGAGCGCCATGGAAGGCTCCGAGGGATCCGGCGTCGAGCTGACCATAGCTCCGGAGGCTGACGTGTTTGGCCTCGAGGACGAGGGTATCCTGCCTCGGCTGGAATCCGAGGTTCGGGCTCACCCGGTTCTCGCCGCCAGCGTCGCGATCGACCGGATGTGGCGAGACCCTCGCCTCATCTACGGCTGCGTGCGTGCCGCTCTGGACACCTCTTGTCGGTCTCGTCTGCTCGGCAGCCTCAGGGATCTTGACGTCGGCTCTTCGGACCTGGCGCAGCTTGCCTACTCGGCGGCGCAGGCTCGGCTGCGAAAGACGAGGAAGCACGGAGCCGATCCGGAAAGATCGCTGACCGGGGACGTCGAGCAGGAAGAGGAGCGCGTCGCCTTGACGGAGCTCGTGCTCGGTCTCGCGCTGCTCAGGGATCTGCCGACCGCCCATGCCGCCCAAGAGAGCATGGTGTTCCTCCGGGGCGGCTTGGACCGCCTCGCGAAGGGAATCAGTAGAGAGACGAAGCGGCTCATCAGGGAACTGAGTGTTGCCAGATACACGGTCAGGGAGTGCCTCGGCCGAGCTGTGGACCTTGAGCTCTCATGTCGAGTGCAGGCTATCGATATCGCTTGCGACGTGTTCGAAGCTAATCTGCTAAGCAAGGCACATGACCTCGACGAGCATCGATGGGCCCTGGCTTCGCGAGCCGAGATTGCCAGAATCTCCACCAAGTACGCCGATGCGGTATCCCTCCTGGAGCAGGTCGACCTAGGCTCGCCATTTGATGACATGGCGATTGCCGCCACGGTCCGATGGATCGCCAGCCTCATTTATGCGGATGCTGGCGACTCCGACACTGCGCTTGACTTGCTGAATGATGCGCTCTTTCTGTTCGATGCGCTGGGAATGCCTTCAGACGCGCTCAAGGCCAGACTCTCGAGAGGGGCGATTCTGCTGCTCCGCGGAGACGAGAGGGCATACGCTCAGTTTCTTGCTTGCTGGGAAATGGCTGCGAATGATCCATTGGTCAACGCTTGGATCATGACTTGGCTTATCATTGCGAAGCATTACTTTCATTTCGACGATGAATTGCCGTTCGAGTTTGCTGAATTCGTCGCCGCCTCGGAGCTGTCTGCAAGGACGAAGGCTTGGATCCCCTTCTGCACGGGGCTTACGGAGCCGAAACCCCGCGTTGCTCAGTCTCTGTTTCTTCGCGCGGAGCGGGAGCTGGCGGCTACCTCACAACCGCAGAAAGCCACCATCGCGTGTCTCTTTGCGGCGCTTGAGAATGCCAAGGATGGGCAAGTGTCGCAGGCTTACCACCTTGGAATCAAGGCAGCCATGGCCCTCAAGGCGAATCAGGCTTTTGGTGGCCGCCTCGCCCTGGCGGCGGAGGCGTTCCTGGCGAATTTGAGCGCTGAGTCGAATCTTGGCGACCGAATTCGCATCCTCCTGCTGAAGGTGCAGATGCCCTACCGTAACTCAGAGAGAAGGTAGGGCATCTTGCCGAGGGGACTAGCCCCGCGGATCGGGGCCGGGGCCAATGCCGGCTCTGACCGAGGTCTTGACCACCATGGTGAGGTCTCCTTCTGGAAGGTAGGTTTGGTGTTTTTTCTGCCAGCTTGACTTCTGACAGGGCGGCCTTTTCCGTGGCAGACGCCTAACCCCAGGGGCCAGTCGCGACCCGCGAAGAGCGAGCTCAACGTCTTGCTGAGGCCAGCCCAGCCTCCGCGTAGGTGGGCTCGTGCCTCGGCGCCTGAGTATCCATCCGGGGATTCTGGCACACATGCGAGTCATCGCCCGCCGTTTTTGGCACTCAGCGGCGGATCCGAGCGGTAATGCGGCGAAACGGCGAGGCATCGTCCGCCTGGCTCGCGTCTTGCGTGATGGGATCTGGGCGGTCAGCATGATCGGAGGACGCCGTTCGTCCGTTCCGGAGAGGAGCACCCTATGTCCGTCGAGGCTGACCCTCAGCGACACTTTCCCTTGGCAGGCGGGCCAGTATGCCCCCGTGTGTAACGCGAACGTGGAGCTACCGGACAACTACGTTCGTGGGCGGCCAGTCGCGACCCCGCGACGAGCTAGCTCAAACGGCTTGCTGAGGCCAGCCCCGGCCAGCCCCGCGTTTAGGTGGGCTCGTGCCTCGGCGCCTGACACCACCGTGGAAGGGACGTATGTCGTCGCCGACATCTGTTCCCGGGCGCTGCTCCTCAGATCCCGGCACGCTCATCGTGGCGGGCGATCACCTCTTCTTCCGGGCGTGTGACCCCGCGCGGGGCTGCCAGCTCCAGGCCGTGGACGCCGTCGTCGGCGACGAAGTAAAGCCGCTCGCCGAAGGAAAGGCGACCTCTTCAGCGACGGCTTCGAGTCCGGTGACACGTCGGCTTGGTCGCTCACGCGATCTGCCACGGATCGAGGGCTCGGGCGGTAGCCTGAGTATCCATCCGGGGATTCTGGCACACCTGTGAGTCACCGTCCGCTGTTCTTGGCATTCAGCGGCGGATTTGAGCGGTAACCCGGCGAAACGGCGAGCCATCGTCCGCCTGGCTCGTCTTGCCCGATGGGACGTGCTCGACCCGTTTCTTGGCTCCGGCACCACCGGCAGATCGGCGCTACGACTCGGGAGGAGTTTTCTCGGCATCGAGCTGGATCCGAAGTACTGCCGGATCGCCGCTGAACGCCTCAAGACGTCTTGAGGACGTAAGCCCCGCACCGGTCTGGTGCGGGGCTTTTTTCGTGCTCGCGAGCGCTATGACTAAACCGGTGTGCTGGCACGAGCTCTACGGCGCAGAATCGCCGCTCCAGCCAGAGCGAGGATCGCCAAAGCCGAGATGAGAAACCGCTATAACTTTACAGTTGGCGAAAAGTTTCGCCCGGCTTGACAG